>CAZAFH010000104.1:0-28408 GCA_964484265.1 uncultured Singulisphaera sp.
GGTGCTCTGCGCGCAACGAATATTGACTGGGCATGATGCCAAGAATCGACGAATTACCAATAGTTTTCATCAGCCCACCCCTACGCTTTGCCTACTAATAATCCGAAAGCACTCGCGGCGTCAACGACGCGCGCAGCGCGTTCAGCACGGCGAGCACGTCGATTATTTCCTGGGTCATGGCGCCGGCCACGGGCGGTAGATTCCCGGTAGCCGCGAGCAGCATTCCGATCACGCTGAGCGCCATTCCACCGATGGCTGATTGCAGTGCGATGGTTCGCATCCGTCGGCCGATATGCAGAAGTTCGTCCACGCGTTCAAGCGAGCTATCGAGCACGACGGCGCCGGCGGCGTCCGCGGTGACATCGCTGCCCTGCCCAAAAGCGATGCCGACGGTCGCTGCCGTCAACGCCGGAGCGTCGTTGATACCGTCGCCCATGAAGACGGTGGCGGCCTTGCCGGTCTCTTCACGCACGAGCGCCAGTTTCTGTTCAGGGCTTTGACTCGAGAAAACCACTTTAATCCCAACCTTCTCGGCAAGGTACGCAACCTCGGATTCGCGATCTCCCGAAACCAGCAGCACTCGATTGAAATCGTGCTGCGGCTTCAGATGACGGATGAACGCCCTGCCCTCCTTGCGAGGTTCGTCGCGATACCGGAAGGTTGCCGCGTACTTGCCATCGATCAAGGTGACGCATTCGAGCCCGCCCGCCAATGGCGGAAGTTCGGACTCCGTATCTGGTGATTGTACGAGCAACTTCTTTCTGCTGGTTACTTGCACCGTGCGACCGGCGATGGTGCCGCGAAGCCCTTCGCCGGGCCGTTCGCTCACCTCGACGGCTTCCGCGAGATAAAGCGAGTCCGCCTGGGCGGCGGCGATAGTCGCGGCAGCGAGCGGATGCCGGGAGTACCTCTCAAGACTGGCAACCGCCGCCAGCACCTCGGACGCCGTGAAACCCTCCGCCGCGAGCACTTCGGTGAGCTTCGGGTGGCCATAGGTCAGCGTGCCGGTTTTATCGAAGATGGCCGTCCGGCAGGTATCGATTTTTTCGAGCACGGCCGGATCTTTGATGATAATGCCTCGCCGCGCCGCCAGGGAGATCGACCCGATGATCGCGACCGGAATGCCGATGAGAAGCGGACACGGCGTGGCGACCACCAGAACCGCCAGGAACAACGTCGAATCGCGGCTAATCGCCCAGGCAGCCAATGCAATCGCGACGGCGAAGGGCGTGTAGAAAGCGCCAAGTTGATCGCCCAGTCGCCGCAACTCCGGCCGGCGCTGTTCGGATTCGCGCATCACTTGCATGATCTTCGCGTACCGCGAATCGATCGCGCGTTTTTCCGCACGAATCGTCAACGCTCCATCGCCATTGATCGCGCCGGACATCACCATCGAGCCTACCGCTTTCGACAGTACGAACGGCTCGCCCGTCAAATAGGATTCGTCCATCGTGCTGTGCCCATCAACAACGACGGCATCGACAGGGCATGTCTCGTGCGGGAATACGACAATCAAATCGCCGACCGCGATAGCATCGAGCGGGATGTCGTGCACCGTGCCGTCTTGCTTGCGATGCGCAAGCGATGGCATCCGCTTCGCCAGTGAATTCAAGGCCGACGACGCTCGCCGAACGGCATACGCCTCCAACGCCTGGCCTCCGGAAAGCATGAGCACGACGAGCGTGCCAGCGAGATATTCGCCGAGAATCGCGGCCGTGACGATGGAGATTCCCGCGAGCAGATCCGAGCTAAACTCGAATCGTAAAAGACGGACCAGCAAGTCAATCACAAGCGGAATTCCGC
This sequence comes from uncultured Singulisphaera sp., assembly GCA_964484265.1. GTDB lineage: Bacteria > Planctomycetota > Planctomycetia > Gemmatales > Gemmataceae > SIAQ01. The sequence goes on from CAZAFH010000104.1 coordinate 1,804, forward strand.
CGACAATCAGCGCAGCCAAAAGCGGGATGTTCTGTGCTGAAATTCCAAACAACAGCCCATCGAACGCGAAGCCAAATCGAAGCAAAAGGTGGACCACGATGGCCGCGACCGCGATGCCGGCGATGGCGACCTCCCGGGACAACCAGGCAATGATGGGAGAAAATGGCCTATTCATGGGGGCTTTCAGTTAGGGACGGCAAGGGATTGATGTCAGCGGAACACGTTTCTTCGCTTTTGTCGCTTCGGCGAGTGCTGCCTATTCTATGCGTAGGTATCGCAACCCTCGACTATCGGAAAGGGAACCTCGATCATGCGACAACTCCTCCTCGCAATCGTCTCGATTTTGACCTATGCCCACTCGGCGCCCGCCCAGGACAAGATTGTCCTTGTCATTCACGGCGGCGCCGGCGCTCCGCCAAGAAACACGCTGTCGCCGGAACTGGAAAAACAATATCGCTCGGCACTCGAGCAAGCCCTCAAGGCGGGGCACGCCGCCCTGTTGAGAAAAGGGTCGAGCCTTGACGCCGTCGAGTCGGCGATTCGCGTGCTCGAAGATTCGCCGCTATTCAACGCCGGCAAAGGCGCGGTGTTCAATCGCGAAGGCAGGCAGGAACTCAACGCCTCGATCATGGACGGCAAAACCAAAAAGGCCGGCGCCGTCGCGGGCATCTGTCGGCTCAAGAATCCAATCTCCGCCGCGCGTTTGATCATGGAAAAATCCGAGCACGTTTTCATGATCGGCGAAGGCTGCGAGCGCTTCTGCCGCGATCAGGGCATGCCGCTGGTAAGCCCGCTCTACTTCCACACCGACAAGGCCTGGCAGGCGCTGCTGAAGGCCGAACTCAAGGCCAAGGAGAAATCTACCTCGCGTGCCGTAGTCGAGCCGACCCATTTCGGCACGGTCGGCGCCGTCGCTCTTGACGCTAACGGCAACATCGCAGCAGGCACGTCCACCGGCGGCATCACGTACGTGAGGCCTGGCCGCGTCGGCGATTCGCCCATCATCGGCGCGGGAACCTACGCCGAAAACGAGTCCTGCGGCGTCTCCTGCACGGGCAAGGGCGAATTCTTTATCCGTTTCACCGTCGCTTCGGATATTGCGGCCCGCATGAAATATCGCGGCGATTCGCTAAAGAAAGCGACCTCCGAGGTTCTGGCCGCGTTGCCGAAAATCCCCGGCGGCACGGGCGGCATCATCGCGCTCGATCGTCAAGGCAACGCAGCGATGATCAACAACACCAGCGGAATGTTTCGCGGCTCGATCATGCAGTCCGGAAAGATCTCCGTCTCGATCTATGATGAGTGACGAGTTTAGCTCATCGATTTTCCGAGATCACCGTAGCCATCACGCTCCGCGTGATGGATTGCTTTGATCACCACGTAATTGCGGTCGGCTTCGACACTCCGACCAATCCATCTCGCGGAGCGAGATGGCTACGATGGCGCTCGGCGACCTGCCAGTCGAATGCCAAAATCGAAAGGGACGCCCACCTATTTGCTGCTTTTGTCCGTCTGCGTATAATAAGGTATCACGATTGAAACGAATGAATCTTCCCGTAGAAAGGAAACGGACATGGCTGGTGCGAATGTTCTTGAGTTCACCAACGCAAATTGGCAGAAAGAAGTCGTCGAAAGCGCAGTTCCCGTGGTCGTCGATTTTTGGGCCCCCTGGTGTGGCCCCTGCCGCGCATTGACGCCAGCGATCGACAGCCTCGCCACGAAATACGTCGGCAAGGCCAAAGTCGGCAAAGTCAACGTCGATGACGAGCAGGATTTGGCCGTCACCTATGGCATTACCAACATTCCGCGCGTTCTGGTCTTCAAAGGCGGAAAAACCCCGCGCCGCTCGATCGTCGGCCTGGTCAGCGAGGCGGAACTGACAAAGACGCTGGAAAGCGTCATCGCCGAGGCGTGAACCCTCCCGGCGAGCTAAGCCGCGTGAGCGGCAGGTTGAACTAACCGCTTCTAATTCAACCTGCCGCTCACGCGGCTAGGCTCGCCGAGCGGCCTATCGACTTACCCACCACAAAAGGCATATTTTCCATGTCCCAGCCAGCACAACCTTCCGGAATTGCCGCGCCGATTATTTTGCTATTGGGAATTCTCGTTGGCGGCGGATTCCTCACGATGATGTTGTGGGAATCGATACCGCGCCGCGAACCCAGGCCGGTTCCCGTACCGAATGAAGGGAACAAGGGAACCGTTGTCATCTTGAATGAAAAGAACTGGCGGACTGAAGTCGTCGAAAGCAAGGTGCCAGTGGTCGTCGATTTCTGGGCAGAGTGGTGCGGGCCATGTCGTCAGCTGTCGCCTATCATTGAGCAGATTGCGTCGCAATATGAAGGCAAAGTAAAAGTGGGCAAGGTCGATGTGGACACGAACGAGAAATTAAGCCAGGCCTATCAGATCACGTCTATTCCATGCGTCATGATCTTCTCCGGTGGCGCGGAGCCTAAAAAAACGATGGTTGGGCTACGCTCGGAAGCGGAATTCAAGACGGAAATTGACAAGATATTGCAAGGCCGGTAATTCACCCTCATATAGCGTGCCATCTGTGGTGATAGAGTTTGTGAAATCGTTTCGGTTTCTGACATGTCAGTTCTCTTCGCTTCAACCTATTTCATTTTTTTGGTAAAAATCATACCGGCGATTCAGGGAATTTGTCAGCCGGTGAATAGGCAGGCGGCCGCGCAATGCTCTGAGTCGGAATAATCGGCACATTTCGCCCAGTGTTCCCGGTTTTTCTGCTCGACTCGTATTCTACGTGTCAACAGGCCTGGTTATGATGAAGGAGTTGTGTCGCTCGAAATCCGCAAGAGAATCATGTCATGGGCCAACGTCGCAGCATCGCGGGATCGCGCATCCTCATCACGGGTGCGTCGCAGGGTATTGGCAAGGCGCTGGCTGAAGAGGCGGCGGCACGCGGAGCGAAGGTGCTCGCCGTCGCTCGCAATGTCGATCTCTTGAACGATGTCGCCAAGGAGATTCGGGCCAAAGGCGGCGTCATCGAGGTCGTGCAAGGCGACATCACCAGGCCGGACGATCGCCGCAAGATGGTCGAGGCAGCAGACAAAGCGTTCGGCGGTCTCGATGTGCTCATCAACAACGCCGGCATCGGCGCGACAGGACATTTCGCCGACGGCAACTCCGATGTCTTAAGGCAAATCATGGAAGTCAACTTCTTCGGCCTGACTGAAACGACGCGCGTCTTTCTGCCGATGTTGAAAAAGGGTAACAAACCCGCCATCGTCAATATCTCGTCGATCGCCGGCAAGCGCGGCATTCCCGCGCGCGGCGATTATTCCGCGAGCAAGTTTGCCGTGCAGGGATTCAGCGAGGCATTGCGAGCCGAACTGGCGAAGGACGGCGTGGACGTGCTGGTCGTATGCCCTGGCTTGACGCAGACGAATTTCTCCCACAACATGATCGAGCAAAAAGCGCTCGTGCAGCTCGACCACATGCGCGGCATGACCTCCGAGGAAGTCGCGAAGCAGACGCTGCGAGCCATCGAAAAAGGCTACAATGAAACCATTCTAACGCTCAACGGCAAGCTCATGACGCTCGTGAGCCGATTCCTGCCGTGGGTTGCGGATATCATCGTGAAGCGAAAGGTCCGCAGCCTGTTCAAGGACGAAATCGCCGCTCGCAAGCAGTCGAAGACCGCGCCGCAACAGATACAAGTTTAGCGCACGCCCAAGGGTGAGCGCAGCGAACCCTTGGGATTACAAAGAATGGGCATCCCGCGCGAACCGACGTATTCTCTTCTCGTCGCCGCCATTTTCAGCCGGCATGTGGATGCGCTCGACTGGGCGCTCGATCGGCTGCTGCCTCGCTTCGGCCCGATCGCACTTCGCAGTGCCGACTTTTCGTTTCACCACACCAAGTATTATCACCAGACGATGGGTAGCGACTTGCTAAAACGGCTCGTCGTGTTCGATCCGATCGTCGCGGCCGATTGTTTGCCGATGGTGAAACGATTCACGATCCAGCTCGAGCAAGAGTTGGCCGACGCGATGCGCTACTCGGAGCCGCGCCCCGTCAACATTGATCCAGGGTTGATTCAACTCGGCAAATTCATGCTTGCGTCCACCAAGGACCAGGCTCATCGCATCTATCTTCAGGACGACATCTTCGCCGAGGTCACGCTGCGCTTCCAGGCGGGGGCGTTCGAGGTGTGGCCATGGACCTACGCCGACTACCGCGAGGAAAGCGTGCGCGAATTTCTGGGCCAAGGGCGTGCGCTGCTGTACGAGAAGGTAACGCGCATCCGGGCGGGTGGATAACGGTCAAATGAGGGCGGAGCGTCGCTGCTTTCGAGTTGCTCTGTTTGAGCACAGAAAAGGATCGAGCGGAGGGCAAGCAGTATCGCGTCAAGGTGCGCTGTATGGAAGCGAGGCCGATGTATCGCCGCGAAGCATTCCACCTCGTGACGCTCGGCAGTTCGCTGCACCTGACCACCGCGCGCGGCAGCATTCCGTTTCCGGACGACGGGGCGGGCATCATTGCCGTCGGCGCCGTGGACGCACTGGGCCGCTGAGCCGCCTACAGTTCGTGCGGCCCGAATTCGCGCTTGCCCAAGCCGGACTTCACCGCGCTGGTGCCCTTCCCAAGCCGGGCGCGCAACCGTCCCTTTTCCGGAACTTCGGCCGCCGCGCCACAGGGCGCAGGTCTAGCCGCGATACTCTGGTCCAATCAGCCGGACGCATCGGCGTCATTGATCCGCGATGCTCTCAAGCTCTGCGCTCTCGACCTCGGCCCACCGGGCCATGACATCGAAACGGGACATGGAATGCTGCAATTGCCGGGACGCCCGTAGGACCTCGGAAAAACTCAAGAGTGGAAATCGTTAGCGATTATTCGCGTGCGCGTCAGGTCGGAGGTTGATCCTGTTTGGTAATAAACTGATCCATCATCCAAATCTCACTTCGAAACATCGTTATGCCTGGCGTTTCAAGAGCACCAAAATGTGGCTGTTCCGTCATCCAATCTACAATATCTTGCAATTCGATCTGGCGCAAACTAGCCTGTGGAATCAGCCGTTTGCGGATCCAATTCAAACGCTGGCGTCTTCCTCCTTCATGCCAACATATTACCAATATGCCCAGTGCGTAGAACGGAATGATTCCGAGAACTATTAGAATGTCTTTATGCCATTTTTGTGAATCGAGTAGAACCACCCCAGCGACAATACCTGAGATTAGCAGCACCACCAAAATCGTAAGCTGAACCATCGAAATCGGCCGAATGGGATAATTGCGCGATATTTCGAAAAGCATTTCTTCAATTCTGCGCCGAAGTACAAAAGTATTGACGCGACGGGAAAGCTTCGCTCGGTCATCCAATGAAAGCATTGGCCAGAGGTCGAGTTTCCACGCCAATCGCTCATATGCGCGTCCATTATCGGAATAAGGTTCTATCTTCGCTTGCAAGTTTCGAACATCGTCAATGGCGAGTTGCGGCATTGGAGGCTGAGCATTATCCGTCTCGGTAGCGCTACGTTGGCCCTCTAACGCCAGAATCGACGTAGGGGCCGAAACCTTTATCGCGTCTGATGGGGCTTCGTTAACCTGCCTCTGCTTACCTCTCAAGGAATTGACTTGCGGATTCGTTCCGATAATCAGGTCATCCAGATAGATCTCCTCGAATGGAGGAGCGATACCGATGTAATCCGCTGCTGAATATGGCCGAGCCGCGTTACATTTTTTGCAAACAAGAGATGTGCGATTCCGAAAGCGGCCTTTGTCAATCCAGAAATTGAAATATCCAAATTGATTCATTATGTAAAAAGCTCTCACCCGCTCGCATTTCGGGCAATACTCCGCGACTTTGCCGAGGTACTCGTGAAACTCTCCGGTCCCAAAAAAAACACCTTGCGACATAAATGCACTCGACTCATTTGTTGAGAACCAAATGTATTTTTCCCGAAAGCAGTTGACGAAGGGCTCGGGTTGGCCAACCCAAGGGTGCGGAGTACCTAACCCCTGGGCTTGAGTTGCAAAATTAATCTGCAATCTGAAATCATCAATTGGCAATTCGCAGCACATGCACGTGACTGTTCTGGCCCACGGCCCACACCAGGCGGCGGGCTGGGTCGTACATCAGGCCCATCGAGTTGTTGAAACCCTTTTTGCCTAGCGGATCGTCGCCGGCGAACACGATACCACGCCAGGCGTTTTTGGCGCAGTCGTACAGCATCCAGCCTTTTTCGCCTGGCATGCGGGCGCCGACCAGCACGGCGTCTTGTTCCGGCAGGTAGACCGTCTCCCGGCAATGTTCGACGGCCTTGTCGCGCCCGGCGGCGCTCAGCCAGTTGGTCTTGCCTGTCTTGAAATCGTACGCCAGCACGTCGCCCTTGTTTTTACCGATGTCGCTAAAAAGCAACAGGCGATCGCGTTTGGAATCGTACGCCATGCCGTGATGGTCGGCACTCGTCGCGTGCATCTCTCCAGCGAGCGGCAACACCTTCCAGCTTCGCGAAGCCGCGTCGAGACGCCAGAGTCCGGGTTTGCCGGTCTGGCGTTCGTTGGCCCAGGCGACGACGCCCTCCGGCGTTGGGCAGAGGGTTACGACATAGAAGTTTGGCCGATACGGATTCCTTTCCGGCGAGCGCGACCAGCGTTTTTCGAGCGGGTCGAAGAAATAGGTATACTCGTGCGGTCCAAACACCAATGCCTTCAGACGTGGATCATAGCCCGTGGATTTGTAGGTATGGCCCGTCATCCACGGGTTCTTCTTGAAACTCCATTCGCCGCGAACCTGGTCGTTGCTGTAGACATATTCGAGCGGATATTCTGGCGCGAACGGTATCGAGTAGCGATCGGTTTTGATGTCGTATACTTGCGGTGCCGTGCCGCTGTAGGCGGAATGGCCGCCGGAGAATCGCATGATGAGGTCAAGCTCCGGCGAAAAGACGGCTGAGCCCCAGTCCATGTTCGGTCCGGGCCGTTTCGGCGTGGGCCTGACAACCCATGTGTTGGCCGGCAACGCCTTCAGGTCGGCGGCGACCTTTGCGGGATCGGTCTGGGGGACACCATCGGCGTACCAACCCGGTTCGTGTGGCCCGGTGCGGCGCTCGGTCGTGCCTGGTTTCACGCCGAACTTTTGCGTGCCGGTCTCGTCCACCTTGGCAGCGTCGAGCGTGGTCGTCCACGTTCCGGTTTGGCCCAGGATGACGACGCGGTCGTCTTCGTCCACGGCGGCACTGGCGAAAAAATTCGTCGGCGTGTCGGGCCCCTCCTTGTCGCCAGCCCGGCGAAGAAGCTGCCAGCGTCTCGCCGAAACATCGTAGGTCCAGATTTCGTTCGGCAACCGTTTGTAAAGCGGCGACACATAGCTGATCGTCGATGTATAGGCATATCCACCTATCAGGGCGATTTTCTTCGCTTTCGGCAGCCAGAGCAGCGCATGCCCGCCGCGCGGCGATGGAGCGGTGGTGCTGGCGATCGCCGCTTCTTCCCAGCGATTGGCGACGACGTCGAACGTCCACGTGTCGGACAGCAGTTGATCAAGCTGATCGCCGCCGAAGAGGACGATCTTCTTGGCGAGCGGATCATACGCCAGGCGGGAGTTAGCGCGTTGCGGCGGCTGGACATCGAGTTTGAGTTGCGTCCAGGCGTTGCGCGCGGGCGAGTAGGCCCATGTGCCGGGATCGCCGCGTTCGGTTTCGACGTTGCCTCCGCCGAAGAGAATGAAACGTTTGTTGTGGCCATCGTAGACCATGGAGCTCCAGAGCAGGCGGCCGCCGAGCTTTTTGTCGGGATCGGTCGCTGGTTGGAGGTCGGTCCATTTGCGCTGTGCCGGATCATATTTGAAGGTGCTTCCGCCGGCGTAAAAATAGAAGGCCCTGGTGTCGGGATCCCAGTCGTATTTTTGGCCGAGCGCGAACGTGCCGTAGATTGTCCAGTTAGGTCGCGTGTTGCCTTCGAGGTCGCGGAAGCCCCAGATTTCACCCTTCCATGCCGGCGCCTGGCATGGTCCAACGGCGGGGCCCCAGGATTTGCCCGGGGGATACGTGTTTTCCCATACGAATGATTTCGTATCCAGTGTCAGCGTGTCGTACGAGCGCGGCTTGCGGTAATTGGCGTAACCCGAGCGTCCGCCCAGAACCAGGAACCGCTTGCTGGTGCTGTCATACCCGAGCGGAATATCTGAACGCTGGCCGATGATCTCGGCCTTGGGCAGCCTGGTCCAGACATTTGGCTCGCCGGCGTGGATCGAATACGAAACCATCAACAAGAACGCGGTCAAAATAATTCGCATGCCCGGCCTCACAATTAGTCGGATTTGTTTAGCCGCTCGCCTTGGGCGAGCGCGGGCGCGGCGATTTTCCGCGACGGAATATTTGCCGCGCTCGCCAAATGCGGGCGGTTAAACAAATAATCACGGTGTCGGAACCATCAACGTGAAGGGATAGACATACGCCTGCAATAGCGTCATCAGCCCGACGATCGCGGCCAGGATAATGCTGTGCCAAATCACGGCCTTGAAGATGTCGGCCTCTTTGCCGAGTTGGTGAGTGGCGGCGGTGGCGACGCAGATACTCTGAGCGTCGATCATTTTGCCCATGACGCCGCCCGTGCTGTTCGCTGTGCTGATGAGCACCTCGGCCTGGCCGACGGAAAGAATTTCGCTTCCGACCGGGCCAAACGCGCCGGCGCCGTGAATCGTTCGAGCCGTGATCTGTTGCAAGCTGCCGAAGAGGGCATTGCTGCCCGCATCGGTTCCCGTGAGGAAGACGCCCAGCCAACCGAGGATGGCGGCGAAGAACGGGTACATCACGCCCGTGTTGGCGAAGGCGTAGCCGAGCGTCGCGTCCATACCGGAGAATTTCGTGACGTAGCTGAGGCCTAGCATGAAGGCGATCGTCGGGATCGGAATCTTCATCTGCACGATCGTACGCATCATCACGCGCCGCGTCTGGTGCATCGACATGCGTAGCATGAAGATCGAAAGAATCGCCGCGAACATGACGGCCGTGCCCGGCGCGGTCAACCAGGCGAAGTTGAAGAGCGCCTTGTCGGGATTGTCGTCGCGTCGGCCAAATTTGTCGATCCTGCGCAATTTTTCGTCGCGGATGGTCCTCTTGTGCAAGGTGGGAACGGGAATCTGGTAGTTCGTCTGAATCCCGGTTCCCGGAACGTAGACTGGGCCTTTTCGCGTGGCATCACCTTCCATCTGACGAACGATGCCAGTGAGCATCAAGAAGATCGACATCAGGATGAACGGCATCCAGGCGAGCGTGATGTTGCGCCCGGTCAACGGAACCTTCTCGTTGGCTGTGGCTTGCTTGGTGACCTCGCCCATCAGCGATGCAGCCCCGGCAGCGTGCGGATCGTCGGTCTTGGCGCCGCTCGGTGCAATCGGCGGTTCGCCCGACTTGATACCTGTCTCCGGGGACGCGGGAGATGCCGGGGAATCGAAGTGCCATTCGTTCTTTGGTTTCCAGAAGCTCAGAAAGATCGCCGTCACGACGAGCGAGAAGATACCGCCGCCGATGTCGGTCATTGGCCAGGCGACGACGCCGATCCACGAATGCAGCGTGCCAAAGAAATATTGAAAAACGGCAAACGACCCGCCTGAGACGAGCAGGGCTGGCCAAACCTCGAACGTTTGCTTCCAGCCGCACATGCAGCGGACCATATAGGCGGGCACGAGCAGCGAAAGAAACGGAAGCTGATGTGCCGCCATCGTACTGATTGTGCCGCCGTCGATGCTGGTCATGTCCGCCAATACGATGATCGGCGTGCCGAGTCCGCCGTAGGCGACGGGCGAGGTGTTGGCGATCAGGCAGAGCACGGCAGCGAGAAACGGATTGAAGCCCAGTCCGACCATGATCGCGCCGCAGATCGCGACGGGCGTGCCGCCGCCTGCCGCGCCTTCCAGAAACGCGCCGAACGAGAAGCCGATGAGGATCGCCTGAATTCGCGCATCGCCCGATAGTCCCGCGATCGACCGCCGCACGATGGTGAATTGTCCTGTTTCGACGGTAATGTTGTAGAGCAGCATCGCACAAAAGATCGTCCATCCGACAGGTAATAAACCGAACCCCGCGCCATAGACAAACGCCCACAATGCTTGCTGCACGGGCATCTGAAACACGACGACCGCGATCACGATCGCCACGGCCGCGCCGGCAGCGCCGGCCTTCGTCGCCAGCCAGCGCATGGGGACCAGCAGCCAAAAGAGCACGACGACAGGCATCGCTGCGAAGAGCGTCGAAAGTGCCGCCGACCAGAAGATCTTGCCTTCGAGTGGATTGAGCGTTTGCCCGTAGATGTTGGGATCCATAGTTCTCGCGTTCTGCGTGAGAGGTTCGCGGATGCGGGTTTGGTTGGTCGGACGCGCCTCAATCCGCCGCAGCAGCAGTTCGGCGGACGCAGCTTTCCAATTCACGCGATTTTAGAGATGTATTAGCCGGATGCAAGCACGAAATGCCAAGTCGATCCCTGATTTCCCGCTATTTGTGGTCGGTCCGGCTCAAGTTTCGCCATCAACTTTGCCGATTATGACGACAGACCCATCTCTCGAATTTGGTCAAGGATGTAGCCGTGCGCAAATTCATTCTCCTGGCATGCTTTGCCGTGTTCGCTGGTTGCAAGGATCGGCCGGCCAAAACGCCGGACAACCCGATCAACGATCTCGTCGACGTCGCGTTGAACAAAGACAATCCCGAAGCGGATGCGCCTGTCAACAACGACGATCCCAATTTGAAAGATCACAACGAGCTCCGTCAGCGTGGCAACAGCGCCTTCGCCGGACAGGATTTCGATCAGGCGATTGCGTGGTACTCGGCGTCGATCGCCGCCAAGGCGGAAGCGAAAACCTACTTCAACCGCGGCACGGCACAGATGGCGAAGAACGACTTCAACGCCGCTCTCGCCGACTACGACATGGCTGTCCAGCTGGATCCGAAGGATGCATCGCCCCTTGTCAATCGCGGCCTTCTGCTGCAGCGAATGGGCAAGACGGCACAAGGCATCAACGACATGACCGAGGCGGCGAATATCGATGCGAAGGACCCATCGATTATGTTAAATCGCGGGTTGTTGTACCTAAGCATCGCGATGTACGATCGCGCGATTGCCGACTTCGATAAAGCTCTCGAACTCAACCCGAAATATGGCGAGGCCTACATCAATCGCGGCTACTGCCTGTATCGCAAACGCAGCTTCCGCGCGGCGATTCGCGATTTCGATGCTGCCGTCGAGTTGTCGCCGCTGAACGCCCTGGCGTATAGCAATCGCGGCAACGCTTATTCGCAGCTTGAGAACCACGACAAGGCGCTAGCTGACTTCAGCGAGGCGATCCGTCTCGATGCTCGCGACCCGCAGTTTTACAACAACCGCGGCAGCGCCTACGGCGCGAAAGGCGAGCACCGCAAAGCCGCAGCCGACTTTACCCGCGCCATCGAACTATCGCCAGATTTTGCTCCGGCGTTCCGCAATCGCGGGCATGCCTACCACGCCTTGAATCAGAAGGACATGGCACGCGCGGATTTCGAACGGGCTTTGGAACTCGACCGAGCGAATGCCGAGGGTATCCCCGCGGAATATCTGACCAAGGTCAGCGACGAGAAGAAATAAGCTCGCGCACGGCCGTCGCCCCGGTTCCTGGAATGCCGAGCATCTCGCCAATCGTCGCGGCGACTTCCCCGCATGCCACGGGACGCTGCGTCGGTTCGGCGGCATGGGCGTCGCTTGATCCGATGACGGCGCCTCCTGGAACGCCCCCGCCCGCCAGCAAAATCGACCAGCAGCGCGTCCAGTGGTCGCGTCCGCCGTTCGCGTTCAGGCGCGGCGCTCGGCCCATCTCACCCATGGCAACAACAAGCGTTTCGTCAAGCAGGCCTCGCTCGCTCAGGTCTTCCAAAAGCGTCGCACAGGCGCGGTCGAACATCGGGCATATCGTGCGGCGATAATCGCTCAGCGTGCTCGGAAACGCTCGGCGATCGGCATGGCAGTCCCACGTCACGCGATCCTGTAGGCTCTCAAACATGTTGACCACGACACAACCCGCTCCTGCCTCCGAATGCTGCACCGCTCGGGCACAGGCGTCGCCGAACGGCGTCTTGCCGTAGCGATCTCTTTGTGCGGAAGAAAGGTGTTGCGTGAACGCCGAATCGATAGTCGGCTCGCTGGCGATTCCGAGCGATCCAGCGCTCTGGCCGCGACTGACGTTCAGGCCCAGCGAACCGATTTTCGTCGGCAGCATGACGAATCGCCCCATGCCGCGCTGCGCCATCATGCTGCCGATATGAGGATGCTCGGCGTAGGGCGACGCCAATCGGCCGGTTTGCAGGAGTTGCAAGCCCGTCTCGTGCACTTCGGATGCATCGTGATGCACGGAACGTATTAGCGCGAAGCGGTCCGCCAGACCAGCGAGCAGCGGTAGGTGCTCGCCGAGGTGCACGCCAGGAATGGTCGTCGAGATCGCGCCGAACGGCCCGCGAATTTCGGCCGGCGCGTTCGGCTTCGGATCGAACGTTTCAAGCTGGCTTGGGCCGCCGACCAACATCAGCAAGATGCACCGCCTCGCGCGAACACCCGCAGGCGACGCATCGACCGTGCTGCCAATCGCCACGGAACCTGCGCCCACGGCGCCGGCGCGAAGAAAATCTCGGCGGGAAAAATCGGGACTGTGCATGTGCCACCTCGATTGAATGATGGAGTGAGAGTATTTCGTAGTTCCAAAGCGACGGTAGCGGCAAGAATGGTAAACGTTCTTTACCCCGAAGGGGTTACATACCATAGCCCAGGGTCGCTCGCGAAGCGAGCGCACCCTGGGTATCAGATATAAACCACCAATCGACCCTGTAAGGGTCGAATAACCGTCAGCCACGACGTGTACCACCCTTTCAGGGTGGACCAACGTGTGGGACTCGCAACCCAGGGTGCGCTCGCTGCGCGAGCGACCCTGGGCTATGATATGCAACCCCTTCGGGGTAGAAACCTTCTGTACACACTCTGCAAATTTATGTCTTTGCAACTACTGATATTTGATTGTACCAAGCCGTAATCCAATACGAATCACTAAAGAACGACAGAACAAAATTGCGAAAGTAATATTGAGGCACGCCGAAACCGCCGCCAGGTTATCGAACTCGCCTCTTCACTCCAAACCTCTGTTTTTTTTCGTGCCTTTCGCTCTATCGAGCTTTCGTGATTCGTATTTTGAAATCCTTGTGTTTCGCGAATTAACTTTTGGTTGATTGAATCGACACCGTTAGCGAAACGCCTCGAAGAGGTTGGACGTGTCGTCCGTCCATGCCTTGAGGCCGGGGCGTCGCCGGGCGGGGTCCCAGCCTTTAAGCTTGGCCAGGTGCTTTTCGTCGCGCGCCAGCACCAGCCATTCACTCGGCATGACGCCGCGCCGGGCCTCGGCGGCGGTCGGTTGATGGCTGCGAAATCGCGCAACGCACGTTGGCTGGGCGTCGTCCGCGAGCGCGGCCAGCACCGGTTCGAGATCGACGTAGCGATTCGAGATATGAAACGCGATGACGCCATCCGATGTCATGCGTTTCAAATAAATCGCTAGCGCTTCCCGTGTAAGCAAGTGTAGCGGAATGGCATCGGAGCCGAACGCATCGATCACGAGCAGGCCGAACTTTTTCGATGACTTCTTCAGCGACAAACGGGCATCGCCGATCTCGATTTCCACGTCGCCTTTGGCGTCCGAAAGAAACGTAAAAAGACTCCGATTGGCAGCAATGTCGCGCACGGCCGGGTCGATTTCAAAGAAGGTCCACGCCTGCCCAGATTTGGAATACGCCGCCAGCGATCCGGTGCCAAGCCCGACGACGCCAACGTGGTTCAGACGCGGATCGTCCTTGAATGCATCGAACACCTCGCCGATTGGCCCCATTTTGGCGTAATACGTCAATGGCTGATCTCGATAGTCGCGATCCTGATCCTGTTGCCCATGTACCGTATTCCCATGCACCAAGCGGTTGAAGCCGTCGAGGCTGGTGACGCGATGAATCCCGAACCAGCTGCGCGTCTGGTAGATCGTGACGCCATAGATGCCGTGATAAAGCGAACTAGCGAGCAACACGCAACCCAGACAAAGCGCGAAGCGGATCGGCCGAGCCTGCGTGACGTAGCAATAGATAAATGGCCCGCCGAAAATGAGCGCCATCTCGATCGGTCCGCGCACGACTGGCAGGCGGACATACCGCTGAATCGCGACGATCAGCAACGCCGTGACGAGTCCAACGATCGCGGCGATTGCAAAATCGTTGCGATCCGTTTTCCATTCACGCGTCATGCCGACTAGACAGGCGAGTACGATCATCAGCGGATATTCCACCAGACCGCTGAAGAGGACAGGCGCGATCAACGCATTGAACGCTCCGCCCAAAACGCCGCCGAACGCCAGGCATAGGTAAAAATCGGTAATCCTGTCGGCGCCAGGTTTCGTGTTCGCCAGCTCGCCGTGGCATAGCATCGCCATCCAAAAAAAGCCGACAAGCTGCAAGCCCATGACAAGCACGATCGGATCATTCGCCTCGGAGAGATAAACGAAAAGCATCACGATGACAACCATCGGCTGCCAGCGAAGAACAGCCGAGTGGGGCAGGAATGGCCTACCCGCGAATACGAGCACAAAGGTCGCCAAATAGACCGCCATCGGCAGCAGCCAAAAGAGCGGGACGGCGGCGATATCTGTCGTCAGATGCGTCGTCACGCTGAGCATCAGGCTCGATGGTATCATCGCCAGCGCAATCCACCGCAAACGAGTCCACGCACTCGGCGGTACAGTCTCCTTCACGGCTGGCGCCGCGTCCGCCATGGACATCGCTCGCAGCGGAATGCAGAATGCCAGCAGCGCCGTCAGAATCAAGAACGCGAACCGCCATTGTTCGCTCATCGCGCTCAGGCTGAAGTTCGGTTCCAGTACGAACGGAAATAGCCCGAGCGCCAGAAAGCTGCCGGCATTGCTTGCCGCGTAGAGCAAATAAGGATCGCGCTCCGCCGGATGGTGCTTCGCGAGAAACCACCGCTGCACGAGAGGCGTGCCCGCGGACAGCAGAACGAACGGCAAGCCGACGCTGATCGTCAGCACGCGAATCAGCCAAAATGCCGGCGGAAGATCGCTGGAAACGTCATCAGGAAAGCGGATGGGCAGCAGGAAATAAGCCGCGATCATCAATCCGATGTGCAGAATCGCATGACGGCCGACACCCAGACAGCGTGGCAGGGCGTGAGCGCAGGCGTATCCCGCGAGAAGCCCGGCCTGGAAGAACACCATGCACGTATTCCACACGGCCGGCGATCCGCCCAGAAGCGGCAGCAGCATCTTCGCGCACATCGGCTGCACAAGGAACAGCAGGCACGAACCGAGAAATGTCGCGCCGAAAAATAGCCAAACCATGAAGAATGATTATAGGTGATTGGGATGGGACGAAAGCGAACATTCACCTCTCCGCCGACTTTCCCGCCATCGACTTTTCCGTGTATAATGGAGATACGCGGGGCCCTTCATCTTTGGGCACGCGCCCGTGAGCGAGTTTCGTTGCCTTCGAGAGAATCGTTCCGCAAACTTGTTCGGGTACACGAATACCCGGACCTTTTGTATGGCGAATTGGGTTACACCATTGGGTCCGCCGCTTCAGGCATGCTTTCCGGAGGCATGTCTGGAATTTGGTCGGCACATGATGTTTCAGCGAACGGAGCAGATCGTGTCCAAGAAGACATCGAAGAAGAAGGCCGAGGCCGTCGGACTCTTGGGGGTCGGGCTTGATAGCCAGGACGAGCACAAACGCATCACCAAGGGCGACGAATTTTTACTCGTCGGCGGATCGGCGGAGACGCACGAACGCATGCAGGACGTCGCCATCCATGTGACCGAGGCTCTGAAAACGAAGGGCAAACGGCTGCAAGACGCCGAGATGAGTGAAGTCGTCGATCTCATCCAAAAGGCGATGGATCGGTGATAGGATGGCGGAACGCGCTGCCCGCGCTCGACCATCGCGCATGATTGAAAAATTCGCGAAACTTGTTGCATCTCCGCAAGGTACAATTCTTGGGCATGAGGCGAAATCGTGTCGGCTGAGGATGCCATTCTGGTCAAGCGCTGCCTGAAAGGGGACGAATTCGCCGTCGAGTCCCTGGTGGGGCGTTTTCAGTCCGATGTGTTTGGGCTGTGTGTTCGTCTGTTGCACCATCGTCAAGACGCCGAGGATGTCACGCAAGAGGTTTTTTTGCGTGTCTTCCGCAGCCTTCGCCGATGGGATCCGACCAGACCGCTCAAGCCTTGGGTCATGGGCATCACCGTCAACCGTTGCCGAACGTGGATTTCGCAGCGTGCCAAAAAGCCTGAACTGGTCGATTATCTGCACGAAACCGTCGCGAATCGTCCCGAGGACGATAGCGGCGAACTTGTGCGTGAAATTCAGATTGCATTGAAAGCCCTGCGCTGGGAATATCGCACGGTGTTCGTGATGTTCCACGAGCGCAATTTGCCCTACGAAGACATCGCGGAGGCGCTCGAGAAGCCAGTGGGGACGGTCAAAACCTGGCTGCATCGAGCGCGATTGGAAATGCTGGAGAAGCTGCGCGATCGGGGCATGGTCACCGAGGTTGAGCATGAATTGCCTTGAGTGTCAGGAACTGTTGCAAGCAAGACTCGACGGTGCGGTTGCCGCGCCGTCGCCGGAGTTGGACGCGCATCTTGGCGAGTGCATGAAGTGCCGTGAGTTGCACGCCTGCTCGCAGCTATTGCTTGACGGTCTGAAAAAACAGGCCGCGCCCAAGCTCTCGACGGACTACACCCGGCGTGTCACGCGGACGTTGTTGGACGACCGCGCTCGCCGTCGTCGCAAGCTCCGCTCGCAGCTTTTCATCACCGCGGCCTTGGCGGCTTCGGTGGTGGTCATGCTTCTGCTGGGATATGCCATGCTGCCGCGCTCGCCCGAACGGCCATTGGACCCGGTTGACGATATCGCGAAACACGCCCCGCCAAAGATTGACAACAAGAAACCGGAGCCGCCGCCAAAAAGCGTCGAAAAGCAACCCGATCGGCCAAGCGTCATCGCGGGTCTGCCCGACCGCTGGGTGGACACGACTCGCCAGCACGCCAACGTCGTGTTCGCGGTTGCCAATCTCGATGCCGTGGACAACCTGACCATTGATCCCGCCGCCACGGAAGCGGCCCAGGAAGTGTCCGACGGGGTCCGCACAGTTACCGTCAATACACGGAAAGCGTTTGACTTTTTCGCCCGCGAGTTTCCGATGCCTGACCTCGGTGAACGTAGAAATTGACGATTCGTACACAGAGAACGCCATGAGTTTTTCGCTCCGATTCGCGCTGGCATTTCATCTCGTTCTTCTCTCGGCGACTCACGCCGTCGCTCAAGAGGCGGCAGACCTTCTCAATCTCCTGCCCGGCGACTTCGCCGTTACCGTGATCGTGCATGATCTTAAATCCAATCACGCCCGCTGGGAAAAATCGGCGTGGTGGCAAACGTTCCGGGCTTCCGTTGTCGGCAAGCGATTTTTCGCCTCGCCCGAAATGCAACAGTTCGAGCGCTGGCAGGCCGATCTCAAGAAACATTTTCTTCTCGACTGGCCCGCCTTGCGCGACGACGTACTGGGCGGCGATATCGTGCTGTCCTATTCGCCCGGCGACAATACCAAGCCCGATTCCGAGCGAGGCATCGTCCTCCTTCGCCCGACAAAACACGAAACTCTGAAAAACCTGATCGACCGCCTGAACGAAATTCAGCACAAGACAGGCGAATTAAAATCGTTGACCGCGTTGAAGCACGCCGGCGCTGTCTATCATCGGCGCGTCCAGGGCGGGAAGGCACATTTCTACGCCCACGTCAATGACGTGTTCGCCATTACTCCGAACGAGGATTCGCTGAAAGACCTACTCGCCCGGCGAGGCGCTGGAAATCCGCCGTCGCCGTGGGTCGAGCGCTTCCGCAAGGCCGGCGCGGACCGTTCGGTGGTGACGCTATGCGTGAATCCGCGCCGGATGCAGCCAGACTTCGGGCCTGGCGTGAAGAAAACGGACGAGTTGCCGAGCTATTGGCGAGCGCTCGACGCGATCTTTGTGACGATGGCGATCGAGGAAAGTGCCGAGCTGCGGATTTGCATCCAGGCGAAGACAGACGAACTGCCGACCTGGGCGCGGGCATCGTTCACCCACACACTCGAACGATCGGACTTCTGGGACCACCTGCCCGAGCGTTCCCTCTTCACGATTGCCGGCCACACCGACTTCGTCGGCGCCGCCGACGCGCTGCGTCTGGTTGTTCCCGAGAATATTCGCGGCAATTTGCGCCAGGGTACGCCGCAGATCCTCCTCGACATCGTGAAGGACACGCTGCCCAACCTCGGCCCCGACTGGGGCGCTGCCGTGCTGCCGGCGCGAAACGCGCAGGAACTGCCTCGAGCGCTTTTCGCCCTGCGTGTCAAGCCGAGTCCGAAGAAAGTCCCCGTCGACGAGGTTTTGTTACAGGGCATCAACATCCTGGCCGGAATCAGGATCGAAGCGCACAACAAGGAGCATCCAAATACGCCAATCCAGATGCGGACCGCAACGCGCGGAGGCGTCGAAGTGAAGTATCTCGAAAGCACCAAGTTCCCGCGAGGCTTTCAACCGGCATGGACGCTGAAGGAAGGCTATCTGCTCGTCGCAAGTTCGCTCGATACGATCGACGATTTCCGCAAACGTGGGGCCCCTCCAAAAACCGACAAGTACACGCCGATCCTGCGGCTCTCGACCACGGAGGCGGCGAATCTGCTTGACCAGCGCCGCGACCATGTGCTTGCGACGTTGACGCGCCAACCCGGAAACGCCAGCTCCGACGCCAAACGAAATCTGGAGAATGTCATCTCGCTGTTTCAACTCTTCGATACGTTTACGCTCTCACAACACGGAAGCGCCGGCCAAACCAGCTGGATGCTCCGCTTGACGTCCGCGCTGCCCAAGAACTAGTTTTCTCGCTTCAACCGTGCCGATCCTATGCTCCCCTCTTTTTTCCGAGAATTGCTAGCGTCGCTCGCTCCATTCATGGTAAAATGAACGCCGAGCGGAGGATCGAAGAAATTCGCTTCCCGCTAGCCCTTTCGACAAAACTCTTCGACCGGGACCATTGCCATGCAGACGACGCAACTGGCCTGTCCACATTGTGCATCCACGCTCAACTTCGGCACGGAGATCGCGTTTGGAACACCCGTCGAGTGCTTGATCTGCATGCGCACCTTCTCGGCGAATCCCCTGCCTTCCGCCCAGTCTATCGACAGCGCCGACTCGCCGACGCTATCCGACACGGTCACCGACGTGCTGCCAAAACATACCGCTCCCGCGAAGGCGAAAACCACGCCGACCGCAGTTCTCAAAACATATCCAGCACCAGCGAAATCGACTCCCAAGGTGGCGAAAGCGGAAACAAAAAAAGCCGACGAATCCTCGCCGCTGGCATTGCGCAAGCCGAGTTCGCCAAAGCCAACGAACGGCACGAACATCCTCGCCCTGGCCGGCGCAGCTGCGATTCTGCTCGTCGTGCTCTTCGTCGGCGTCGGACTGGCGGTCTGGAAAATCCGGTCATCCGCGCCGAATGACAATTCAGGCGAACAACTCGCCGACGCGGCGGCGGCCAAGCCGAAGCCCACCAAGACCACCAAACCCTCAGGTGAAGTGAACAACGGCTTGCCCGTCGTACCGGCGACGGCGGGCGCAAGCGGCGCCGCGGAACCAAAGGACCAGGCGGGAAAAGACGGCACGGACGACGGCGAGGAAAAGGTCTTGCTCAAACGCAAAACGATCACCGGCGCCGGGGCTGAACCGGCATTCGACCCGATCACTTCGCTCAATGTCACCAAGTCGCTTCCCGTCGGACTCAACCAGCAGCGCATCAACGAGGCGATCGCCAAAGGCGTCATTTACCTGCGCCAGACGCAAAAGCCCGACGGAACCTGGGCCAACGGTCACGGCGTCGGCCACGCCGCCATCGGCGGGTTGACAATGCTCGAATGCGGCGTGCCAGGAAACGATCCGGCCGTGCAGCGTGCCGCCTACTACGTTCGCACGCACGTGATGAATCTGACATCCACCTACGAACTGTCGCTCGCCATTCTGTTTCTCGATCGCCTCGGCGATATCCGCGATCGCCCGACGATCCAGGGCATGGGGCTGCGCCTGCTCACGGGCCAAAATGACTGCGGCGGCTGGAGCTACAACTGCCAGCTGCTCACTCCACCTGATATGTTTCAGCTCTGGACATTTCTGCAATCAAACCGCCAGCCAAATTTGCTCGATCCGTTACAGAATCAAATGACCTTGCAGACGGGCATCAATACGGACCCAAAATTCGTCAATCCACTCGACGGCAAATCGCCGACACTGATCGATCCGTTCCAGGCACTCAATTCGATGATGTTGATGAAAGGCATCGCCGGCGGGAACAACCCGAATCCAAACTCAGCAACGACGCCACTGGCTGGCGGCGGCACGGCCGGCACGACACCGATGGGAAATCCGCAGCCGAGCGCCAATACGAACCCCAAACGCAAAGGACCGGCGGTTCCTCAGCCAGTGCAGGTGCGGTTACCGCAGGCCTGGCTCAAGCCGAATCTGCAAAAACTGCCCGTTGTGCAGAATCAGGGTCTGCGCAAGGGCCAGCAGAAGCTTCGCCGCGGCTCGGGCGACAATTCCAATACGCAGTTCGCCATCCTCGCGCTGTGGGCCGCCCGCAGACACGGCGTGCCGACTGAGCAGGCCATCCTTGCCGCCTATGAGCGATTCGTCACTTCCCAGCACAACGACGGCGGCTGGGGATACACGATGGCGGGGCATGGCACGACCCCCAGCATGACCTGCGTCGGTCTGCTCGGCCACGGCATGGGGCACGGAACTTCGCCGGAGATCGTCCGCTTCGATCCCGCCAATCCCAGAAACTCGGTGGTCAAGTCGCCTCTCGAGGATGCCCGCATCCAGACTGGCCTGAAGACGCTCTCGAAATTCATCGGAGATCCAGAATTCGAAAACAAGAACGCGAAATTCCCGATGCAAAACCTCTATTTCCTCTGGTCCGTCGAGAGAGTGGCGATGCTTTACGACCTGAAAACCATCGACGGCAAGGACTGGTATGGTTGGGGCGCGCAGATTCTCGTCCACAATCAGCAACCGACCGGCGCCTGGGCGAATTCCCATTACCATGGCGCATGCCCGTCCCTGAATACCTGTCTGGCGCTCCTGTTCCTTAAACGGTCGAATCTCGTGCAGGACCTCACGAACAACCTGCGCCTCTACAGCGGCATTCGCAATCCCGACGCACCGTAACCGCGCACGATTGGCAATTGATGTGGACATCACGCTCCGTGTGCTGCATTTCATCGCCTTTCAAGCGCCTCTTGCACCATTTCCACATCGGCATGATTCTGGTATAGCAGACGGTATCCCTCCTCTTCCTCTCACACCGGAGACAACGACATGGCTCGCTGGCTTATCGCGCTGCTCGTGCTCACGTTCATCGTGGCGGCGAACGTCGAGATCATTCCCGCCGAAAACGCCCAGACTGGTTCCGGCGACCTCATCTATCACAATGCCAAAGTCCTGACGGTGGACGCGAAGTTTACGATCGCCCAGGCGATTGCGGTGAAGAATGACCGCATCGTTGCCGTCGGCTCGGATGCCGAGGTGCTCAAGCATCGTGGCCCAAAGACGACGCTTGTCGATGTCAAAGGCAAGACCATCATGCCGGGACTTTACGACAGCCATACTCATCCGGTCGGGGCAGCGACGAGCGAATTCGACGAGGAGTTGCCCTATCTCACTTCACTCAACGACGTCTTCGATTACATCCGCGCGAAAACGAAGAAGCTGCCCGAGGGCCAATGGATCACGCTGCGTTTCGCGTTTCCGACTCGCCTGAAGGAAGCACGTTTCCCGACGCTTGCCGAGCTTGACGCCGTCGCGCCGAAACACCCCGTTCACTACCATGCCGGGCCTGCGAGCATCGTCAATTCGATGGCGATGAAAATCTCGAACATAACGCGCAACACCAAGAACCCAGCCAACGGCGTCGTCGTGCGTGATCCGAAAACGGGCGAGCCGACCGGCATGCTGCGCAACGCTGCCGGCTTGCTCAAGGGTGCGCCGGGCAGCAAGGCGAGCGGTCAAGATCGGCGCGAGGCGGTTAAGAAATTATTCGCACTCTATAATTCGTACGGAATAACCAGTATCTCCGACCGCAGTTCCTCTCGCGGCTCGTTCGACCTCTACACGGACCTGCACAAGAAAGGCGACCTGACCGTCCGCATCAACGTCTGTCCGAACTTCAGCCCCTACGGCACGCGCGAAGAGATCGCCCGCCGACTTGACAATCTCCCGGGCAAGGACAAGCTCTTCGGTCCGACCGGAGCTGGCGGCGTCTGGATTCGCATCGGACCTATCAAATTCTTCCTCGACGGCGGCATGCTCAACGGCACCGCTTACATGCGCCAGCCCTGGCCCAAGGGAGACACCTATCAGATCGTCGAAGACAACTATCGCGGCCTGCTCTTCACGCCGCTCGAACAGGTCAAAATCCTCGGCGAGGAGGCCGCCCGGCGCGGCTGGGGCGTCACCGCGCACACCGCTGGCGAAGGCGCAATGGACGTGCTGCTCGACGGTTACGAGTTCGTCGATCGCGCCGTCTCAATCAAGGACCTGCGCTTCTGCATCACGCACGCCAACTTCCCCAGCCAAAACAACCTCGAACGCTGCAAACGTCTCGGCGTCGTCGCCGACGTGCAGCCCGCCTGGCTTTACAAGGACGGCGATACGCTCAACCGCGTGCTCGGCAAGGAACGTATCCGCTGGTTCCAGCCGTTCAAAAGCTGGATGAAGTACACCACCATCG
The DNA here is from genome assembly GCA_964484265.1 of uncultured Singulisphaera sp. Classification (GTDB taxonomy): domain Bacteria; phylum Planctomycetota; class Planctomycetia; order Gemmatales; family Gemmataceae; genus SIAQ01. The sequence goes on from CAZAFH010000104.1 coordinate 24,653, forward strand.
GCGGCGGCAGCGACCACATGATCAAGCTCGACCCGCGTAAATCGACCAACCCCTGGGACCCCTGGCTCGGCCTGCAAGTCACGCTCGACCGCAAGCTGCCCTCTGGCCTGGTGCTCGTGCCCGACGAGAAGCTGACGCGTGAGGAGGCCCTGCGGCTCTACACCATCAACAACGCTTACCTGGGCCGCGAGGAAAAAGACAAGGGCTCGCTCGAAGCTGGCAAGCTCGCCGACTTCATCGTCATCGATCGCGATTTCATGACATGCCCGGTAGAGGACGTCGGCTCGACGCGCGTGCTTACCACGATCGTCGGCGGAAAGACGGTGTTTCAGCGGAAGTGACCGAGAACTTCCGCAGGAAATCGACGCACGATTCCGAGCCGCGAGCGTGAGCGAGTCGGCCAACTGCTTGTTGTGCCGCATGCGACATTGCTGGCCGCTCCCTCACGGTCGCGGCTCGGAAATATTCAAATCGCCCGCAGCTTTTTTAATCTTGGAGATGTGCGATGCTTCGAGTTGCTGGCTTACTTCTGTTCATTTCATCATTCGCATTCGCCCAGCGACAACCACCCGGCAAGATCCAGCGCGGCACTCTCGCGAGTGTCGATGCGGAAAAACTTCGCGTCACCGTGAAGGCGGATGGCAAAGAAATCACCGCCACGGCCGACGAGCAGACACGCTTCTTCGAGGCGAAGGGCGCGACCGCCAAGGAGAAGCTGCAAAGCTTCAAGGCGGGCGCCGATGTCATTTTCGTCATCCAACCCAAGGATGGCATGAATTATCTCTTCGGCATTCGCCTCGCCGTTGCTGGCAACGTTGGCAAGGGCGGCAAGCCGTTCACGAAAGTTGATTCCTCGAAACTCGTGCCGATCGACGAACTCGGCGCCAGGCTTTACAACGGCCACATGGGAGGGTTCTATCCCGACGGCAAGAACGAACGCCCCGCCGCCCATGACGCGCTGGGCAAATCGCTCGCAGCCAAGGTCGTTCTACTCGATGGCGCCGGCAAGCCAAACCCCGACGGCAAGATCGTTATGCTGTCCGTCGGCATGAGCAATACCGCCCAGGCGTCGCAGGGCTTCGCCCAGGCATTGGCGAGCACGAAGAACAAGAACCCCGCTCTCGTTTTTGTTAACGGCGCTCAGGGCGGTATGACCGCGGCACGCATCCAGGATCCCGGCGACAATGCGTCGGGCGCCAAGTACTGGGCCGTCGTCGAGCAGCAGCTTCGCAAGGCGGGCGTCACACCGGCACAGGTGCAGGTCGTCTGGATCAAACAGGCCGACGCCGGCCCCAGCCAGGGCTTCCCCGCCTATGCCAAGACGCTCGAAGCCGAGCTGGCACGCATCGTCCGCGTGCTGCCGAAACGCTTTTCGAATATTAAGATGGTTTACCTATCGAGCCGAACCTACGCCGGGTATGCGCGATCGCCGCTCAACCCGGAGCCGTATGCATATGAGTCGGCTTTTTCCGTGAAATGGCTCATCGAGCGACAGATCAAAGGCGAGGCCGATCTGAATTGCGACCCGAAGAAAGGCGCCGTGCAAGCCCCTTGGCTGGCGTGGGGTCCGTATCTCTGGGCCAATGGCGAGACGAAACGCGCGGACGGGTTCTTCTACGTCGAAAGCGATTTCGCCAAGGACGGCACGCACCACTCCGGCGAAGGCTCTCGCAAGATCGGCGCCCACATGCTGCGTTTCTTCGAAACCGACGCCACCACCCGCCCCTGGTTCACCGCCGCGGGACGGAATTAGCCCGACTTCCGTTTAGCTTTCGCGCGGCGCCCGACGAACGCTAAACGAAAGCACGACTGCAGAGACTTCGCCATGCTCGGCCCGCACTTCTACTTCGATCTCATCCGCCTCGCTCGGCATCGGCGGAATCTCTACATCCGCTGCGGGTATTTGCTGCTAATGCTTGGAGGGTGGTGCGCCGCAGACTTCGTCCAACCAGACATCCCTCGCCAGATCAACGACTATGCCGCCGTGGCACGCAATTTTACGCTGGCGATTCTCGGCTTCCAATATGCGATGGTTTTTCTACTTGGCCCTGTCTACTTTGCTGGCGCGATTGCCGAGGAAAAGGAATCCGGGGCGATCGAGTTGCTATTCACGACGCCGCTCAAGGATCACGAGATACTGCTCGGAAAATTCGCTGCCCGCGTCGTTCACCTTGCTTCTATTACCTTGCTTGGCTTGCCGTTCCTGGCGATTACCAGTCTCTGGGGTGGCGTGGACATGGAACTGCTGCTCACACATTTCGCGCTGACGCTGATATTCATTCTCCTCATCAGCAGCGCGTGCCTGTATTGCTCGGCAATCGCAAAAACCTTTGTTGACTCGATGATGCTATCGAATCTCGCCTGCCTAGGGTTTGTGGCGTTCTTTGGCATGAGCCTGATGAGCTTTCTCACGACCCCGCCTCTGATTCCAACTTACCTCTTCGTTGCCGTGGTTGTGCCAGCATCAACGGGAATGTGTTTGGCATTTCTGTGGGGCGCTCTCGTCGAAATTCGGCGCATGCGCGATCCGAACCGAGACGCCAATCGTGACAAACGAAAGGAGGAACCGCCCGTTCGGCCCGTTCGGCAAGTCACGCGGGCACCGCGTGAAATTCCGGATAATTCGTTGCTCTGGAAGGAACTCGAAGATTGTCGAATGATCAGGGAATTCGATGACATGCTCCGTAGGATTGGAAGCGGAATTGTCATCAGCGGCCTGATCATGCTAGGCCTATTTTTTTTGCTTTCAGGTGTGGACGTTCCTGGTTCAAAGAAACAAGAAATGGCACGCAGGTTTTTTTTGGTGGGCTACGCCATTTGGATTGGCTTGCTCTTGTTTCTCGTGATCCCTCGGCTAAACAGCCTCATCGCCAGGGAGCGTGAGAACGGTACGTTGCGATTCCTGCTGCTTCTGCCGATCGAGCGTTCAGAATTGCTGACGACGAAATTCATCGCGCCATGGATCGCGACTCGATACACGCTTGCGATCCTCCTCGCCGCGCCGGTAATCGCGATGGTGCTGGGCATCTTTCCGATTTCGTCGTGCCTCGTTTTGTTTTGGCTGCCCTGGCCGACGATTATCTTCCTTTCCGGCTTCGCGATGATGCTGACAGTCACATGCCGCCGGGAGGTGACGGCAAATATCATCCTTATCGTGGTCCTGACGGGATTGGGCTTGATGCATGCACTTGCCGGGCCAGGGCTGGGAATGTTGTGCGACGGGCTTTTCACCCTGATTTGGAGTAATTCCCTACACTACGTGGGCGATGATGGTGTTCATATGGATCGAACGGCTGCGGTTATTGTGTTCGCGATCCATCAATTCCTGACACTAGCCGTCGGCCTGATCTGCATGCGTATGGCGTACTCACGCTTCGATCGGCGGCCTCGGCGGCGCTGACGGATGGATCGTGGCTGCTGCTCACTGGCTGCGCAGAAGGTTCGGCCAGCAGTCCATTGGCCGACGTCCTGACGTTCACCGTCCACCAGGCATTCTTCGCCACCGCCGGCGTGGTATTATTCTGGCAAGCATTCGCACGCTTCGACCGGCGGCGGCTAAATTCCTGCCGTCTGAACTGAACGCGAACGCTCAAACACCGCTCATTTGGCCGGTCTCCAGCATCGTTACAGGCAAACACTATCAGAGCCACGGATGAAATGAGTGGGGCGATTTCAAACACTCTGATTCGACTCGATTTATCGAGACTTTAGCAACGTTACATGGAAATTCTATCCAGCCCGAGCTTCGTGGAGGGA
>CAZAFH010000105.1:0-28201 GCA_964484265.1 uncultured Singulisphaera sp.
CGTTACGATGGAGGAAAAAACCATCTCCGAGAACCTCCGCGGACGCCTCATGCACCACGAACGCAAGGCAGCGTGAATGCCACTTCGACTGTAATTTTTTTGCGTTACGACGGATTGATTTCACCATCCGCTGACGTTGGTTCTCAGCGGCGTTCTGCGATTTTCGCCTCGAATCCCTGCGATGTAGACATTCATTCACAGCTCTCCTGTGATCTCGTTGCCTTTGCCGCGATTTTTCCTTGGAGAAGCCGGTGTCAGAATATTTGCACAGGACGCGCCGAAGCTGTGTCAACATTTTTGCACGGGACGCGGTTAATCTGCTCGGGCTGCCTGCCGCAAGCGTGCTATCCATGGATTTTTGTCATCTTGAAGGCATTCATAAATAGGCCAATTAGGAGCGCTTTCTATGAGATGGGTCAGAACCCAAGCAAGTCCGAAACAGTCGTCTTCAGTTGTTGGAAATAACTTACTTAACAACAATGCCTCGTCATCCGAAATCGGCGCTTTTATTTTTTCTAACGTAAATTGCCAGTCATCTATTACAGAAAGACTACTGGTAGAACTGGGTAATCGCCCTTTGCTCCTAAGATACTTTATTTCAGGCCGCATATCGACACTCCTCTATAATTGGAAAATGTGTCAGAATATTTGCACAGGACGGGACGCGCCGTACTCAATTCGCGTGGAATGGTAACTCATGCGGGGCCACCGTTCTGGCGTACAACCGAATGACCGGATCCTCGTCTGTAAACACGGGTACAATTCTGTACCCTCTCATCCAAATATCCATTAGAGGTTCAAAAGGATTATTCAAATCAGCCAGAGAATTATACGCCGAGAAATCTATCGATTGAGGGTACTCGATCGGTATGCGCAAATCTGATGCGATAAACCATGTCTCAAATGCAGCAAAGCAAGTGAGAACATGGGGACTCAAGGGTATCTTCTTTTGATCTAGCTCGGGCATGTAGTCCAGAAAATGCTCGACACCGAAATAATCATATGTTGACCAAAGAACAGAATCGCACGCAAACAATACGGGGGCGCCAAACCTTCCCCAAAACCGATCAATGTTCTTGTCGAAATACCACACTACCTTGAAATTGCAAACCGCTTTCCATGGCAGAAGGCGAACAGCAAATTCACGTGCCGAATCCTCGGCCGCGAGCATTCCAATTGGATCACTTGCAACTGCCAGAATGTCCGCAGGAAGATTTGGTACTAACAGTTCCGGGAGACGACTACTAGGCCATATTTCAGACATTTCGTTAGAGTATCCGAATCGACGATTTTCATTTTTTAGAAATGGCTCGGGAATCAGGCCTATTTGACGTAGTTCGTTCCACAGGTTGAGTGATTTATATTGATCCAAGTTCCGCGCAACGAATGCCGGGATTTTGCGCCTTAGTGGATTGTTGAATCGTGCCACCAAAATGTTGGGCTGAACGTGATAGTCCAGTTTAACATTCATAAGTAATTCCTCAGGGTTGTCTGCCGTCGGTGTCTTGATTTATTTCAAATGTCCGACCTTCCATAATGATTCTTGAAATCCATCCTCGAATCACCTCCAAGTCGTTACGCCCCTGTGCTACCATCTGCGGACCTACTGGTGCTTGATTATTGGCTATGGCGGCAGCTACAGGATCTTCGACGCCAGGAAAAGGTGTCAGGACCGAATGGCGTTAACTTAAGCCAGAATAGCCCGATTCATGTCAAACTGACGAGATTGGGCAGGCCCCTAACTTGCCAGCCTTAACAATATCGGGATTCGAATTCCTTAAGTTGATGCCATTCGTGTCAGGACCATTTTTATCCTGACACCTTTTCCCTTTTCCCGTCCGTTATCGTGTCGCCATCGGAATCGATGACTCTCTGTAGTAACCGTTCACGGGGCGGTGAAAAATGCGACCAAAATCCCTTTTACTAAGGAAGGCAGGAAAGCAGGAAGGAATAGGCAATTCAATTCCTGCTTTCCTGCCTTCCTTAGTATCTTTGTCTTGTCGTTTTTTGTCCGAGTCGTGAACGGTTACCTCTCTGTACCAGCAAACCAAACGCATTATAAGTGTAATCGGCGTCGTACTCAAGCACTCTTGATACTGTGCTGTCCGACCAGCGCTGCACTTCGGTCATGTGATTGGCGGCATCGTAGTGGTATTCCCACACGACGCTGGTGGTGAGGTTCTCGGCCGAGGTTACATTGCCGTTGTTGTCGTGATTCTAGTTCCATGTGCCGTCGGAGTAGATGCGATTGCCGTCGTCGTTGGAGTAGCCGGAATCCGAATCTCTGGGATCCCAAGGGGTCGGAGTGCCTCACCCTTGGGCTTAGAACCCAAAAAATGAAAGACAAAGATCATAAGGAATGCAGGAAGGCAGGAATTGAATTAAGTATTCCTTCCTGTTTTCTTGCATTCCTTATGGAATAGGATTTTGGAAGCATTACGGGCCGTACAGGGCATTATCGACGTCCCCCTCAACAGTCTCCAGCGACCATCGTAGACATCACGCTCCGCGTGCTGGTCGAGCTAATTCCTCAGAATTGGTGCGGACTTCCTTCAACTGAAATCCATCACGCGGAGCGTGATGGCTACGGTAATCACCGACTTTTGAGGGTGGCGTCATTATTCAAATGGTAATTGTCGCCGGGAAGCGGGATTATCGCAAGATATTCGCCAACTCCTGCAATATCTGATCGCTGGCGGTGATGATGCGTGCATTGACCTGGAAACCGCGTTGCGCGATGATGAGGCGAGTGAATTCGAGAGCGACATCGACGTTGGACGATTCGAGCGATTTTTGCTGCACGGCGCCGCGCCCGCCGGATAGGCCCGAGCCGAGCAATGCCGGGCCGGATTCGCTGCTCAGGCCCATGTAGTTGTCGCCGATGCGAGTCAGTGCAGCCGGGTTCGCGAAGGTGGCGATGGCGAGTTGGGCGACGGGGAGCGTTCGTCCGTTCGTGAACACGCCGTTGATGACGCCGTCTTGCCCGATGGAGAGTGTCGTGAGGAAGCCGGCGGCGAAACCGTTCTGCCCCGTGGCGACGGCGGACGAGCTACCGCCGACTTGCGTCAGGCCGTCAAAGCGATTCGCCGTGCCGAAATCGAAGCTGATCGATTGCGGCTGGGAGAAACCGTTGAACTGAACGATGACCGGCGAATCGCCGATGCCCGTGCCCGTGGCCTGGCGGAAGGAGCCATCCTCGTTGAAAGTGATGCCAGCGGCGAGTCCATCGATCACCGCGCCCTCGCCAGGGTTGATGGAGATTGACAGGTCCCAGATGTTGTTCGATTGTTTTTGAAAGACGACGTTCAGATTGTGAGCGGTTCCCTGGCTGTCGAAAATCTGGATGCCCGTCTTGACGGTGTCGCCATCTTTGCCGACCGTCATGGTATTCATGGTGTGGTTGCCCCAGCTGGACGCGCCCGTGCCGCCAAGGACATCACTGAACGTCAGAAAGAGATTCGATGGCCCCGTGGCGGCGTTTTGCAGCACTAAATTCCCGCTGGCATCGATCTGGGCGATGGAGCCAGGAAAATTGGCGTTGACGGCGCTGACCAGATCGTTCAACGTCGTCGTGGGTCCCACTGGGATCAGCACGTTGACGGCGTTGCCCGCGGCATTGACACCCTGGAGACGGATTTGATCGGTCGAGACATAGGGAATGAGGGCATCATCGAGCGAGTTGAGCAACGTCGATCCTGTGGCGGGCGAACCACCCGAGCGAAACGGCTGGCTGGTGGTCAACGTCTGTGCGAGCGGCCCGACGGCATTGGCGCTGAGGTTGCCCTGAAGGACGATACTGGTCGTGGCTTTGCCGGGGATGCCAGTGCCGATGGGGATATTGATGTCGTTATTGCCGGATGACTGAAACGGCGGAGCCGTGCCGCCGCCTTCGCCGACGGTGCCGAAACGCTGGATGCGAAATCCATTGGCAGGATCGACGAGGTAGTTTTCCGCATCGACGCCGAAAGATCCGGAGCGAGCGAACAGCGACTCGGAGCCGTTACGAGCGACGAAAAAGCCGCTTCCTTCGAGCGCGAGATCGAGATCGCGCCCGGTCGATTCGAGGCTGCCTTGCTGGAGATTCGGATCGATGGCGGCGATCTGCGCGCCGAGACCGATCTGCACGGGGTTGGTGCCGCCGACCGCTGATCCGCTGGAACCAGTCGCCTGGCTGATGGTTTGATAAACGAGGTCGCTAAAGCGGACTCGCTGCGATTTGAAACCGGTGGTGTTGGAGTTCGCCAGGTTGTTGCCAACGACGTCCAACATCTGTTGATGGATACGCAGCCCAGTGACGCCAGTGAAGAGAGAATTGGACATTTCGTGCTCGCGTGTGGTGAAACTTCTTGGGTGTACCTATCTCGGCTGAATCTTTATGGATCGTTTCGTTTGCGCGTATTTCATGCGCTGATGCCGTTGACCTGACCCAGTCCGACGGAGTTGCCGTCGATCATCAGATTGACATTGCCGTTGGTTACCTGGACTGATTGCACGACGCCCTGGAGAGCGCTGCCGCCTGAATTGGGCGTATAGGTGACCTTGGTTCCGATGAGGTTTGTGCCCTGCGCCATTCCCTGGACGAGTAGGAGTTGGCTGAAGTTTGAGTTCAATTGCGTGATTCCGTCGAGCTGCGAGAATTGCGCAAGCTGGGCGATGAACTCGGTGTCCTTGACCGGATCCATAGGATCCTGGTGCTGCATCTGGGACATTAGGATCTTCAGAAAATCATCGCGCCCCAGGGACCTCGGATCGCTGCTGCTTGCCGTCGCCGTTGTGCCTTGATTCAACTGCGTGGCAGTCAACGCGGACAATGCACTCATGAACGTCTCCTTTCTTCGTTCCAGTCTCAGGCAACGATATCCACGAAGCCGTCGCCCGATGCTGCCGCGGCATATTCCGCCGGAATTCGGCGCCGACCTGCGCGACGGATGCCTTCCACGGCTTCTTCAAAATCGATGCTCGATTCCGGATGCGACGCCTGCGGATCGCCATCGCGGCGAACATCAAGCTGCCCAAGGTTCACGCCGATCTGGGCGAAATGCACACGCAGAGGTTCCAACTGCTGGTCGAGCGCTCGCTTGGCCGCATCGTCCTGAACGACCATATGAACGTTCAGTTGGTTGTCTTCGAGGGCCAAATGCATCTGCATATGTCCCAGTTCGGGCGGATGCAAGTTCAGATGCACCTCGACCCGGCCGTCTTGACGCAACTGATCCAGACGTGCTTCGAAATGTTCGGTAACCTGATGGACAAACAGCGTTCGCGATGTCGTATCGACGGACGGCTTCGCTGGAACCTCGGTGGATCTCGCCGGCTGCAGCGCGGTTGCCGGCAATTCCGCGACGTCTGGCGAGTCGTCGCTCGGTCCGTCCGTGCTCTCCGTTGGCGCGTCCGCTGTTTTGGAAGCCGTGTCTACCATCAACGAGCGTTCGTCCGTCAGGCCTGGTCCTTGCTCGGTTGCCGAGTCCACTACGAACGTAGTTGGCGTGAGCCGTTCCGGCTCGATGTCCGGTAAATCCGGAGTGGCGACGGTCGGCGCCGTGGGCAGCGCCTCAGCCGCACGAGGCATTGCGTCGGTTGCGGGCATTGCAGGAACGATTAGCCCGATCGACTCTGGCTCGGCGGAAGATTTCACCGCCAGCACATTGCCCGGTGACGACAACGGAATCGCAGCAATTACCTGCGACGCGACCGCCTCACCCGGATTGGACATCGCGTCGGCGGGCACGGGGAGCCTATTTGTTGTCGCAGACACAATATTCGAGTTGGTGGCTTGCGAAGCAATAGGCGCCGCGTCTTGAATCGGGATCACGAAGCACTGCGTTATCGCCACGGCGAGGCTCGATTGAAGCGGATCCGCGGAGGAATCCTTTTCTGACGCCGGGAGAAGTCCGGCAGTCGGAACGTCCGTCTCGGTCAAGGCGACCGCGAGAGCAGACAGTTGCTCGGCGGCAAGGTCCGGCGGCGCCCCTGTTTCCGGATTAAGCGTCGTGAGAATCGACAGAAATGTCACGGCGATCGCCTGCCCGGCGCCCTGCGAATCCACTGCGTCCGTTTCGGGGTTGGTTTGGTTGCCGCATGCGGGAAACAGGTTCCCAGTGCCGCCGACGGATGGCATGACGCGCCTCAATTGGGGTCCATCATTGTGTTCAGGTTCCCTGGGCAATTCCGATGCCAAGAAGCCGCGCGGCCAGGCGTTTCCCCAATCGACGCAGGAGCAACGACTTCCAGTCCTCCAAGGAATTTGGCGCCAGGATTCCCTCGGAAATTCTTTCTTAGCTGGTCGGAAAAGATGTCCATAGAATCTACCGATGTGGGCCGTGGCCGGAACCTGTAGAATATCGTGACTCACGCCAGTGCACTCAGGAATCGCACCGCAATGAACGGCTCGGCCAATACGCTGATCGAAAAAAATGTTCTGTTGCTCGGCGCCGGCAATGCTCATCTGCGCTTCGTGAAAATGCATGCCATGCGTCCGCAGCCCGGCGTGGCGGTCACGCTCGTCAGCGAGGCGAATGTCATTCCTTATTCCGCGATGGTTCCGGGATGCATCGCAGGCGACTATCGACGGGAAGACATCACGATCGATTTGGTCCGGCTATGCCGATCCGCGAATGTGCGGTTTGTCGCCGACCGCGCGGCGAGAATCAATCCGAACGCGCGCGTGGTCCATTTCACTGGCCGACCGGAGATTCGCTACGACGCCTTATGCCTCGGGCTTGGCTCGATGCCGATTCGTCCCCTGGAAATGCTCGACGCAACCTGGTCCTGGCCGATGCGACCGCTGCATACGCTTCTGCAGCGCATCGACGACCTGGAGCGCGACCTGCGTCATCATCCGCGGCCGATCGAATTCGTCATCGTCGGCGGCGGGGTCAGCGGTTGTGAGCTCGCGCTGGCCATCGCCAAGCGCTTTCGCGATCATAAGGAATTTCACGTAACCCTCCTGCACGCCGGCGAACGCTTGCTGCCGCAATTCCCCGACAAGGCCGCGAATCTATTTCGCGAGCTTTTTGCCGCCCGAAATATCGCACTGAGATTGGATGCATGCGTAATTGCCGGCGGCGAAAGCTCGCTGACACTTACCGATGGCGCCCAGATCGAGTGCGATATCGTCCTCTGGGCGACCAATGCTGCGCCGCCCGAACTCCTTGCCGACAGCGGATTGACGCGCGACGCCAAGGGCTTCGCCCTCGTCGCGAACACGCTGCAATCGGTTTCGCATGCCGATATCTTTGGAACGGGTGACTGCGTCTCTCTGCGCGATTACCCCGATCTCCTCAAAAACGGCGTGTATGCCGTGCGGCAAGGCGGAATCTTGCACGGCAACGTGATGCGTTTCTTGCTGGAAAAGCCGCTGGACGTCTTTCGCCCGCAGAAACGCTGTCTTTGCCTCATGAACGCCAGCGATGGGTCCGCCGTGCTCTCTTACGGGCCGTTCGTTTCCAAGACTCGCCTGGCACGGTGGTTGAAAGATCGCATCGATCGCCGATGGGTCGAGCAGTTCAGCCGACTCTCGACGATGACCGCGACGCCGGAATCCGCCGAGGAAACGCCGACGATGCGCTGCGGCGGTTGCGGATCGAAGATCTCCAGCGACGTGCTCTCCGCCGTGCTTCGCCGAATCGACGTGGGCAACGACCTGCGGCTCCTGCTCGGCGCTCATGCGGGCGAAGATGCCTCGGTGCATCGCATGAGACCCGAATTGTTCGGCTCCGAGCCCGAAAAACTGGTCGAGGTGCAGACTGTCGATTACTTCAAATCGTTCGTGGATGATCCGTATCTTTTCGGCCGAATCGCAGCACTGAATTCGGTGAGCGATTTGTACGCGATGAACGCCCGGCCCTTTTCCGCGCTGGCGATCGCGACGTTGCCCTACGCCCGCGGTCCGGTGCAGGAGGGAATGCTGTTCGAATTGATGTCCGGCGCTGTCGATTCGCTCAAGCAGCTCGGCGTCGTCCTCGCGGGGGGGCATACGACCGAAGGCGCGGAGATGGCACTGGGATTCGCCGTCACCGGTTACGCGGAGGAGGATCGGCTGTTTCAGAAAAGCAGCCTGAAGATCGGCGATCGCCTGATTCTGACCAAACCGCTTGGCAGCGGCGCATTGCTCGCGGCGTGGATGCGCGGAGCGTGCAAAGCTGATTGGTATGAAGCGTTGATGCGCCACATGCTGCAGGCCAACGACGGCGCCGGCGCGATCTTTGCGAGCCTTGGCGTGCGTGCCTGCACCGATGTAACGGGCTTCGGCCTCGCGGGCCATCTGCTGGAGATGCTGGACGGCAGCAAGGTTTCCGCACGTTTGCACAGAGACGCTATGCCGATTTACGATGGTTTCGAGGAGGTCGTAAAAGCCGGAATCGTCAGCACGCTGCACAAGGACAACGCCAAGACGGCGTGCCGAGTGGTCAGCGCCAATCCGCCCGCGTGGTTGTTCGATCCGCAGACCTCTGGCGGCATGCTCGGCGCCGTGAAGGCAGAGCAGGTTGACGACGCGATCAGGTTGTTGAAGGAAGCGGGCTGCGCCAATGCGGCGATGATCGGCGAGGTGGTAGCCGTCGGCGATGAGAACTCGCCGACGATTTTTGTTTAGCCGCTCGCCTTTGGCTAGCGCGGACAAGGCGCCAAGCCCGCGCTTGCCTGAGACGAGCGGCCAAACGAAGATTATTTCTGATTACCCAGTTTGTCGAAATATCCGCGAGCGATGTCGGCAGCGTCATCCGGAATGCGCTGGCGTTCGATGGCGTCCGCGCCTTCCTGTGCCGCCTGGCGAAATACGCCTTCGACCGCCTTGGCGGGCACTTTCTGGAAGTTGGACCCGCGAGCGTAGCCGACGATCTTCTGTTTGCCTTTTTGGTTGACTTCCGCCCGAGTGCGCGATGGCGTGATCTTGGAATTCGGATCGTTCGGATCGATGGCACGCTTCCCGCCCGGTCGCAAGCCCATGCCGTTGTCATCGCCATCGTTCTCGCCTTCGCCCTGGCCTTCCATGAGGATGCGCATCGCCTCCGCGACTTCTTCCTGATCGCGTAAGAGATCCGTGAGCTCTTTGTCGGCCTGCTCTGCCTGTTCGAGCTGTTTCATGAGTTTCTCAAGTTTTTCGGCGCCGCCTTTGCCGTCGTTTTTGTCGAGCGCATCCTTGATGTCGCCGGCCATGTTCTTCAGATCTTCCAGTTCCTGGAATTGATCCGCTTGACGATTGAACTCGTCCTTGGTGATTTTCTTGTCAGCCAGATCCTTCTTCAGCTTGTTGCGGAATTCATCGTTCTTGAGCAGTTTGTCGAGCTTGTCCTGAATCTTTTGAAACTGCTCGGCGAGTTTCTTTTGTTCCTTGGCGTCAAGTTTGTCGTTCTTGAGATCCTTGACGATCTTTTCCAGTGCCGCCTTGGCCTTGTTGAAGTCGCCGTTTTTTAACGCGTCCTCGAAATCCTTGGCTGCGCCTTCTTTGAGTTGCTCGTCCTTGTTAAACCCGAGCCGTTCGAGCTGTTTCTTGAGCGCGTCGGTTTTTTCGGTTTTCTCGCGAACACCGTCGAGCCGTTGTTTGAGCTTGTCCTCAAGGTTTCGCATTTCGTTGATGCGTTCGCGGATTTTCGTTTCATCCTTCTTGTCCAGCGGTTGATTGAGCAACTTCTCGAATTCTTTCTCGAGAGCCTGCAAATCATCCGACTTCGCGAGCTTCTCCTGGCTGCGATCGACGACCTTCTTTTTGAGCTGGTCCAGCTGCTTCTGCATCTCCTCGACATTGACGACGACTTGCTTCTCCTCCGCATTCGTGCGCGGCGTAACGCGCAGATCGCCCAGCCAGGGTTCGAGAAGAAACGCCGTCGCTGCAAGCAAAAGCCCTAGCGCGGGGAGGACGGCACGCTGCCAGCGAACACGAAGCAGCGGAATTTCGTTCGCCACGCGCACCTTCGCCAAATGATTGGAGACATCTTGCAACAAAGCCTGGCCAGCGGGCGATGCGAGGTGTTCGTCGGAGAGCGTCAGAAATGTGGTGACGCGCTCCTTCAATCCGAAGCGCTGATCCAACTCCAGCGACGCCAGCAGTCGGCTTGGACAACGGATCCACGCCAGCACGAGGCCAGCAATCGTCGCCACGCCGAGGACGGCTCCGGGCACGCCGAAATGGACGCCGTCACCCGCATCGGAAAAAGCGAACGGCCGGGCGAGGAACCACGCCATCGCACACAGCAAGCCGACGCCCCAACAGAAGAGCACGCTCTCCACGAGCACATGCGCGAAGAGCCGGCGGCGCACCTGCGTGATCTGTCTTTCCACGATGTTCTTGGCGGAATCACTCATGACTGGGCCTCGAAAAGATTTGACCGAACTCCTTCTCCGTATTATCAACGACCACGGCAGAGATTGCAAACGGAGTTTTCCCGATTTTTGCATTTTTCATGAACAGGCGTTCCGCTACGAAACTTTTCTCTCCCCAATGCGTCTCATTCTCGTTAAGTTATTAATTGGCGAGCGGGGGGCGTAAGCCCCCTGTTTCTCGGGTGTCTGAATTCATCATGACGGTTCTCCGCCAACTTGGCGGATTTATTGGTTCGTAGTGCGGGCTTTAGCCCGTCCATTCCAAGGAGCGGGCTAAAGCCCGCACTACGAATCCACAAACTTGGCGGAGATTCATCATGACGTAATGGCAGGGCTTTTCCACATTCGCAGAATCAGTGGGGGAGGATTTGCCTCCACCTTGCGCCAATACACATCGGATCCGCATCTACACGCTCTCCGAGGAAACGTATCGTGAAAAATATCAGTGCGGCCTTGATTCTTGTCGTCCTTGTGTTGCCCGCTTTCAGTCAGACGCCGGCTCGGCCGGATCTCGTCTTTCAGCAATCGCCCGCCAAACCCGAGCCCGATTGGCTGAAGTTGATCGACCATGGCCAATACGACGCGAGGCTCAAGGGCTATTTCGCTCCGGAAGGTCTCAAGATCGACATCGTCGCCGACGCTCCCGACGTTATCAATCCCGTTGGCATGACGTTCGGTCCCGATGGCAGCCTTTACGTTCTTGAATGGGTTGAGGCGCCTGGCGTCAACTTTCCAAAAGCCGAACTGGAGATCACATACAAGGACGGCACGAAGCGCAAGATCTTCATCATGCGGAAGCCGGTGAAGGATCGCGTGAAACTACTAGGCTACAATCCCGAGAAAGGCGTCTTTGAAAAAGCGAAAGTCATCCTCGAGGAAGAACTGCCTTCCAGTATCCTGATTCACGATGGCTGGATGTATCTCTCCGGCCAAGGTACGGTTCGCCGATACAAACAACAGGCCGACGGCTCGTGGGGGAAAAAAGAAGTCATCGCGCAAGGCTTCTGCGGCTACCACCATCATCAGGTTTCCGGCCTGACCATCGGCAACGACGGCTGGCTCTACATCACCTCGGGCGACGATGACAACTATGTCGAAGGCTCTGACGGCAGCCGCGCGACGGTCCTTCGCACGGGCGCGATCTTTCGCTGCCGGCCTGATGGCTCGAAAATGCACGTGCACTCGATCGGATATCGCAATCCCTATCGCGATGTGGCCTTCGACGCCAACTACAACATGTTTCACGTGGACAACGATAACGAGGACGGCTCGAAATGGACCGGCTGCCGATTGATGCACGTTCCCGAAGGCGTCGATTTCGGCTGGCGGTTGCGGCCCGGCGCCAATTGCTGCGTGCCCGACTTTATCCGCTCGGCGGTTTATGGCGAACAGCCTGGCAAGGTGGCGCCGATGCTGAAGACTGGCCGTGGTTCACCCGCGGGGCTGATGATCTACAATGAGGGGTTCTTCCCGGATAGGTACAAAGGACTACTCTACTATCCCGATGTGTTCCGCAAGGTAATCCGCGCCTACGCTGTCGAACCAGCCGGCGCGACCTTTGGCGTCACGCACGAATTCGAATTCCTTCGCGCTGCCGACCCGCTTTTTCGGCCATGCCAAATGATCGTCGGCCCGGATGGCGCCATGTACGTCTGCGACTGGCGGACCGATTCGGGCGGTGCGGGCAAACTCTGGGGCGACGGCAAGAATGGACGCATTTACCGCATCTCCTGGCGCGGCACGAAAGAGCATCCCGCGATCGCACTTCGCGGACTCGATAGCTGGGCAAAAATCGCCCGTGCCGCCGACGCCGATCTGTTCAAGGCACTCGAAAGCGAGAACTTCACGGATCGTGAGCGGGCCAGACACGAATTGGTTCGCCAGGGAGACAAACACCGCCCTGCCCTGTTGAAACTGTTCCTCGACGAGGACAACAAGCCTGTACCGGCCCGAATTGCCGCGCTGGGCGCCTTGCAGTCGTTCTGGAATGGCGAAGTGAAAGCCGCCGCCATCGACCGCCTGCGCGACTTTTCGGCGGACATTCGACGCCTGAGTGCCGACGCGCTCGCACTCAACACGAGCAAGGACAACGACGCACACGAAGGTCTGGTACAAAATCTGAACGATGAGGATCTCGCCGTCCGCCGTGCTTGCTATCTGGCGCTGGGCCGAATCAACGACGGCGGCGCGGCCGATATCGTCGTCAACGGGTTGCAATTCGATAAACGAACGGACGACTACCTCTCCGATGGCCTGATTCGGGCTTTGGAGTACACGGGCAAAAATGGCTTCACGAAACTGCTCGCGCTAGCTGACTCAGGCTCGGAGAAAGACCTTCAACGCGTACTTGATGTGTACCCGCAGTTCCGCACGCGTGAGGCAGCCGAGAAGATTTCGGTCTTGCTAAAAAATTATCACGTCAAGCCCGAGCAGAAGGTCACGCTGATTCGCTCGATCACGCAGTACCAGTTCGATCCGCCGCTGTCGCTGGACCCTGTCGTCAAGTTCCTCGATGAGTTGCCTGCGACACCGACGAAAAAAGTGACCGAGGCCCAGATCAACAGCATGCGATTGGCGGCCCTCGATGTGCTCGCCACGGCGGGAAAGATCGATTCGGATCACTTCAAGGCAACGCTGCTCGCGATGCTGAAGACTGACGATGCCAAGACGCGCCAGGCAATCCTGCACACGATCGGCGACGCCAAGCTCGTCAGTGCCGTGCCGATCCTCGTCGAGCAGCTCGCGCAAGCCGACGACGATTCTGGGCGGATCGCGCTCGTCCGCACGCTGAGCCTGATCAACGAACGCTCGGCGTACGCGCCAATTCAGAAGCTCGCCGCTTCCAAGAACTGGGAGGTGCGTATCGAGGTACTGCGTGCCCTGGGCAATCTCGACTATCGTCCCGCGCGAAAGGTCGCAGAATCGTTATTGGGCGATCCAATCCTTGAGGTGCAGCGCGAGGCCGTCGTCATGCTCGGGCAGAGCATCGAGGGCGCTCGCATAGTTGGTCAGCGCTTCGCGGAGAAGAAATTGCCTCGCGCCCTGCTGCCCGAAGTCACGGAAGGCCTGAGGCGATTCGCCTCGAAGGAGCACCCCGATGTGACCGCATTGCTTTCCGCCGCCGTCAAGGGCGGTTTGCTCGTCTCGCTGGAACCCGCGGAGCTGAAACGTGTCTCCGAGATGGTCAGCAAACAAGGCGATCCGCAGCGTGGCCGAAAGCTCTACCTGAACAACAAGGCGGTCGGCTGCATCACATGCCATCGTCTCGAAGGTGTCGGCGGCAACACCGGCCCCGACCTGACGCGCGTCTGGGACACGCTCTCTCTTGAAAAAGTCATGGAGTCGATGCTCGATCCTTCCAAGGAAATCAAGGAAGGCTACCAGACCCACGTCGCCACCACGAAAAATGGACTCACGGTGACTGGCCTAAAGGTTGCGCAGAACGACAAGGAACTGGTCGTGCGCGATTCGACGGGCAAAGAGATCCGCATCCCGGCTAGTGATATCGACGAGGTCGCCATCTCGAAAAAATCGCTCATGCCCGATGACGTCGTCCGCCATTTGAGCTTCAGCGAGTTCATCGACCTGGTTGCGTTTTTGCGCGATCGCAAATCGCAAGAGGATCTGCGCGGCATGATATTGACGGGCCATGCCATCGGTCCCTTCGACTTCGATTTGACGAAAGCAGACGGCCTGGAAAAAAGTCCCGACCCCGAAAAAACCGTCATCAATGCCGAACGGCAACGCTTGACCTGGCGAACCGTGCAGGCGGACATGAGCGGCAAGGGATTCGATCTGCGCGCGGCGACAGGGCGCGAGCCAGGCTCGGCCTATCTGCTCAGCTACGTCTATTCGCCGAAAGAACAGAAAGTCGATCTGCTCGTCCAGACCGAGGAAAAAGGCTACGTGCTCGTGAATGGGGAACGCATCACGCTGGCCGACGCCAAGATGCCGATCGCACTGAAAAGTGGCTGGAATACGTTGCTGTTGCGCATCAACAACGCGGAGGGCAGCCCGTTTATCCAGGCCCGCATTCTCGGCGGCGAAGGCATTCGCGTCGCTTTGCAGAAAGAGTGATTGTTCTGTGCAGCGATTACCGTAGGCATCACGCTCCGCGTGATGCATTTCCTCCCCGCGCAGTCTATAGTTTTGTTGTGGTGGCACGATTTCAGCGTGCCAACTATTCATCGAATCGCACGTTGTAAACGTGCCGCCAAAACCAAAGGCGCACAATTTCTCCGCGTGATGAAATGCATCACGCGGAGCGAGATGCCTACGGTAGGAACCAACCATGGAACAAACGCAAATTCACGCGAATATCGATTGGACGAAGCCCGGCCGACAGGACGGGCATTTGTTCATTCCGTATTCCTACAACCTTGCCGGCTGGGCGAACCTGATGGTCCCGGTCACCATGCTCGCCAATGGCGATGGGCCAACCGCGCTCGTCCTCGCGGGAAATCATGGCGATGAGTACCCAGGGCAAGTCGCCATTCTCCGTTTGTGCAGAGAGCTGAAGCTCAATCAGGTCCTGGGCCGCGTGATTCTGATCCCATGCCTGACGATACCCGGTTCGCGGGCGATGACGCGACTGTCGCCGCTCGATGGCAAGAACTTCAATCGCTGTTTCCCAGGCAAAGCCGATGGCACGGTATCGGAGATGCTCGCCCATTACCTGACGACGGTGCTTTTTCCGTTTGCCGACATCGTCATCGACATTCACACGGGCGGACGCAGTCTCGACTTTGTGCCGTGCGCGCATATGCATCTGGTGCCGGACCTCGCTCAGCGCGAAAAGATGATTGCGGGCACGGAAGCGTGGAATTCTGACCTGGCATTCCTCTACACGGACATCGCTGGCACTGGACTCTTGCCCGTCGAAGCCGAGCGGCAGGGCAAGATCGTCATCACGACGGAGATGGGCGGCGGCGAGGTCGTGCATCCGTCCGTGCATCGCCTGACGCAATCGGGCTTGCGGAACGTACTCGTGCATTTCAAGGTCCTTCGTGGCGAGGAAGTCGCACGTCGTAAACCTGCCCGCTGGGTCCAGGCGCTTGACCGCGAGGATTATCGCTTCGCGCCCGAATCGGGAATTTACGAAAGCCTCGTCGATCTGGGCGCGGATGTCGCGCCCGGCCAGCAAATTGGCGCGATTCATTTTATCGAGCGTCCCGACCGCGAACCGGCTGGCGTTTTCGCGCCGACGGGCGGCGTACTCATCGGCTCGCGTGCTCCGAGTGTCGTCGTGCAGGGCGATTGCGTCGCCTGCGTCGCTCACGATGTTGACCCGCGGGCAAACCGGTAGTACATTTTTTTGGAATTTGGAAAAGATGTGCGGATTGTACTTGCGTTCGCCTTTGCATCTCCTTTATAATGATTGTGAAAAAAAGCACAAACTTGGAGTGCCGCGTTGGCCGACAAACCGCGAGTTCTGGTGGTAACGGGGATACACCCCGGTCCGGATCCGTCTCTGTCGGGCGTGGATGCCTCATTGGACTTTGTCCCCGCGAGGACCTTGCCTGAAGCGCTCTCCCATCTTGGCGAGGAGTCGTTCGCGGGAGTCTATTTTCCCGTCAACGATACGGAACAACAATTACAGACTCGGTTGCTGATGCAAAGCCAGGCGATTCTCGAAGTCCTGAGCGATGGCGTTGCCGTACTCGAACCCAACTCGAAAATCATCTGGGCCAACAAGAAGTTCGAAGAATGGTGTGGCAAGCCGGCGGCAGGCCAGTCGTTCCTCGAGGCACTAAGCAAACCCGAAATCGTCGGCCCTACACTTAATCCTCTCACCAGCGTTCTGGCGGGCAAACCGGTCTTGACCCATCTCCAGCGAGACGAACAGGCGATCGAACTTCGCCTCTCCCCGATCTCCGACGACGCCGGCGCCGTTCGGAATGTCATCGCACTTTGCCGCGACATCTCTTCGGAACGCCGCACACAAAAAAAACTCGACGCGTTGCATCAGGCAAGCCGACAGCTGGCTTGCTTGCAGGCCGACATCTCGGACGACGACCGCATCGACGTGCTGAAGCACAACATTCGCGATCTGACGCACAATCTGCTCCAGTACGACGTCATCGAAATTCGTTTGCTCGATCCGCGAACCAAAGAACTAAAGCCGCTCCTTTCCGACGGGATGACTCCGGAGGCGACCGTTCGCGTTCTTTTCGCCAAGACGGAAGGCAACGGCGTGACGGGTCTGGTTGCCGCCACCGGCGAGACCTACGTCTGCCACGACGCCGCCAATGATCCACATTACATCGAAGGCGCGCATGGCGCGCGGAGTTCGTTGACCATCGCGCTTCGCGACGGCGGCGAGATTCTGGGCACTTTCAACGTCGAGAGTCCTCAGCTTAACGCGTTCAGCCCGCGCGAAGTACAGTTTGCTGAAATCTTCTGCCGCGAGCTGGCATCGGCCTTGCGCACGCTTGACCTTCTTCTCGTCGAACGGCGTGCGACGGCAACCCATTCCATCGAAGCGGTCAACCAATCGGTGAGCATCCCCGTCGATGAAATTCTCGCTGCTGCAACTTCACTTCTCGATCGCTGGATTGGCCACGACAACGAAATGGCCGAAACGCTCAAGCTGATTCTGGCAAGGGCGCGGACCATCAAGGAGTGCATCCTCCGCGTCGGCGAAGACTTCACGCCGGCGGGCAAGGAACTGGTGACGATCGGCGAGCAACCGTGCCGGCTCAGTCAGCGCGTGCTCGTCGTCGATAACGACGAGCGCATGCGGCGATCCGCGCACAGCATACTCGGCCGTCTCGGCTGTATCGTTGAAACCGCGCGCGACGGCAAGGAAGCGATCGCCCTCGCCAAACTGAGCCGCTACGACACGATGCTCGCCGACATCAGCTTGCCCGATATCAGCGGCTACGAAGTGTACCGCGCTCTGCGCCAGGCGCAACCGTCGGCTCACGTCGTCCTCATGACCGGGTTTGGCTATGACGCCAAGCATTCCATCGTAAAAGCCAAGCAAGACGGTCTGCGGCACGTGCTCTTCAAACCCTTCCGCGTAGATCAACTCCTGACCGCTCTCCGCAATGCCCCGCCGCCGGCAAGCAAATCCTGATCGATTCGATCTCGCCGCCTTGGCTCATTTCCGATTCGTTGCATATAACAAGTTCCAAAAGCCGCATTCTGTAGCATCAGGTACTCCACACCGTCATGGACCCGACAAAACTCGCCGCGTTTCTTCAATCTGTGTCCGGCGCCTTGCCTTGGTGGTTCGTGCTATTAGGTGCCTCGGTTGGGCACGGATACCTCTTTTTCGTCGGACTGAATGTCTTCTACGGCTGGCCCTGGCCGCGAAAACTGTTGAAATTCACGCGCAAGATCGACGTCCTTTTCATCGCCTTCGGCCCTGTTTACTTCGGTCTGATTCTCGATGTTTTCGGTACGCGCACTCTTACCTGGGATTCGGGCTATCTCCGCACGTTCCTGTCGGCCTACACGATCCTGTGCTGGATCGTCGGCTGTAGCGTCGCCCCATTCTTCGAGATCCTCTACCTTTTGCGCCGGCCCGCGCCGCAACTCGTCGAGGAAACCTCGACGCACTACGACGTGGCCGCGGAACTCGGGTATCAACCGATCGGCACGGGCAAAGACGCGAAACTCTCAACGCTTCCGCTGAATCAGTGCTTCCAGGTTGAAATGAACCAGAAAACCTTCGAATTGGCGAACCTCCCGCCCGCGTGGGACGGGTTGACGATTCTTCACCTCACCGACCTGCATTTCTGCGGCACACCAGACCGCGCGTACTACCACTGGATCTTCGAACGCTGCATGAAGGACGGCACACCCGATCTCGTGCTCCTCACCGGCGATGTCGTCGACAGTGACACCCATCACCGCTGGGTCGTGCCGATGCTCGGCAAGCTGCGCTGGAATATCGGCGCGTTTGCGATCCTCGGCAATCACGACGCCTGGCACGATGCATCGCTCAGCCGGAAACGCCTTCGGCGCATCGGTTTCTCGGTACTCGGCAACTCCTGGCAGAAGATCGAAGTTCGCGGCGAGCCAATGATCGTGGTCGGCAACGAGTGCCCGTGGTTTACTCCCCTGCCCGATCTGTCCGCATGCCCCGACGGCGTTTTTCGTTTGCTTCTAAGCCACACGCCCGATCAGATTGGCTGGGCCCGCAAAAACAAGATCGACCTGATGCTCGCAGGTCACGTTCACGGCGGCCAAATCCGCTTGCCCGTTCTCGGCTCCGTATTCGTGCCGAGCCGATACAGCCGCAAGTACGATTGCGGCACTTTCTTCGAAGCGCCGACTCTGATGCATGTCGGACGAGGGTTGGCAGGCCAGCATCCGCTTCGCTTTTTCTGCAAGCCCGAAGTGACCCGCATCGTGCTTCGCCGAAAGGCGAGTGCAGGTGGAAAAGACCAACCGATGCACATATAACAACTGAACCTGCACTCCGCGAGTTACGTCTTTTTTTCGACTCGCAAATGTCCCCGTAGCTCAATTGGATAGAGCGTCGGCCTCCGAAGCCGAAGGTTACTGGTTCGAATCCAGTCGGGGATAATGATTTCCAAGGGCAAGGAGAAAAGCGGTTCAATCTCCTACCTGCGGCAGTTGGTTCGGCTTCTTGAAGATTCAAATTTGAAGAAGGTCGCGTCTATACATGGGCGACGCCCGGCTCTTTCCGGGCTTTTACGAAACTCAGAAGAAGCAAGTCACTGCCGAGCAATAACAGCACGTATCCTCAATGCTTCTTCGGATGCGCCACGTTTCTATTTTTGTCGTGCCGGCGAGAATAGCGCTTACAGGCGAACCGAACGGCCCACTACTCGCCCTGCCCAGCATTCCTGGGTTGCACGTCTTCACCGCGGACGCCCACTGCGGATTCGGTCCCGAATTCAATCTCCTAGTCGCCAAGTTTTTCGCGGACGGTCGCCCGGCCATTATCTGAACAATCCGCTTGCCCTTGCGTGAATCGGTTTGATTGCATTTCTCTGATTCTCAACTTGCGCTCTTGACCTGGCTATTGCATAAAAAACCTAGCATGGTTTGCTCCTGACTAAAGTCACAAGCGAGAGGCATCCATTGCTTTGCAACGGTAAGGAGCGACATCGCGAGGAGTTTCGCTGGAACGCCTCATTTCCCGGGTGTGACAAAAAGAGCCAAATGGAAGCGATGAAAATCGGAGATTACACGATGGATGAATCCAGGTTTCCCGATCTACTGACAGACGCAATTCCCGAACTCCTTCCATTTGATATGCACAATCGAACTCTGGCTTCCCAAGTGCATCCGCCGGATTGGCGGAACCCGGAGCCAGGTGGTCGGTATAATTTCGTGGTTCTTGGCGCTGGCACGGCGGGTCTAGTTGCGGCGGCCGGCGCTGCGGGTCTTGGCGCGAAGGTGGCGCTGATCGAGAGGAAATTGATGGGCGGCGATTGCCTGAACGTCGGCTGCGTGCCGTCGAAGGCCCTACTCCGGGTCGCGCGTGCCTGTGCCGCTGTCCGCGATGCGGGCCAATTCGGCATTCGCGTTCCCGATGGCGTGACCGTCGATTTTCCGGCTGTCATGCAACGGATGCGCCGGCTTCGGGCGGAGATCAGCCCTCACGATTCGGCACAGCGTTTCAAGAGCCTGGGGGTGGATGTCTTCTTTGGCCACGGCCGTTTTTCGGGGCCCGATTCCATTGACGTGAGCGGGCAGGTGCTTCGCTTTAAGCATGCGCTGATCGCCACTGGCGGACGCGCGGCTGCACCGCCGATTCCCGGACTTGCCGAGGTTGGCTACCTGACCAACGAGACTGTTTTTTCCCTCACCAAACTTCCTCGCCGCCTGGCGGTTATCGGCGCCGGTCCCATCGGATGCGAACTGTCTCAGGCCTTTGCTCGATTCGGCAGCGAGGTGTTCCTCGTCGAAGCGATGCATGGCGTCTTGCCAAGAGAGGACCCCGCAGCCTCCGCGATCGTTAAGGAGTCGCTCGTGCGCGATGGCATTCGCCTTCTTTGTTGCGGAAAAGACTTGCAGATTGCCAAACATGACGACGGCAAACGCCTAACAGTCGATTCGCATGGCGAGCATTTCGATGTGACAGTGGACGAGATTCTGGTGGCCGTCGGTCGGGCGCCGAATGTGGAAAATCTGGGCCTTGAATCAGCGGGCGTGGCCTACGACAAGAACGGCGTGAAAGTGAACGACCGGTTGCAGACGAGCAATACGCGGATTTTTGCCGCGGGAGACGTTTGTTCGAATTACCAGTTCACGCACGCCGCCGACGCGATGGCCCGGATCGTAATACAGAACGCCTTGTTCTGGGGACGGGTCAAGGCCAGCGCCCTCACGATTCCGTGGTGCACCTATACATATCCGGAAGTCGCCCATGTTGGGCTGTACGAGCACGAAGCCAAGGAGCGCGGCATTCCCATTCGAATCTTCACCCAAGAATTCAAAGACGTGGATCGTGCCATCCTCGATGGCGAAGACAAAGGATTCGTGAAGGTGCTGGCATCGGCCAACGGCGATAAGATCCTCGGCTGCACGATTGTGGCCTCCCACGCCGGCGATCTGATTTCCGAGGTCGCGCTGGCCATGACCGGTGGGTTAGGGCTTGGCGCGATCGCCCGAACGATCCACCCCTATCCGACTCAGGCAGAAGCAATTAAGAAGATCGGCGACGCCTACAACCGTACACGCCTGACCGGCTTCGTGAAGGGGCTGTTCGCACAATGGTTTGCCTGGACGCGCTAACCTGATTCGTGTCGATGTCATTGGGGAGAAGGGCATGAAACCGATCTTCTTCGAATGTGAAAGCCTGTCAAACCGGGCCCCCGATGAGATCGCCCAGCAGATCCTCGACCTAAAGAACTGGCCGAACTTCGGCGGGTACTGGCCGATTCCAGGCATCAAGGCTGCCGAGTTCGAGATTCAGACGCCAAGCGTCGTCGGCACGCGCATCCGCGTGACCAATCAAGATGGAACAAGCCACGTCGAAGAGATCGTCGAATGGAACCCCGAACAAACCGTTCGCTTGAAGTTCTCGGGATTCTCGCCGCCCCTGTCGAATATGGCCGACCATTTCGACGAAACGTGGTTCTTTCAAAGAACCAAAGGCGGCACGAAAGTCACTCGGTCCTTTGAGCTTCATCCGAAAACGAGATTGGGGCGTCTGGTGTTATGGGTGCTCTCGTTTTTCCTGGCGCGTGCCATCCGCCGGCATTTGCGGGAGATGGGTGTACTTGATACAAGCTCGGCCAAGTAAGGGATCGAGGCAGGCGTACCTGCTCAAGCCACCCGAACCGGCGAACGCTAATTCGGCGTAAAGCAGAGTCGAAAACCGACGACGTGGTCACGGCCATTGGGTTCGAACTTGTGACGATTCGCCGAGCGGAGGTGCTGGGGAATATCGGTAAAAGAACCGCCTCGCAGAACACGTTCGGTTCCGAATTCTGGTCCTTGCGGATCGACGACGGCTTTCTCCGAATAGTCTCCGAACCAGTCGTGACACCACTGCCAAACATTGCCATGCATGTCGTGAAGCCCCCAGGCGTTTGGCGGAAAACTTCCGACCGGCGTGGTTGCCAAGGGCGAGAATCCTTTCTTGAATTTTCCGAAGGTGGCTTGTCTGGTGGAAATCGTTACCCCAAAGTGAAACGGCGTTGTGGTCCCCGCGCGACAGGCGTACTCCCACTCGGCTTCGGTCGGCAGGCGATACGGCCTCTTGTCCTTTTCACGCAATTTTTTGATGAACTCCTGGCAATCGTCCCACGATACCGTCTCCACGGGCAAGTTCTTTTTGCCTGTGAAGGGACTGGGGATCTTTCCAGTGACGGCCATCCATTGTTCTTTGGTCACGGTGTAAACGCCGATGTAGTATCCCTTGCTGATCGTGACTTTGTGCAGTGTTTCGTTTGCATTCCGCCCTTTTTCTTCTTTTGGACTGCCCATCGAAAAACTTCCTGGCGGTATCCACGCGAACTTCATCCCGAGTGTGTTCGTGAAGAACTTGGGCGGAGTGTTCTTGCCTTGTGAGTGGAGGGAGGCCGCAAGGACCATTACGATGCCCAGGCAAATGAGACGGTTCATGGAAGCAGCCGGTCGAGGGTTTATGGAACGATGGAACGTGCCCCTGATTTCTTATTAAAGTGGAAGCCGCCGGGACATCATGCGGTTCCGCTTTGGAACCACACGAAACCCGCCGGCCAATTGCTCTCGTGGCTTCGGTGCAAATTCGCACCGAAGTGTTAGATCAACTGTTCCACTATCAAGTGCACCTCATGGACCAAAAGATCCGCTGTTGCCGCGTCGATCTTGCCCTGTTTCTGGGCGTTTCGCACGTGTGTCTCAAAGTTCCTGAGATGACTCAACGCGGCTTGGCCGTTTCCTTTGGAAAGCTGCTTGTCTGCATTTTGCAGATCGTTGTTCAATGATGTTGTTACTCCTGTTGACAAGTTCAGGTTTTGAATCTGCGACTGAATCAGGTTCAACTCCTGCGTCGGCGGGAGTTGCAGATTGACTGTGACCGTGGCCGTCGCGGTATGCCCGTGTCCGTCGCTCACCGTGTAGGTGAAGCTATCAGTGACCGCGAACAGTTTGGTCACGGTGTAAACGACCTTGCCGTTGGTGACGACAACATTTCCCTGGGCGCCTTGCGTGACGCCGACGATGGAGAGCGCGTCTTGGTCAGGATCACTTGCATGGGCCAATACGTCGATGAGCACAATGGAATTCGTCACTGAGACATTGAAGCTATTGGCGACCGGTGGATGATTGCTTGCGATGACGAAGCTCAGTGTGTTCTCCGCCTCGGTATTTCCAGCCGGGTCGGTGCTGAAATAGGTCACCGAGTGCGTGCCATTCGCCGAAACGGTGAAGGCGCCAGAGTAGACCTGGGGTTCGCCGCCATCGACTGCGTATTTGGTGACCAGCAAGTTCGTCGGATCGTCGTCGTCAGTTGCGCTCAACACGATCGTTACCGGCGAGGTGTAGTCGCCATTGCCGGCCTGTGTGCCGCTGGGTGTCGCAGTCGTAACCGGTGCCGAAGTGTCGATTGTGAAATTGAGACTTCGGCTGGCCTCGACGTTTCCGGCCGGGTCGGTGCTAAAGTAGGTCACGACATGGGGGCCATTTCCCGAAACGGTGAACGGTGTCGCGTAGGTTTGCGGAATCGCACCGTTGACGGAGTAGATGGTCTTCAAGTCGGTTGAAGGATCATCCGGATCGGTTGCGAAGAGCGTGACGCTCACTGCCGTGGTGTAGCGTCCATTTCCACCCATCGCGCCGCTTGGCGTTGCCACGGTCACTGGCGGAGTCGTGTCGATTGTCGGTGCGGTTTGACGCAGTTTCAAGAAATAGGCATCCCAGCTGCCGGCGTTGCTAGTCACTATGTAGGAGGTCGCGTTCGGATCCAGGTCAGTAGTAGCGGTGAAAGTTCCGGCAATGTAGACATTGAACTGAGAGTCGACAACGACGGATTGCGCACGCGTGTCGCTGCGCGTTTGGTCCGTTGTGCCAAGAACTCCCGTCCAAATTGCTGGGCCGCCAGTCGGCGCGAATACCGTCGGCAATCCGTTAAAGTCTTCAGGTCCGACGGCCGTCCGCGAGCTTACCATGACGTAGATCCTTCCTGCGGGATCAATGGCCACGGCCACGCCAGACGAGGAATAATCCGTGTCCGGGCCGCCAATCACGTTCTCCTGAGAACCCCAAAGATAATTCCCTTGGCTGTCCAGCTTGGAGACAGCCACGTCACCACTTCCGTTGAGCGAATCGATCCAGCCAGAAACACCGGTCGGATCCAGCGGAGCATGGCCCGAAAAATTCGTTACCAATACGATATTGTCGGCTGAGTCGCATGCGATGGAAGCGATCTGTTCGTATCCACTTCCTCCCCAAGCCTTGTACCAATTCTGCGTACCGTCCGCGGAATAGTTGGCCAGGAACGCCTGGGATCCCGAGGCTGCATAGCCAGCGACGTAAACACTGCCGAGACTACTCACGGCTACGCTATTCACGGCTTCCCCGACGTATCTTTGCCATTGAATCGTGCCGAGAGCGCCGTCCAGTTTCATGAAGTTGCCCCATGCACCGCTAACGTATACGGCTCCGCTATTATCCAGCGCAACGTCATAGGCTGGTGTGCTGGGCCCGCTCGATGTTAGCTGGTTGCTCCATAACACCTGGCCAGCAGGATTCAGCTTGGCAGCGAACATCCCTTCGACGCCAGACACTACACGAGGCCCCACGACAACGAGGTTCTGGTTCGCGTCGATCGCCAGCCCGGTGCCGCTTCCCTGGCCGAAGGTCTGCTCCCATTGAAGTGCCTGTCCCGAATCATACTTGCGAACATAGAACGTACCGTACCAGCCACCCGCATCTTTGGTGCCTGCGACGTAGGTATCGCCCGCGGCATCGCGAACGATTGCCGGGCCCCATTCGCTACTCGGACCACCGAAGGTTTGAACCCAGGCAAGACTCAGGTCCACGGACGGCGCCATGCGGTCTTCCAGCTCTTCTGTGAATAACTTCGCAGAGCTGCGAATGCCGTCGGGCCGATTGGTTCCTCCAGGACGCGAACCATGGAAGAAAGATTTCAGATGCCTCAGAATGGATGAAGTGTTCATTGGAGTCACTCCTAATGTGGGCGACCGGATGGTGACCAATATTAGATGTCGCAACTTATATAGCGGAACCGAATGGTTCCATGCGAGAAACGCGAAGCATGAGATGCTGCAAGTAGTAACGTGAAATGAACCAAGATTGCGTCAATCACCAGTGCGTGCGGTTTCGGACAGTCTTGAGACGATTCCGCTCACCGAGCTAGAGTCGCAATGCCAGTACGACTGCACCAACTCGGCAGCGGCGCTTCGAACGCCATCCGATCATTCGTAAGCGGATGCGCAAACTCCAGCCGCCAGGCGTGCAGACACAGTGGCGGCGCGTCGAGGGGGATCGTTTGCGTCTCGCCCATTTGTTGGTCGGGGAGGTACGCCGAGTCGCCGACGATTGGCCAACCGAGTTCCCAGAGGTGGACGCGAATCTGATTGGTTCGGCCCGTGCGAGGCTGGACTTCCAGCAAGGCCGTGCCGTCGGGATCGCGACGTAGCACACGAAAATCGGTCCGTGCCGGTAGCCCCGCCGAGTCCACATCGCGGCCGCCCAAAGCGCCGGCTGTGGCCCGAATGGGTGAAGCGGAGTTGAACATGTCTTCCGGCGGATGGCCGAGGATACGCGCGAGATAGACCTTCTCTACAGTTCCTGCTTCAAATTGCGGTTGCAGAAGCCTGGCAAAGTGAGCCGTGCGGGCAAAGACGATCAGGCCCGTCGTATTGGCGTCGAGCCGATGCGCTGGCCTCGGCTTCTGCGGCCCGTAGACTTGCGCCAGAATGTACGCCAGCGTATTGCGGTTGAAGCGTCCGCTCGGGTGCGTCGGCAATGGCGCCGGCTTGTCCACCACGATGATCGCTTCGTCTTCGTGGAGCAGTCGAATATCGCCATTCACGTCTGGCTCGCGTGTTTGAGGCAGGTGATGCAGAAACACGTTGCCGGCACGCACGATCTGATCCGGACCCACGCGCTGTCGATCGCCGTTCAGAATTCGGCCCTCGTCGCAAAGCGCCAGCCAATGCTCGCGCGGCAAATGAGCGAAGACACCCGACAACAGATCCAGCAGCGTTTGCCCGTCGTACGCCGAGGGAGCGTGGATGGGCCGATAGTTGTCGTACGGTTCGCTGCCAGGCAGCGGACTCACCGCGAGGCGAAGTGCTGATTGGCGTTCGGCCAGGGCTCGCCGACGCTGGGCGTCCGATGGCACGAAACAATAGGTACACGACTTTCCCTCGACGAAGCGGGCGTCGCGCTGGTCTTCCTCCGAGAGCGGGGTCCAGCAGACGAAGCATTGCGTGTTGGCTGTTTCGTGAAGGGTGGCATCGACACCGACGCGCTGGTCGAAGACGAAGCATTCGCCGTGATAATGGTCGCCGCCGACTTCTTCAAAGTATTTGAGGATGCCTCCGTCGAGTTGGTAGACGTTGCGAAAGCCTTCGCGCTGCATGAACGGCCCGGCCTTCTCACAGCGGATGCCGCCCGTGCAGAACATCACGATCGGCCGATCCTTGAGGTCCTCCGGCAGTCGGCCGACGGCATCGGGAAAATCGCGAAAGCGGTGAATCCCGAGGTCGAGGGCGGAATCGAAAGTGCCGAGCTTGACCTCGTAATCGTTGCGCGTATCGAGAAGCGTGACGGGTCGGCCCTCATCGAGCCAGGCCTTGAGTTCACGTGCGGAAATTTTCGGGGCAGGTTGCCTGCTCGGATCGATCCCTTCGATGCCGAACGCGATGATCTCTTTCTTGATCTTGACAAGCATGCGGGAAAAAGGCTGGTGATCGCTTTCGCTGATCTTGACCTGCAAATCGCCTAACCCAGGGACAGAGCGCAGTTCGGCGAGCAGACGATCCACGGATTCACCCGCGCCGGCCACAAACAGATTGATACCCTCGGCTGCGAGCAAGATGGTGCCCCTGAGCCCCCAGGTCTTGCAGCGCTCCGCCAGCCGTTCACGCAGGAACTTGAGATTCTCCAGTGCCGTGAACTTGTACCCGGCGATATTTCGAACGGCGTGCATGGATCCGCCTGGGGGGATTATCAGACTCTCGGCGTAGAACGAGCTAAAACGCCAGTGTTTGGCACACAGTTAGGTTGCAATATACTTCTTCGGTATCTCCGCCCCCGCGACATAAGATAATTTACCTATCTTGCACATCTGATACACGTTGATGCGGAAGTCCGGACACGTGCTGACCAGGCAGTAGGCGTCGGTCGGCGAGAAGCCGTGTTCGGTGATGAGCCAATCCATCAGGTGAAAGGTGGCGGTTTCGACGGCGACTTCGAGCGGTTTGTTGGCGCTGACTGCGATCAGGGCGTCAGGTTTTTCGATGCGCATCCACGGGATCTTCTTTGATTTCACGATGTCGAGCTTCACGCGGACCGTCGCCTTCGTCTCGGCGGCGGTGCCTGTGAATTCAGTGTCGCCCTGCGATGCATGCACGTCGCCCAGATAAAACAGGGCGCCGGGATGATGGATCGGCAAGTAGATCTTATTGCCTACGGCGACATCGCGGATGTCGAGATTTCCGCCCCACTCGCCCTGCCCGTCCAGGCTCGTAGTGACTTCGCGATCCGGCGCGACGCCGATCGTGCCGACGAACGGCGTGATTGGCCAGGAGATCTTGTGATTGAAATGCAGCGTGCCGTCGCGCGTCGTGCCGCTCGGGCCGTTGGTATGTTGGAAGATCTTGGTGGTATATTCGGTCGAGAGTTCTGGCCAACGTGTCAATTCGCCCGCTGGGCCGCGGCGCGGGCCAATCGCGACCCACGAGTAGTCGTCCACCGTGATCGCTTCGAGGGTGATGACGAGCATGTCGCCGCGCTGGGCACCTACGAGGAAGATCGGTCCCGCGATTGGGTTGGCGTGAGGCGGCGTGCGGTCGAAGCCTGGCCGTTTGCCCGGAATCGCCTTGTCGGATTCGGATTTAAAATAGCCGGTGCTGGCGTCGTAGGTTTCAAGCTCGAAGCTTTCGTTGGGCTGAACGCGCAGGAGCGGTTCGTCGCGCCAGTCGAAGGCATATTTCTTGGCAAGCTCGCGGGGGATGCGTTGCATGGTTCTTTTCCGAGGGAAAATTAATCCTGGTAATGATAACGGCAAGCGATCACGATAACATCCTCGTCCTTTACCGTGTAGGCCAAACGATGTTCATCGTTGACACGTCGGGACCAATAACCTGAAAGATCGCCCTTTAGCGCTTCAGGTTTCCCGATGCCTTCGAAGGGCGTTCGCAGCAGTTCCTGGATAAGTTGGTTAAGACCCAGGGCCTACGCATTAAATCCTCTCTAAATTATTCGCGAGGGTATTGTTTTC
>CAZAFH010000106.1:0-27535 GCA_964484265.1 uncultured Singulisphaera sp.
GGAATCGCTGCGCTCATCCTGGGGCTTGGGATCAACTTTTTGTCTCTCCACCTGAAATCCTACCTATCTGAGAAGCAAGCCCTGGTGGATCGCGCGTTGGCGGACATCCTCGATCGGGAAACCCACGCACCTTCGATCTTGCTTGATGCGATGCGCTACAGCCTGCTCGCGCCGGGGAAGCGGCTTCGGCCCGTGCTCGTCTTGATGGCGTCGCACGCAGCTGGCGGAACGGACGCTCAGGCTCTTCCTGCGGCGTGTGCGGTCGAGATGATCCACACCTATTCACTGATCCACGATGACTTGCCCGCGATGGACGACGACGACCTCCGCCGCGGCATGCCGACCTGCCACAAAAAATTCGGCGAGGCATTGGCAATACTGGCTGGAGACGCGCTGCAAACTCTCGCATTCCAGGTGCTCGCCGAGAATCTGCCCGCCAAATCTGCCGCGATGTGCTGCGTGGAATTGGCGCGCGGTTCCGGCGCTTCGGGCATGGTCGGCGGGCAGGTCGAAGATCTGGCGTGGGAGCGCGCCCACGTCGGCGCTCGCGCAGCCAAGGATCCCTTGTTTCCGCGCACCGATCAACCGCAAACACTTGACGCGCTCGAGCATATCCATCAGCACAAAACCGGGTCTCTCTTTCGTGCTTGTTTGCAACTCGGCGTATGGTCGGCGCAAGGCGAACGCCCTGCGGGACCCGATTTGGCCTTGTTGCAGAACCTCGATATCTACGCACGCAGTTTCGGGCTTGTCTTTCAAATCACCGACGATCTGATCGACGTCGAAGGCGATGCCGAAAGCGCCGGCAAACGCGTGCGCAAAGATGCCGAGCACGGCAAGCTCACCTACCCTGGCTTGCTCGGCATCGCCGAAAGTCGGGCACGGGCCGAAGCATTGGCAAACCAAGCCGTCGCCGCGGTGCGTCCGATCGGCGACGCGGCGGAGCCGTTGATGCATCTGATGGAGTACGTGTTGAAGCGCGATAGGTGAGGAAGAAATCCCGTTTTCGTTTAGCGTTCGCGGGATGGCACGCCAGCAAGGTATCGCGCGGACGATAAACGAAAACAATTGTTAAACAACCCGAAAATATTCACCCACGGCAACCAGTTGCGCTACCATTTCTCAGTTAATTTTGCTAAAAAATATCGGATAACTATGTAGACTGCGGTTTTTAGATCGATCCAGACGCACCGGTCTACTGCACGCGAATCTCTCAAAAAGGAATGCCCCCATGAGCCATCTCCTGCCACAAATTCAGTCACCGGCTGATTTGCACAAATTCACGGATGTCGAACTCACCCAGCTGGCCCAGGAGATGCGCGACGAACTCGTTCGCGTGCTCAGCATCCGCCCCGCCCATTTCGCGAGCAACCTCGGCGTCGTGGAATTGTGCCTGGCGTTGCACCTGAGTTTCGACTTCACCAAAGATCGCGTCATCTGGGATACGGGCCATCAGATCTACCCGCAAAAGCTCATCACGGGACGATTCAAGGATTTCGGCACCATCCGCACCAAGGGCGGCCTGATGGGCTATCCGAACCCGCACGAAAGCCCGTACGATCTTTTCATGACCGGTCATGCTGGCTGCTCGGTTTCCACCGCGCTCGGCCTGAAGCTGGGCGACGAGATGATGGGTCGGCCAGACCGCTACAGCGTCGCCGTCGTCGGCGATGGCGCTCTGCCTTCGGGCATCGTCTTCGAGGCGTTGAACAATGCCGGGCATCTGAAGCGCAAGCTGCTCGTCGTGCTCAACGACAATCAGATGTCGATCTGCCCGCGTGTCGGCGCCCTGGCGAGCTATCTTGACCGCGCTCGGCTCACGAACTTTTACCAGGATTCCAAAAAACAATTTCGCAATATCCTCAAGCAAGTCCCCGTCCTCGGCGGCCTGGCCACGCACGCCTTCGATCAGGTTCGCGATGCGGCCAAGGCGTTGCTCACGGGCGGCATGCTCTTCGAGGAACTCGGCTTCCATTACGTCGGCCCGATTGACGGGCATGACCTGCCGACGCTCCGCCACTGGATCAACCACGCCAAGGATTACCCTGGCCCCGTGCTCCTGCATGTGCTCACGGTGAAAGGCAAAGGCGTGCCGCAAGCCTGCGATGATCCGGTCACCTACCACACGCCGCCCGTGTTCGAAAAGATCGGGCCCGACCGGACGATCGTGTCGCTCAAGAAGGGCGGCGCCAAGGCATACACCGATCTCGTGAGCGGAACCATTCACGAGATGATGAACGAGGACCCGCGTGTCTCCGTCATCACCGCGGCGATGTGTCAGGGTAACAAGCTCGAAAAAGTGCGGGCCGACTTCCCGTCGCGCTTCTTCGACGTCGGCATTTGCGAATCGCACGCCGTCGCCTTCGCCGCGGGCATCGCCAAGACGGGCGGCAGGCCGATCGTTGACATCTATTCGACCTTCCTGCAACGATCGTTCGACCAGATATTCCAGGAAGTCGCCCTGCAGAATCTTCCGGTAGTCTTCACGCTCGACCGTTCCGGCTTGACCGGCCCGGACGGCCCGACCCATCACGGCTGCTTCGATATCCCGTACATGCGGCTATTCCCGAACATGGTTGTGATGGCGCCGGGCGATGAACTCGACCTCGCTCCGATGCTTCGCTTCGCCGTTGGCCATACCGCACACCCGACGTCGCTGCGTTACCCCAAGGCGAATCTTGAGCGCGTCGAGCGCGGCGTGGCGCCGATCGAACTCGGCCAGGCCGAGATCATCGATTGGGGCACGGACGTCATCCTCGTGGCGTTCGGCACCCTATTCTCAAACTGCGTCAAGGCAGCCGAAATTCTACGCAGCGAGGGCCTGGAAGTCGGCGTCATCAACGCACGCTTCGCCAAGCCGCTCGACAGCGTGACGATGCTGCGAGCGATCGACGAGGCGACCGTCGTCGTCACCGTCGAGGAAGGCACGATCGAGGCGGGCTTCGGCAGCGCCGTTCTGGAAGCCGCCAACGCAGCCGGCGTGGACGCACGCAACGTCGTCCGCCTCGGCCTGCCCGACCGCTTCGTCGAGCATGGCGAGCGTAGCGAACTCTTCGCCGATCTCGGCCTAGATGTGCCGGGCATCTGCAACAGCGTGCGGCAGGCACTCGAAAAAAAATCGATCACCTTCAGCCGTAAGGCGTTTGCGAATTGAGTGAAAATGGGGCGAAGGGGCAAGGTCACAATTAGGATAAAGTACCTGATCGGACTAGCCCCCCATTATATAACTCGAACGCCCGGATCATCTTGCAACGATTCGTATGCCGGTCCCCACCCGGATCAACAATTGCGATTTCGTAATGGAATACCGGATTGAACGCCTGTGCAATTGCTGAAAACAAGTCGATGCATTTAGATGCTAGCGGAGACCAAACCAATGGCGACGAAAGAAAAGCAAATTGGAATTCTCAAGGCAAATCCACTTCAAATTCAAATTGACGACCGGCGAAAAGACATCCACACGGATGGTTATCCGATGTCAATCGGCGAGTTGCAAAATCTATATATCGACGGCGACCTCGATATTCATCCTGAATTCCAGCGCTTCTTTCGCTGGGAAGATCACCAAAAATCTCGCTGGATGGAATCTATACTTTTAGGGATTCCATTGCCGTCCGTTTTCGTTTCCCAACAGGAGGATGGGAAATGGGATGTTGTCGACGGGGTCCAACGCTTGTCTACAATTTTCGAATTCATGGGAATCCTGAAGGATGAAAATAAAATTACCAAACCTCCACTTGTTTTGGAAAAAGCAACGTACTTAACAGCATTGGAAGGAAAGAAATGGCACGATCCCCACAATCCAAAATCGTCGCTAACTCCGGAACAACAGCGTTACATTAAAAGAGCAAAAATCGATATTAAGATCATTCTCAGGCAGAGTGACCCATCCGCGCAGTACGAGCTTTTTCAGCGAATAAATACCGGAGGATCAGGTCTCACGCCTCAGGAATTGCGAAATTGCATGCTAATAAGCATCAACAAGGATACATACCGATGGCTTTCTGACCTCACCAAATTCGAACCATTCCAGCAATGTATTTCTTTACCCGAAAAACTCGTTCGCGAAGCCTATGACATGGAGCTAGCACTGCGATTCGTACTGTTACGACGTATTGCGATGGACCAGCTACCCGCTTCGGGTGTCGCTCTAGGTGAATTTCTAACGGACCGAATGGTTGAAGCTGCGTCCTCAAAAAGGCTCGACACCCCCAAAGAAGCGTCTGCATTCAAGCAAACATTTGAATTGTTGGCACGTTCTCTAGAATCAGACACTTTTCGGAAATACGACAAAGAGAAAAATCGGTTTATTGGTGGTTTCTCCGTGTCGGCATTCGAGGTGATCGGACTCGGAATCGGTTGGGATCCTGATAAATTCGCAAAAAACCATGACGTCGACGACGTGATCGATCTAGTAAAAAACAAAGTATGGAATGACGCAAGTTTCCTAACGTCAACGGGCTTGGCGGCCGCATCGCGCCTTCCAATCACTCTCGCTCGCGGCAGGAGCGTATTTGCAAAATGAAAATCAATACGCCCCTCCAACTTGTTAAGCGACTTGACCGATCTTTGGCCTGGCGAAAAAAGGAGTTAACTCAACAGAAACTGCTGGCAGATAGCTCGTCAGCTGGTAATTCTGGAGTACTGAGACGATCCGGCATCACACTGATGTACGCCCATTGGGAAGGTTTCATCAAGGATGCCTCAGTCTATTACCTCACATATCTTTCGTCATCGCCAATTGAAATCACCAAGCTGCGTTCATGTTTCGTCGCGATAGCCCTGGGCGGCGACATTCGAACTGCCGGACAGGCGAAGAGAGCGTCGACTCACACTCGACTAGTTGAAACATTTCGTTCACTCGATATTCCACCTCCTCCAACGAAACGCCTGCCCGTCAAGAATGTGATCTCCACAAGATCGAACCTTAAGAGCGAGGTATTACGAGATATTACAGCGACACTTGGCCTAGACTACTCACCGTTTCAACTGAAGGAAAAATCAGTGATTGATCGATTGGTAATGCTCAGGAATTCAATTGCGCACGGAAATGGCTTGGTCGTTCAACAGACAGATTACGATGCACTTCACCTGGAGACGATCCTGTTGCTTGACAAATACAAGGATATGATTGAGGACGCCGCAATAAATGACCGGCACATCAGGTAGTTGCTTTGGTCTCCCGTTTGGCTCATTTGACTTGTGTTTCAATTTGTTATTGTCGCCATTCGAGGGTAGTTTCGTGTACTCTTGGACACCGACTGCTGGATGAATTTCATTTCATCCTCATTCCGTAGTTTCAAAACAGTGTCCGCAGTCAATTGGGTTGAACCTGAGGTCCTGGGGGATTCACCGTTGAAGGAAAATGGCCGGCACTTTTTGTGCAACGACCAAAAGACGATCACAGGCCCGTCGTCGGGTACACTGACCAGTCGGTATTGCGGTGGGTAACCGAGGTCGTACCGCGCCGTCCACGGTAAATCGCCCACCCGATTTCCCAACGCGGCCGAACCGCAACCGCGTAGGCCCGGCGAGCCAAGCGGGACCGGGGAGCGCCAAGATGTTCGGTGTTCCGCCGGTCCGGCTCGGCTTGCCGGACCTACTTCTGATGCATCACGCGGAGCGTGATGCCTACGGTAATCGCTCGCCTCGCATAGACCCTCAGGTTCGCTGCGATCGCCTAGGGACTTGGGGGATACTATTGATGATCGTAACGCGCCTGCGTTGGCGGTGTCAAAGTCGGTTGCGAGATTTTTTTCGATTGAGCGGTTGACGCGAACGCTAAACATTTAACAAATCTCCGGACCCTTCCCTCGGCTTGTTGGCCAACACCCCCCAAAAGTGCAAAAAAAGGCCGAAAAAGTGCAAAAGCGCTTGGCCATTTGCTGTTGGCCAAGCGCCCCCCTGGCCAGGTCCGCAGGGCTTCGGCATTGGACTTCCGGACGTTTCACGTGGCATGGTCGAGAGACCGTGCCACAACGATGCGTCCGAACGACATGCCAATCTCGCGGCCAATCATAAGATAATCTACCTGCCGGGAGCGTTAGCCACCTTTTGGAGCCTTTGGATGAATTTTCACCGAGCTATTTCCACTTCTTTCGCCGCGAGTATTTCCCTGGCATTGGCGTTGGGCGGAGTTGTTCATGCCGACGATTGGCCGCAATTTCGTGGGCCGACTTCGTGCGGGTTGTCGCGCGAGAAGGAATTTCCGCTCACGTGGGGCGGGCCGAAAAACGAGAACGTCCTCTGGTCGGCGCCGCTGATCGGGCATGGCGTGTCCAGCCCGATCATCTGGAAGGATCGCATCTTCATCTTGAATGCATCGCGTAAAACCGACGACGCAAAAGCCGGACGCAAACAGCCCGAGCAATATCTCGCTTGCTACGACGCGAAAAAGGGCGCACTGCTCTGGAATACCATCGTCCCACCCGGTCCGTGGGCGCTCAAGCACACGGGCCGGCAGGGCGGCGGGTACGCTAGCTGTACGCCCGCGACCGACGGCGAGCGCGTCTATGCGCTCTATGGTTCGTCGGTACTCGTCGCCGTCGATTTCGCGGGCAAGATCGTCTGGCGGCAGGAACTTGTTCCGCACCAGTACGACGTCGAAATGGCGACCAGTCCCGTGCTCTTCGGCAATACCGTGATCGTCTTCTGCGGCATGAAAGGCGGATCGCGGCTCGTCGCTTTCGAACGCTCCAGCGGAAAAATCGCCTGGGACAAGAGTCTGAAAGACACGGGCTACGGCCACAACACGCCGCTCATCGTCAATGTCAACGGATCCCCACAGATGATCTTGATGGGCGCCGGCCTGGGTGAAGCGAAGAACGCCATCCAGAGCTTCGACCCGCGCACAGGCGATCGGCTCTGGTGGTGCGCGGGACGCGGCGAGACCGCCTCGCCGGTGCTCGTCAATGGCATGGTGTTTTGCGACAGCGGCCGCGGCGGCATCGCCAAGCTGCTCGACCCCAACGGCGCTGGCGATGTCACCAAGTCGAACGTGAAATGGCAGGCCACGATCCCTGTCGGACTTAGTTCGCCTTTGGTCGTCGGCGATCATATCTACCGCTTGCACGACAATCAGACGTTCACCTGCTGGGATGTCAAAACGGGCAACAAGGTGTATCAAGAACGCACCAACCCACTCAGCAGTAACTGGTCCAGTCCCGTGGCCGACGGCGCCGGGCGCATCTACCTGGTCAGCGGCGGCACGAGCCTCGTGCTTCAATCAGGCCCCGAGTTCAAGGTGCTCGCCGTCAATAAACTCGGCGACGGCAACCACGCCTCCCCTGCCCTTTCCAATGGCCGAATCTACATCGCAGGCGAGCAAAAGTTATACGCGATCGGGAAGCGGTGAGACGGCGGCCAGGCTCGCCAGGCAAAACTCCTGTCAATAAGAATGACAAGATGATGAACGCAACTCGCAATTCTTCTCTATGGTTCGTAATAATCCTGGCATCGCTGCACGCAATCAAGCATTATGCGTCAGCACAGGAGAAGGCTGACGCAAGCCGCCTGACGATTGACCGTATCTTCGCCTCGGGCGAATTCGATACCGAGCCAGTCGGCGCTATCCAGTGGATGCCGAGAAGTACCAGTTACATCACGCTTAACCGCTCAGGGCTGGTCCAGCACGATCTCGCCACGGGCAAGGCGGAGACGCTCGCCTCGCCGCGGCAGTTCATCCCAGCGGGGAAGAACACGCCGTTGCTCATCGAGCGGTTCACGCTCTCGCCCGATGGCTCGCGCGTGCTGCTTTATACGAACGGTGTGCGTATTTGGCGGCGCAGCGTGCGCGGCGACTTCTGGATCTACGATATCGCCAGCCGCGATCTGCGCAAACTCGGCGGCGATGCGGCGCCGTCATCGCTGATGCACGGCAAGCTCTCGCCCGATGGCAGCCGATTCGCTTACGTTTACAAGCACAACATCTACGTGCAGGACCTTCGCGACCTGAGCGTGACTCAGTTGACCAAGGACGGGTCGGATACTTGCCTCAACGGCGTATTTGATTGGGCCTATGAAGAGGAATTCGAGCTTAACAGCGGCTTCCGCTGGAGCCCGGACAGCCAGCGTATCGCCTATTGGCAATCCGACACGTCTGGCGTGAAGGAATTTCACATCGTCAACAACACGGCTGGTAGCTATGCCAAGTTGCTCTCGATCCGCTATCCCAAGGTCGGCGAGAAAAACTCGGCTGTTCGCATCGGAGTCGTTGACATCAGCAGCGGCGCGACGGTTTGGATCAAGGCGCCGGGCGATTCCAGCGATAACTACATCGCTCGCGTTGACTGGACACCTGACGCGAAAGAGGTTGCGTTTCAACAACTCAATCGCCTTCAGAATGCCAACACGATCTTTCTTGCGGATATCCGCTCTGGCGAATCAAGGGCGATTTTCACCGACAAAGACAAAGCCTGGGTTGATGTCGAAAAAGACCTCCATTGGCTCGACAATGGACAGAGGTTCCTCTGGCTGAGCGAGAAGGATGGTTGGCGGCGGGCCTATCTCGTCTCGCGCACGGGAGCCGTCGAGAGGCTGCTGACGCCTGGGAACTTCGATGTCGTCAGTATTGAAGGCATCGACGAGAAGAACGGTTGGGTCTATTTCATCGCCTGCCCGGATCAGCCCACGCAGCGGTATCTCTATCGTGCGAGTTTGGACGGCAAATCGGTCGTGCGAATAACACCTTCCAACCAAGCAGGCTGGCATGGCTACCAGATCGCACCGGGGGCCCAGCTTGCGGTGCTTGGCTTCTCGACGTTCGATCAGCCGCCGGTCACGCAGATCGTTTCTTTGCCCGATCATAAGACCATCAAGGTGCTAGCCGAGAATAAGAAACTGAACGAGAAGCTCAGCACATTGGCGAGGCCTACCACGGAGTTCATCAAGATCGATATCGGCAACCAGATCCAGCTCGATGCCTGGTGCATCAAACCGCCCTCGTTCGATCCGCAGAAAAAGTATCCCGTCCTCATCTGGGTCTACGGTGAACCCGCCGGCGCTACGGTGCGCGATGCCTGGAGCGGCAAACGACATCTTTGGCACATGATGCTGGCCCAGCAAGGATACGTCGTTCTCAGTATCGACAACCGCGGCACCGATGTCCCTCGTGGACGCGAATGGCGAAAGAGCATATATCGGCAAGTCGGCATCCTCGCTGCCGAGGATCAGGCCGCCGCCCTGCGCGTGCTGCTCAAACAGCGCCCCTATCTCGACTCTCAGCGCGTCGCGATCTGGGGTTGGAGCGGCGGCGGGTCGATGAGCCTGAACGCCATCTTCCGCCACGGCGATCTCTACCAGGCCGCCATGTCCGTCGCGCCCGTGCCCAATCAACGCCACTACGACAGCATCTACCAGGAACGCTACATGGGCATGCCAGGCGACAACGCCAAGGGCTACCGCGACGGCTCGCCCATCACGCACGCTCATAAGCTGCGAGGCAATCTCCTCTTGGTACACGGAACCGGCGAC
Organism: uncultured Singulisphaera sp.; assembly: GCA_964484265.1. Taxonomy (GTDB): domain Bacteria; phylum Planctomycetota; class Planctomycetia; order Gemmatales; family Gemmataceae; genus SIAQ01. The sequence goes on from CAZAFH010000106.1 coordinate 9,472, forward strand.
GACAATTGCCATTACCTTGGCATGGAGTCGCTCGTTGACGAACTGATCGCTCACAACAAGCAGTTTTCCATGGTCGCCTACCCGAATCGCAGTCATTCGATCTCCGAAGGAACGAACACCACCCGGCACCTGTACGCCACGCTCACGCGATTCCTGAACCAACACACGCCGGCAGGAGCGCGGTGAACCATTTTTGTCCGCGTCAGGAGAGTACAATGACCAGGGCCTTCGGCCTCCGTGCTGTAATCTGCATTTTGCTGGCGCACAATTTGTCGGCCACTCAATCGCAGGAGAAACCGAAGAAGGAACCTGAAGGAGCCGTCACGGCCATTCCGGACGCAGTTATCAAACGCTACAAGCTCGACACGACCTATTACAAGAAGCACCTCGATTACAGGGGCTTCTCGATACTCAGTTCAGCCAAGGTATCCGACGAGGCACTGTACGAGGCTCGCTTCCTCATTCACAGCATGTTGCATGAACGCGAAGACATCCTCAAAGCCATGATCAAATCGGGCTGCCGATTCATGGTCATGGCGCCCACCGAGATGACGACCGACGTGCCCGAACAACGCCATCTCAAGAACGACAAGAAGACCAACTGGGACACCCGCGCTCGCGGTCTCGGCGGCAAGTTGTCCTCGTGCGGAGAGGAGAATCTGTTGAACCTAAAGCGCGATCGCTATTCGCAGGAGAACATCCTCATCCACGAATTCAATCACGCGATCCACCAGCAAGGTTTGCGAATCGTCGATCCCACGTTCAATGCCCGATTGAAGAAAGCCTACGATAACGCAATGGCGAAAGGGTTGTGGAAGGGAACCTACGTCGCCACCAACCCGGCCGAATACTGGGCCGAGGGCGCGCAGGCCTATTTCGATTGCATGAGGCCCCAGTTCGGCGCCAACACGCGCGAGAAGCTGGCGAAGTATGATCCGGGATTGTTCAACTTAGTCGATGAGGTTTACAAGCAATCGAAGTATCGCTACGTGCGCTACGATCGCCGAAAAAAAACATAGGCGACACGACCGATTTTGATCATTTCTTCGCAGGTTTCGCTTTCGGACGCTGAAGTACGTTGCGATAAATAGCGGGGAAACTCCGGAATGCCTCGGCGTAGGTTGGTTCCAACGGCACGTTCACGTAATAATCAGATTCCAAGAAAACCGGCATATCGATCAATGCATCACCAACGAATGGATGTTCAAGGTAGATGTGAATGGGTTCCCCGGCAGCGTAACTGGCGAGCGTCAGCGATTTTTTCGACGGCAGATCGTACGCCTCACTCGTGTTCGCCAGGTATTTGTAAACGACGCCATGGATACCGCACGGATCGTGCCTTCCGACGGGGAACAGGTCGATGACCAGCGCATGGATTCCAGCTTTGACCGCATCCTCGATCTTGCCGGCGATTTCCTCCACGGATGATTTTCGATCTTTGTTGCCTGGCGAGACGATCTCGATGATCGCCACGAGACGATCGCCCGAAACATGGCGAATCGCAACCGTCCGCGGTTTGCCTTTCTGATATTCGATCGACATTTTGCGTGCGACTTTCGGCGGCGAATCGAGCACAGCCGTCACGCCGTTCGATTCAAACGAGCTGGTTGGAGTTTGCCGTCCCACGTGAAGCGCGACCAGGTCTGGAATCTTCCGGTCTGCGTGTTGCTCGGCCAGCGAATAGTATCCGTCCGGTAGAACGCCTCCATTGAGCGCTTTGGTTAGCTCCGCAATCCACGAGAGATGGAAGGAATGAAAAATTCCCGCGTCAACCTGCGTCCAGTCATGAATAGGCATGGCATCAATCTCCAACGATCTACAAACATCTTACCACATACAGACATCGAATTCGACGCCGGGATCCCGCTTGCGGCTTAGCGCTCGACATCACGTTCGCGGGTTATTAATTATTGTTCGGAAGAGGACATATTGAGCGCTAAGCCGCAAGCGGCTACTTGCCACGATACGTGCGGTACTGCGGTCGCGGCCCCGCCGCTTTGCCGTCGAGCTGCGCGACCAGCCAATCGAGACCGTCGAGGTTGTCTTGCAAACGCTGTTCGACATCGTCATTGGTGTGGCCGATGATGCCGATCGGGCCGGCGTATTTGGATGCGCGGATGATCTTGAGCAGGTGCAAATCGTGCTCGCCGGCGCCGAGCGGCAGAATCTTTTGGCCCTTCTTGTCGCCATCGGTGTTCATGCCGTTCAGGTTCAAGCACAAGAGATAAGGTTGCATGTTTGCAAGGACTTTGTCGAACTGTTTGATCTGGTCATGCCCATGATGCAGATTGTAGACGATGCCGACGTTGTCCGCCTGGTGCTGTTCGCGGAGCAGCTTGCAGACCGCAACGAGGTTCTCCGGTTCCCCGCCCCAGCCGCCGTGATTGTACAGGCCGACCTTGCACTTCATCTTGGCCGCACGCTGCACGAGCGGCAGCCATTGCTTGGCGGCAAGGGCGACACGTTCCTCGTTCGTCTTGCCTGCGGGCGATGGCGCCGTCCGCCAAATCTGCGGATGGATGTCGTGCTTGGCGAATAGCTCGAACGCCTTGTCGTGCGTGTCCCAGAACGCGAAGTAATCGATGCCGTGCTTCTTGTACTGGAGGATCTCGTCCTCGAACGTCGGCACATGGTTGGCACGCCAATCGTAAGCGACCTTGGTAAAGCCGAGCCGTTTGACCATCTCGGTGCGTTCCGCCGGCCCGCGATTCTTGCCATCGAACGGCACGATGCACCAGGCGACGAGGTTGGAGCGTGCGAAAACATTAGCGGGCTTTTCCTGGGCGGCGACGCTTGGTGCAAGTAAGGCGGTCGTAGCAAGTGCGATTACGACGAATCGTGCAAGATGAGTCATCGGCTGAACTCCGTTTGCGGTTGGATTGCGGGAGCAAACAACTCTGGGAAGTATACCTGCCGTGAGGTGATCGGCCAACGTCCAAATGAAGGTCGATGGGTCGTGCAAAGTGACGTATCGAGGAGTTGGAAGGAGATTGGTGTCGGATTGGTAGTATCCGTGAATTCAACGAGCCATTGCCAATGAAGCGAGATTCTGACTGTGTTGGACCTCCGCGTCCGTGGCCCGGCGATAATCGACGTGGATGTCGTCAAGGATCGTTGTTGCTGCAATCGGGACCTGATAAACGTGACAGGGCAAACTGCTGATCCGTGCTCGCTTGGCGACTTCAAGAAAGCCGGTCGCTCGGTCCGCTTCACTCAGAAATTTGATGTAAATGGTCTGCATGGTAGTCCTCCAATGTTGAGTATACCATGCCGGCAGCGTTCGCCTAACCGAAATTTGCCGATCGTCGTATTGCTGAATTTGCATTTGCCGCTTGCGGCTTAGCGCTCAACGGGTTCTATCCAAACGCATCTCGCAATAACAATCGCGGAATCACGCGGAGACGCGGGGCGCAATTCTGTTGAGCGCTAAGCCGCAAGCGGCAATTCTCGTGCATTTCGATAAAATTCCCCAATGAAAATCACCAACATCAAAATCACAGGCCTCGCGGGCGGAACCGTCGAGGGCGGCTGGGCGGATGAACTCAAACCCGAGGACGATGTTCACACCATCGTCGAGGTGCTCACCGATGAGGGCCTCACCGGCGTAGGCAGCGTGTTCACCTCCAAGGCGCTCGTCGAGGGTTCCGTCAAGCTGCTGTCGCCGTTCCTCATCGGCGAACGTGCCGACGAGCCGATGCGCGTCACCGAACGGCTACGCCAAACCACGTTTTGGCAGGGTCGCGGCGGTTCGGTCGAGCATGCCATCAGCGGCATCGATATCGCTCTCTGGGATCTGTTCGGCAAGATCTGCAATCAGCCCGTCTCTCGGCTCCTCGGCGGGCGCTATCGCGACAAGATCAAGCCGTACGGTTCGATATTGTTCGACGAACCGGCCAAGCTGCGTGACAAACTGCTTGCGACCGTTGCTCGCGGGTTCAAGGCGATCAAACTCGGCTGGCGACCGTTCGGGCGGCGCGACGCCAAGACCGATGAGTTGTTGATTCAAACCGCACGCGATACCGTGGGGCCGAACGTCGAGATCATGGTCGATGCCGGCGGCAGCGAGCAGTTTTGGCCTCACGGCTACAAGTGGGCCTTGCAGACGGCGAAGATGCTCGCCAACTACGACATCGTCTGGTTCGAGGAGGCCCTGCCCCCGGATGATCTCGAGGGCTTCATCGAGCTGCGCCGACACGCACCGCTGCCGATCGCGACGGGCGAATGCCTTACGCGCCGTCAGAGCTTCCGTCCGTTTCTGGAACAGCATGCCGTCGATGTCATTCAGCCCGATTGCACGAAGTGCGGCGGCATCAGCGAAGCCTGGCGTATCGCGTGGATGGCGTACGAGCACAACATCCAGTACGTCCCGCACGGTTGGAATACGGCGATCGGCCTGGCGGCGGACTTGCAGCTTGTGGCGTCCGTGCCGGTGGCGCGATACGTCGAGTACCTGACGCCGACGCCGTACATTGATGAGCTAATCACGGTGCCGTTCAAGCCGGATGCTGAGGGGTACTTGCAGATTCCGGAAAAGCCGGGGTTGGGGATTGAGTTGAACCGCGACGCGATGAAGCGGTATGGGGTGTGAGAAAAAAATCTCTAAGGAAGGCAAGAATACAGGAAGGGGAGGGAAAAGGAGGTGCTGTTTCTTACTGGCGTTCCGGCCTCACGTAGCAATCACTCGCTTGATTTCGAGGGTTATCTTTGCGAAATTTAGAATCAGGGCGTGCCTACGACCTGCGGCTCTCAAATAAGATCGAACAATCGCGAAGTGGATATCTTCAATGTTCCTGATTGCTTTGAGTTCGACGATGATAGTATTCTCAACAAGAAGATCGAGTTTATGGCGACCGACTTCGACTCCATCGTAATGGACGATTAGTTCCATTTGCGAAACTACGGTCAACCCGCGTTTTTGAAGTTCGATTACCAGCGCCTTTTCGTAGATCGACTCCAGGAATCCAGGGCCGAGGAAACGATGAACTTCAATTGCTGCACCGATAATTTTCTCGGTCAGGTTCTCATGTTCCAGGCTCATGGTGTTTTTCCTGCCTTCGTGCTTTCCTAATAGTTATGAGAATATTACGAATCCAAATGCCAGATGCAGATGGGATTTTTCCTATACCAAAAAAACCATGGTTGGGCATCCAATTGAACCGCGAGGCGCTGAAGCGGTATGGGGTGTGAGAAAAAAATCTCTAAGGAAGGCAAGAATACAGGAAGGGGAGGGAAAAGGAGGTGCTGTTTCTTACTGGCGTTCCGGCCTCACGTAGCAATCACTCGCTTGATTTCGAGGGTTATCTTTGCGAAATTTAGAATCAGGGCGTGCCTACGACCTGCGGCTCTCAAATAAGATCGAACAATCGCGAAGTGGATATCTTCAATGTTCCTGATTGCTTTGAGTTCGACGATGATAGTATTCTCAACAAGAAGATCGAGTTTATGGCGACCGACTTCGACTCCATCGTAATGGACGATTAGTTCCATTTGCGAAACTACGGTCAACCCGCGTTTTTGAAGTTCGATTACCAGCGCCTTTTCGTAGATCGACTCCAGGAATCCAGGGCCGAGGAAACGATGAACTTCAATTGCTGCACCGATAATTTTCTCGGTCAGGTTCTCATGTTCCAGGCTCATGGTGTTTTTCCTGCCTTCGTGCTTTCCTAATAGTTATGAGAATATTACGAATCCAAATGCCAGATGCAGATGGGATTTTTCCTATACCATAAAAACCATGGTTGGGCATCCAATTGAACCGCGACGCGATGAAGCGGTATGGGGTGTGAGTTATTCGGGTTCGGCATCATCCAAAACCCACGGCACATGGGCGACGAACTCCAACTGTGTTGCGAATTGCGTGCCGAACGATGGCGGCAATAGAATCGTGCCATTGGCTAAGAACATGCGAAATGGAGTGTCGTCACTCTGTTCCATGTCGAACGGCCCGAGCGTGTCGCCTTCGGATTCGATCTTTCCAACGAAATGAAAGAAGCCGCCATAAAGATGCCAGCCCGGTTTTAATCGGCCCATCTGATAGATTTCGGTTTCACGGCACGGGTTCACGCCCAACTGGTGCATAAGTTCAAGAATTTCGGGCGGATAAACTCGATCTCGCGCCGCCGCAAAGTTTCGGCAGTAGCAACAGCCGCATACTTCGGTACTTCCGACGGCAATCTGTTCGTGCGCCGTTCGAGTCGCAGCGGGATCGATTAGCAATCGCCATTTGCCGAATTCAAAGGGGGTCCAGTTGCAAGTGGTCACGGCGATTTTCTCGTGAGGCTACGGCAACTCCAGCGCCGCCTACAGAATGTCGTTCAGAGGTTGTTTCAAGTTGTTTGACTATATTCAAGTCTGTTGAAGAGATTAGATTAGTGTGCCACCATAATCCGATTGAGGCATTATATCGCAGAGGCTCGATTCCAGGAGGTCCAAATGCGCAACCTTTTCCACCGCATCTGCAATTTCTCAGTGACCTCGGCTCCCGTCGATCTTTTGCTGCTGCGCGGGGTTGGCTGGGTGATTGGGCTTGGCGTGCTCGTTTTGGTGACGATCACGTTGCCGAGACATGCGACCAATACTACCGAGCTCTCGCTTGGTCTGGGATTGGCAGTGTTGAATTGTTTGGTTGCGATCCTGTTCAGCAATTTGTCCTATCGCGTGCAGTCGGCGGATATGGTTCGAAAGATCCCGTGGCGATCGCGGTTGTGTGAATGGTCCAGCTATATAATAGGTGTCGCCGTGTTTCTGCTTGGCATGTGGTTCACTGCTTTCTTGCCGCTCAGTCGAGTTGGATTTATCGGTGCCTTCCTGCTGATACTGGCCATCATGCTGGCGACGTTCTGTGTCGGCCTGTTACTCACACTCATTCGCCATAAACGTGCACTTAACGGATTGCCAGACGAAGCCGGGCCGGCAACGCAACCGTGACGTGCGAGCTCTAATTCCTGAAGGAGACGGAGATTGCCATGAATCGGTTCGCTATGTTTGTCGTGAGCTGTTCGCTCGTATTGTCGGTTGAGAATTCCACGTTGCATGCCCAATCGACGGCCACTGACCTCCGCGCGAATGCACTGCTTGCCCTCAAGCAAGCGGCGAAGTTCTATCGCGACAAGGTCGCAAGTCACGGCGGCTACGTTTACTATTACAGCATCGATTTGAAGGAGCGGTGGGGTGAAGGCAGAGCGAACGCCGACACGCTCTTCGTGCAACCGCCGGGGACGCCGACCGTGGGCATGGCGTACCTCAGTGCGTATGAAGCAACCGGCGACAAGCTCTACCTCGACGCGGCTACTGCGGCGGCGGAAGCTCTGGTTTACGGGCAACTACAATCCGGCGGGTGGACGCAGACGATTCACTTCGGGCCGGCCAAGCGCGTCGGCAAGTATCGCAACGGCAAGGGCGGGAGCTGGAACGCCTCATCGCTTGACGATGGCCAAACGCCTGCCGCCCTGCAGATGCTCATCCGTGCCGACCGCGTGCTCGGCTTCAAGCATGCCGCGATACATGAAGCCTCGATTTACGGCCTGACGGCGTTGCTCAAGGCCCAGTTTCCCAACGGCGGCTTTCCGCAGATTTGGATTGGACCGGTTGAGGCGAAGCCTGTGCTCAAAGCGAAGTATCCCGATTTCGATTATCGCACCGAGGGCAAGGTCCGCAATTACTGGGACTATTACACGCTCAATGATGATGTCGCGGGCAACGTCGCAACGACGCTCATCGCCGCCCATCAAACCTACAAGGACGTGAAGTACAAAACCGCACTCGAAAAGCTCGGCGATTTTCTGATTCTCGCGCAGATGCCCGATCCGCAACCAGGCTGGTGTCAGCAGTACAACTACGAGATGATGCCGATCTGGGGCCGCAAGTTCGAGCCAGCCGCCATCACAGGTTGGGAATCGCAAGATGCCATGGAAGCGTTGATCCAGATCGCCAACTACACCGGCGAGAAGAAGTACCTGGAGCCGATACCGCGTGCCCTGGCGCATTTCGAAAAGTCACTGCTCCCGGATGGGCGCGTCGCGCGGTATTACGAATTCAAGACCAACAAGGCTCTCTACATGAACGCGAAGTATCAGCTCACTTACGACGATGCTGCCGCTCCATCGCATTATGGCTGGAAGCAGCCGGCGCGTTTCAAGGAGATTGCGAAGAAGTACGCCGATGCCAAAGACGGCGTCCGCGTCAAAGAGCGGGAAGTGGATGCTGGACAAGTTCGCAAGATCATCGCGGAACTTGACGCCCAGGGCCGCTGGATCACGACGCACGACGGCAGCCGGCTCGTTGGCCAGCCGAAATTCGCTGTGGGATTCCGGTACATCTCGAGCGAGGTCTTTAGCAGTAATATTGAAATGCTGAGCCGATTTGTCAGTCGATAGCATCGAACGCAACTCTCTATTCTTTGCAATCGGAAAAAAACTATTCCGAGCCACGACCGTGAGGGAGTGGCCAGCAGTGCATGTCCGGCACAGCATCCGGTTGGCCGCTCCCTCACGGTCGCGGCTCGGAACAGCTTCGGCATCGCTCAAAACTGCGTCTAACGGATCGGCGAGTAGTCGGTCGCTTTCATCATCACTGATTTGACGCCGACCTTCGGAACGGTCAATGGGCCGCCGGCTTTTTCTTCCGAAGCTTTCAACGCCGCCTTCCAGGCTGGGTCATTGCGGAATCCGTCAAACGACTTCTTCGCGGCTTCGACGCTCTTGTGCGAAAGGAAGTAGACAAGCGTATTGTCGTCGCCCTTCGCGCCCTTGACGGGAACCCAGTAGCCGATGTTCGTCATGCCGTGTTTTTCGAAAAGCTTCACGGTATGGTTGCGAAAGCGAGCATTGAGATTGTCGAGGTTCTTCGGCGTGGCGGTGTAAGTGCGTAGTTCGAAGATGCGGTCGCCCGTCGCCGAGGCCTTTGGTACGGGTGAATAATCGGTTGGCTGAAGGTAGAGCGATTCGACCTTGGTGATGATCGGTCCCTTCGCCTCGGTTTCCTTCTTCACGGCTTTCCAAGCCGGATCGGCGCCGAACGCGGCCCATGACTTCTTCGCCGCCTCGCGGCTGGGATAGGCGAGAATGTAGACGAGTTTGTTTTCCTGGTTGTCGATCGGCACCCAGTAGCCGATGTTGGTCATGCCGTGCTTCTCGAAGAGCTTCACGGTATGGTTGCGAAAGCGGGAGTTCAGGTCGTCGAGCCGTCCCTTGGGTGCGTAGTAGGTGCGCATCTCGTACACGCGGGAATCCTTCTCGCCAGCGTGACTAGCACCGAGAATCCCCATCAGGGGAAGCGACATCGCTATCATTGTTGCATGGAATTTCATTTGAACGTCTCCAATGATGAGTAATCAAGTTAAAGAAAAAACTCGGAATCGAATCGCCGCCTGCGGCCTAACGCTCGGAGCGTTTCACGTTGCGCGCTAAGCCGCAAGCGGCGATACCTTACTCTGCAGTGACGCCTTGCCAGTTGAGCGAGCGGAACGGCGACGCGGGCAGGCCTTCTTTGTTCATCAGGTTCGGGTTGGCGGTATTGCGCCAGCCGTAGCGGACCTGGGTCGGTTCGGAGACGGCCGCAGCCTGCACGACGACGGTGGCGCCGTCGATGGTCGCCTCGGCGGGTGCGAATTTGCCGTCGCTTCCGGCGATTTCGAATTCGCTGAGTGCCTTGCCTCCCCGCGCCGCTAGACCGCCGCCGACGTGGGCGAACGAAACGCGAATCTTGTTCCCTTCGATTTTGATGCCTTTATAGAGCGGACCGGAATAGACGAGATCCTTTTTGCCATAGTCCTTGGCCAAGGCCCAGAGGGCGAGACGATCGCCGAAAGGCTTCTTATTGCCGGGATGGATGTCCTTGATGTTGTCAACGAGATCGGTACAAACGACCATGCCGGTTTGCGGAATCTTGAGACTGGCGACCTGGGCTTCCCAGAGCGGCGGGAGCAGGTCGGCCTTGTAGCCAGACCATGGAGCGATTTGCACGTGGTAGAACGGCAACTCGGCGCCCCACACGCGGCGCCAGCCCTTGATCAGCGTTTCCATGTGGTCGCGGTATTTCATGCCTTGGCCGACGTTGCTCTCGCCCTGATACCAGGTGAAGCCACGCAAAGCGAATGGCGCGACGGGAGCGATCATGCCGTTATACATTCCGCCGGACGATTTCTCTTCGACGAGCCAGGGCTCGATGCGCGAACCGCCCCATGAGGCGTTGATCAGCCCAACGGGGACGTTGAGTTCCGTCTGCAACTTGACGCCAAAATGATAGAGCACGGCCGAAAACGAACCGACGCTCTTCGGCGAGCAGACGGCCCATTTCGCCTTCACGTCTTTCGCCGGAACCTTGTTCTGCACGAGCGGGACGTTGAAAAGGCGCACCATTGGCCGATCGGCGGCAGCGGTGTATTCCTTCTTCATTTGCGACTGATTGATCGACCACTGCATGTTGGACTGCCCCGAGCCAAGCCAAACCTCGCCGATGAGCAGGTCTTCGAGCACGATGGTGTTCTTTCCCGCGATGGTCATGGTGTGTGCTTTGCCGTCGGCCTGCACCGGTTTCAAGGTGACGCTCCAGTTTCCTTTGCCGTCGGCTTTCGTGCTGGCTTTCTGAGCATCGAGCGTTACGGTGACTTCCTCGCCCGGATCCGCCCAGCCCCAGATCGGCAGCGGACGATCACGCTGCAAGACCATGTGGCTATCGAGCACCGCCGGCAACTTCACATCGGCCCGAGCCGTGGCGGCGAAACTCATGCCGAATACGGCACAACAAACGGTCAACAGAATTCTTTTCATGACGTTCCTCTCCAACATGTTCATGGAAAATCTTTGGCCATACGCCAAGGAATAAATTATGACCTGACGCACGGATGCGACACGCCAAACGAACTCAACAAACAAGATCGTCCGTCGCTCAATCACTTATCGATCAAATGGAACACAATTGTCTCGCTTGGAAATCGCTGCGATAATAACCATAGCATTAACACGCAGCACCCTATCAAGGTGAATGGACATGGCAATCGACCCCATTTGCGGCATGACGGTCAGCGAGACCTCTCCCATTCGAGCAGAGCGTGACGGAACGACCTACTACTTCTGCTGCGAGCACTGTCGAAAAAAATTCCTCGCCGCACCGGCGGACTCGGAGCCGAAAAAGAAAGCGCCAGCCAAGGGAAAGTACACCTGCCCGATGCACCCCGAGATCGTGCAGGACCATCCCGGCGATTGCCCCAAGTGCGGCATGGCGCTGGAACCCGTCGCCATCAGCGCGGAGTCGTCGGAAGAAGACAACGCCGAGCTTCGCGACATGACGTCTCGCCTTTGGGTTGCTGGTTGCTTGACGTTGCCCGTTTTCGTTCTGGCGATGGCGCATCTCGTGCCAGCGCTCGGCCGGCATTCGTGGGTGACAGGCGACGTTTCGCGCTGGGTGCAATTCATCTTTACGACTCCCGTCGTGGTGTGGGCAGGATGGCCGTTCTTTCAGCGTGGCTGGCGTTCGCTGCTGACGGGCCACCTGAATATGTTCACGCTGATCGCGATGGGAGTCGGGGCTGCGTTCGTTTTCAGCGCCACGGCGATGCTCGTACCGGGGCTTTTCCCGCACACGATGCAACATGAGGGAAAGGTGGCGATCTACTTCGAGGCCGCCGCCGTGATCATTGTGCTAGTGCTGCTCGGCCAGGTCCTGGAACTCCGCGCTCGCAGCCGAACGGGCAGTGCGATCCGCGCCCTGCTGAAGCTCGCCCCGCCCACGGCACGAAAGATCACGCCGGACGGCGATCAAGAGGTGCCGCTGGACAGTGTGAAGGTCAGAGACAAGCTGCGGGTGGTTCCGGGGGCAAGGGTTCCCGTGGATGGCGTTGTCATCGAAGGGCATTCGAGCGTGGAAGAATCGATGATCACGGGCGAATCGATTCCCGTCGAAAAAGGTATTGGCGACAAAGTGATGGGCGGCACGGTGAACGGCCAGGGTAGCTTCATCATGCAAGCCGAGCGCGTCGGCAGCGATTCCTTGCTCGGGCAGATCGTGAACATGGTGGCCGAGGCCCAGCGCAGCCGAGCGCCGATCCAGGGACTCGCCGACACGGTCGCGGGATTTTTCGTGCCGGCCGTGCTGGCGGTTTCGCTCGTGACCTTCCTAGTCTGGATGTGGCTGGGGCCTGAACCTCGGCTCGCCTACGCCCTCGTCAATGCCGTCGCGGTACTCATCATCGCTTGCCCCTGCGCGCTCGGCCTGGCCACGCCGATGTCGATCATGGTCGGCGTGGGGCGCGGCGCGCAGGAAGGCGTACTCGTCAAAAACGCCGAGGCGCTTGAGCGATTGGAGAGGGTCAACGCACTCGTTGTCGACAAAACCGGCACGCTGACAGAGGGAAAGCCGAAGCTGATCGAAGTCCACGCTATCGAGGGATTCGACGTCAATACAGTCCTGGCCGATGCTGCGTCCTTGGAGCAAAGTAGCGAACATCCGCTCGCTGCCGCGATCGTGCGCGGCGCCCAGGAGCGCGGCCTGGTCCTTGTTCCGGTGAAGGACTTTCGATCCGTGACGGCCGGCGGCGTGGTGGGCGTGGTTTCTGGGCGAAAGGTGGTGGTTGGAAAGCCCGATTTTCTCCGTAACGAAAAAGCTAAAGGAATCGAACAACTCGAAAGCCTGGCTGCGCAGTTTCAAGAGGAAGGCAAAACCGCCATCTTTGCCGCGATTGACGGACACGCCGCGGCAGTGCTGGCGGTGGCGGATCCGATCAAGGCGACGAGTGCGGATGCCATGCGTGAGCTTCACGCGCTCGGCCTGGAAGTCGTCATGCTCACGGGCGATAATCGCCGGACTGCCGATGCCGTGGCGAAACAGCTCGGCATCGACAAAGTGGAGGCGGAAGTCGAACCCGCCGGTAAAGTCGCCCACGTCAAGAAGCTTCGAACCGAGGGCAAACAGGTCGCAATGGCGGGCGACGGCATCAACGACGCGCCGGCCCTCAGCGAAGCGGACGTCGGCATCGCCATGGGCACGGGAACGGATGTCGCCATGCAGAGCGCGGGCGTCACCCTCGTCAAAGGCGACCTTCGCGCTATCGCCAAGGCCATCCGCCTCAGCCGGGCGACTATGGCGAACATCCGGCAAAATCTGTTCTTTGCGTTTCTGTACAACGCCCTGGGAATTCCGATCGCGGCCGGCGTGCTGTATCCGATCTTTGGCGTGCTTCTCAGTCCGATCATTGCCGGCGCCGCCATGAGCCTGAGTTCGGTTTCGGTCATCAGCAACGCACTACGCTTGCGGAACGTGCGGCCATAGATCGTGTTGTCCCGAGCGAAGGAGACCTCGTCATTCACTCGGATCGATAACACGTTGTTCCGCGATAACCTCGGCCGGAACCCTCAGCGTGCGCGTGTTGGCCTGTGGTTGCCCGGACTCGGTGACGAGCAGGGAATCGGCCGCGCGGTGCGAGGAATAGCGTACCTGTCCGCCTTCGAGCACGAGCAATTCACCGGGGAGAAAAGGATGCCAACCGTTCGCGCTTAAAGGAGCGGTGGCGACGACGACGCCGAAATTGATGAACGGATCCGCCAACTCGACCTTGATCGTGGCATCCTCGAATTGAGGCGAATGATTGTCCCAGATTCGGGTCGCTCGAAAGTTGAGGCCCTTCCAGCCATTGGCGTCGTGGTAACAGAACAGCCGTCGGCCGTCCGAGAGGAGGCAGTTCAGCTTCCCAAAACGGTTCAGGTTGGAGAGCAGATGGAAGAGCGTCTGCCAACCCGATTCGCGCTCGAGATCTGGTTTTTCTCTCGCCAATTCATTCAGCAGAAAGCAGAATAGGAACTCGGAATCGGTCCTGCCGACAGGGACGAAGCGATTCATCGGCAATTTCCAAAAATCCCCGCTCAGTGTGCCGTTGTGAGCGAAGCAATAGGCCAGGCCACCGAGTTCTCGCTCGAAGGGGTGCGTGTCGGAATGCGTCGGTGTTCCGCCCGTGGTCTTGTGTCGAACGTGAGCGATATAAAGCGAGGAATCGAGGCCGTTGTACTGTTCCAGAAAGTCATCGAATTGGCTGGCCTTCCAGCGGATCGGTTCCTTGATGATCTTCACCGCCTGATCCGGGTACCAGGCCAGGCCCCACCCGTCGGCGTTTTCCTCGCCCCGGCAGGCGAATTCGCGAATAGAGAAATTTGCTGATATCCTGTTGGCGAAACACATCCCCATGAGTTCACACATCGCGCCTCCCTTATTCAGCAACGGTCGTAGCCCGACATTTTCAACTTAATGGAGCTTTCAATTCGGTTGTGAGGTTCTGAATCATGTCGGCCACGACTGGTTTCCAATCGCCGGCCTCGCGATAGATGCGGCGCTGGCGTTGAGCGCCAGATTCAAAACGATCGATCGGCTGAAACACTTTGAGGAATCCCTGATCCCCGGACTCGGCCGCCAGAGGCGTCAGTTTTTTGATGATCTCGCCGACGTCGTGTGCCAGCGGTCCACGCTTCCCACCGGGAGTGCGGATATAGGTGGCATCCAGCCCGTAGCGAGTCGCCAGCCATTTGTTTTCGCCCGCGATCCAACGGCGGCGGATATTGCCACGCTGTATTTTCGGTCGCTCTTGCAACAGGCGAAGCGCGTTGATGACCAGGCAGCGCGTCAGCGTCACCAGTCCCCAAACAACCGCGAGGCTTGCCGGCATGTCGCATATCCGGAATTCGATTGTCCCAAAATCGGGCCGCGGCCGAATGTCCCAGTAGATGTCCTTGATCGATTGCATGGCTTTGCAATCTTTCATTACGTGAAAATAGGTGCGAAAATCCTTCCACTTGACGAAATGCCGAGGCACGCCCGAATGAGGCAACAATCCGTACAGCGCGGCTCGGCTCGAAGATAGGCCCGTGTCCACTCCCTGCCAAAACGGCGAATTGGCCGAAAGCGCGAGCAGATGCGGCAGATACCTTGTCAACATGTCGATGACTGCGAGGGCTTGATCTCCGCTGGGCACGCCGACATGGATGTGCAGTCCGAATACCTCACGCTGGTAAGTAATCCATGCCAATCGATTCACGATGCGCTCGTAGCGTTCTGCCGGGAAAACCGCGCTAGTGCCGGCGCGATGGAACGGATGCGTTCCTGCCAACGCCAGTTCCAGACCGAGCGTACGGGCGAGATTGGCGGCCTTCGCCAAGGGTGCAACGATTTGATCGCGGGCTTCCCGGACGTTATGGCAGATCTCGGTGCGCACCTGGATCATCGTCTGCAACAGTTCCGCGCCGACGTTCTTGATGCCGGTTTCCTCGCAGGCTTTCAACAGCCGCACCGATCCGGGAGCCAAATCCAGCGAATCTCGGTCGAGTATCTGAAGTTCAAGCTCGACCCCGACGGTAGGTTCCGACGGGTGAAAGCGGAGATCGTCTGACGGTTGTGAATCCATTTCCTGGTTTGATTCACTCATGGCAAACCCCACGCAATCGTCCGACTCGTATCAAATGTCGCCCGACTCCGCTCAGATCCGAATCGTCACGTGGGGGCGCTCGCCTTTGATTTCAAGTGCGCGGTAAAGACGTTCGTGGACGAGGTCGGCACGAAGCGCGCCGCGCAGCAGATATACGTTCTCCGCCGGCGGCAGGAGACTGATTCCCTCCACTACCCGGCTCCAGGTATTATTCAGAGCCGTGAATTCCTTTCTGCACTTCTCAAGATCGGCTCGCGTCGCAGTGATTTCCTCAAACGGCTTGCAGGCGGTCACCAGCTTTTTCATCTCGGCAAGCAATTCGCCACGGCCGGGACTGGTGGCCAGGGCATACTGGGCCGTCATCGACATCTGCTGGGCCGCGCTTCTCATCGCCTTGGCCTGGCGCGTAAGCACCTGGCGCAATCGTGCCGGCGAATTATCACCTTGCGAAATGACGAAGTGCAGGTCATCCATCAGGGAGCGAATACGCTCGGCGCCGCGCTGGATGAGCAAGTGCTTGGGAGCCAATTCTGGAACGGCCCTGACAAGCCCTGAGACCTTGGTATCGAGGCTGTCGAATTGCATGTAGATTGATCTTCGATTCGGAGCGGGACTTTCAAGCACTTTTTCCAGTTTCGATGATTCATGCAGAACCTGATCGACTTTCTGAAATAGCTGCTTTTCTTTCGTTCCGACCAACTCCGCCACGATGTCTTGTTCCATCAATTCCACGGCGTTGGACACCTGGCGAATCTTTGCGTCAATCTTGGCAACGTAGTTTCGATCGACCTGCTGAAGGGGCTGACTCAAGGCTCGTGGTGCGGCAATCATTGCCGCGAAAAACGCCACTGCCATCGGCAACAACCAGGATATTCGGACTCGGATGCGCTCGTCCAAAGGCTTGTCTGAAGCGAATGCGGATCGAAGATGGATTCTCATGGCTTACTCCTTCGTCATGCGTATGTGGAAGTGAATTGACTAGGGTGCAAACGAAGATCACTGGGGTGATCCAGTGCGATTCCGTCCGCCTTGGCCACGAGCAGAACAAGCGAAAATTTGATGTCCTGGCAGCTTCCCGCGACGCCGTCTCCTACTTTCATTTTAAGCGAGCGCGCCGATCCTCGCAATCTCGATATGTGGCGCATTACGGAAACCGCTGGTCGGAAGGCGGCCAGGGCGAAATGAACTCGGAAATCGACACGAGCCAAACGTCATCGCCGGAAGAAGAAATGTTCCGCTGTCCCGCGGAGAATCCAGTCTTTGTCGTCGTTGTTCTGAAAATCCAGGCCGTGGATCAGGTCGATGCTCGCCTGATAGCTGTGTGTGCCTTGCACCTGGAATGGGCAATCGCTTTCCCACATGCAGCGCTTCGGACCAAATGCTGCGACGACCCTCTTGATGAGCGGCTTCAGGTCATGGTACGGCGGCTGCTTTTTGCCCAGGGCATAGAAAGCGCCGATTTTGACCATGACCTTTTTATGCTTGGCCAGGGCGCATAGCCTCGCTACGTCCGTCTCGCGAATCGTGCCGTCGGCGCCGATGCGGGAGAGATGGTCGATAATCACCGGCGTGTCGGGATGAGCCGAGCACATGCGGTCGAGATCGGGCAGTGCGTCGGGGCCAATCAGGCACGCCATCGCCTGGTTATTGCGAGCGCCGGCTGCGAACATCTTCGTATAGCCGTCGTGTTGCAGCCATTTCTCGATCGGGTGTTTGGTCAGCTTCGGCAGGATGCGAAACGCGCGAACGCCTTTTTTGCCAAGTTCATCCATCTCGCGGCCGGGATCCTTGCCGAGCGGATTGATGACTGCCGTGCCGACGAAGACGTCAGGGTGCTTGGCGATCATGTCGAGCATGTAGGAATTGTCGAAGCCGTAGAAGCTCATCTGGATGAGGTTGATGCGGCCAACGCCCGCGGGCTTGCAATGTTTGAAAAGCTCCTCGGGCGTGAACGACGCGGGCTTCATGTTTTCTTTTTTGTACCCCGCCGCGAGCGGATAACGGGCGGTGTCCGGAGTCCATACGTGGACATGCGCGTCGATGAAGCGAGTGGATTTTGCATCCTGGCTGTGAGCATGGATCGAAAGGACCAGGGCAGACACAGTTGCGATGGTTGCTGACAAACGAATCGACATGGATACCGTTCCCTTGATAATGGCTGACACCGTGAAAGTCGCCGACGTCCACCGTAGCCATCACGCTCCGCGTGATGGTGGTTACGATGAAAAATCCATCACGCGGAGCGTGATGGCTACGGTAATCGCGGCCTCAATTCACGAAATAGAATTCTTTCGCGTTGAAGAGCACGTGGGCAAGATCTGTCCAGCGGCGAAGGTCAGGCGAGGCCCCGAGATAGGCGACGCACGCGCGCACCTCGGCATCCGACGCGGGACGGCTGAAGGCGTCGAGGTACATGCCGCGAACGCGTGCCTCGTCGTTGGCTTTTTCGGCCAGCACACGTTTGGCCCAGACCTCGGCCTGCTGATGAACGAACGGGTCGTTCATCAGGATCAAAGCCTGCGCGGGCACGTTCGAAACCGTTCGCCGGCCCACCGTCGAGAACGGCGACGGAGTATCGAAGGCGAGCAAAAACGACGACAGGAAATTCCGCCGAACCGCGAGGTAGACGCTGCGCCGGCCGTCGCCGTCGAGCGGGCC
>CAZAFH010000107.1:0-27265 GCA_964484265.1 uncultured Singulisphaera sp.
AGTAGTTCAGCATCAGGCTGTTGCCGCCTTTGCTTTCCCAGGCGATTTCGGGCGCCGCCGCGGAGAGTTTGAACATCGCGCAGCCGACTTCTTCGCCGGAGGTGACGAAGAGCTTGTCTTTGCCGACGAGCAGCGGGGTGCAGATATTGCAGTCGTATTCCGTTCGCCAGCCGACGCGCCAGAGTTCTTTGCCCTGGTCGGCGGAAACGGCGAGCAGGCCAGTGGCGGTGAAGAAGATGACTTGCTTTTGTCCCGCGACGGTGACGGGCATGGGGCTGGCGTAGGCGGCGCCGTCGTCACCGGTCTTCCAGGCGAGTTTGCCGGTCTTCTTGTTGAACGCCGCCACGCCGGCGCCTTTCGCGCCGGGGATGGCGTAGACGAGATCGCCGTCGATGGTTGGTGAAGCGGACAGGCCCCAGGTGATGTTTTTGACGCCGAATTCCTTGAGCAGATTGACGGACCAGACGATGGCGCCTTTTTCCGCGTCGAGGCAGGTGAGCGGTCCGGTCGGCGATTGGGTGTAGACGAACTTGCCGTCGATGGTCGGTGTCGCGCGCGGGCCGCTGCCGTAGCTATTCTTGAATCCCAACGCGACTTTCGTCTCCCAAAGCTTGGCGCCCTTGCCTGCATCGAGCGCGAGCACATATTCACCGCCGTCGTGCTGGACCTGCGTGATCGCGCGGCCCGAGGCGACGGCGATCGACGAGTAGCCATCGCCGCCGGGGTATTTCCAAAGAACCTTCGGGCCGCCCGCCGGCCAGGTGGTGAGCAGTCCAGTTTCAGGAGACGTGCCATCGCGATTAGGCCCCAGCCATTGTGGCCAATCCGACGCAAATGCCGGGCTGATGAAAAGCGTGAGGAGAAGCAGTCCGAGTTTTTTCATGTTTTTTCCTACGGTGTTTTTTGCTTGCGGTTTGGCGCTCAAGGAATCCCTTGTAAGCCATGAATCGCATGGCGACTACCTTGTTGCCAACTCGAAGCACATGAACAGGGGTGAGGATGATTGTAGTCTTCAAGCGGTCGATTCGATAGGCGAATTCCAAAGGGCGCCGGAATCTACCGCACGAACTTGTTCGGCGTGCCTTCGAGAGCGCTGCCGGGTTGCGGACGCCAGAGCGCAAGGTCTTCGATTTTCTGGGCGAGCGAGAAATCCTTGTCGGTGATGCCGCCCGCGGAATGCGTCTTGAGTTTTACCCAGATCTTGCCCCAGGTGATCGCGAGGTCGGCGTGATGCCAGGCGGCCTCGCAGATGAAGCCGATGGCGTTGGTCAGCATCAGCGTGGTCGGCCAGCCGTCGGTGTTGAACTTGCGCCGCAGCCAGCCGTCTTCGAGATGCCATTCGCCGAGGTTCATTTCCTTCAGCTTGGCATTAATCTGTTCGGTCGTGTAAACGATGTCGGGCATACTAATTTTCCTCATATAGCCTGCCATTTATGGCGGGTTTGCATCCGAACCCGCCATAAATGGCGGGCTATAGGAATCACGACTACTTCAGTTCCTCGATAACGATATCCTTGTAGTATACAACCGCCTTGGCGCCGCCATGAATCTGCAGGCCGATGATGCCGGTGGTTTCGATCTTGGCGTCTTTCTCCATGTAATCGACGGTCTGTGTTCCATTCAGCCAGAGTTGAATTCTCGGCCCTTTGGCGCGGATGGTGTAGTCGTTCCAGTCGTCGTGTTTGACGATTTTTTCCAGCAACGCTTTGTCCGGTTGGGCGAGGACTTTCTTCCGTCGTGATTCGTCGTAAAGCGCTCCCCAATAATGTTGGCCAACGTCGGCCTGGAAGCCGCTGACTTCGTGATGGTTGGGGATTCGCTTGGTGCGGAACTGCACGCCGGCGTTGGCGGATTTGCGGTCGCCGACGAGTTTGAACTTGAGCTTGAGCTCAAAGTCGCCGAAGGTTTTGGTCGTGCACAAAAACTCGTTGCGAGGCACGAGCGTTTCGAGCGACCCGCCGACGATGGCGCCGTCCTGGATGCGCCACGTTTTCTTGGTGTCGCCTTCCCAGCCCGCGAACGTTTTGCCATCGAAAAGCTTGGTCGGCTGGGCATGTACGGCAATGGGGACACTCACGATCAAGAACAGGCAGGAGAGGGATCGCATCATCGTTGGCTCCGTGGTTGTCACGTTGGCAGTGTTTCATTTCATTGTACATGAACCAAGCCCAGGGGTGAGCGCAGCGAACCCCTGGGATCATCGCGGCATCATCCCAGGGGTTCGGCTTACATCACCCCTGGGCTTGCAATCACCAATACAATCCCCGCATGACTTTTCGCTTCGAACTTCTGAGTACCGCTGGCAAGGCTCGCCGCGGACGCATGCACACCGCGCACGGAACCGTCGAGACGCCCGTGTTCATGGCCGTCGGCACGCAGGCGACCGTCAAAGGCCTGACCACGGCGCAATTGCGCGACATCGGTGTGCAGGTCGTGCTCGGAAACACCTACCACCTCACTCTGAGGCCAGGCGAGGACCTCGTCGCCGAGATGGGCGGGCTGCACAAGTTCATGGACTGGGATCGGCCCATTCTTACGGACAGCGGCGGGTTTCAGATTTATAGCCTCGCCGCCAATCTGAAGATCGACAATCGTGCCGCGGTCTTTCGTTCGCACATCAACGGCGACTTGCTGGAACTTTCACCGGAGCGTGCGGTCAGCATCCAGGAAGCGCTCGGGTCGGACATTGCGATGTGCCTGGACGAATGCCCGCCCGCCGACACGCTCCCGGCGTATCGCGAAATTGCGGTTCGGCGAACGATCCACTGGGCAGAGCGCTGCAAGGCAGCCCATCGGCGTGCCGACCAGGCGTTGTTCGCGATCGTGCAAGGCGGGACCGACGTTCCGACGCGCCGGCGCTGTGCCGAGGCGCTGACGCAGCTGGATTTTCCGGGTTACGCGCTGGGCGGATTTAGTGTCGGCGAGACGACGGCGCAGATGGCCGCCGCATTGGAGCCTTCCGCGGATGCTCTGCCTGTGAACAAGCCGCGCTATCTGATGGGTGTCGGCAAACCGCTCGACCTTGTCGTCGCCGTCGCTCGGGGCATCGATATGTTCGACTGCGTCCTGCCGACGCGCAATGGCCGAAATGCGTTGGCGTTTACGATGGATGGCGAAATTCGGCTGCGAAATGCGTGCAACAAGCGAGATTCGCGTCCGGTGGAGTCCGATTGTCCATGTCCGACGTGCGCGAACCATAGCCGAGCGTATCTGCATCACCTGTTCCAGGCCGATGAAATGCTCGGGCCGACGCTGCTTTCGCTGCACAACCTGGCGTTCTACAATCGGCTCATGCGCGAAATGCGCGAGGCAATCGAGTCCGGCCGATTCGAAGCGTTTTATCAAGCCTGTCTTGCCCGCTGGGGGGGAGATTCTCTATGATTATCTCTTTGAATTTCGGGAATTGAATTGGTTGATCCGTTCGCCCTGGGCGAACGCGGGGTTCAGGAAAAATCGCGGGAACCGTATTCATGCTTCATGATCTCATCCTTTTCGCGCAACAAGAAGGAGCCAAGCCCGATCAAGGCCCCGGGGGCATTCTCGGCAATCCGATGATGCTCATGCTGATCGTAATGGCGGCGTTCTTCTTTATCGTCATCCTCCCGCAACAACGCAAGCAAAAGCGCGAACAAGACGAACTGATGGCGAACTTGAAGAAAAATGATGAAGTCGTCACGTCGGGCGGCATCATTGGCGTCGTCGCCCATATTAAAGAGGGCGGCGAAGAAGTGACCCTGAAAATCGACGACAACGCCCGAATGCGAATCGTGCGAAGCTCCATCGTGAGAATCATCAAGAAGGATAACGCCCCAGCGCCGGCGGCGACGACTCCCCCGGCCAATCCACCAGCGACAGACACGAACATCAAGACATGAGCACCGTAGCCATCACGCTCCGCGTGATGGATGTATTTTGCCTTGACAATACTGCGAAAAGGCCACCGGTCATGAGGTCTGGCGGAATTTTCGTTTTTCTTTTTTTGGCGTGATCGTGCAATGAAAGCCTATTTCTGGAAATTCGTTCTCTGCATCGTCCCCTGCCTGCTGGCCGGCTGGGTCACCCTGGATGCCACCATCAAATATCGCCGCGGCGATAGCGGCGGGTTCAAGCTTGGCGTCGATCTCGTTGGCGGCACGATTCTCGTCTACGAGATCGATCTGCGCAAAAGCCAGGACACCGACGACAAGAACAAATTCGATCCCGCCAAGGACATCAGCGTTCTCGCGGAATCGCTCAAACGCCGAATCGATCCCAACGATCTTTACAACATCACCATCCGCCCCGCTGGCGGAGAAGGCCGCATCGAAATCATCCTCCCGACCGGCGGCACGCACCGCGCCCGCAAGGCCGACGCCGACTGGGAAAACCTGCTCACCGCCATGAAAAAGGATCTGCCCGATTCGTCCGAAAAGCTCGAAGTCGGTCGCGGCAAAATCCAGGAACTCGCCGATCTCGTTCAGACCCGCCAGGTCGAAAAGCAATGGCGCGAAAATCTCTTTAACACGAAGGACGCCTGGAAACGATTCCTCGACGCTGGCCTCGACTACTGGGCCGTCATGGACAACACACTGCCCAAGGATAGTTCCGAACGCAAAAAATACTTTGCGATTCCCGTAGGCGACCTCGACGCCTATTCCGATTTCGTCATGAAGCACCTCGGGCGCTTCGAGCGCTATGCGACGACGCAAAAAACGATCCGCAACTGGGTCAAGAAACAGGCGTGGGAGGAAACGCTCGAACGCGTCCGTATCGAGTACAAACTTTCAGCCGACCACAAGTCCGATATGTCGCGCATCGTGCCCGACAACATGGATCAGCTGACGACGTACGTGCTCAGCAAGGGCGTCATCATCAGCCAGTCGGCCCTGGCGCTCATCAAGCCGCTCGTCGGCGATCATCTGGAGCGTGTGTTCGAGGGCAAAGACGACCCGACCGACGCGAAGGTGCGCAGCTTCGTCCGAGGGATTTACGGCAAGCCGTTGCAGGAAATCAAGGAAGACATCACGAAGTACATGGAGAAGACCGGTTTCACGAAAGACTTGAGCGTCGAAGAAGTGCAGCGCATCAAGGATCTCGTTTCCAAGGTAGGCTCGCTGGAATTCAACATTCTCGCCAACAGCAACGACGACGATCGGGCGATCAAGGACACCATCGATCTTGTCAACAACCGCACTAGCAAGGATGAACTTGCGGAATTGCAGACCAAGGGCGTGCCGCCGCCGGTTCCGCGTATTCAGCTTGGCGGCGGGAAATCGGCGCCGCAACCGTACACGATCAAGACGGCCGTGCCTGGCGTGAACAGTACCGTCACCTATCGCTGGATCGAACTTGGTCCGCAGGAGCGCCGATCGCTGAATCTCGACAATGCCGCTCGCGTCGATCCGACTCGAAACGCGGCTAGAACCTTCGCCATCGCCAACAAGAACAAGGCGGCGAAGTACCCTGAAGTCACTGGCTCGACGGATCGATTTCTATTGCAGGGTGCGTTGTTTTTCGCCCGTGAATGCAACGATAGCAGCTTGCCCGAGGAAGAGCGCAAGCGGAAGGAATGGGAATACTTCGTGCTCGCTCGTGAGCCCGAGTTCACCAGCGAAACCGCCGAGGTGCGCACGCCGAAGATCGACGGCAGCTACCTCCGCAACGCCTACGGCGCGCCAGGCTCGGACCTCAGGCCGACCGTGCACTTCACGTTCAACGAAAAAGGCGGCGACCTCTTTGGCGAATTGACACGCAAAAACGTCACGGAAGGCTCCGGACCCGAGAATACCCAAAAACGCCGGCATCTCGCCATCGTGCTCGACGGCATGGTCATGAGTGCGCCGACAATCAACTCCCAGATTCGCACGCAAGGCCAAATCAGCGGCAGCTTCACGCAAAAAGAAGTCGATGAGCTCGTCAACATCTTGCGCGCAGGCCGACTACCCGCGACGCTGAAGCCGCAACCCGTGAGCGAGAGCACCATCGCCGCCACGCTCGGCGAAGACACGATCGCCGCGGGCGTCGAAGCGATTCTGCTCGCCTTTGGCGCGATTCTGTTGTTCATGGTCGTTTACTATCGATTCGCCGGTGTGGTTGCGAGCATCGCGCTCCTGGCAAACTTGCTGCTCACCGTCGGTTTCATGGTCGCCGTCCAGGCCACGTTTACACTATCCGGACTCGCGGGCATCGTGCTCACGCTCGGCATGGCAGTCGATTCCAACATCCTCATTTTCGAGCGATTGCGCGAAGAACGAGAGCGCGGCGCGAGCCTGCTCCAGGCCATTCGCAACGGCTATGACAGGGCCTTGCCCACCATCATCGATACCCACTTGTCGAGTATCTTCACCGCCATCGTGCTGTATATCGTGGGCAACGACAACCTCAAGGGCTTCGCCATCAGCCTCACGGTTGGCCTCGTCATCAGCTTGTTCACCTCGCTCTATATGACTCGGCTCGCTTTCGAATACTTCCATGGCAAGAACTGGTTGACGAAACTCACGATGCTTCGGCTCTTCGCCAAGCCGAACCTTGACTTCATGACGATACGCAACGTCATGTTCACCATCACCATCATCGTGTCGATCGGCGGGGCGGCTCTCTTCATTGGCCGGCTGCCGAATGACCTGAATATCGATTTCGTCGGCGGCACGGCCTATGGCGGGAAGCTCACCGAAGGACTTACCGTGGCCAAGCTGCGCGACCAGGTCAGCGACGATCGCCAGAAGGTCGTACTCGCCGACGTCGAAGTGACCGAAGATCAGCCTGGCCGGCAGTACACGCTGGTCTACCCGAAGGGCGACAAGAATAAGCTCGCCGTCACGTTCGTCAACTCGCCGGATGGCGGGACGCCCGAGGAGCGGATCGCCAACGTAAAGAAGCGCGCCATGCTCTTGCCGGATCCGTCCGTCGAGCTGCTTTATAACGCCACTGAAGACAAGGCGATCCAGGAAGAGCTGAGTCGGAATGAGAGCCGAAACTTCGTTATCCGCACCACGGAGCGCGAACCGGAGCTGGTGCAGACGATGCTTGATCAACTCCTCCGCATTGAAAAAGGCGGCAAGATCGAACCGCTGTTGAGCAAGGCCTACATGAGCTTCACGCAATTGCTGGGTGACGACGGCAAGACCGTGGCCAGGTCGGAGACCTCGCTCAAATTCTACAGCACCGACGAGGCCGCCAAGAAAGGCGACGCCGGCAAGCTCGTCACGGCTTCGCCCAGCTTCGTCAAGACGCTGTTTAACCGTGAACTCCGGCGCGCCTTCGGCTTGACCGACGACAAGGAGACGTTGCCATTCGTCCTCGAAGTCACCACCGAAGGCCGAAGCGATTCGGACGGAAAATTCACGGCGATGCGCGTGAGTTTCGGCTCGTCCAACCTATCCGTCGAAAATGCCGGCAAGATCGAAAAGGCCCTCGAACGCACCCAGGAAGCGTTCTCGCGTCGGCCGCTGCCCGACCGCCTTGAAAACTTCGACAGCGCCTTGGCCAACGAAACGCGCTACCGCGCCATGTGGGCGGTGCTCGCGTCCTGGGCAGCGATTCTCGTCTACCTCTGGTTCCGCTTCGGAAACTGGACGTTCGGTCTCGCAGCCGTGCTCTGCCTGATCCACGATCTCTTCTTTACCCTTGGCGCCATCGCCGTCTGCCATTTCGTCCATGGCACGTTCATCGGCGATCTGCTACGCCTCGACGATTTCAAACTCGATCTACCATCCGTGGCGGCGCTTTTGACGCTTGTCGGTTATTCGGTCAACGACACGATCGTCGTCTTCGACCGCATCCGCGAAGTTCGCGGCAAGAACCCCGACCTGACGTACAAGATGCTCAACGACAGCATCAACCAAACCCTGAGCCGAACCGTGCTCGCGTCCCTCGCGGTCTGGCTGGTCGTTGCCGTGCTCTACTGGCGAGGCGGTCCGGGTGTCCATCTTTTCTCGTTCGTCATGGTCGTCGGCGTTATCGTCGGCACGTATAGCTCGATTTACATCGCCGCTCCGCTGCTCGTCATCTTCGGCGAAGGCAAGCACGACGATGAACCCGCAGGAGCGAAACCGGTACAGCCGGCGCCGAACGCCGAAGGCGCGGTGGTTTGATCCGCACAGAATCTCACGCAAAGGCGCGAAGACCTAGCGCGGCAAGCCGCAATCAAATACGAATCACGAAAGTACGAAATTACGAAAAAAACGAGGTAGAATAATCACGGGCAGGAATCCGATCCCGTCATTCCTCCCCTTCTCTGGCCTTTTTTCGTGCATTTCGTTCTTTCGAGCTTTCGTGATCTGTATTGGGAAATCTTCTTCGTTCGGGAAGATTAATGTTCATCGCGACGCAATGAAGAAACTCGCTCTTTCTTTGCGCCTCCGTCTGATGGCTTGACTTATGTCACGCTCCGCTCTGCGATTGGACAATCTGACAAAGCAATTTGGCGCCCATTCTCCTGCCGTTGCCGACATTTCTCTCCAAATCGATCGCGGCGAATGTCTTGCCCTGGTGGGGCCGTCGGGGTGTGGCAAGACCACGCTCTTGCGCCTCATCGCGGGACTTGAGACTCCCACCCAGGGATCGATCCAATTCGCCGGCAGGATTCTCGACGAGATTCCGTGCCATCAACGTGGAATTGCGATGCTGTTCCAGCGTCCCGCCCTGATGCCAGGGCAGACCGTTCAGCAAAATCTCGCCTGGGCCTCCACGCTTCAGGGCCATGCACCGGCGCTGCCGTTCGCGAAAAACATACTGGCGGCACTTCGGCTCGATGCGGTGCTGGATCGGCCGATCGCAGAACTCTCAGGCGGTCAACAGCAGCGCGTCGCGCTCGCGCGTTGTCTCTTGCGTCAGCCGGGCGTGCTGCTTCTCGATGAACCCTTTGGGCATCTCGACGCGCCGCAAAGGACGTCGCTACGGCGCGAAGTGCGAGCGCTGACCAAGCAACTCGGCATGACGACGATTGTCGTCACCCACGATCCCGAGGAAGCGCTGGCGATGGGTGATCGCGTAGCCGTCATGCAGTCGGGCGGACTCGTGCAGGTGGACACGCCAGAGGTCGTTCGACGATCTCCTGCGTATCGCTTCATTGCTGAATGGGTGCATCAATGGGAAGGCGGACTCAATGTTGTGCCCGGGAATTTCGTGCGTGCCGACCTGGATACGTATTTCGAAAATCCGTTCGGGCGTTGGCCGATCGCCGCCAACTTGCTCGATGGGCTGCGGGAATCTCTTTTCAAATGCGAGAATTTTAACGCAAAAGATGGAACAGTTCATATATTGTTAGGAGTGGCCGCCAAGGACGTGCAGTGCGACGCCGAGCGAGCGAAGACGGACGACGACGTACCGTTGTTTCTTCCCGTGCTGGATCGTGAATGCACGACGGCAGGCCAATGGGTGATCGCAGGCGACCAACGCGGAAGCTGGGTCGGCAGGCAGACTGGCAATCTGCACTACCATCCCGGAGATAACGTCACGATGATTTTTGCGATTCAAAACGCCTACTGGTTTGATCTGGCAACGGGGCGTACGCTTTTCGCGCCGAAGTGCTGACGACGCCGTGCGCGCCAGGCCATGCGCGCTTCGTCAAACTGGGCCAAAAGGCCCATTTTTTTTTGTACGGGAACATCGCATGAAGGGCTCCGACCTCATCCGCATCGTTGACGAGATGCACCATCTGAAAAATATCGACCGCGAGATCATTTTCTCCGGCATCGAATCCGCACTGCAGCTGGCGGCGGAGAAAAAGTACGGCGAAGGGTCCGGCGTCGTTGTCACCATCGATCGCGACAAGGGCGATATCGTCGCCAAACGAGGCGAGGAAACGCTTGACCCCGCGGAGTTCGGCCGAATCGCCGCCCAAAGCGCCAAGAACGTAATGATCCAAAAGATTCGCGAAGCCGAGTGCAACTCGGTGTTCGGTGAATACGCCGCCATGAAGGGCGACCTTGTGCATGGCGCCGTGACGCGAAACGATGGCGGGGCGTGCATCGTCAATCTGGGCAAGACCGAATCGATCCTGCCGCGCAGCGAACAGATTCCCGGCGAGACGCATCACGTCAACGAGCGCATCAAGGCCGTGATTCTCGAGGTCAAAAAGCAAGGCCATCGCGTCAAGATCGTATTGTCGCGCACGCATCCGGAATTCGTTCGGCGATTGTTCGAGCAGGAAATACCCGAGATCAAGGAACGCACGATCGAAATCAAAGCGATCGCGCGCGAAGCGGGCTATCGCGCGAAAATCGCTGTCTCGTCGGTGGACATGAAAGTCGATTGCGTCGGCGCGTGCGTCGGTGTTCGCGGCAGCCGAATCAAGAATATCGTGGACGAACTGGGCGGCGAGCGCATCGATATCGTGCGCTGGAACGAATCGCTCCAGGTCATGATTCCGAACGCATTGCAGCCGGCCCAGATCGACGAGGTGTTCCTCTACCCGCGCGTCGGCCGCGCTATCGTGCTCGTGAAGGACGATCAGCTGTCCTTGGCGATTGGGCGGCGCGGGCAGAACGTTCGGCTGGCGAGCAAGCTCGTCGGCTGGGACATCGAAATCATGACCATCGAGGAAATGAACGAAAGCATCGAGCGTGCCGAGAAGTGGTTCCGCAAGGTGCCGAACCTGAGCGATGAACTGCTGGAGATGTTCATTACGGAAGGCTTCATGTCGTACGTGGACATCACCTTCATCGAGCCTGCGGATTTGGCGGAGCTGGGCGGCATAACCGAAGCGGAGGCGGCGGAGCTTATTCAGTTCGCCGAGAATGAAGCGGAACGGATGGAGAATTCGAAGGGCGAGGAGGATGAAGAGGAATCGGCAGGCCGAACGGTCGCCATGATTCCCGACCCCGATTCGGCTCCCGCGGAGCCTGCGGGAGAGAGTGAGACCGAGGCAGCAGCGCCGGAATCCGCGGAGCAAACGGAAGAAACAGCGCCTTCCGAACCGGTCCCGGCAGATTCGCTCGCGGTGCCGGAAGTTGTGCGCGAATCGGATTCACCTATGCCAGAGGAGGCGCCGCCAGTAACATAAATCCATGAAACCAGTGGCTATTTTCGATTTCCACCCCAGGCAGAAGGACCCGACCAACCCCAAAACTCATTCAGCCTCGTGCGAAGCATTGTGTTTCGCACCGAACCAAACCAACATAATTATCGTCGTTTGCTAGGGTTTTCGTAGTAACCTGGACACAGGCGAAATGCCTTTGTTCGGTGGGTGAATGCCTTGGCAAGCAAACAAAGAACTGAGAAAACAAGCTGGCGGGGATTTAGCGAAATTTTGCATCTTTCCGCGTGATCGCTCTTTCGCGAAATGCGCTGTTCGGGTAAGATAAAAAAATATCGAAATTTCGCGTCGGCTTCTATACGTTTGTACCGTTCCTGATAATTGGGACGAAGGGGAGTTTCGCTTGCAGAAAGAAAAAGTTCGGGTTTACATTCTTGCGCGCGAGTTGAATATCGATACGGCAGAGTTGTTGCGCTTGTGCAAGAGCGCCGGCTTTGACGTAAAGAATCAGTTGAGCAGCCTCGAGCCCGACCAGCAACAAACGCTGGAAGAAATGGTGAATAAGGCCTCCAAGGCGCCGAAATCGTCAGCGTCATCCGCGCCGGCGAAACCGGTGGTGAAGGTTCTTGCGCCCGATGATCGTCCGGTTCCGAATTTGGCCCCGGTGAAGGCGCCGAAGCGCGAAGAGCCGCCGGCGAAGGTCGAACCGGCCCCAGCACCAGAACCGGTCGTCGAGGAAGCTCCGGCGCCGGTTGAGGAAACGCCGCCCGCGAACATCCCCGAGAAAACACCCGCGAAGCCGCCGACAGCGCCGCGAGTCCCAACAATCCCGGACAAGATGCCGACCCTCGGCACTCGAACGTCAAGCAAGCCTGCGGCAACGCGCGTCGCTACCCCTGCAAAGGCCGAGCCAGCCGCGCCCGAACCACCGGCCCCCGCGAAGCCGCCCGCGGCCCCGCCTGCGACGGTTCCGTCTTCCCCGGCCGTTCCGCCGCCTGCGACGACCACCGCCGCACCGAGTACGCCGGCCCGTCTGCCAAATCTTCCTGGAGGTCCCGCTCGCCCGTTGCGCGATCTGTCGCGTCCATCCACGCCAACAGGCCCAGCCGCGAAGGACGCCGGCGCGCCGGCCACCGGCGCCCCGCCGCGCCGCTCCGAACCGCCGCGCCGCAGCATCCCGCCGCACCTGCAGCACCTCAAACCGATCGCTCCGCCACAGCTCAAGCAGACCTCGGCAAAACCGACGGGCACGCAGGACAAGATCGTCAAGCCGCTTGTGCCGATGACCAAGGAACAGGTCGCGCAGAGCCAGCAGAAGCAGATAACCATGGCGGAAATGCTGCGCCCGCAGGTGCAGCAGCCCGTCGTCGAAACCGAAGAGGAGGATGACGGCGCCAAGAAGGACAAGCGCGCCATCCCTGGCCGGCAGGATCGCCAGAAAAAGCGAAACGAGCGAGCCGAGGCACGCAAATCCGCCAGCCCGAAGGTCCAGATCGTCAATGGCCATGCCGAGATCATCGAAGAAGAAAAGACGCGAAAGTCCTATCGGCATCCCAAGCTCAAGCACAAAGCGCCGCCCGTGCAACGACCCAAATTCCTCGAACTCGAGGCGCCTGTCACGGTCCGCGTGCTCTCCGAACAATTAGGTATTCGGTCGGTCGAATTGATGTTCAAGCTCCAGGGCCACGGGGCGCCTGCTAGCCTGACCATCAACTCCGCTATCGACAATGAGCTGGCGCATATCATCTGTCTTGAATACAATTGCGATCTCAAGATCGTCGAGGCACACACCGCCGAGGAAGAATACCTCGAAACGCTCAACGAAACCGACACGCCCGAATCGCTCGTCTACCGCGCGCCGATCGTCACCGTCATGGGTCACGTCGATCATGGCAAAACCTCGTTGCTCGACCGCATCCGCAAGAGCAACGTCGTCGATACCGAGGCGGGCGGCATCACCCAGGTCATCCGCGCCTGGCGCGTCGAGCACGGCGGCAAGCCAGTCACCTTCCTCGACACTCCTGGCCACGAGGCATTCACGAAGATGCGCGCCCGCGGCGCCCAGGTCACCGACGTCGCCGTCATCGTCGTCGCCGCCGACGACGGCGTCATGCCGCAGACCGAAGAAGCGATCAGCCACGCCAAGGCCGCCGGTGTTTCGCTCGTCATCGCCATCAACAAGATCGATATGCCAAGCGCGAATATCAACCGCACTCGGCAACAGCTCTACAGCCTCGACGTGCTGCCCGACAACATGGGCGGCGATACGCCGTTCGTCGAAACCAGTGCGGCGACTGGCAAGGGCATCGACGAACTGCTCGACCAGCTCGCCGTCGTCGCGGAACTCAAGGAACTCAAGGCCAATCCGAACAAGCACGCCAAGGGCACCTGCCTG
This sequence comes from uncultured Singulisphaera sp., assembly GCA_964484265.1. Lineage (GTDB taxonomy): Bacteria > Planctomycetota > Planctomycetia > Gemmatales > Gemmataceae > SIAQ01. The sequence continues at coordinate 13,353 of CAZAFH010000107.1, forward strand.
GAAGCGATGCTTACCGAAGGCGAAGGCGTCCTGGCGACGCTGCTCGTGCGCGACGGCACGCTCCGCCGCGGCGACGTCATCCTGTGCGGCGCCTCGTCGGGACGCGTTCGCCAGATGTACAACGATCTCGGCCAGCCAATTGACGAGGCCGGGCCAAGCGTTCCCGTACGTATCACCGGTCTCGATTACGTTCCCGACGCCAGCGATTCGTTCCAGGTGATGCCCGATCTCAACCTTGCCGCCGAATTTGCCGAGAACCGCCGGGTCAAGAAACGCGAAGCGTCTGTCCACAAACGGCCCACGCTGTCGCTTGATCGGCTCACCGAAACCAAGATCGGCGAGCTCAAGGTCATCCTCAAGGCCGACTTCCGCGGCTCCATCGAAGCGATCCGCAAGGAGCTCGACAAGCTTCAGCACGAAGAGGTGCGGGTTCGCATCCTCGAAGCCGGCATCGGCGCGATTACCGAAAATGACGTCTGGCTGGCGCTCGCGTCGCCCGCCGACACGATGATCGTCGGCTTCAATGCCGTGCCCGACGAACGCGCGATGTCGTTGGCAGAGGAAAAGAACCTCAAGATCCACGAATACAACATCATTTACAACCTCACCAATGACATCAAATCGGCGCTCGAGGGCAAACTGAAGCCGCGCGAGGATGTCATTCACCTGGGCCGGGCGATCGTTCGCGATACGTTCAAGATCAGCCGCGTCGGCACGATCGCCGGTTGCTACGTCACGACCGGTTCGATCAAGCGCAATGCCAAAGTGCGCGTCATCCGCGACGGCGTCGTCATCTTCCCGCCGGCGGATCGCAGTGCCGGACTGGAATCGCTCAAACGTTTCAAGGAAGATTCGGGCGAAGTTCGCGAAGGTTTCGAGTGCGGCATCAAGATCGCCGGCTATGACGATATCAAAGTCGGCGACGTCATCGAAGCATACCGCGTCGAACAAGTGCAGCGAACGTTGGAGTAAAACAAAAAGCCCAAGGGTGAGCGCAGCGAACCCTTGGGATAATTGCCCGGGATATCCCAAGGGTTCGCTGCGCTCACCCTTGGGCTTTGCCCTCGTTGCGATGATTATCGGCACCCTCCGAATTCGGTTGATCGTTCGCGAGGCGCGGACGCTGAAGGATAAACGCCAGGTGCTGCAAAGCATCAAGGACCGCATTCGCCAATCGTTCAACGTGTCGGTGGCGGAGATCGCAGACCAGAACAACCCGCGCTCCATTGTCCTCGGGTTCGCCATGGTTTGCAACGAAGCCCACCCGATCAAACAAGCCCTCGGCGAAATCGTCAACGCGCTCAAGGCGCACCCGATTGCCGAGTTCGTCGATCACGAGATGGAAGTTTAACGCAAGCCCAATGGTGAGCGCAGCGAACCGTTGGGATCGGAATACCAATGAAACAGCATCGCATCGCACGAATCTCTGAAGCCATCCGTGAAGTAGCCGCGGAAACCATACTCTTCGAGTTGCGGGATCCGCGTATCAAGAATGTGACCGTTACGCGAGCTGAGGTGTCCGCCGACTTACAGAAAGCGAAGGTATTTGTATCGGTGATGGGCACGCAGAAAGAGCAAGACCTGTGCATGCATGGCCTGAAGCACTCCGCGGGCTATCTGCAATCGAAGATCGCGGAACGTCTCGAGACGCGTTACACGCCGACGGTGACGTTCATTCGCGATGACGGAGTGAAGAAAAGCATCGAGATCACGCGGCTCATAAAAGAAGCGATGTCTCAGTCCCGCCCTGAGGCTCAGCCAGATGCCGCCGACGGAACGGCAGAAGAGGTATCAGAGGAAGGATGACCGGCGCCGGTCAAGGAGGCAGGAAAGCCTTGGGCGACGGTTGTCTTGGTCGGAATCCATCTTCCTATTTAGCGAGCACTCAGACCATGCCAACCACCATCAACAAGCAGAAGATCGTCAACACGTTGCTCAGTTCGCTGGGCAAAAACTCCAAGCCGAAGATTGGCGAACGCCCCGTTCTGGAGCAGTTCATCTACGCCATCCTGCGCGAAAACGCGACGCGCGAAGCCGCCGACCGCGGCTTCGAAAATCTGCGCGAACGCTTTTACGACTGGAACGAAGTCCGCGTCAGCTCCACGATGGAAATCATGGAAGCGCTTGATAACGTGCTCTTGCATGCCGAAGCACGAGCACAGCGCATCATCGATTTCCTTCAGGAAATCTTTGAAACCACCTACTCCTTCGATCTGGAACCGCTGCTCGAAGTGCTTCAGAAAAAAGGCATGAAACAGGCGGCGAAGCAACTCGCACGCTACCAGGCCGCCAATGATTATGCCGTCGCCTGGGTCATGCAGCAAAGTCTCGGCGGGCACACGATTCCGCTTGATGCGTCCGGTCTGCGCGTGCTCAAGCGCATGGGCCTGGTAGACGAAACTCAGGCCGATCTGGAATCGGTGCGGTCCACCATCGAGGATCAGGTTCCCAAGACCAAAGGCACGCTGTTCGTCGATGTCGTCAGCGCCCTGGCCGATACGCACTGCCACGCCGAATCGCCCGCCTGCCGGGAATGCCCGCTGCACGGCGTCTGCCCGACCGGCCTCGACGCGAAATCCAAGAAACCGCGCTAACGCAATTGTTTAGCCGCGACGCGCAGCGGAGCGCGGGGCGAATCCCGCGCTGCGCGTCGCGGCTAAACATCCAGGGAATTCCCACCAATGAAACCATTGTCGATTTTGTGCGCGCTGTTGCTCCTGCTTCCCACCGCAATCGCGGGTGATGCCGACGAATTAAAAAAGCTGCAAGGAACCTGGGAAATATCCGCACTGATCGTCGGAGGTATTCCAGTACCGGAAAAGGAAATCGCCGGCATGAAATTCATCTTCAAGGACAAGACGCTGACGATCATACCGCCGAAAAGCGACACGGGCGTCGTCGTCCCGCGTGCTTTCAGTGTCACCGTCGATGGGAAAAAGAAACCGGCGTCGGTAGATTTGACCGCAGACGCCGGCGAACTCAAAGGCAAAGTCAGCCCGGGCATCTACGAAGTCACCGCCGACACCTTGCGCTGGTGCCAATCCGACGACCCGAAGGCCAAAGCCCGCCCCGCCGAATTCGCTTCGCCGGAGAAATCGGCGATCTATCTGTTCACGTTCAAAAAAGCCAAGGAAAAGCCGGCGAAGAAGTGAGCGATTTATTCATGGGGATTGTGTTCCTTCGAATGGCGAGATAATAAACTCGAACATCGAAACCACGAACTTGCTGTGAATTGCTGCTGCCTAGTGAATTCAGTTGTTTCGCGACGATACATCATGATCTGGCCAGCTTGCAGGTACAACCGCGTAATCCGTGATCCAGCAAATTCCTTCATTCGGAAAGATCATGAATGTGATCGAAATAAACTCATGCATCCAGTGCCGAACTGTTCCGCCTGGTTTTTTCGAATGGTAAAGTGGTTCGCCTTTCTCTTTCGCGTTGTCACGCTCCGAGAGCGCGATAACAATTTCGTTGTGAAGCTGAACAAATTTTGACCACGCCGGCGTCGCTCGGATGCGTTCGCAAAGCGCGTCATATTTCTGTCGTCCGGGTGTCGTCCAGTGGAGAAAAAGTTTGGGCATCGTCCAGCCTCAGGAAAGAAGTTCGACAGGACCAGCCGATATTTCACGAAGCTTTTGAATATCTAAGTCCTCGAACTCACGTGCAGCACGCAAGCGATCGTAGAATGCTTGCCTGTATCGATCACGTTCGCGCTGTGACTCATCCAGAGCGATACGCAAACGGGCGCATTCGCATTGCAGATCGTCCACGAGAATCCCCAATCGCTCGATTACTGCAGCAAAATCAGCGTTATTTTCTTTCGCAACGATATCGGGCATGACGCTTGCTCCTTTTGTTCGTGACTCCTTGTTCGTCCGTCCATTATTATCGTAACAGCGCCGTTCTTCTCACACAATCACCGTCTCCTTCGACATCGGCAGCCACGCCGGTCGGCGCTTCACCGCGGCGACGATGCGGCGGACGACGTCCTCGTCCGTCGGGTACGGCGACTTCAGCGCGGGACGCAATGGCAGCGGGATCTCGTCCATGCGGTATGCTGTTCCCGGAGCACTGACGCCTGTCACCGCCGTCGTGATGTGGACGCGGGCCAATCGGCTCGTGTGCGTCACTTTCGGATCGAGGACGATGGTCGGAATCTTGGCCATGTGTTCGATGGCGGGCTGGGGCATCGTCGCGCCGGGGTCGGCGCCGAGTACGAGGCACGCATCGACATCGCCGCGTACGAGCAGGTCGATCGTCGAGAACTCGCCGGGATTGAAACGCGGGTACCCTCGGCACAGGTTGACGCCGAACGGGTAGCCCGTGGTGTAACGCATGACGACGTCAGCCCCGGTCACGTTGCCATGCCCGCGCATCGGCATCGCGACGAACTTGGTGAATGCGTTCATCTCGGCGGCGAGCATCAGGATCGCGGCGGAGTTCATGTGCTTGCCACGGGTCATCGACAAACCCATGCCGAAGAAGATAACGCCGAAGCGGGCTTCCTTCATCATCTTGACGAGGTCTTGCAACTGTTCGAGCGAGAGTCCCGTATCGGCAATCGATTCGGGGCGGACCGTTTGCCCCTTGACCAGTGCTCGCAGCGCGGTGATGACTTCGAAGTCCTTGCCCGGCCGAACTTGCAGGAACACGTCGGACGCCTTGCCGCTGGGCGTTTCGCGGATATCGACGAGGACCATGGTGCGGTCTTTTCGGCCATTGGGCGTGAACTTGCCTTTTTGGGTGAGCGAGTATTTGGTGAAGTGGCGTGGATGGCATTCCGCCGGGTTCCCGCCCCAGTAGATCATGAAATCGGCGCGGTTCTTGACTTCGCCAAGCGTGCAAGTGACTTTTCCGCCCAACTGGGCGGCGATTTCGGTTGGCCCGTGTCAGAGCGAGGTGTGGCTGTCTACCACGCCTCCGATTAGTTCCGCGAGCGACACCGCTTCACGTTGCGTCTCGCAGGTTACGTTGCTCAGGCCGTACACGAGCGGCATGTGGGCGTCGAGCAGATAATCGGCGGCGGCCTCGATGGCGTCATCCACCGTCGCGGGATGCCCATCGATCAGGGCGTCAGGATAAAGGCGTTCCGCGGTGTGATTCTTGAACCACGATTCGCCGAGGCTGCAAGCGCGTTTCGTCTCGGTGATGCGTACGCCGTCGGCGTGCAGTTCGATGTCATCACAGACGCAGCCACAGAAGGTACAGGTGGCGTTTTTGACTATGGTGAGTGTCATGATTTATCTTTCGGTTATGAAAAAAGATCTCACGCAAAGGCGCAGAGACGCAAAGAAAAAAAGATCAGGCAGGTGAGTCCCATCGATTGCTTGTCGGTGCAGTGAGTATCAAGGCATGTGCTAATGAGCCTCCGATGACGCAGTCCGAATCTGGAATGCCCTCAATCGGACAATTCTCAGGGTCTTCCCCCGCAGCTCGGATTAGGTCATCCAGTGCGTCAGGGTCTCGTGATGTCGCTACGACTCGACGGCCGTCTGGGCTCCAAGCGATCCACTCGCCACGATGCTTCGCCAATTCCTGAAGTGAATAGTCCCGGCGATTTTTCAGGTATTCTTGCATTCTCATGGCGAATTCCTCATCTATGACCTTGGTTCCGATGGCCTCTTTCACTTTGCTTGCTCCGCCTCGCGAATCATTTGCCAAATATCGTCCAAAGCAAACCGAGCAGTCCATGTTTCGATGTAGCCAATATCGAGTTTCGCACCTTGAATGCGGACGACGCCGGCGATGTCGCGAAGATGCTTTTCCGAACCGCCTTCGCGGTAGTAGAGCATCTTTTTGATGATCACATCCTCGGGCGAGGCAAATGAGGCGACACAATCAGCCACGCTGAGCAGTTTTCTTTTACGCCGAATGCGCTCGTTGTCGAAATCCGAATTGGAAAGCAGGATAAAGTCAACCTTCCAGCCGGATCCTGGATGAAGCACGTTGAACTGATGCCGGGCTCGCACGGAATCGCGAACGGCTTGTTCACTGAGGTAGAACTCCGACGGTGGAAAGCCGGCACAGAACGCGGATATCATTTCGGGGCTCAGGTCAATCACGACATCCAAATCATTCGTGAAACGCGGTTCTCCGTACACAATCGATGCCGTGGATCCGGTGATAAAATACGGGACGCCAAGTTGTTCCAAGACGCCGACGGCGTGGCGTAGCAGCTCACCAGGACCCATTGGAAAGCCTCCTGGCTACCTCCCGCTGAATTTCCGAATCCGACGATCCTGCAATTTCCGCTCGAAGCGTATTCTCGATCATCTCGCGAGCAAAGCTCCACATCCCCCACGCGATCTGCAACCGTTCGGCTTCGGTCTTTTCGCGCAAGAAGTCGGCCATCTCGCGGTCAACGATCTCAATGCTGTTGGGAAGTCGCTGACGCATGAATGTCTCATATCCCACAAGGATGAATCGGGCTTGGCAGGCGACCCCTGGTATCTTAGCAGAATAACCGGGTCACACAAGCGAATTGAAAATTGAAAGGCGTATCGTCGTTGATGCATGACATGCCGCATTGAGCGTGCCTTGCGGATAATCGGCGAGCCGGATAAACTGCCAGCAGATACTCAACTGCGTTGCATCGTTTGGCGAGAAATTCCATGGTGGTCACTCTTGAAAAACCGCTCGAGCGAATGGTACTCCCGAATATTAGTTGGGACACTTTCGAGCGGGTACTCGACGAAATCGGGGAGACCCACTACCGAGTCACGTACAAAAACGGAGATCTCGAATTCATGACCATCTCGTTCGAACATGAGAATTTCGGTGAATGGATTGGCCGACTGATCTTCTTCGTCGCCCTTGAGTTCAATATTCCACTCGCGAGCGGAGGTTCGACGACGCTGAAGCTTGAGTTGCAGAAAGTCGGCCTTGAACCCGATCGATGCTTCTGGATCGCGAACGAGAACGCTATGCGGGGGAAGAAGAAATGGAACGCGCTCAACGACCCGCCCCCCGACCTCGCGATTGAAATAGACATTACCAGCAGCTGGCTAGATCGGCTCGAAATATACGCGGCGCTCAAAGTTACCGAAGTTTGGCGATTTGACGGCGAGACGCTGAAGGTGCTTTTACTTGGCGCGAACGGCAAGTATAAAGCCAGAGCCAAGAGTACCGCTTTCCCGATGCTGCCGTTGAAAGGGTTTGTAGGGTTCATCAAAGAACTCGGAAGCGCCGATGAAATCACGCTGATTCAACGGTTCACGGATTGGCTGCGCTCGGAAGTTGTGGTCAATTCCAAGAACGGAAATCGATAGTCGTATTATCGCTCGTCCTTTGGCTTTTCCTTCCCGCCCGAACCGGGCGGCACGAAGAACGTTCAGCCCAGTGCTCGACCCTGGCAGCTGCCGCGAACGCGGCGCGGCATGAATCGGCCTGGGGCGATTTCTTCCCACGCCGACGCTGGTCCGGTGCTGACGCTATCGGTCAACGCGGTTGGGTTGTCAGTCGGTAAAGGTTCTTGGTACGTAGTCATCGTTTGATCCATTTTATTATCCAAGCCCAATGGCGAGCGTAGCGAGCCGTTGGGATAAAACGCCAAGCAATCCAAAGGGTTCGCTGTGTTCACCCTAGGGCTTGAGGCATCGGTTCGACTTCGACTTCCCAACCCTTGGACGTCGGCATGCCCGTGCCGTCCGTCGTTTGGCCCATGAGTTTGCACGTCGGCGGACCGTAAGGCACGAAGATGATGCCCGAGGGTAGCTTGCCTTCCTTGCAGAGAAAAACAGCCTCGCCCATTTCCGAGCGCACGCGCACCTGGGTGTTATTCGCGATGCCTTCTGCCTTCATGTCGTCCGCATTCATCGTGATCGTCGTCACGATCGCGATGTACTCCGCTCCATCCTTGCCGATGTTGATGTGCTGGCCTTGCTTGGTGGTTCGGCCAGCGTTCATCAAGTAGCGTCGTTTCATGCGTCCAATTCCGAATGCGAATGCAAATTCAACCAGCCGCTTACGCGGTTTGGCTCGCCCGTGCCTCATTCAGGCCGCGCGAAGTATAATTATTGTACCGCGCATCGTATTATTACAAAGACACAATTTGTAGCGCCTTGAACTACCGTTTGAAGCATCGAGACCCATATGGATGACGAACGAACGGAATTCCGCCGACGGGCCGTGCAGCCGATGGCGTGCCTGCGCGAGGGTTGGCGTATCATCAAGCCGCACTACTGGCTGTTTCTCGGGATCTGCTTCATCGGCTCGCTGGTCGCCGGCATGGGGCCGATGGGCATCCTCGTCGGGCCGATGATGTGCGGCATCCACCTCTGCCTGCTTCGTGCGGAGCGCGGCTTGCCGATCGAATTCAGCATGCTTTTCAAGGGATTCGATTATTTCATGCCGAGCCTGGTGGCGTCGCTTTTGATGGTCGTGCCCACGATTTTGGTCATGGCCACTTCTTATGCGGTTTTCTTTTTCGGTCTGATCGCGGGGATCGCCAAATTGGGGCCGCAGCAAGGGAGAGGCGGTCCGCCGGGCGAAGAGTTTGGCTTCTACTTCATCAGTCTATTCGTCGTCTTGTTTGTCTCGATCATGGTGTTCTCGACGTTGGTTCATGCCGTCTTTTTCTTCGTCTACCCATTGATCGTCGATCGTGAGCTTTCCGGCTGGGAAGCCACCGTGCTCAGCTTTCGCGCGTTCCTGGGCAATTTCTTCGGCGTGCTCGCTCTGGTAATCCTGATCACGATGCTCAGCATACTCAGTGTGTTGGCGCTTTACGTTGGCGTCATTTTCTTTCTGCCCGTCAGCATGGCGATGACCATGGCGGCCTATCGCCAGGTGTTTCCGGAGCTTGAATCGCCGCTGGAAAGGCTGCGCGATTTCGACGATGACGACGACTACCGCGCGACAGAGCCGAAGTGGTCCCAGGCTGGATCGACGGATATCACCTCTGAGTCGCGGTGATAATATGGTTGTTTAGCCGCTCGCCATCGGCGAGCGCGGGCCTGGCGACATGCAACCGAGAATCGTGCAGTCGCGCTCGCCGAAGGCGAGCGGCTAAACGAAAATCGTTATTTCAACTTACTTCGCGAACTTCAAGATTCCCTTGCCCGTTGTCGTCACGGTGAGGAAATAGATCTCGCCGTTCTCGTCGTCGCCGAAGCTGAGGATGATGTTGCTCGCGCCCTGGATGCGGCGATTGGCGGTGACGCGTTTCTGCGCTTCGTCGTATTTCAGCGCCCAGATTTGGCCGGTGATGTAGTCGGCGTAGACATACATGCCGACGAGGTCGGGCAGCGCCTTGCCGCGATAGACGAAGCCGCCGGTGATCGATTTGCCAACGTCGTGATGATACTCCCAGATCGGCTCGATGAGGTCCTTGCGTGGTCCGACGCCGTCGTCGCTGAATGGGTGCAGGCCTTCGCGGATGCTCCAGCCGTAGTTACCGCCCTTCGTGACGATATTGATTTCTTCGTACAGATTTTGACCTACATCGCCGGCCCAGAGCTGGCCGGTCTTGCGATCGAATCCCATGCGCCAGACGTTGCGAAAGCCGTAGGCGTAAATCTCGGGGAGCGCGTCGGCCTTGCCGACGAACGGGTTGTCCTTGGGGATGGCATAGGCCTTGCCCGGGTCTTTGCGATCGACGTCGATGCGGAGAATGTTGCCTAGGATCGTCTTCAGGTTCTGCCCATTCTTGTGCGGATCGTTGGCGGCGCCGCCATCGCCGACGGCGACGTAAAGATAACCGTCGGGACCGAAGCAGATCGTGCCGCCGTCGTGGTTCCAGTACGGCCGAGTGATGCGCAGCAGCACTTCCTCGGAAGCCGGGTCGGCCTTGTTTGGGTTGTCTTTGCTGACCTTGAAGCGCGAAAGGACGTTCACCTGCTTGACGCCCTGGATCGTGTAGAACACGAAGAATTCGCCGTTCTTTTTGTAGTTCGGGTGGAACGCCATCCCGAGCAGGCCTTCTTCGTTTTGTTTATCGACGTAGACGACTTTCTTTTCGATGTCGAGAAACACCTCGGTCGCCTTTGCCTTGGGGTCATTCGGGAAGACATGAATGACGCCGTGCTGGGTCGCGAGAAAGATGCGGTTCGTGCCGTCGCCGGCGTGGGTCAGCGCAATCGGACGCTGCGCCACGATTTTTCCTTGCGGCGTCTCGGCCGACCAACCGGTGAATTTGAGATCCGGAAACGCGACAACCGCCTTCAGGGCGAGCGGACTTTCGTCCACCGGCAGGCCCGGAACGGTGGCGGGGAGCGCAGTCAGCGTGCCGGCTTTCATGTCAGGGATCAGCACAAATTTACCCGTCGGATCGAGACACAAATCGGCAGCCGATTGAAACCCCTCGGCAATGAGCTTCGGAGCGTCGCCAGGCCGGCCGATAACCCACGCCTTGCCGGTCTCCCAGCTCGTGATGAACAGTCGGCCGAAGTGATCCCAGGCCAGGCCGTCGCCGCCCTTGAAGCCGTCGGCGACCTTGACGCTCGTGCCGTCTGAGATCTTGACGCGGTGCAATTCGCCCGACATGAAATCGAGCATGAGCAGAAACGACTTGCCATCGAGCACGAGGCCATTGGGCGTCTTCACGGCGGGATTCTTCTTGCCGTCGGTGACGACGGTGATCTTGCCCTTTTGCGGAATGCGGAAGACAACCCCGCCGTTGCCCTTCAGATCGCCCGAATCGGAGACGTACAACGTGCCTTCCTCGTCCACAGCAACGTCATTGAGGAACAACGGCGGCACGGGAAACGCCTTCGCGCTGGCGACGACTTCGACTTTGCCTTTCATGTCGATCTTCACGACGCGCTTGTTGTCGGCGACGTAGAAGAAATTCAACCGGCGCACGATGCCCTTCGGATCGTCAAGCCCGGTCGCGAACGGCACGATCTTGCCATTGTCAATGACGACGACGCGCCCGTCGCCATCCTTGCCGAACTCGCCGATCTCGGTGATGTAAATGCGATTGTCCGGTCCGACGACGACCGATTCCGGCATCTTCAGTCCGGTCACCATCGGTTTCGGCAATTTGTCGCCCGCAGCCGCGGCGGGGATCATGGTCAATGTCACGAACAGCACAAGAATCCGCTTCATGTTCACTCCTTGGCCCAGTGTTGGAATTTTGGTCCGCGTGTGATGTTCGTTATATAGCCACGGCGAGCGGTGGGCGTAAGCCCACTGATTCTTGAAATCAGGGTCTCTGTTTTCAGGTCGGACTTTTCCAAAAACGTCGTCATGTGCCGTTGGCGAGGGGGCGCTTGGCCATTTGCTGTTGGCCAAGCGCTTTTGCACTTTTTCGGCCTTTTTTTGCACTTTGAGGGGGTGTTGGCCAACAGGCACGGGGGGAGAGGGGGGGAACTACAGTCCGTTTTTTTGGCAAAAACGACAAAAAAGCACCTCTACTGACTTTGCACCTCACCGCACCAGCGCGTTACGATAAGCGAAAAAACAGATTTCGTGGCCACTCGTGCCGAGATGATCGCTGGGGCTTATTCAATATCAATGCGAAAGCTCACCATCCAGATTTCAAGCTGGTCGAGACGTTCTTTCCAGCGTTCTTTGAACGCCTTCATCCAAATGCGATTGGCCTTTGTGTCGGCTACGTCCACGACGAGAATGCCGAGTTCATCGTGATAGACAGATTCGAGGTGCTGCCAATATCCGTCCACGGCGTTCTTTTTAAAGGAGACGGCGCCGAATTGCGTCATGATTTCTTTCATGGCGTCGCCGAGCAATTCGCTGGACACCTCTGTGCCGTCATTGAACCGTGCCGGCAAAAGAACTTCGTAGCGCCGCAATTTGCTTTTCATACGAAGCGGTCCCCAGAACGGTGAAAGTGATATTCTCCTCCGCGAGCGCCGCCAGCGCCGCCTTGGGCACGATGACTTCGCCCGATTTCAGTGCGGTGCCGGAGAATCGTTTCAGCAAGAATCCCAGCGCTCGCCGGTGCAGATCTTCGTTGGGAAATGTAATAACGACCATGGGTTGTGCCTCCTCTTAATGGACGGTGTTATCATACCACGATTTGCCTACAGCGACGGTAGAAACCCGCGAAACTGCGAAATCTATTTCCAGAAGTTTGGATGTCCTTTCCCTTCGTCGTCGTAATCGCGGCCGGTGAAGGTGAAGGTCGGCACGATCGCCGGCACGTTGACGAGGTTGCCGAAGGAATCGTAGGTCAACCGGCTGAGCATTAGTCCGGCGCCGTCCAGGATGACGCGAGCCGTGCCGAGATGATCGGCGAGCGGCCAAAGCGTCTGCACCGGTTGGCCAGGCGTGAAACGTTCCTCCAGCAATACCTGATCCGCCGCTGGGCCGTGCAGGAAGCGATGGGTGATGGCGCCGGCGGCGTTGAAGCTCTGCATTGTCCGGAGTGGATTGAACCCAACGAGGCCGATCAACGACTGTTTTGAACTTGCGTGTTTCGACCTCGTTGCTTCACCGGCTTCATGATGGCATTATGACGAATCTATTTTTCAATTTACTTTGCCTGATGTCGTGAAGATTCGATTGTTGAGAAAGAATAACTCGGATACAATGCAGTGAGATTTGCACGTTATCCAAGCTGCGGAATGGAGCCTGAACATGGCCCTCGCCAAAAAAAATGCCGGTCGAAAAAAGGGCGATCCCGAAGGCGTCGTCGTTGCATCCGTCGTTGACAAAAAAGCAGAACAGGTCGAGGCGCTTCCAAAATCAAAACGCCGACGAATGACCAGTGCACGCCTCCGACTATTGGCAGCGAAACACAAACCACCGCAGACTTGGTACGAGAAAAACGAGGACGATCTCCACTGATGCAATTCCCGGGGGAGGGACCACGGCGTGCCCAAGCCAGAACAAGGTCGGATTGTACTCGTGGAGGTGAACGATCCGCAAAGCCGTAACGCCAAAACGCGCCCGGCTGTGATCGTCAGCGAAAACGACGAAATCATCGCAGGCCGAGGAATCTTCTGCGTGGCGATTACCGGCACCTTGCCAGACGATTTGCCAGTGGACTGCATCCTGATCCCGTATCACCGCAATGGCCATCCTCGCACGGGATTAAAGAAACGCTGTGCGGCAATGTGCAACTGGCTGTTTGAGATTGAAGAAACGCAAATCAAAAAGTACCTGGGCGCAGTACCCAAAGACAAATTACTCGCAATCATCGAACGAGTAAATTCGCTTGAATAATAGCGCGGCCGGTGAAGGTCGGCGCGATCGCCGGCACGTTGACGAGGTTGCCGAAAGAATCGTAGGTCAGCCGGCTGAGCACCAAGCCGGCGCCGTGCAGGATGACGCGAGCCGTGCCGAGATGATCGGCGAGCGGCCAAAGCGTCTGCACCGGTTGGCCGGGCGTGAAGCGTTCCTCCAGCAACACCTGATCCGCCGCCGGGGAATTGGCGGGGCTGGACAACCTGGCTCGATTCCTGAAAGATAATAATGGCACTCCCTCATTGATGTGGTAGAAGCTCACGCAAAGGCGCAAAGGCGCAAAGAGAAAAAAGCCTATGTCTTTACTCACCAATTTCTTATGCATTTCTTTGCGCCTCTGCGCCTTTGCGTGAGATGCCTTTTTCCACAAGAATGATGGAGAGCCATAATAATTAGGAACGCCACGAATTGAGTCATTGTCATGAAAGACCAACTGGAAGCATCGAAGTGTGCCGTCAGCCTCAAGGCGATTGGCGATCCGGAACGGCTCAAGATCATTCAGTGCCTGCAGATCGGGCCGATGCACGTCGGCGCGATCGCGGACGTGCTGGACGCGGAAATCGCGAACGTCTCGCACCATCTCCAGATTCTCAAGCACGCCGGTCTTGTCGAGGTGAAAAAGCAAGGCAAATACGCGATTTATTCGCTGTCGGCCGAGGTGCTTTCGCAGAAAGATGTTCTGGAGCTTGGCTGCTGTCGGCTTCAGCTGGGACAGAAATGAAGCCGCTATACGTCGCGCGGGTGAAATTGACGTTTCCGAGCCGCGC
>CAZAFH010000108.1:0-27249 GCA_964484265.1 uncultured Singulisphaera sp.
AAACTAGCCTTTTCCACGAACGCTTACCTCAACTTCTCCTTTGCCGAGACCTGTCATCGGCTCGCGCGCATCGGGTATACCGGTGTCGAGATCATGGCGGATGTGCCGCATGCTTGGCCGGCTTATATGCTCGACGAGCAACTGCAGGGCATCAAGCGGGCGCTGAGCGACAACAAGCTCGCAATCTCCAACATCAACGCGTTCATGATGCATGCCGTCAACGACCCTCGGCAAAAATACTGGTATCCGTCGTGGATCGAACCGGATCGGCACTATCGCCAGATTCGCATCGATCACACCAAGCGTGCACTGACGCTCGCCAGGCAACTCGGGGCGCCGTGCATCACCACCGAACCCGGCGGGCCTGTCGAAGCGGGGCAGTCGTGGGCGTCGGCACTTAAGCTGTTTGTCGAGATGATCAAGCCGGTGGCGGAACACGCGGAGAAGGAAGGCGTGCTGTTGCTCGTCGAACCAGAACCGGGGTTGCTGATCGAGACCGCCGACCAGTTCCTCGAATTCATGCAGCACATTCAATCGCCGGCGGTGGGATTGAACTTCGACATCGGCCATTCGTACTGCGTGTCCGACGATCCCGCCACGACGATCCCGCGCGTCGCCAAGTACATTCGGCACTTCCACCTCGAAGACATCGCCGCCACGCGCGTGCATCATCACATGGTGCCCGGCGACGGAGCGATTGATTTCGCGGCTTGCCTACGTGCCATCCGTGCGATCAACTACAATGACTGGGTGACGATCGAACTCTATCCCTACATCGACAACCCCGACCACGCGGCCCAGACGGCGCTCGAACGGGTGCAGAAAATAGTTGCTAGTTGTTAGTTGTCAGTTGTTAGTAGTGGAATGCAAGTATCAATCCGTACAACTGACAACTAACAACTGACAACTCGGACCACCCAATGAAACACCTGCTCGCCTTTGCTCAGCTCGTTCGGTTGCCGAACACGTTTTCGGCGCTGGCGGATATTTGTTTCGGCGGTATCGCGACCGGACTGGCGCTGACGCATTGGCCGACGTTTGTCTGCTTGCTGGGCTGCTCGATGCTGTTGTACTGGTCGGGCATGGTGTGGAACGATTATTTCGATGTTCTCGAAGATCGCCGTGATCGGCCCGGGCGTCCGCTGCCGTCGGGGCGTGTGTCGATGCGGACGGCGTTGCTGTTGGGCAGCGCGTTGATGATCGGCGGCCTGTTGTTGGCGCTGGCGGCGGACATGCGTTTCGATGAAGAAGGCATGCAGTTGCGCTGGCGTTCGTTCCCGATCGCGTGCATGCTGGTCGTGACGATTTTTCTTTACGACGGCGTATTCAAAGCGACCTTTCTCGGGCCGGTGTTCATGGGCCTGTGTCGGCTGCTCAATATCCTTCTCGGTCTGTCGATACTCGGCGCCTGGCCGCCCGGTTGGGGTTGGCTCGTGGCGATAGTCGTCGGCACGTACATCGCGGGAATCACCTGGTTTGCACGCACCGAGGCGGAGATGAGCAGCCAAACGATGTTGCTGGCGGCGGCGGTCTGCATACTCATTAGCCTGGTGCTGGCGTTATCCGTGGCGGCGCTAGCGACCGAGGCGGCGGGGAATTTCGAGCCTTCCCCGTTGTTCGTTTACGCTCTGGCCGCGTTCGGCTCTTACCTGGGCGTTGCCGTCTATCGCGCGATCCGTCGGCCCGAACCTCGCTTCGTGCAGCTTGTCATCAAGCGGGGGATTCTTGGACTGGTCGTGCTGGATGCGATTCTCGTAAGCGCTTTCGTTGGCAGCGTCGGGCTTTTGCTTGCAGTGTTGCTCGTTCCAGGCATGATCCTCGGGCGGTGGGTGTACTCGACGTGATGCAACTGAATTAACCCCGAAGGGGTTTTGGTCCCAAAGCCCAGGGTCGCGAGCGCCAGCGAGCGCACCCTGGGTGACCAGCCCGCGCAAGAACGTACCCCGAAGGGGTTCCATCAACGGAGCGTACCATGCCGCAATCGCTCGCGCAGATTTATGTACACATTGTTTTCTCCACCAAAAGCCGACATCCATTTTTGCAGGACGCATCGATCCGCGACGAATTGCACAATTATCTCGGAGGCACCGTGAACAATCTCGATTGTCCGGTGCTTCGCGTCGGCGGTGTTGCCGATCACGTTCACATCCTTTGCCGCCTGGGCAAAACTAAATCCATCGCGGATCTTGTCAAGGAATTAAAACGTGAATCATCGCAATGGATCAAAACGAAAGTGGCAAACCTCCACGACTTCTACTGGCAGAGCGGCTATTGCGCATTCTCCATCAGCCCCGGCCACGTCGAGGCATTGCGAACCTACATCGCGAATCAAGAAGAGCATCACCGAATCGAATCCTTCCAGGACGAGTTTCGGCGACTGCTGACCATGTACAGCCTTCAATGGGACGAGCGGTACGTGTGGGATTAGTTTATGGAACCCCTTCGGGGTACTCGCGGTTTCGGAAATGTTTACCCAGGGTGCGCTCGCTGGCGCTCGCGACCCTGGGCTTTGGGACCAAAACCCCTTCGGGGTAAAATGCGGATGCCTGACAAACGTATGACCTCCACTTGCAATAACGCCCCTCTCACGTCACAATAACTCAATGAACTCGGCATTGTTAGAACCAGCAATCGTCCGCACGGCGACGCCTTTCCGGATCGGTAGTCTCACGCTCCAATCGCGCTACTGCCTGTCGCCTCTTGCTGGCTACACGAACCTGCCGTTCCGCGTTGTCGTGCGTGAGCTCGGCGGGTTGGGTTTGGCGACGACCGAACTCGTCAGCTCGCGCGCGCTGCTGATGGGCAGCAAACGGACGAACGAATTCATCGAGACCTGTGCCGGCGACGCACCGCTCGCTGCCCAAATTTACGGGTCCGATGGACGCGAACTCGGCGAGGCGGCGCAGTGGCTGGAAAACTACGGCGTCGCTGCCGTCGATATCAACATGGGTTGTCCGGTCAACAAGGTCGTCAAGAACGGCGGCGGTTCGGCGCTGATGTGCAATGCCGTCGGTACGACGGCGCTTGTCAAGCAAGTCGTGGAAGCAGTCAAGATACCCGTCACTGTCAAAATGCGGCTCGGCTGGGATGAACTCAACCTCACCGCGCCGCGTTTGGCGGCCAGTTTTGAACAAGTCGGCGTCGCCGCGGTGACGATTCATGGCCGAACGCGCGAGCAAGGCTTCTCGGGGCAGGTGAATTTGGCGGGCATCCGCGCCGTCGTCGAGGCGGTCGAGAGCATGCCGATCATCGGGAATGGCGACGTGCGAACCATCGCCGCCGCCGAACGCATGTTTCACGAGACGGGCTGTGCCGCCGTGGGCATTGGTCGCGGGGCGTTGCTGAACCCGTGGATCTTCGCGCAGCTTTGCTCGGCGGAGTGCACCGGTCAGCCGGGCACGATTCCGTCGTACTACGATCACCTCGGATTCATGGGTCGGCATTTCCGCCGGCTCGTGGAGCAGCGTGGCGAACGCGGCGCGAGCCTGACGTTTCGCAAGTTCGGCGGCTGGTATTCGCGTGTGTTGAAACCGGGAAAGGAATTGCATCAACGAATCATGATGCTCAATGGCGTCGACGATTTTGACGACATTGTTCGGCTGTTGGAAGAGAAAGGCCCGCCAACGACATGGAAGGCGGGCGAGATGCCGGAGATCGCCGTGCCCAAGGGGCCGATCTCGCACTGGTAAGATCCCAGGGATTCGCTGCGCTCATCCCCGGGCGTATCATTATTTACTGGCCGCCGACGGTTGGCCGAGTTCCGCCTCCGGTGACGGTGATGACGGTGGCACGCGGCTCGGTGGTATCGATGACAATCGGCTGGCGCGAGGTGTCATGGGCGATATTTCCAGCCTTGTCCGCGACGTCGATCTTGAAGAAGAACTGCGAGCCGGCTTCGCGCGGGAACGCCCAGCGGTACGAACCATCGTTCTTGATCCCGCGAGCGATGACCTGCCAGGGACCATCCGCCTGCGTGCGATAAGAGAGCGTCACCGGTTCGGTCCCCAGGTTCTTATCCGTGGCGTTCCAGCGAATCTCAACTTCCTTGCTGGCGGGCAGCACTTCGGCCGACCGCAGTTGCACGTAGGGGCTGGTGGTATCGACTTCGATCAGACAGTGCGGCGCGTCGCCCGCAACGGGAGCTCGGCCGCCGAAACCGTTGCCATTCGTCACGGCAATGCGGATGCCGTACACGCCATCGCCGGGCAGTTTGATATTCGCGGGGCTGCGTTTGTCGGTGTCTTCGCCGAGGCGATGCCAGCTTTGGCCGTTGTTCGTGGTCATATACACTTCCACGCGACCCACGCCGCTCGGCCCAACCTCGTCGAGCCGATATTCGATCGACGCATGTTCGGTGTTGATGAGTTGATGCGTCTTGCCACGATTGTCGGTATTGGCTGGTTCGCTCGGCGGCGGATTTTGCGTAAAGACGGGAATCTTGGGCGTGACCGGCGGTTTCACTTCATTTGGGGACGGATTCAGATTCGGGATAGGCAGAGGATCGGCCGGCGTTGAGAACTCGGGCCGGTTGACCTCCACTTTTGCCGGCGGAATCGGTACGGGAACTTCGACTGGTGCGACCGGCAATTCGCCTCGCGGCGCTGGCAAGACTGCGGGAAGCGATGGAGCGGTTGGCACGATCTTGCTCGGCGTGTCGATCTTCGGAGCCGGTAGTCCGCCGCGAAAATCGGATCGGCTCGTGAGTGCGATATCCGTCTTCGGAACCGACGGCGCCTTCACCACCGTCGTCAAGTCGAATTCCCGCGCGGCGCTGTTGCCTGCCAAATCTCGGCCGGTCACGACGACAGGAAATTGCGACGCTTCCGTCGAACGGACGTGGAAGACACCCGGCTGGCCAGGAACCGCTTCCAGCGGAATCGGTCCGCTAGGCGTCTTGTACGTGGCCTTTAGGCTCTTGAGATCGGGATGCGCGTCTTCGAGCGTGCATCGGAGCGTTACTTCGCCGCCAGGCGTGGAGGCCGGATTCGCTTGAATGACCGGCGGAGTCGTGTCGATGACGACGCATTGGCTCGGTGGTTCCTTATTGAGATCCGGGGGCGCCATTCGACCGGCCTTGTCCACCACGACGAGCGTGTACCAGTATTCGCCGTCGGCGTTGATTTTGCAATTGAATCGCGTGGTGTGGTTCGGCATGCTTTCTTGCAGCCGCCACTCCGTTGAAGGCGTCCGCACGTACAAGCGAATCTCTTTCAATGCCAGCCGGTGCTCTTGCGGCATATCGACAGGTAGATCGAACACGCGCACGTTGGTCACGTGTTTCGCCGGCATGCCCGCATTCATTGGCTGCGCGGGCGCGATGCTTGTTGCACTCAAAAGCGTCATGGCGAGAACGCCCGCGTGAATAGTCCGCATCGTCCAGCGCTTTAGGCAGTTTGCTAGTTTCATTCCCCAACTCCCGATAAGGAAGGACTATCCGCGCTTGAACCGCCATCCCCGAACGGTTCTCCCCGCGCGACTTCATTACGATTGTGATGGCGGGCCTATAAACGAGATTGAAAAAGCCGTCAAGAGGAAATAATGAAATTTGTGTTTTTGGCGAGCCAGAGGCGCAACGCGGCAGAACCGCAACCAAGTTGGTCCCGCGAGCCGAGCGGGACCGGGGGACCGTAAAGACTCTCAGGGTTCAAGAGGTCCGGATCGGCTCGCCGAACCTACTATAGGAACGAGAATTCCTCCGGTCGCTTACGCTCCCGGCCCGCCCGAGTAGCAAGCTACTTGTCGAATTCGAAGGCGCCAACGTCCGGCCCTTTGCCTCGATGGTCGTCGTTGATTCCGCGCAGAACCACGCCACGATCGATGCATGGACTGCCGGGGCGTAGGTGCAGGCCGCCGGTAGTCACGCTGGCGGCGAGCAGTGCGGAGAACGGCGTGTCCAATGCGGGCGTGGCGAATTTGCCCGCGTCGCCTGCGTCCACGAAAAGCGGGTCGGCGTAAAAGCCGTGCGTTTCCTGGCCGACGGCCTTGGCGAAGAGTGCGATCGTGTTGTAGGTCGTTTTGCCAGCCTGGAAGCGGCGCGGCGCGCGATTGGGAATGTGATAGTAGCAGTTGTAGTCGAGTTCGTTGTCTTTGCGCCAGGCGCGGACGCACCATTCATTGACGATGACGATGTTGTTTTTGAAAACCTTGTTCGTGCAAGGCAGCGTGGGCGAGAAGCTGACGCCCGTGCCGCCGTCGTCGCCGCGCGACAGACTGTAGCCCGCGTTGTGGTAAATGTAGGTCCAGCCGTGCGACACCGTGCCGCCGACGTTGAACTTGATAAACAGGCCGAAGAACGTGGCAGTGTTGCGCGTCACGTACACCGGTCCGCGTTCGATCGGCGCGAGTGAGAGCGCCGTTCGGCAATTGCGAATCGTATTGCCGTGGATGCGCATGTTGACGCCGCCGCCGTCGGCCTCGATGGCGTCGTCGGAAGCATTGTAGAGCGTGTTGAACGAGATGTCGCAATCCCGGTTGTACTGGATTTTCGATACATTCTTCCACGATTCGACGGAGATCAAATCAAAGTAACCGTGAATAGTATTGTGACAAAACGAGTTCCCGCGCCCTGCCTTGTCGCAGTAGATCGCCTGGTTGGCGTAGGCGATGGCGTAATGAGCAGTCCAGCCAAAGTCGGCGGCGCCGCGTTCATAGATTTCGTTTTTCCAGATGGCGTTGTCGCGAGTCGTTTCGCTTTTCATGAAGATCGCGCCGGGGCTATTGTGGATTGTGTTTTCATACAGCACGCAACCAGCCGCCCCGTCGGACAAACGCACAGCGGCTGAGCCGTAGTACCGCATGGTCAGCCCGCGAATGACGACGTTCTTCGCCCCGCTGAGGTAAAACGCGTAATCATGCTGGGCGAGATTGTATGCGTGCTCACTTGGCGCTTTTCCCGAACCGGTGCGGACATAGAGCCTCTTGGCCTTGGCGTCGTGGAACCATGCTCGCCTTGCTTTCTGCTTGTCCGCCCTCAGATCGGCGAGAGTCGGATACGGAAACATTCGTAATCCGTCCTGGGCGGCATAATTAGCGAACACGGGAACGGCAATGGAAAAGATGCCGTTGCCCTCATCCTTCCAGCCGGCATGCCCCTTGGCAACTTCACGGCTGCTGTCGAGCACCGGTTTCGCGCCCGGGGCGGCGGCGATCACGATCGGCTTCGCCTCGGTCCCCTTCAATCCCGCGAAGAGATTCGCCTCGGCGTAAACGCCATCGTGCACCAGCAGCGTGTCGCCCGGCTGCAGCTTCGTTTTGGCATGGGAAAATGTCTTAAAGGGTTTTTCCTTAGTCCCTAAATTAACATCCAAGCCGGAGGGACTGACATGGAACGTGTTTCCCGCAGGCGCAAACTGAAACTTCCGCGTGGTCACGCTGCCCGCCCAGGCAAGTTTTACTTTGTCCTTTTGATCGGGATCGTGGAAGAGAATCCGAACCTCAATCTTTTCGCCTTGCTCCAGGGGCCAAATACTCGCCCAGATGAGCTTGCGGTTGCGGTCGAACGTCATGTCCACGCCATTGCGCCACGCGGCATCGCCCGCTCTTCGCCACGTGAACGACGCCTGCGCGTTGCCATTGTCGTCGTCGCTGTAGGCCGCCTCGATGCCCACGGCTGCGTGAGTTGGATAGAGTTCGACCTTGCCCGGTTTGATGACTGCATCCGCTCGCGCGATGCCATGAAGTACGAAACCAAGCATGACGCAAATTACCAGACGGCAAGGCATGACAAACTCCGGGGTTATTCTGCTGAATGTGCTTCCTGCAGAGGCGGGATGAAAACCAGTAAAACGGCATTTTGGGCTATGACACAGTGTATTCAGGCCTGTTGGATTTCAAAGACCGCGAAACGAAACGAGGATGTGTCTACTTGAAGCGTCGCCGGAATGAATGTCTACAGGCGCAATCGTCCGTGAGATTGCGCGTGAAGCGTGGAGAACCGTGCGGAAAAACCCAAATCAACTCACGAGGATCGCCGGTTCCTCGGCTGGAACCATCTTGATCGTCGGCGCTTCGCTGAGCTGGAAGTTGCCGTCCTGAACCGTCAAGAAATGGCAATGGTGGTCAGTCCAGCAACCGGTATTGAAGTAAGCGGGAAACGTCAGGGTTTCGGGCGTCGGTTCCTCGGCGAAATGCGTGTGCCCACAGACGACGATATTGGCATTCTTTGCCTTCGCGTATTCGATCGCCTCGGTGCGCACGCGATCGACGCAGCGCAGAAACGTCTTGCTGCTCCGCTTGGCGCTATTCGCCAAACGCCGGCTCCAGCGCTGGATCCGCAGATAAAACCAATCGGCGACGTGCGTAATCAGGGGATGGTCGGTCAGAAAGCGGTCCCACGCATCGCCATGAACGCATAGAACCTGCTTCCCGCCGGAATCGAATGTGTACTCAGGAACAAAGTTGGCGCCGATCAGATGAGCGACCGATTCGGCATCGAAATCATGGTTGCCGCGAACCCAGACGATCTCCATCTTGTCCGCCAGCTTGCGTAATTGCGAGAGGACTTTCCAGTGCTGCTTCGTCAACCGGAATTCGGTATTTTCGAGCACGTCGCCAACAAGAATAAGCCTGTCCGTCGCGGGCAATGAATCGATGAACTCCTGCAGGGGCTCCACCTGACATGACTCGGCGCCAAGATGAAGATCGGAAATCAGGACGGCATCGAACACGGCAGACCTCCTTGTCAAGGGAGAAGAGTGCGATTCTGGCCAGCGGCAATCACTCAGGAACGTTGAGTTCTTCTAGTAAAGTTCCGTGAAGACACGAAGTGTTCTCTGCGACTGTCGTGTGAAATCATCTTCAAAAATACTTGACACAAAACTCTTCACAACATCATCCTTCCTCGTCCGTGGGTTGTTACATTACTTCAAAACTCCACCACGATTGCCAGCATGTGCGCTGGTCGAGCGTGCTGGTGGGCCGACTCGAACGAGGCCCAATCCGACACCGAGGAACCGATCATCATGACGACGATCCAGCAGCAGTATGACGAGGTCATTGCACTTCATTACGATCTCGATCCGCAGGCGGTGACAGGCTCGACTCTCAATCGAGCCGTCGAACAGATCAAGAAACAGGAGCTCCTCAGCGATCTCACCACGCCGCTCCGCGTTTACGACGTCGGCATGGGCACGGGCATCTTCCTCAGCCGGCTCATTGCGCTAGCCGAGGGTCAGGTCCAACCGTTCGGCCTTGATCTTTCGCAGAAGATGATCGATTGCGCCTATCAGAAAATCCCCGATCTCGCCGGCGCTGTCGATACCGCGGCAAATCTCGACGCGCACTTCCCGGAGCAATCGTTCGACCTGATCTCCACGCACTTCATCAGCGGGTTCGTTCCCCTCGATGTGCTGGCGCCGAAAGTCTTCAGCCGCCTCGAAGAAGGCGGGTACTGGTCTTACCTCGGCGCGACCAAGGGAGCCTATCCGGCACTGCAGTCGGCGTCCAACAATCGTGCTTTGCGATGGATCTTCGGCGGTCCGAAGCTCGATCTCGACAGCATGGTCCTCAGCCCCACCAACCAAAAGGAAGTGCTCGAAACCATGGAACGCAACGGTTTCGTGGTGCGCCAGTGCGAGACCTTCGAGCCGAAACTCAAGTTCCGCAACCTCAACGAATTCCTTGAATTTGGTTACTACGGCGGCTGGCTGACGCCATTCATCGACGCCATCGGCCTGCACAAGGCAGGTGCATTCACGCGGTTCTTGTTGGACCGCTTTGTCTTCCCGATCGAAGATCACCACAGCATCGAAATACATCTAGCACAGAAAATCACAAACTGAACGACGAAAGGCCAAGGACATGTTTCCTTGGCCTTTTGCCTTTGAGGAGGGTTGCTCTTGAAGATTGCAATTATTTCCGAAGTATTTTTGCCGAAGATCGACGGCGTCGTCAATCGCACGTTGAACCTGATTCGACAGCTGCCGCGCTATGGCGACGAACTGCTGATCGTCTGCCCGCAGGCGCCGGGATGCGACCAATGCCCCGTGCCGGTGGTGGATGTGCCAAGTTTCTCCTTCCCGCTGTATCCCGAGTATCGCATCGGCATGCCAGATCGAAGGTTAGTGGACAGCCTTCGGCGATTCGAGCCGGATGTGCTCCATTACGTGAATCCGTTTGCGTTCGGCTTCCGGTGCAATGACGTGCTGCGGCGAGCGGGCATGAGCGTGCCGAGCGTTTTTTCGTTCCACACGCTGTATGGCGAGTTTGTCAAGGGCTACAAGGCCCTCAAACCGATGTCGTCGCTCATCTGGTGGCTGATGCGCGAATACCACAATCGAGCGGATGTGAACTTGACCGTATCCGGTATCGTGCAGGAGGATCTGGTGAAGCGTGGGTTCAAGAGCGTCGAACTTTGGCCGCCGGCGGTGGACAGCGACCTGTTTCACCCCAATCGAAAAAGTACCGCGATGCGCGATCGACTGACGAATGGCCGGCCTGACAAGAAGTTGTTGTTGACGGTGTCGCGGCTCGCGCCGGAAAAAAATGTCGGGTTCATCGCCGATGTGCTGCGGGAAATTCCCGACGCCTGTTTGGCAATCGTCGGCGATGGGCCGGCGCGATCGGATCTCGAACGCCGATTCCAGGGCACGGACTCCCGCTTCGTCGGCTATTTGAAGGGCGAAGAGTTGGCGTCCGCGTACGCATCTGCCGACGCCTTCGTGTATGCGTCCGAAACGGAGACGATGGGCAATGTCGTCCTCGAAGCGATGGCGTGCGGCTCTGCCGTGGTAGCGCCTCGCGCGGGCGGCATTCCGAATCTCGTCGCTCATGGCGAGACCGGTTTTCTCTTTCAGCCGCGCGACGTGCAAGACGCAGTGCAGTGGACGCGCGAGGCCTTGTCGGAGGGCGTCCGCAAGCAAATTGGCGAGGCGGCACGGCACGCCATCGAAGCCCGTAACTGGGAGCAGTCAATCGGCCGCGTTCGCGAAACCTACCTTCAAGCCATCGAAAAGGCCGAGCGCGTCGCGCCGCGTTCGACATGGAGCGAACGATTGGCGCAGATCACGACCAGGACGCTGGTCTCGCTATTCCGCTCCACCGCCGACCGGAAGAAACGCCGGCTGGACATTTCCCACCACCTCGCGATCCCAGTCGTGGCGCAGCCGAGTTTCGAAGCGCTGCCGACGAGCCGCGTTGCGTGAGGTGGGAGAACCTGGAATTCGCGTGCGGGAGCGTATGCAATAGAGGCCTACGCCCCCCGTTCGCCTTTGACGAGGAGATCGGCCTGCAGTCCGGGCGACGTGAGAACATTCAGAACGATCGGTACCTCGTAGATCAATAGAACGACGAACAGCACGGAACCCTTCGTGTATTTTTTGTTGAACTCCGTCATATCCGTCTCGACCGTATAAAGCTTGTGGCTCCAGGCCTGAATCTTGTAAGCGATTGGAATGATAATTAAGTACGCCCACCACGGGATCGTCACCCACAATGCCGCCGCAAAGATGACGCCCAGAAACAAGAGGGTGGATGCAAGAACGCGGATCGGGACATTGGGCGCGATCGCGGCGAGGTACGCCAATGCCGGAATGGCGAGCACCCATTCGACGCCCGCCAACCAGTAGAGAAGCCCGTAGACCGCGTACCAGATCGCAAACAGTGCAATCAAGTGCAGCACGTTGATCCCGAGTTGCGAATGCCGGCACAGGTGTCGAGCACAAAGTTCGTCGAACTCAACCAGCAGCAGGCGCATGGGCCGACTTGTCAGTGTTGCCATGTCTTCTTCTCCATAATCCGAGCGATTTGAGCATGCCGCTGGCGGCACTTGTAAGCAGCTTGTAGAACGGCCGACGAATGACCTCGCCGATCGTTGCACACATTTGGCGAATTTCGTCCGGCTGAATCGTCAGAGGCGGCGTGATTTTGAGAACGTTGGGTTCGTATTGGCAGAAGCCCACGAGCACCGGAAAACGCGGATGCTGCAGCATGCTTGAAAGGTAGAACCAAAAGAGCCGTTTCTTGAACCAGCGTTGCGGCCAGGGCGTCGCGTCCAGTTCGATGCCGATCAGTAGACCGTGGACGCGAACCTCGCGCACTGCCGAACACGCCGCCAATTCCTCCCGAAGCAGTTTCGCGAATAGCTCTCCCGAGGAAACGACCTGTTCGCTCAGGCCAACTCTCTCGGCAAAGCGCAACACGTTAACCGCCGTGCGACATCCGAACGGGAACGCGAATCGCTTGCGGATCGCGGCAGGCAGCGTCGATCCGGCAGCGGAAAGTCTAGCCTGGACGTGCTCGGAATAAAGCGTCAGCGCGAACGGAAACATCATGTCGGAAACCGCTTTGCCAACGACCATCAGGTCCGGCGTCAACCCCATCGCACGGGAAAGCGAGAACTGCCCCGTGCGAAACATGCCGGTCTGAATTTCGTCGATCAGCAGCAAACAACCGTGCCGCGCTCGGCAGGCGTCGAGGTGCCGCACGACGGGTTCAGGCACGGGCCGAACGCCGCCCACGCCCTGGACCAATTCCATCTGGACGACGGCAATCGGATGCCGAGCCATCGCCGCGTCGATCTGCGCGATAGCGTCATCGGCAAACGGATCCACGTAGATCACGTCGCCGTACAGCGGGTCGATGTGCTCCTTGTAGGTCGAGTTCCACGTGCCCGTGAGCGCGAAGAGCGTCTTGCCGCCGAACCCCGATTTGAGCGCGAGCACATGCCGTATCGGGAATTGCGCGGCAAGAGCGATCTTGAGCGCGTTCTCGACGGCGCCGGAACCGCTGACTGAGGGCAAGACGTGATCGTGGCCCGTCAATTCCTTGAGTCGCGCGGCGAGTTCCGCCTCGCAATCAACATCGGCGAACGCGGCGATTTCCTCGGCATAGGTCGGCGGATTATGCCCGCGGACGCTGCATGCGACGCCGCCTACGGTGTCGAGAACCGGTCGCCCGTCGGCTATCACGTAATGGCCGGCCGCGCGTATCCGAGGCGTGTCGTACCCTGTCGCCGCGATCGCGCTCGCAAGCGATGGACTATACAATCGGCGGAGCCTCTTTAGTCGCAGGTCTGGATTGGTGTCGATCTCGCGTAGCTCCTCCTGAACAATCGCGAAAAACTCGGGATCGTCCTTTTCGAGGCAGCGCATGAAGTGCAGCGCCGAAATCGTGTTGGGCTGAAACGTCGTCGAGTGGAAAGTCGATTTCCCAGGCTTGTTCCAGTGGTCGTACAACCGCCGGGTCGCCGAGAAGGCGCCGAAGGGCACTTCGTCATTGACGAACGATCCATCGAACACCACGATGTCGGGCGGATTCGCGGGCAGCAACATTTTCAGACGATGCCGATCGACGCAAACGATCACCAACGCGCCTTCACTCGCCAATCGCTTCGCAAGACTCGCGTGTGAAGTTGGATCGTCGCCGGAGGCCAGTACGACGAATCCAAACTTGGCGTCCGTCGGCACGGCTTCGATCTTGCCAACCACGGTCAGCCCAGGCACGAACACGACGTTGCCTTCCGAGGCGAAAGGCCCAAGCCGATCCTCGGGGTCAATCACCAGGCCCGCCGTGGATTTGCCCGCCACGCTGCAACAGTACCGCGCCAGCTTGATCGCTCCGCTGAGCGCCTCGTCGAAGCTGTTCGCGAGAAACGATTGGTATTCCTCTGCGTTCTTGGCAAGAGACAGCCTGGACGCCTGCGCATATCGAGACAGGCAGAAACAGGTCTGCGCGACGTACGGGTTGAGATAGAGCCGAAACAGGTTCGGCAACTGCTCGCGCAACATCTGGTCCACGGTCGCTGTGAGGCGGTCATCCATTGTCTGCTTACTCGCTATGCTTGCCAGGATTGGATCGAACGATCGCAAACGTCCGTTTCAGGTAGGCCTCGAATACGCCGCGGTTCCAGCGGAACATGAACATATCCGCCGACACACAATCATTTTCGCAAAAAGGCGAATTGGGCAAACCGTCGCGGCGGATGTAGCGAAGCTGGATCTTTTTCAACGGCAATGCCTGGTGCGTGCGCCAAAAGACCGCGAATTCCTCGGGCGTGAAAAACAACTCGACATGCCAGGCCAACCACCGCGTCAGAGCGTGCATCAGAAACGAGGTGACCGCGTTCTCTTCGAGCCGATCCCAAAGTCGGCCGAGCGAATCGCGCGGCATTTCGAGAGCCGGCGCCGTCGTTTCGGTCAGCGACTTGTAGTATTTGGTGAGTTGGATCTTGTTGCTCCCCGCCGCCGATTTTCGAATTTCCACATTCGTGGCTCGTGTATCGCGCAAGGCCTCGACGATCTGGTCGCTGTCGGCATTCTCCAATTCTTGTGTGTGTGCGAAATAGGTGGCCTTCGGTTTGACGCGCATCCACAATCGCAGGACAAGCATTGGCGAGGCGAAGTTGTAGACGTTCTCGCGAAATCTCGGATCGTCGCTTGTCGCCAGGATGAATCGG
This sequence comes from uncultured Singulisphaera sp., assembly GCA_964484265.1. GTDB lineage: Bacteria > Planctomycetota > Planctomycetia > Gemmatales > Gemmataceae > SIAQ01. The sequence continues at coordinate 14,393 of CAZAFH010000108.1, forward strand.
TCCTGCATCGGATCGTACAGCAGCGCCTTGACGAACGTCTCCGCGACGGTCGTATAATCCGCGGCCGACCCGTGAATCGGTACGTAAAAAGCCGTGCCCAGGCAAACGTAGGAGTAGTTGGGCAGTACGAAAAGCTCCTGCCCGTCGGTAGCGAGAATGTCCGTGGCTCTGCGAATCGTGGCGCCGCAGTCCGCCTTAATGACGTCCTTGCTCGTGCGGACGATGCGGTTGCAATGAACCGTGGACACGACCGTGCGGCCTGGATAACGATGACCAAAGTGAACGACGCCATTGTTGTAGCCGACGATCTTTACGTATCGAAAGTTGTGCGGATTGTAGAGTGCGAGCAATTCCGTGAAGGACGTTGGCCGAAGCGTGTCGCAATTCCACTGCCGAAGCGACGGCCGCCAATAGGCCAGCAGGTCAAGAATCATTGCCGCGATATGACCGATCAGCAGCAGCGACAAAAAATAGCAGATGCCTGTGAGGATCGCGGACCAGATGCCGGAAGTTCGATGCTCGCGCAGGACGTCCTTCCATGAGCGATTTGGGCCGAGGATGGTGACAGGCCGGCGAGGCCCCGTGCGGCGTTTCTCTAATTCGATCGCCGTGGAAAGCTCGGCATCCGTCACGAAGCAACTGCGCATGCGAGCGGGGACAAGCGGATAGGCGAAACCGAATCGGCGCAGCCAGATCGTGGTGCGCGAAGCCGTTCCAAGAATATGGCCAGCGCGAAACACGACGACGGGCGCGGAGAGATGCTTCATGCGAGCGAGGACTTCTGCTTCCGCCGCCGCTGCCGAGGCGTCGCCGAGATGAACGCGAAAACTGCTGACGACTGCGACAGACTCGGCCTTCTCCAATGTTGGCATGAGGGCGTCAAGCGTCCGCAGGCCGTCGGCAAGGTTGAAGGTGCAGCACGAAAAAGGAGCCTCAGGCTCGTCGTTCAGCCGTCGGCCTTCATCCCTGGTAAGTAAAGACAGGCTGGCCATACTTGACCCTTAAGTTGGGAGAAATCAGCGGCGCCACATTGACGCCAGGCGGGGTGATCAGAACCGCGGTCGAGCCAAGCTCGAATGTCGCGATCCATTGCCCGCGTTTGACTTCCAACGGCGAAGACCACGTCTTTACCGAAAGTTCGTTGCGGCGAGGGCGAAAGTCCGGCGCCGACGGAAGCGAAATATTGCCCACGCCCCAGCCGGCGACCATGACGACGAGGCATGGCCCCAGCGGTGTCGAGATGCGCAGGATCATCCGCTCATTCAAGGCATATACCGGAAACTCCGCACGCTGACAGGGCGGATGCACCGGCAAGCGATATCCGGGAACATGTATCGCCTCTTCGAGCCTACCGTCCTGCGGGCTGAACACGCGGTGGCAATCGATCGGCGAGAGGAACACGATCGCGTAATGTCCATCCTCGAACGGGCGCGTGTCCACTTTAGGGAGCAAGGAACTCAGCGAATACTCGATGTTCTTCAGCGTGAGCAGCTTGCCGTGATCGACACGACCGAAATCCTGCACCGTTCCATCGCAGGGGTAGAGAAAATGCCGGGTGTCCTCGGCAATAGGGCGAAACTCGGGCTTCACGCCGCGGGTAAAGAGGGCGTTGAGCGACAGGTAGGCCGACAGCGGCTGCTCGGCTTCATCCTCGTTGATGCCAGGCGGGTATTTCTTGTTGAAGATCGTGCGGTAGAGCGACGTGCGCAATCGCTTGCTCGGAATACGCAACCGGGCTAATTTCACTCCCATCACGGCTACCAGGAATTTCCACAAACCGCCGTGAACCATCTTCGCCTGGCGGAACTGCTCGCGCTTGATTGTTTTTATAGGCGTATTCATCTTGGTCCTCATTTTCGGGGAGTTCGCCCCCCAGGGCCTTTTTTGCCGTTCATACGTCGCTTGAAACAATACGTGCGACGCGCAAGGCGTTGGCGATGATCGTTAACGCCGGGCCGACACCGAGCGACGTCGGCATGAAACTGCCATCCACGACGAACACATTCGGATGCTGATGCATCCGGCAATCCGGCGTGAGCACGGATCGAGCCGGATCGTTTCCGAAGCGTATCGTTCCACATTGGTGAGCCACGTGCTCCGCCGACGCGAACTGGCTGGTCAGGCAAACCGACGCGCCGGATCGCTTGAGAATCTGCGCTGTCAGCCCGGCCAATTCCTTGCCTCGCTCCAGGTCGTACGGAGCGAATCGATGGTGCAGACACGGCTTGCCGTCCGCGCTCCATGAAACACGATTGGCCGGGTCGGGCAGATCCTCGATGATGCCGACCAAGGGCAGCATTCGGCGTCTCAGAAATCTCAGAACGAAGCTCGGCAGGAACCGCGAGGCCGCCTTGGCCAGCATCAAGGGACCAGGAACCGGAAGTGATTGCACCAGCCCCATCTTGTGGCTGAACTCCTTCGTTCCGAAATAGTAATCCGAGAAGCCGACCTGCTTCACGAAACCTTCGTCCGCTCCAAGACGACGGGCGAAGATCCCGATCGCGATGGGCGACAAGTGCATCATGTAATTCCGCCCGAGGAGCGGATGATCAACACCCGAACGCAACAGCACGAGCGGCGAGCCAATCGCGCCAGCCGCCAGCACGTACCGCCGGGCGCGATATACTCGGCGCTGCCCGGTCCCACGATCGACCGCGTGAATTCCGGCCGGATTGCCTGCGCTATCGAGGTCGAAACATTCGACCTCGGTATTCGCGTGGACGCGCAACTTCGCCGGATCGGCCTCCTCCAACAATTGTGCCGAAGAGCGTCTCGCGCCGGTCGGGCAGATATAACCAGGGCAGGCTCGGCATTGCAGACAACGCTTAGAGTCGATCGCGAGCGGCAGGCGAAACGGCCTCAGTCCGTGCGATCGATTCGCCGACATCAGCCGTTCATTGACTGGGTGCAAGGGCAAGGGCTGATTCGGAAACCCATCGCGCGGCGTTGGCAGCGGACCGAAGTCGTCGTCCGTAGTTCCGGAGACCGAGAACAGCCGCTCGGCCTCCGCGTAGTAAGGTTCGAGGTCGTCATACGCGATCGGCCAATCCCATTGATCGCGGGGAAGCCTCGTGCCGTAGCTCTTGCCCGGATGGAAGTCGTCTCGGCTTGGGCGCAGGAGCGCGGCGCCATAGAGGGCCGTGCTGCCCCCAAGCACGCCGCCCATGTATAACCGCCGTGCCAATCCGTTGACGTCGATCTGGCGATCGTCATACGGCTGCTTGTCGATGAGCATTGCCTGTTCGTCGTGAAACGATTCGGATGCTCCCGCCGGCGGAGAAGGAGAGGCTCGACCGCGTTCCAGAAGCAGCACACTTTTCCCGGCTCGCGCGCATGTATGGGCCAGCGTCGCGCCTCCCGCGCCGCTGCCTGCCACGATTATGTCGGCATCGTATGGCAATTCAACTCTCCGAAACACAAGCAGCGACACGCGCTGACGCACGCAACAGCCTGGCAGCGGCATCCGACCTGGCCATCAAAGTGAATATTTTGGGTTCGACATGTGAAAAAAAGCGGAAAGCGTTGGTGAAGTATTGGTGAAGAGAAAGGGATCTTTGGTAATCGAATCATTTCAATCTGGCTGTTCGATCTTTGGAGTGCGGCGGCGTGATGCCGCTTTCTTTCTTTCGGCAGTGAATAGAAAAAAAGAAAAGGAAACCAATCTTGTCGACCGGAGCATGCCATGCGAGCGCTATCCTTGTTGAGCGTCGTCGTTTTCACGTCCATAGCGAGCGGAGCCGATGCGCCGCGCTTTCAAGTCGCCGTCGAAGACACCATGCACCGCGTTCGCATCGATGCTCCGTACACAGGCGACTATCCCAAGCTTGGAGCGTTGACGGTTCGGCCACACCCGGGATCGCTGCCGGCCTCGCCCGTCGTCCTCAACCCACGCAGGCCAGGCGACCTCCGCCGCACTGCGGCGCTTAGCGCTGCTCCGGGGGAAGCGGAGGGATTTCAGGTCGTAATCATGGCGACCGAGATCGATCTGGCCGACGTCACTCTTTCGGCATCGGCTCTCGCGCTTACCGGTGGAAAGGCTACCATCGCACCGGCACAGATTACCTTCAATCAAGTCGGTTATGTCAAGACGGCCAAGCCAGGCTACGCCGTCGAACGAACGGGCTGGTTTGCCGATCCTTTGTTGAATCCCGCCAAATTCAGCGTGAAAAAGGGCGACGTGCAACCGGTCTGGGTGACGATCCGGGTGCCGCCGAGAACTCCGGGCGGGGTCTACACCGGGGCCGTGACCGTGAAGCCCGCGAACAGTGATGCCCGTACGGTCCCGGTAGAACTCAGGGTCTGGTCGTTCGAGATTCCCGCGCAGGGTAGCCATCTCAAGATGGCCTTCACCTGGGACGAGAACGCCTCAGCAGCGATCCACGGATTGGAGAATTGGAAGGCGAACGATCTCAAACGCAAGTATATGGACGCTCTGCTCGACCATCGCCTGGGGGTGGACAACATCTATCGATGGACGCCGCCGAATGTCGAGGACGTCAAGTATGCCGTGGCACGCGGTGCGCAGAATTTCAATCTGTTCAATGTCGGTTGGCCGAAAAGCTATACCGAAGCCCAGATTGAAAAGACGCTCAAGCGGATCGAGCCGATTTGGCAACAGTATCAGGATGCCGGCGTCGCGGATAAGGCCTACATTTACGGGTTTGACGAGCACTATCAGGAGCTTGCAATTCCACAGATCTATGGAGCGATCAAGAAGAAATTCCCCAACCTAAAACGTGCCGTCTCGACCGGCCCGCGCGGCAAACCGGCGGACGACCATGTGGATATCTGGACGATGAGCCTGGGGACCTATTTCGCCGCCATGCAAAAGGGGCACATCGAGCGACTGCAACCCAAGGGCGTCCAGTTTTGGCTGTATCTGAGCACTTCCGCCGGTCCGCCGCGGCCGAACTGGTGGATCGAAAGCCCGCTGATCGAATCGCGCAGCTTGTTTTGGCTGGCGTATCAGGTCGATGCCGACGGTTGCCTGTATTATGCGATCAACCATTTCACCGCAAAGCCGACACCCATCGCCGAGGACGGCGGCGCCTACACCACGTGGTCGGCTCGATCTTTTCCCGATCACAACGGCGACGGCCAGCTAATCTACGCAGGCAAGAACGGCCCCTTGGCGTCGGTTCGGATGGCCAACATTCGCGATGGTATCGAGGATTACGAGTATTTGAAATTACTCGAACGGCTTCTTGTGCAAAAGAAGATCGCAAAGAATCAGGCCGAGGCGAGAAAACAGATCAAGGACCAGTACGTCCGTTACGTGGGCACCAATTTCTGGATCCACACACACAAGGCCGAAACGCTGCGGGCGATGCGCGATAGAGTCGCGGAGGCGATCGAGAAACTCAGCAAGTCAACGGCCGCGAATTAGCGGATGACTCAGGCTCATTGCCCGAAGATGGCGACACATCCAACGATGGCGGCGCCGATGACAAACGGAATCGACAGAAGCATGTACGAGGCTGGCCGAGCGAAGTTGACGGTGGCCCCCCATTGCCAGCCTCGCCGTTTCGCAACGACGACGTTCGGATCCTTCGGAGCGAAATAGAAGATGCCGAGATGCCAGTTGGCTGGGTTGCTGTGTTCGGGGTGGCAATCGGCGACGGTTTTGGTTTGTTCTTGCATGGCTGATCCCTTTCATTTGTTGGGTCACTTCGATCTCTCCGACGAACATCGTCGGAACGATTCCAGTACCAGCCAACGGGCATGTTGTGACAAACGGGCGGATAATTTGGAATTATTTTCGTAAATAGGCGTTCTTCTGTTTCCCAAAAACGGCGAACCAGGCGCTTGGCCATCTGCTGTTGGCCAAGCGCTTTCGCACTTTTTCGGCCTTTTTTTGCACTTTTGGGGGGTGTTGGCCAACAAGCCGGGGGGGAGAGGGGGGGGAACTGCGTGCAGATTATTTTGGGAAAAACGAAAAAATGCCTCGCAACCGACTTTGCAATCGCCTCCGTCAGCGCGTTACGATGATGGAAAAACCCACTCTTCCGAGCGTCTCCGCGGACCCCTCAAACACTACGAACGCAAAGCCGCATAGGTGTTTGTTCGCAAATCCAATCTGCTTATTCGGTGGTGCCGCGAGACCCGCCGCCGGGGATTGTCCGGCCCTGTTGGCGGATTTCGCTCTATCGAACCGAAATTTCCCGGGTCCCACCAACCGAAGCGGACATTCAACTCACGCCGTTCTTCTCGTTTCGTCGCGATTTCCATGCCGCTGACACTGTGTCAATATTTTTGCATAGGAAGGTAATCGTCATCGCTGAAAAACGCTTCGACGATTGCCCCGCTGCGTCACATGGTGCGGCAAACCGGCGACCACAATACGTGCAATTCTGGCAATACTGGAAGAGTAGGAACCGTGCCCGCACACCGCAAGAATTAAGTATGGTGCGCACCGTTCCCAAGTTCATTCGCTGTACGAGGAATCCTCGTGTGATGATTGCGAATTATTCTCGCTCCAGCCAAACCAACCGAGCCTCTCTGAAACGTAGAAGAAAAGTGAGCCTATGCATCCGAGAATAATCGCTCCTAACCACCCGCCAATTTTGTGACCGAGATATGCAAGGAGTCCGCTCCCAATGAATTTAACAACATAGCGAACGCAGTCATAGAAAGTAATCTTCTGTTTCTTGGGGTTTTCGTCGTTCTCACGTTCTTCGCAGTCCTGGTCTTCGAAATCTTCGTCAACTTCCTCTTGCGCGTTTTTCTTTGATAGCGCAGCAGGTCTACGGGTGACACCGAATAGTACAAATGCAACGGTCATCGAAACCATAAATAGAAAGTGACTCAAGAAATGGAGAAAATGCCACGGCGCGTAATTCCATTGGCCGGAAAAAACAAAACTCATCATTCTTACGAAAAGATTAACAATAAATGAAAGAAGTAGCGGGATGATGAAGGATGCTGCATAAAAACCAATCACCGAAACCGCTGCGTCTTTTCCTTCTTCGATTTCCCCCCGCCGATACATAATGATCGTAAAAACGGTAGCACCAATCGCGTAGAAAATTAGCCCGAATATGAGCATTCGATTCATGTACCCCGAAATGATCCATCCGGTTGAGGACACATCACATTTAGACATGTACCATTTTGGTGCAAGCACCTTCTCATCGGCGATTTCCTTCTTCGCCAATTCCACCACCCGAATTCGTTCAACTTCTGCCTGCTGGGCTTCCACGGCAGCGCGTGCTGCGGCTTCTTGCGCTTGTTTTTTCCGGGCGTTATCGCATCCATTCTTTATTCCACCAACTACGAGAATGAGAACTATGATGATAATAATAATCGTGATGGGCTCGCCCTTGCGTACGTGACGATCAATTAGCATCGTATTCCCCTGATTTCAATTATCGTTTGAATGGCCTTGTCGAGAAAAAAATGTTCACAATTTGATTCGAATCTCAGATGGAAATATTTGAGTCATTGCTATTTTTTTTTGTTTCGGGGGACACCATACTTATCTCTTCGGCCCCGGCTTGCGAGGGTGAAGGTCGGTGCCCAGTCGCTGTGAGAGTTCGTCGATGAATCGCCCCGAACCGAGCGCGGGCTCGGGGGACACCATATTCATACTTCACGCGGTGGAGATTGTCGCATTTGCCGACGGACCAAAACATTTCCGAGCCGCGACCGTGAGGGAGCGGCCGACAATATCTGTTCTGGCAAGGTATCCGGCTGGCCGCTCCCTCACGGTCGCGGCTCGGAAAAACGTCAATGTCACCCGCCGAAGGTATATCTCTTCGGCCCCGGGTTGAGTTTCCGTTTTGGATTTATCGACAACTCGACACCATGTCCGAACCGTGCATGCAGCGCAGCGGAGTAAATGGCGCATTTGCAAAGCCATCCACTTACTGCGCTGCGCTGCGTGCGTGGCTCGGACAGGCCGATACTTCTCTTCCGTATCCAGAGCACGAAATCAATGCCATGGACGCGACTCCCATTTGTGCAGGCGCAGGCTGCGAAAAAACTTCCCGGTTTTTCCGCTTGCGGCTTGGCGCTCAACAGGGCGCCATGCTGAGCGCCAAGCCGCAAGCGGAAAACGCAAACAATCTCGCTAACCCATTAACTCAGCAGCGGGATCGGTTCGGCGTTGTAGAGGTGGTAGGGCCGATCGACGGTGTCGCGCCATTCGGCGGTTGCGGGGATGCCGAGGGCCTGGTAGATCGTTGCTGCCATGTTTTCCGGTGTCTGCGGATCTCTGGCTGGGTGAGCGCCGACAGGGTCGGAAGAGCCGATGACCGTCCCGCCGCGAACGCCGCCGCCCGCGAAGAAGACGCTCTGCACGGCGCCCCAGTGATCGCGTCCGACGGCGTCGAACACCGCCGGCGCGCGCGACAATCTTGGAGTCCGGCCAAATTCGCTGCCGATGACGATCAGCGTGCTATCGAAGAGGCCGCTGGAACGCAGATCGTCCATCAGCGCGCACAACGCCTTGTCGGTCGGCGGAAACAACTTGTCGCGCAGGCGTGCAAAGATGTCGCCGTGCGTGTCCCACGTCTCGTTATTGCCGAGGTTGACCTGGATCATGTTGACGCCCGCCTCGACGAGCCGATACGCCATGAGGAGCGACCATCCGAAGCTATTGCGGCCGTAGCGTTCTTGAGTGCGGACATCGGCACGGGTCACGTCGAAGGCACGGCGGACGCGCGGGTCGGCGAGCATCGAGATCGCCGATTGGCGATGCTCGTCGAAGCTTTGCATCGTCGCGGCTTGTTCGAGCGATTGCCTTTGACTGTCCAGATTGCGCAGGAGCCGCAGTCGGCCATTCAAGCGGTCGGCATTCAAGCCCGGCGCAAGGGTGATGCTCGGCGCCTGGAAGACGCGGTCATCGGCGTTTGGCGGCGGCGTCTTGGGCAATTGTGCGAAGGTGTACTCGGGATAGGCGCCGCGCCACATCGGGTTGCCATACGGCGACGCTTCGATGAAGAGCGGATCGTGCCGGCGTCCCATCAGGCCGCCGTAAGCGCCCGGCAAGACGCCGCCGGACCAGTGGACAAGCCGCTCAGGCAGTACGATTGCCGGCGGCAGGTTGTTGTTCCGCGCGGGCAGCGCCCCACCGACGGTCGACGCAATCGAGGGCCAATCCGTGGAGCGCGGCATGCGGTCGCCGAGAAACGCCGGCGAGGCAACGCTTCGCCCGGTCAACATGAAATAATGCCCGAGCGTGTGCCCGTTCGTCGGATGGGTTAACGAGCGGACGATCGCCCAGTGCTCGCTGCGCTGCGCCAGGCCTGGCAGGTGTTCGCTGATCTGCACGCCCGGCGTTCGCGTGGCGATCGGCCGAAACTCGCCGCGGATCTCGGCCGTGGCGTCGGGTTTCAGGTCGAAGCTCTCGTGCTGAGCCAGGCCGCCCGAAAGGAAAATGTAAATGCACGCCCGCGCCCGGCCTCGGCGCGGCGTGCTCGTCGGCGCCGCGCGTAACGCCTCGACGTGATTCATGCCCAGGCCGAGCAACCCGATGGCGCCGGCCTGGATCGCCGTCCGCCGCGTGATTGTGGGATGTCGGAAGTCATGCGGTTGCGTCATACGGTCTCCTTTGGAAAGAAATATTTTACCGCGCCCCGTCGGCCATGTCACGAGGATTCTCGACGACTAATCCGTCGCTTCCCGTAAAGACATCGGCCCGCGCGCCGATTGAACCTCGCGACGCCGCGCATACATTGACATACCACACCTATTGGCAACCCTATTCGGATAACCGCGATGGACAACACGCTTTTCGAGCAATTACAACAAACCGTCAAAACCGCGGGGCCGGCAGCGGCTATCGACAAACTCTGCGACGAACTCAAATCCCGCAAAGATTACGGCGGCCTGTTCTATGCGCTGCTGATGAAAAAACGCTTCGAGCTTGGCGTTTCGCCCATCGCGACCGGTTCCAACCAGGACCTGCCCGAATCGGTTCACGAGGAGTTCGAGAAGGGAATCGCCAAGGCCGCACGCACGGTCGGCGACCTCTATTTGGCCGATGGGCAGATCCCGCAGGCTTGGGGTTATTTCCGCATGCTGGGCGATCCCCGTCCGGTTGCCGAGGTGCTCGAAAAGCTGACCGTCGATGACAGCACCGACATCCAATCGATCGTCGATGTCGCTTTTCACCAGGGCGTGGCGCCCCTCAAAGGCATCGACTGGATCTTGCAGCGGTTCGGCATGTGCAGCGCGATCACCGTCATGGGAACCGATCTGCCCTTCACGCCAGACGTCCGGGCGGCCTGCACCAAACGGCTCATTCGCGCCTTGCGAGCGGAATTGATCGAGCGCCTGAAAGCGGAAATCCAGCGTGTGCAAAACTTCGAACCCAGCGGCACAACCGTCGCTGAACTGGTCGAGGGGCGCGATTGGCTGTTCGGCGAGGACTATTATCACATCGACCTGTCGCACCTGAATTCCGTCGTGCAGATGTCAACACAACTCGACAACTGCGAGGAATTGGCGATCGCCCGGGACCTGTGTGCTTACGGACTGAAGCTGTCGCCGAAGTTCCGCTATCAATCCGAACCGCCGTTCGACGATCAGTATGCCGACTATGGCCGCTACCTGGCGATCCTGATGGGCGAGAACGTCGAAGAGAACCTGGCCCATTTCCGCGCCAAGGTCGAAGCGAATCCGCCACAGGAGGCTGGAACCTTCCCGACAGAGATCTACGTAAATTTGCTGATGCGACTCGGCCGCGAGGAGGAAGCGCTAGAGGCGGTGCGGAAATACCTCACGCCGCTGGGTGAATTGCGCTTGTCGTGCCCGAACCTGGTGGAGCTGGTGCAGCGGACGAAACGATTCGACGTGCTCGCGGAAGTCGCGAAGGAGCAGGGAAACGCCGTCAACTATCTCGCGGGCCTTATCGCAGCAAAGACCTGAGCAAATAGCGGGGGCCGGATTTGAACCGGCGACCTTGGCCTTATGAAGACCCTGCTCTAACCAACTGAGCTACCCCGCCGCCCTAAATGGTAAGGGCTCGTACATGGAAATTTAATTTTACCTCCGCCATCTTCCGTGGCAAGGCCGGATTGCGTTGAAGTCGTCCGCTATCTGCCTTTGGTGCGGCCTTTGCCGGGGTAGACTGCGGTCTCGGTGATGATCATGTCCATGAAGATGTCGTGCCTGGCTGTCGGAATCTCCGGGAAGAGCTGGCACTCGAACGCCAGTGCCACGAGCGGCGCGTCGAGGCGGGCGTGTTGCAGCAGTTTGTCGTAGTAGCCTTTGCCATGCCCCATGCGAGCGCCGGTGCGGTCGAAGGCGACGCCGGGGACCATGATCAGGTCGAGGTCCGTCGCTTCGGCTTGCTTCGTGGCGAGCTGGCGCAACTCCGGTTTTGGTTCGAGAATTTTGTACATGCCGACGGAAAGCTCATCCATGTTTTCCAGATGAAAAAGCTCGAGTTCACCTTTGGCGTTGCACCAGGGAATGATGATCTTTTTTCCCGACGCCAGCGCGCCGGGCAATTCTTGCCGGGTGCGAACTTCGCTGCGAACGTCAATGTAGTACATCACGGTTTTTGCGCTGGCGTAGGCCGGCAGAGCGACGAACTTCGCGCAGATCGCTTGACTCAATTCGTCCTTGTGCTCCTGTGCGTTGCGGTTGGCGTGTGCCTGGTCGCGAATCTTCTTCTTGCGTTCCTGCATGGTCTCGGTCATGAATCGATGGTCCTTGAATAATACGGGTTCTCCCTCAAGAGAATTATAGATTTCTGGCGGGAGCGCGGATACGAGAAGAGATGCGGAAGCCGTGGAAAGGGGTGGGATCACGGCGTTGCCGATTTGGCCAGGCAATTCGGGCAATACCAGGGCGCGGGCGTTTTTACGGGCCGGGGACTTCGTTTTCGGCATTGAGCGCACAGAAAGCGTTTACCTTTGACGGCGGTCTTGGGGCGAACTTTCTTTCCCGTTCTGAGAATATTTTTGGCCATCGAATCCTCCACACCGGGATCGTGGTGCGATTCCTTTCGCCTACTTCATTCTCTGGCTCACAAGCTGCCAATCGGTCGGCGAGCCTACCGAAAGCCAGGCGAAGTAGCCGAGCACGCACAGGATAGAGTACGTCAACAATGTCGCGGGCCAGGATTCCGAGGTCAGTTTCAACGCGCTGCCCGCGAATTGATTGAGCTTCGGCACGACGCCCATGAGATCGACCGAGCATAGTTCGTCAAGGACGAGGTGCGAAAGAAACCCGATCATGGTTCCGAGGGCGAAGTACATTCGTTTGCGCACCTCGTCGGAGGGCAGAACGTGATCGGGTTGATGGGCGAGGAAGACAACGAGACCGGCGATGAGGAGCGCGGGAACGCTGTGAAACATGCCGCGATGCACCGTTATTTTGCGAAAAAGCTCAGCGACGGCGTAGCGAATGACGAAGTAGATGCCCGCGAGCATGACGAGAAGTTGCTCGGCACGAAAGCCACGCGCTTGCAACCGTTCGATGAGGAGCAGTGGCACGAGCACGCCCGCCAGGCCGAACATCTCGCGAACGGGGATGCCGCTATCGGAATCGAGATCGGGCAGCATGCCGCCGATGGCAGTGAGTCCGCCGGCGAGACAGCAAGCGCCCCAATCGTAGCCGAGGTACGAGTAACCGAGAAATCCGACACCGACGCCCAGCGCGGAGCTGGTGGTGATGTGCCCGTAAAAGCCAGCCATGATTCGTCCTCCGTGACGAAGAGAATATCAATTAAGCCCAAGGGTGGACTGATGAAAAACCTGGGTAATTTTCATCTTGATATTGTTGCGCATTTTCTCCCCTCTCCCACCGGGAGGGGTCGGGGGTGAGGGACGCAGGTTGTTTGCAATGCTGCGAATTTCCTTGCATTGCCAGCGCCAAGCGGCCCTCACCCCTTCCCTCTCCCGGTGGGA
>CAZAFH010000109.1:0-27027 GCA_964484265.1 uncultured Singulisphaera sp.
CAGGGGGAGAGGGGTTGGGGGTGAGGGGGAAAGGCGCCAGATAGCGACAAGTATCAACCCCCTCACCCCCGACCCCCTCCCCTGAGTACAGGGGCGAGGGGAGGCGGCGCTGTAGTACTAACAACTATTCCCCCCCCTTTACCGCAAGGCTTTCGCGATCGTGTAAACGTTGTGGCGGATCATGCCGATGTACGTGCCGGTCGGTTCGCCGACTTTGCCCATCGCATCCGAGAAGAGTTCGCCGCCCAGCGCGACGTCGTGGCCTCGGCTCTTGCAGCCGCGGCGCAGCGATTCCATGTTTCGCTGGTTGACGCTGGTTTCCACGAAGACCGCCTTCACCTTGCGCGTCACCAGAAAATCGACGAGCTGATTGACTTCGCGCAGACTCGCTTCAGTCTCGGTACTGATCCCCTGCACGCCGCGAACTTCGATGTCGTAGGCCCGGCCAAAATAGCGGAAGGCGTCGTGCGAAGTAACCAATACACGCTGATCGCGCGGAATCGCGGCGAGCAGTTTCTTCGTTTCGTCGTGCAGTTTGCCCAATTCAGTACGATACGCAGCGGTATTCTTCGCATACGCCGCCGCATTGGTCGGATCGTAAAGGGCGAGCACATCGCCCGTTATCTGCGCGACCTCGCTCCACAGGGCGACGTCGAACCAGACGTGCGGGTCAGGATGGTCGTGCTCGTCGCGAAGCAGCTTTTTGGCGTCGAGATATTCCGTGACGCCAAACACGGGTTTCTTGCTGGCAAGACGCTCCAGCGTTTCGGACATCTTACCTTCGAGATGGAGACCGGAGTAGAAGATGATGTCGGCATTGTCGAGCATCACGAGATCGTCGGCGGTGACCTTGTGCGTGTGCGGATCGGAACCTTCGCCCCACATCTGCTCCACGGCGACGAGGTCCCCGCCAACATTGCGAACAATGTCGGCGACCATGCCGACCGTGCAGGTCGCCTTGATGGGGCGTGCTCCCTGATGCGTTCGCGATACGGCAATCGTCTTGCCGCCCGAAGGATGTTTCGCGTTTGATGGAGGATGGCAACCCAGAGCGGGAACGATTAGCAACGACAACGCAAAACACCAAAAACTGGATCGATTCATAGCGCCTCAACATGTCAATTAGGCTTAACTTACTATTGAATAAGCTACAGCTAATTCGGGAATTGTCAATTCCCAATCGCTCGCCAACGCAATTCGGTATCGGCTTCATGAAATCGAGGCAGGCAGCAGAGGCCGGTCTTGCTGAACCTGACGTGGCCTCATACCTTAAACGATGCATGTCGACTGGACAAAGTGCCGGAAACAGGGGATCTTGTTTGGCGGTATCCATTTCACCTTTGGGTTGATTCGGTAGTTCAAAAAAACTCATGTGGAGTTTGCTGCCATTCCTATATTTACGGAGAAAAGACCATGAAGATGATGCGTTTCGCAACGCCGGCGTTGCTGGTCGCAATTTTCGCGATCACGCAAAATGCCTGGGCGGGAGACAAGGACCGAAAGTCGGGCGATACGGACAAGGCCGGCGAAAAAGACCGGAAGCAACCCGGGAAAAAAGCCGACACCAAAGAGATCATTATCAACGCGGAACTGACCAATGCGGACCTGAAAGACAAGGTGCGCGCGAATAGTTTCGCGAAAACCTACACCTATCGCATGGTCGCTAATGGCCGATACCAGATCGATATGATCAGCGGGGTATTCGATTCCTACCTTCGTCTGGAAGATCCGACTGGAAACCAGGTCGCCTCCGATGACGACGGCGGCGGCTTTCCGAACGCCCGAATGATCTATATCGCTCCCAAGGCTGGCGACTACACCATTGTCTGCACATCGTTCGGCGCCGGATCCGTCGGAAACTTCCGACTCGAGGTTCGCGATATCACGGGCAAAGACCCCGTGAATCCGAATATCGACAAAAAGTTCCCGCCGAAACTTGACGGGCCTGGGTTCGATAAGAAGGAATTCCCTGGCAAGAACGTCAAGGCCAAGGAATTCGACCTCAAGGCAGACAAGGACGGCAAGGCCGAGTACGCAGGTAAACTCGCCGCGGAAGACGGAGTGTATGTTGACAACCGCTTCGGCAAGCGCGAAAAACGCAGCAAGCTTTTCAACATCAACATGGAAGCCAACAAGTCCTACCGCATCGATCTCGCCAGCAGCGATTTCGACGCCTTCCTTTTCCTGCTCGACGATACCGGCAAGGTCATCGCGCTCAACGACGATAACGGCGAAAGCCTCGATTCGCGCATCGTCCAAAAGATCGAGAGGGCTGGCAAGTACACCATCGTCGCCACCAGCTTGTCAGGCGCGAGCAGTGGTAACTTCAAGCTAAACGTGCGGCTCGCATCTGAAGACGAAGTCAAGGAAGTCAACCTGCGCAACAAAGTCAATCAGATGTTCGGCCTGAACGTCGATCGCAAAGCCATCGCTCAAGAAGTGACCAAGCACCTCGAAGGCAAAGGCGCGAAAGTCTCCCGCAGCGACCTCGGCATGGCCATGGCTGTCGCCCAGGCACTCGAGTTCTCGAAGGACAACAAGACCGCGGCCGATACGTTGAAACAGTTCGCCAAAATCTTCGCGAACGCCAATGACCCGATTGTCGCCAGCCAATCCAAATCAATGGCGGGCATGGCGCGGCGCATGGATCTCGTCGGCAACACCATGGAGATCAAAGGGAAACTCATCGATGGCAAAGAGTTCGACCTCAAGGACCTCAAGGGCAAGGTCGTACTCGTCGATTTCTGGGCAACCTGGTGCGGGCCGTGCGTCCAAGAGATCCCCCACGTAAAGGACCTCTATCAGAAGTACAACAAACGCGGTTTTGAAGTGGTTGGCATCAGCCTCGACAACACCGAAGACGCTGTCCGAAAGTTCAATGAGAAAGAAAAACTTCCCTGGGGCAGCATCTTCAACGATTCGCAAAAACGCGGCGAAAGTCTCGCGGACTACTACGGCGTCATCTCGATTCCGCTGGCCATCCTCGTCGATCGCGAAGGACGCGTCGTCTCGCTCAACGCCCGCGGCCCGGAACTGACCCGCCTGCTCGAAAAGATGCTCGACGAGAAAAAGTAATCTCTCTGCAGGCCGCCCAAATCCTCGGAACCCGCCAGATTGCCTGGCGGGTTCTTTTCGTTTTGGGAACTTGTATCGATTGTGTCGGTTTTGCTGAAGATTCCACCGGCGTCCTTCCGATACCCCTGATGACAAGGTGCGCGTTTAATCTCGCTCAGGGTGTCGTTGACATGCAAAAATACTGCCTGGCCATCTGGATTGCAGTGATCGCCGCAAGCGGTCCCGTCCGGGCACAATATGGCCTGGGCGCTCCGGTCAAGCCGACCACAGCGGAACCGCCGCTGACGTTGCCAAAATACGCTCCGCCGATGCCGAGCGAGATTCCCGTTCCTCAACAATCAGCTCCGGTATTGCAAGCGCCCGTTGCATCTCCTTACGAGATTCCAGTTTTCCCGTGCGGTTGCGGGCCACTCGGTCCGTGCTGGCTGCACATGCCGCCGAGCTATCCCGAACCAGTTACCTTCGGCTCGTTCGGCATGCCGAATTATCAGCCCAGCGGCTTTGACATGTCAGGCGCGAACTATCAGGCTCCAGTCCAACCGACGGGCGGATTCGATGGCGCCTACTATCCGCGTCCGTATTGTCCGCCGACCTACCCCGAACCTGTGGGTTATGCCCTGGGAGTGTTGCCAGCGCGACATACAAGCCGAGCGCATGTGCACACAGCAGCCTGTGCCGGCGGAAAGGCGTGCGAGCCGGAGCGAAAATCGCGATGTTGGCCCTGGTGCTGGACGGGTTGGTCGAAGATCGTGCCGACGATTTCATTTGCATCGCCAGCCGAACCCGAACCCGCAGCCGCACCGAAGCAAACGCCGCCAGCGGAGATTCTCCCAACGCGCGACGATATCGCGCGGATGATCTCCGACGGAAATTATTCGCCGGCAGAAATCGCGGCAGTGAAAATCAAACTGGATGAGTCCCAGGCGAAAAATCGTCTCGCTGCCGTTCAATACCTGTCTACCATCGATTGCCATTTCTATCCCGAGGCAGAAAACGGTCTAATTGCCGCACTGCGTTCCGATCGCATCGAGTCGGTTCGCTTCGAGGCGGCACAGGCGATGGGAGCGTGCCGATGCATGACGCCCCGCATGATCGAGGCAGTCCGCATTGCCGCGATGGGAATGGATTCGGACGGCAATCCAGGTGAGACGTCAGATCGCGTGCGGAAGGCGGCAAGCGAAGCGCTGAAGCGCTGTCCGCAATGCCAGGGCGTGCCGATGCCCATGTCTCCCAACGGTCCAGTGCCGCAATGGATGCCGCCGGGACCGATGTCGATTGTGCCGACCGCTTATTACTATCCGCAATACACGCCGACTCTGCAACAGGAGCGCGACGTGGCCGCCACGGTCAGCTCGGATTCCCCTGCGACAACGAAGACAGTGTCGCCGCGCCCGATCGTGCGATGGTTCAACGACCTCTCCATCACCCGATTCCTGCGTCCGACGAACTCCTCGGACCCAACGCGCGATCCGCGTTTGCAGGGCTTGCATCCGCTCGGCTCCGGAGCACAACTCGCAATCCCCACGACATCGTATAATAGGTAAGCATCGCCTGGTAACCGATGAACACTACTCAAGTGCTTGCCGATGAACTCCCCTCCGAAAGCCGTCGTCCTTTTGTCCGGCGGACTCGATTCCACCACCACTCTTGCGATAGCGCGATCCCAAGGATTTGACTGCGCGGCACTGACGATGCAGTACGGCCAGCGCCACGCCATCGAAGTCGCCGCAGCCTTGCTCATTGGCCAAAGCCTTGGCGTTTCACGCCATGTCGTCATGCCGATCGACTTGAGGCAGTTCGGCGGCTCTGCACTCACGAGCGATACGCCGGTTCCGAAAGACCGCCCGCTGGAGGAAATGAGCACCGGAATTCCGTCCACCTACGTGCCGGCGCGCAATACGATTTTTCTGTCATTCGCCCTCGCATTTGCCGAGACATTGAATGCCACTGACATCTTCCTCGGCGTCAACGCGCTCGATTATTCCGGCTACCCCGATTGTCGCCCAGAGTACATTGCTGCATTTGAACGTGTGGCGAACCTGGCAACCAAGGCGGGAGTGGAGGGCGCGAAATTCACGATCCACACGCCGTTGATCGCCATGAGCAAGGCAGACATCATTCGCCGTGGCTTGGAGCTAGGCCTCGACTTCGCGATGACGACGTCCTGCTACGATCCGACGCCCGAAGGCCTTGCATGCGGACGATGCGATTCGTGCCTTTTGCGGTTGAAGGGTTTCGCGGAGATAGGCAATCGCGATCCGCGCGGTTATGTTTGACGCCAAAAGAAACCTATCCCGCAGCCATTCGGCTGCGGGCGTTCTACCGATGGCCGTTCACGGCGTCACGGGCAGGTTCCCGTGGTGGATTTTGCTGCCGCGAAGAATGAAGAATGGAACGGGATTAAACGTCGGCAGGTCGGGATGGTTCAGCACGTAGGTGATGTTATCCAGATTCACCGTTTCCCAGCTGTGGAGACCAACCAAAATGTCGCCCTTTTTCAGGCCCGCCTTCGCGGCGGGGCCGCTTGAGTTAATCGCGGAAATTTCGAGGCCGCCGTGAAGCTGGCTGTTGAATCGCACGACCGCGTCTCGCGACACTGGCACGAACTGCACGCCCAATCGCTGCCATACCACATCCGCCGAGGCGATCGGCCGAACCACGCGCTCGCCCGGATTTCCCATCAACGCAAGTTTCACGACCTTGTCCTGATCCTTTCGTCGAACAACGACGGAGATTGGTTCTCCCGGTTTGCGATCGATAAGGCCGCGCTCGACGTCGATACCGCTCAGAACATTGACATCGCCGACTTTCAGGATGACATCGCCCGAATTAAGCCCAGCGTTCTCTGCGGGGCTCGATGAATCGATGCGATCTACGACGACCTTTCGCAGCAGCCCATCTTTTGCCGGTTGCAAGACATCGCGATGCACCAGGCCATGGTAACTCTTACGGGTGATTTTCATCATGTCGCTCACCGATCGCACCATGTGATCGACCGGAATCGCAAAGCCGATGCCCTGAGCGCCGGCACGAATCGCGACATTGACGCCGATCAGTTCGCCGTTGATATTGATGAGCGGTCCGCCAGAGTTTCCGGGATTGATGCTGGCATCCGTCTGGATAAGGGACTTGTAAGCCATGTCCTTGGTGAGGCTCACATCTCGCTTGACGGCACTGACAACACCGACGCTGACCGTGTGTTCGTAGCCATACGCATTGCCGATGGCGATGACGGTTTCGCCGATCATCAGGTCGGTGGCCGTGCCGATCGGCATCACGGGCAGCGAATGCGGAGCGTCGATTTTGATCAACGCGAGGTCTAGTTCCGGATGACGCGCGACGACGACGGCGTTCGTCGTGGTTCCATCGGCAAGCCGAATCCGCAGCGCGCTGACATCTTCAACGACGTGCTGATTGGTGACGATGTACCCGCGCGGATCGATGATGATACCCGTCCCCATGCCGTTGACGCGGTTGGGCACGGGCATCGGAAAGATGTCGGTGGTGTTCGACGGAACCTGTCGCTCGCTGTGGATATTGACGACCGCGCCTTTGGTTCGCTCGATCGCCGCCACTACCAGGTTTCTCCTCGCCCCGGTTCGTGTGAGCTGATTTGTTTCTTTGACCCCATGACTATTCGAGAATGGGCTCGGCCCGGAAACCGGCTCATCCGCGTTAATCGCACAGATGACAAGCCAGCAGCTCAACAGACCCACGGCAAAGCTCCATCGGCGGCGCGAACTCATGGTGTCCTCAAATTCATCAATAGGGATTCATCGTCGGTGTGAACTCAATGAAGTTTTGGCGTTTCCCGCTCGACTTCGATGAATCTGGCGATGAAGTTCCGGCGCGGAAGAACGCACAACCAATAATTCGACATGGGCCTGAATTCCCTACATCATCAACGGCGTGAAATTGGGCAACGTCCCAAAACCGCGCGCAGGTCAGACGAGACGCGACGATGTTGCCCGTTTGATCGATTTGGAAAGCACGCCGGACCTCGACGATTGTGCCGATAATGCCGAGCGCCTCCGTGAAAAAATCCTGTCGTCACGCTACAATGACTCTACCGCCCTTCCGTCGAATCCGCCGCGCGTGAATCTGCCATGAATGCATCGACTCGCATCGCGAACCTGAAAGCCTGGATCGAAGACGCTCCCGAAGACGCGGAACTGCGCTACATGCTGGCCATGGAATATGCCAGTTCAGGAGACGACGCCCAGGCAGTTCTCTGTTTTCAGGAACTCATCGGCGTCAGTCCCGATTACCCGCCGGCGTATCATCAGGCGGCTCGTGCCTTGCAGCGGCTGGACCGAATTCCCGAAGCCCGCGCGATGCTGACCAGCGGAATCCCCATCGCCCAACGAAAAGGCAACCAGCACGCCGCCGGCGAAATGACGGAACTGCTTCATTCGCTGGACTTGTAGCCGACCGCGTGCGCTGATAAGGTGAAAGACGGGGGGAACGCCTCGCAGCATTATCCCGATAACCCGCTGCAAAGCGTGACGAAACAAAGGAGCCGATCGAATGGCCGATCCCAAACTCATACTCATCGTTGATGACGACTACGACCTGAGCGACGGCATTCGCGCCGTTCTGGAAACGCACGGGCACAAGGTCATGCAGGCCCGCGACGGCCAGCAAGGCCAGAACCTTATCTACCAGCAACGGCCCGACCTCGTGATCCTCGACATGATGATGCCGCGCAAGGGCGGGTATCCCGTGCTGGAGCATTTTCGCGACAAGAAAGACGCACCGCCGATCATCATGATCACCGCCAACGAAGGCAGTCGGCACAAAGCCTATGCCGAGTATCTCGGGGTCAAGGATTACATCCGCAAACCGTTTGCCATGGAACGGCTGATGGAAGCCGTGGAACGCAGCCTGAAGGGCACGCCGCCGCCGCCGGACGAAGAGGTCGTGAAGCCATCGTGAGCGCCGCCAAGCCTGCTGCCAGCGTCTTGCTCGCACGCGGACCGGAATCGCGCGAAATCTACGCGGTTTTGCGCGGCCGTCAGCTGCGGTTCTTCGGCGGCTACTGGGCGTTTCCCGGCGGCAAACTCGGCGACCAGGACGTTCTCGACGCCAACGGCGATCCGCTGCACGCACGCCGCATCGCCGCCTGCCGAGAGCTTTTTGAAGAAGTCGGCGTGCTCATCGTCCGCGACACCGCCGGCAATCTGGTTTCCGATCCCTCTCAATTCGATCCATTTCGTTCCAGCGTTTTGGACGAATCTCTTCCCTTCGCCGAACTGCTCGCCAGAAATCGCTGGACGATTCGCGAAGACGATTTCACGCTGGTCGGCGAAATCACCACACCCGCCTTCGCACAGATTCGCTTCGCCACCTCCTTCTTCGCGGCTCGGCTACCGCCCGGACAGACGGCCCACGTCATTCCCGGCGAACTGGAAGCCGGCGAATGGACGACGCCCGAGTCGCTCCTGGCACACTGGCATTCAGGCGAGATTCTGGTGACGCCGCCCTCGGCGATGTCGCTGGAGATCCTGGCCGGGCACGCCATCGACGACGCGCCGACGCTTCTCGGGCCGACGTTTCGCCATTTGGCCGCTGGCGCGATTCACCCGATCTATCTCGCACCGCACATGCAGATGATTCCGTTGCGCACGGTCGCCCTGCCGCCGGCGACTCACACGAGCTCGGTATTCGTAGGCAATGGGCGTTACATTCTCATCGACCCCGGGCCGCGCGACGCCGACGAGCAGGAGCGCCTCTATGGCTTGCTCGATGAGAAAAAAACCGCCGGTCAGCCGCTCTCGGCCCTCGTGCTGTCGCATCATCATCCCGACCATGTCGATGCCGCCATGGCCTGCGCTTCTCGCTACGGTGTGCCGATCTGGGCGCATCCCAACACGGCGAAGTTGCTCGTGGGCAAAGTCCGCGTCGATCATTTTCTCCGCGACGGCGATCGCATCGATCTTGGATCGTCCCCGGCCGACGGACGTCCCTGGGAACTCGAAGTGCTTCATACTCCAGGCCACGCATCGGGACACCTCGCGTTCTTCGACCCGGTTTACCGAATTCTCCTGGCAGGCGATATGGTCTCGACCGTCACGTCCGTCGTCATCACCCCGCCTGATGGAAACATTCCAGAATACCTCGCTTCCCTGCGGCGTTTGCGTGAACTGCCGACGCGCGTTCTGATGCCTTCGCACGGCTCCATTAGCACCGAGCCGGCGCAGCTTATCGATTCCGCGCTCGAGCATCGCGCCAAACGCGAAAAGCAGCTAATCGACGCACTCAACGATACCCCCGTCGCCATCGATGCCCTCACCGCGCAACTCTACCGAGGCACGCCAGATTCGCTCATGCGCTTCGCTCGATCCCAGGTGCTTGCCGGCTTGTTGAAGCTGCAACAGGAAGGCTTGGCGGAAAAGGCGAGCGAGGAAACCTGGCGCATTCGCGGTGGATAAAGCGGTAACTGTGTTTACCGTAGCCATCTCGCTCCGCGAGATGGATTGCATCTAGTGTCTAAATCCATCACGCGGAGCGTGATGGCTACGGTTGTGTGATGGCTTCGTGAGAGCATGTCAATAACACCATTCGCGAACACGCCTTGACAGATCGCGTGATCATGGCTATTTCCCTCACACCCTATGGAATGCGCGAACTGGTTCACGATTTCCGAGGCTTTCCCATGGACGGGATTTGCGGAATGAAGCAGCCGAGAAATAACCATCAGCGGCGCCTCGTCGGCGCGTTGCTGTTCCTGCTGGCCTTCGGCCTGGGCACGCCCGCTGCCTTCGCTCAAGACCCGTCGAGCCGAACTCTGGTCGGCGAGGTCTACATCGTTGGCGTGCGTACGATCCCGGTCGCCAAGGCGATGAACTACGTTCACACACGAACCAACCGCGAATATTCCTACGCCGTCGTTCAGAACGATGTCTCGCGCCTGGCTGCGTCGAACCTCTTCAAATACATTCGCGTGCGGACCGATCCAACATCGGACGGCCGAATGAACGTGATCTTCGAGGTGCAGGAATATCCGAGCATCGTCCGTTCCGTCGAGTTCAAGCATCTCAAGCACATGTCGGTCAAAGATCTGGAAAAAGAAGTCAGCCCGCTCACGCGCATTCAGCGCGGCATGCCGCTGAACAAGATGCTCAATCAACAGGCCTGTTTTGAAATCCAGGAGTTTCTCAAACAAAAAGGTTACTACTTCGCCACCGTGACACTGGAATCGGGATACGACGAGAGCCACGACCGCGTGATTTTCAACGTTGCCGAAGGACCAAAAGTGCGCGTTCGCGAAGTCAGCTTCACGGGCCAAAACGAGCTCGCATGGTCCGAACGGCTTCGCACGCAGATCGACACGTCCCGATCCGTACTAAAAATGTTCGGCGGCGAATTCCGGCCCGCGATCGTCGATCACGATGTCATCAAGCTTGAGGAATATTATCGCAACAACGGCTACCTCAATGCCCAGGTGTCGCGCGAATTGAAGTTCTCCGAGGATTTCAAGCTCGTGGACATCATCTTCCACATCCACGAGGGCAACCGCTTCCGAGTCGTCGATTGGAGTCTGGAAGGAACCAAGGCCTTCCCGGCAGACCAGCTCAACAACATCGTCCGCGTGAAGAAGGGCGATTTCTTCGACGAGGGCGTCGTCAACGCCGACGTTCGCAACCTGACCGATTTCGGCGGCTGGCGCGGCTATCCACTCGACGTCAAGAAATACATCACCCAGGTCACCGATCAGCCCGATAGCGTCCGCGTCCAGTACCTCGTGCAGGACCAGCCGCAAAGCTATGTCGGCGAAGTCAGCATCATCGGCAATAACGTCACCAAGGATCGCGTCATTCGCCGAATGCTCGGATTCTACCCCGGCCAAGTGCTTCGCTATCCGGAACTGCGTAACGCCGAACGCGATTTGGCCCGGCTCAATATCTTCGAAATGAATCCCGAGCTTGGCATCCGCCCGACCGTGACGGCCCTGGAAAGCCCCGGCCCGTACAAGGACGTGCTTGTACGCGTGCAAGAGACACGCACCGGCAGCTTGATGCTCGGTGCCGGGTTCAACTCGAACAACGGCATCGTCGGCAGCGTCGTTCTCAACGAGCGCAACTTCGACCTGTTCCGTTTCCCGACGAGTTTCGGCGACTTCTTCGAAGGCAAAGCCTTCCGCGGCGGCGGGCAGGAAATGCGCATCGAAGCGATGCCCGGCACGCAAATCCAACGTTACACCGTCTCGCTGCGCGAACCTTTTCTTTTCGACCAACCCTACAGTTTGTTGACGAGCCTGTACTACCGCGACCGCCTTTACAACGAATACACCGAAGGCCGATTCGGCGGCCGAGTCAACCTCGGGCATCAGTTCACGAAGGAATTCAGCGCCAGCCTTGGCGTTCGCATCGAAGATATTTCGGTCAGCAATGTTCCGACGGGAGCGCCGGTCGATTACACGAGCGTATATGGGCACAGCCAGATCTATGCTCCAAGCGTGACCGTCGCCTGG
Organism: uncultured Singulisphaera sp.; assembly: GCA_964484265.1. GTDB lineage: Bacteria > Planctomycetota > Planctomycetia > Gemmatales > Gemmataceae > SIAQ01. Next base: position 11,549 of record CAZAFH010000109.1, read on the forward strand.
GATCGCCGTGATTCCTTCATGCGCCCCACGGAAGGCGGCAAGATCGAGGCCAGCTTCGAGCAGGTCTTCGGCACATTCACCTATCCGATCCTCAACCTCGAAGCCAGCCAGTATTTTACCCTGTGGAAACGGCCCGATGGCTCGGGCAAACATGTGCTCGTGCTGCATAGCCAGGCGTCCTGGGCAGGCGACAATACGCCTGTCTACGAGCGATTCTTCGGCGGCGGCTACACCAGCATCCGCGGCTTCCAGTTCCGCGGCGTCGGTCCCAACATCAATGGCTTCATGGTTGGCGGTCAGTTTCAATTCATGAACAGCATCGAGTACCAGATCCCGATTCGCGCAAACGACAATCTCTACTTCGTCGCATTCCTCGATTCCGGCACTGTCGAAAGCAAAGCCGGCATTCGGGACTATCGCGTATCCGCCGGTTTTGGTTTGCGCATCAACGTCCCGATGCTCGGACCTGTCCCGCTCGCGCTCGACTTCGGCTTCCCGATCGTCCAAGGCAGCGGCGATCAAACCCAGCTCGTCGCATTCTGGGTCGGCATGTATCGATAATCCCGGTTCCCTTCGGCGTAGCGCTCCGCGTAGGATATTCGGAGCGCTACGCCGTTGTGTCACTTTTGCAGAATCAGCTTCCCACGCCGAGTGATGCGCAGGCGATAGAATTCGCCATCGTGATCGATGACGATTTCGCGCGCGCCACCGAAAAGATCGATAGCGGAAAGCACCTTGGTCGTTTGATTGGTTTCGTTCGCGGAATCAGAATTTGGTTCTTTGGCGGGTGGTTCCGTCGGTTCCAACGTGGCCATTGCTCTTATTCTCCGGAGGGTCCCCACCCGTCAGAGAATCTTCTTTCAAATGAGACGCAGTTTCAATAATAGCATTCGGCTACTGCGGCTGACAGACATTTTGAAAAAAAAGCGATAAAAAAAAGAAAAAAACACTTGCCATCCGTCGCTTTGAAATCCTATGATAATTTTGTTGAGACAACGTATCAACAAAGAAACTCTTTCGCGGCGACGCCGGTGGTCGTGACACCCCACCCCACGGCCGCTCGGCGTTCGCCGGAAAGGGTTTCTTTCCCACCTGATTGAGGCTGCTCCGCCACCGCAGCGGCATTTTATGCCGCATCCGCCGCAATGCACCTCGCACGCTTACCTTCTTCCTTGAAAGGGGAGTGCGATGCAGCGCGCATCTGCGACTTTTCGTTCGGCCTTTACTCTCATCGAGTTGCTGGTGGTGATCGCGATCATCGCCATTCTCATTGCGCTGCTCGTTCCCGCCGTCCAGAAAGTACGAGAAGCGGCATCCCGGACCCAATGCCTAAACAACCTGAAGCAACTCGGTTTGGCGATGCACGGCTACATGGACGCGAACAAAGCTCTGCCGGCAAACGGAATCTATTCCTTCGATGGAGTGTCAGTCATTCAGAACTCTCCCTGGTCGGCGCTTTCGCGCATTCTGCCCTACCTTGAACAGGACAATATCTACAAAACAATCGACTTTAGCGTCAAATACAGCACGCAGCCGTCGGTTACATCTCAACGCATCCCGGTTTTTATCTGCCCATCCGACATAAATGACAAAGGCAGCGGAACGGATCCGACTTATGGCAACAAGAACTACGCGCTCTGCTACGGAGCCAACCTGGGCACCTGGGCCGTTCTCACGGGAAAATCCACGGGCATGAAACCGGGAGATGGCGCCTTCGCCTCGAATTTCGGCTATCGGCCCGCACACTTCACTGACGGGATGAGCAACACGCTCGCCATCTCCGAAGTCAAGGCCTACACATTGCGAACGTCGGGCAGTAACACGTCCGCAACGTATCCGGCACTAATGCCCCCGCCGACGTCGCCCGCCCAACTCCTTGCCGCAGCGCCATTCGGGCTGTCCGGGCAATCGCTCGCGGCTTTCAGTTCGACCAAGTATACTCACGCCGAGTGGGTGGACGGCAAAGTGCATGAGACCGGATTCACGACGGCATTCGGGCCCAATACCGTGGTGCCCCTTGTCGATGGCGGAGTGACGTATGATGTCGATTTCGTCAGTGCGACGGAAACGAATCTGGGCGACACTTATGCCGCGGTGACGTCGCGCAGCTACCATTCAGGCCTGGTGAATTCCTTGATCATGGACGGTTCCGTACGGTCGATTTCGACGTCAATTTCCTTGACAACCTGGCGAGCGCTCGGCACGCGCGCAGGCAACGAAACCGTTGGAGATTTTTGATACAAACTTTGAGCGGTCTGCGGATACATTGCACCTATCGTAGTGCGGGCTTTAGCCCGTCTCCCCGCTGAAAACGAGCTAAAGCTCGCACTACGCCGTATGCAATCCAATCGTTTACCGCACTAGATCTCAACTGGCTTTTCCAGAGGCTGCTCCGCCACCGCAGCGGTTCCTGAACCGCGTCCGTCGCAATGCACCTCGCACCCTTACCTTCTTCTTGAAAGGAGAGTGCGATGCGACGCGCATCCACGTCTTTGCGGTCCGGTTTCACGCTTATCGAACTCCTCGTGGTGATCGCCATCATTGCGATCTTGATCGCTCTTCTGGTCCCGGCGGTGCAAAAGGTTCGCTCCGCCGCCGCTCGGACGCAGTGCTTGAATAACCTCAAGCAAGTCGCCCTCGCGACGCACGGCTACCACGACGCGAACAAGCGATTTCCCTACGCCGTGCGAGACTATCAGCCCGGCCAAACGACGGCCACCTATGTAACGGGATTGATTCTCATCCTGCCGTTTCTGGAAAAAGACGACGTCGCCAGGCGTTGGAATCCAAAACTGCCGCGCAACAGCACCGACGATTCCGACGGCGACGGCTACTCCAACGCCACGCTGCAGAAGATGCTGATCCCGGCATACACGTGCCCGGCAATGACTCCGCCCAGCGCGGCGCTGCCTGAAGAACGCGGCTACACGAGTTACCTCTTCTGCGCCGGTACTCCCGACGTCACTGGATTCCACTATGGGACGGAACCGGCTTTCAATGGCGTGATCGTCCCGGTCAAGGATTCGGGCATCGCGACCAGCTCGGCATCACCGAACTTGGACGTTCAGGTCACGATGAATGTGGTCACGGATGGGACCTCCAACACATTCCTGGTCGGCGAGACCGATTTCAAGCCGAAGGGCGTTTCTTCGACTTCGATGGGCGGTGTCTGGGCATATGGGTACATCGGATATGCCTGGGGGACGACGTTCCATCCTTTCAACAAGCATGACCATACCGCGACGCCCTATGGAGCGTTTCGCAGCGAACATGAAGGCGGAGCGAATTTCGCCTTCGCCGACGGCGCCGTGCGCTTCATCGCCAGCTCCATTCCCACGGGCACCTATGCGGCTCTCGCCACACGTGCAGGCGGCGAGGCTGCAGGTCTTGAATAGTCCCTGTTGACACTAAGCATCGTGCGAAGAATAACTTCGCAATTTGCGTTTGCCGCTTGCGGCTTAGCGCTCAACAGGGCGCCATGCTGAGCGCTAAGCCGCAAGCGGCAGACACGGAAGTTTTTTTCAAGTCTCCCTAAAAACGAATCCCGCATTGCGGTGCGGTCGCAAACTCACTCAAGGAACACGCCGTGAATCGTAGAATATTACTGTCGATGTTAATGCTGTTGATGTTGTCGCCAGGTGGATGCAGGGGAAGACCATCCCCCGCAGAACTCAGCCCGGAGTCCGTGCCCCTGCCCATGGAGGAGTGGCAGACGATGCCGCCGAAACAAAAATACGAAATCGTGACATTTGAACGCCTCAAGCTCGGCAATGCCAAGCTGCAAGACGATCAGGAATGGAATCGTTTCGCTCGAAATGTTATGCTTCCCTCGAAGAGAAGAGAATTAGTTTCCCCGAATTAGAATCCCCATACGAATCAACGAGCCTTCAACTAGAATCGAGTTAATGATGAAAAAGATATTTTTGATGGCCGCCCTACTGCTGATGGGGTCGATCGCACGGGCGCAGAGTCCGAAAGCCGTCTATCCGCCGACGCCTGAAGGATTTTCGAGCTTCGGCGCCGCGATCAGTGACGGATACGTGTACGTCTATGGCGGACACATCGGCAAGACCCACACCTACTCCACCGAAGCCGTGACGGGAAAGTTCCGCCGTCTGAATCTTGCGAAGCCCGAGCGGTGGGAGGAACTTCCCGCAGGCGACGCGATCCAGGGCCTTGCACTGGTCGCGCACGGCGGCAAGCTTTATCGCATCGGCGGCATGCAGCCTCGCAACAAGCCCGGCGACGAATCCGATAACGTCTCGTTGGCCAAATGCGTGCGTTTCGATCCCAAGGTCGGCAAATGGGAGCCGCTGCCAGACATGCCCGAAGGCCGTTCGTCGCATGACGCCACCGTGGTCGGCGACAAGATCGTCGTCGTCGGCGGCTGGAAAATGAACGGCAAAGGAAATCGTTCAGTCTGGCATGACACGTCACTTATTCTTGACCTCAGCAGCAATAAGCCGGCGTGGGAATTGATCTCCCAACCATTCAAGCGACGTGCCCTCAACGCGGCCGCTCTCGAAGGTAAAGTCTACGTGGTCGGCGGCATGGGCGCCGACGGCACGGACCGAGGCGTGGACATACTCGACCTCAAGACCCGGGTATGGACGAAAGGCCCAACCCTGCCGGGACCAAATCGCAACGGCTTCACTCCCGCTGTCGCAGCCGTCAAGGGTACGCTCTTCGCGAGTCCGTCTGACGGCAAAGTCTATCAGCTTAGCTTGAAGCGCGACGCCTGGAACGAGATCGGCTCGCTCGGGAAACAGCGACTGGTGCATCGCATCGTCCCGATCCGCGATGACTTGCTGCTCGTCCTCGGCGGAGCCTCCAAGGACGGCAACGTCGCCCAGGTCGAATCTTTTCGTACATCCGTGAAGTAACTCAAAACTTATCGACGCCTGGCGATCGGATTTTCCTCCCATCGCCAGGTCACCTGCATTTCTCACCAAAAGGCAATTTCACCATGACGGCATCGATACTGCTCGCACTCTCTTTCCTGGCAAATAGCACGACCAGCGACCCTAGCACATGGCCTGGTTTCCGCGGCTGCGGCGACGGGATCTCGACCGCGAAGAATCTGCCGCTATCGTGGGGGCCCGGCAAAAACGTCGCCTGGAAATTCGACCTGCCGGGATACGGACAATCCAGCCCGGTCGTCTGGAAAGATACCGTGTTCGTAACCTCCGTCGCGGGCGATAACCGTGAGAAAGGATTCGTCACGGCCATCGACGCAGGCACTGGCAAGAAGCGGTGGACCCACGAATTCCAGCCGACGCAAAAGGCCAAGTGGAGTAACTACGTCAGCAAGGCAGCGCCCACGCCCATCGTCGATGCCGCCGCCGTTTACGCTTTTTTCGAGGGCGGCGATTTGCTTGCTCTGACCCACGACGGTAAGCCGCTCTGGTCGCGCAGCCTGGTCAAGGACTACGGCGAATTTCAAGGCAATCACGGGCTGGGCAGTTCGCCGACCGCCACGGACGACGCCGTCATCGTCCTCATCGATCACAGCGGACCGTCCTATTTGCTTGCCGTGAGCAAAAGGACCGGCAAGAACCTCTGGAAAACCGAACGCAAAAGCCGTGGATCCTGGACGTCTCCCGTCATCGCTCGCCGAGACGGCAAGCCGGAAGTCGTCGTCAGCAGCAATGGAAACGTCGCCGGGTATGACGCCAGCAACGGAAAATTGCTCTGGGAAATGGACGGCCTGAGCGGCAACACGATTCCCTCGGCATCGGCGAACGACGATGTCATCCTGGTCGGCTCCGGGCTTTCACGCAAAGGCGGCGATGCCGCCAGCGCCTCGAAATCCAACTGTTGCGTCGCGCTCGTCAGCAAAGACGGCAAGCCGGGCTATCAAATTCGCTGGGCGGCGCAGAAGGCTGTCTCGAGCTACGCCACGCCGCTCGCCTTTCAGGGGCATGCCTATTTCGTCAATCAAGCGGGCGTTGTTTTCTGCATCGATCTGAAATCAGGAAAGGAAACCTACGCCGAGCGCATCGACGGCCCGTGCTGGGCATCGCCCATCGGCGCGGGCGATCGTGTCTATTTCTTCGGAAAAGACGGGCGAACCACCGTGCTCAAAGCCGGCCCGAAATATGAAAAGCTGGCGTCCAACACGCTGTGGGCCGAACGAAACGACGCTGAAGCCGAGAACGCACCCACGATCCACGGCGTCGCCGCCGTTGACGGTGCATTCTTCATCCGCACGGGAACGGCGCTTTATCGCATCGGGATTGTGAAATGAAGCTGGAATATTGCCCACCTGAGTTGCACAAGTAATCCCCGCGTCACGAGCGGGACCGAGGACGCTAGATGGCCATTTCAGAAGCTACTGCACAGTTCGATGTAGCGGAATTTGCCAGAATTCCGGCATGGCGCAATCGGAAGTCTGGCGACGTCTGGCGACTTCCGCTGCGATTGCTGCGTAGAGACTTTCGAAACAGTCATTTTGATCCAGCTAGGCTCTCCTGACGCAGCCCTGAAATCTCTGCACGTTGCAGAGAAATCAACCATATGAATCTATTCACCAAGTGAGGTTCAACTACCGTGAAAAAATGTTTCTTCCTTGCGACTGCCTTGCTGGCGGTCCAAACCGCTCAGGCCCATTTTGTTTGGATCGTCCCGGCCGGCGATGGCACGGCAAAACTCATCTTCAGCGATTCGCTGGATCCGGATGACAACGTTCCCATCTCCAAGATCGCACAGACCGTCGTGACCGCACGAGGCGCGAGCTTGAAATCGATCCCTGTAACGAAAACGGCGAAGGCCGATCACTTTCTCCTTTCGCTGCCGACCAAGAGCTCACAGGGTGCTGAAATCCGCGGCGCCTGCACTTATGGGGTCCTGCAAAAGACGGGAGAACCATACTTGCTGAGTTACTGCGCCAAGACGAGTCTGACACCGCTTGGGCCGATCTCCTCGAAAGCCGCGCCAGCGCTTCCGCTCGAAATCGTCGCGGTGGAATCAGGCAAATTCGCCGTATTGTGGAATGGCAAGGCGACTGCGGATGTCGAAGTCGTTGCCATGCTGCCAAAAATGAATTCGTCGCGAAAGATTCTCGTGAATAAGGATGGCTCGTTTACGATCCAGGACCTTACCGCCGCACCGGGAATGGTGGGTTTGCGTGCAAAGATGGTGGAAAAGAAAGCCGGCGAACTCAGCGGCAAAAAATACACGGAAGTTCGCCACTACACGACATGGACGTTTAACGTCGGATCGAAATAGTCCGCGATCCCTTTCCAGTAGCCACTCGGCGAGCACGATATTGGATTCGCGCTCGCCGATTCCTTTCAAACCAGAATATCGCGAATCACATTGCCCGCCACATCGGTCAGGCGGAAATCGCGTCCATTGAAGCGATACGTCAATCGCGTGTGGTCGAGGCCGAGCAGGTGCAACACGGTCGCCTGGATGTCGTGCACGCTGGTGCGGTTGTGGACGGCCTTGTAGCCGAAGTCATCGGTCGCGCCATAGTGGACGCCGCCGCGAATCCCACCGCCCGCCATCCAAATGGTGTGCGCGTGAGGGTTGTGATCGCGGCCCGTCGCGCCTTGAGAATCCGACGTGCGGCCAAATTCGCCGCCCCAGACGACGAGCGTCGAATCGAGCAGACCACGCGACTTCAGATCCGAGAGTAGCGCTCCGACGGGCTGATCCATCGTTGCAGCACAATCGCGATGGTTGACGTTGATGTCGCTATGCCCATCCCAGGGCACGTCATTGACGGCTCCGCCCGAGATGCGCGTCGCGCTGAAGAAAATCTGCACGAACCGAACATTGCGTTCCACGAGACGCCGGGCGATCAGGCACTGCCGGCCGAAGGTCGCCGTGTCGCGTTGATTCATGCCGTACAAATCCTGGACAATCCGTGGTTCCTGACGAAGGTCCAACGCCTCGGGTGCCGCCTGCTGCATGCGAAAGGCAAGCTCGAATGACTGGATTCGCGCGGCGAGATCGGCTTCCTGCGGGCGCTGCTGTTGATGCGCCTGATTGAGTTCGCGCAGCAGGTCGAGTTGCGAGCGCTGTTGCGTCTCGCCGACACCGGCGGCGCGCGTCAGGTTGGCGATCTCCTCGCGACGGCGCGAGTCGAGCGTGAGCGGCTGGTAGCTTTTCGGCAAGAATCCGGGCGTCCAGATGTTGTCGTCGCCGCGCGGCTTGGTGTCGTGCATGACGACGAAGGCCGGCAAATTTTCGTTCATCGTGCCAAGGCCGTAGTTGATCCACGAACCCATGGACGGGTACCCCGGCCGATTGACGCCTGTCATGATCTCGATCGACGCCGGCGCGTGATTATTTTGCAGGGAATAGCAGGAGTGGATGAATGCCATGTCATCGACGTGCCGAGCGGTGTGCGGCAACAGGTCGGACACCCACGACCCCGATTGCCCATGCTGCCGCCAGCCGAACGGCGAGGCAAGACAGCGCCCGCTTGTCTGGAAAAACCCGGTGCGCGGATCCGCGCCAGCGAGCACCTGGCCATTGCGCCGCTGCAATTCGGGCTTGTAGTCGAAAGTGTCCACCTGCGAAGGCCCGCCCGTCATGAAGAGCCAGATGACCGAGCGCACTTTCGGTTGATGGTGCGGCCGCTGCAGCCGCTCCTGCCCCTGGCTCTGCTCATGAAGTAGCGACGCCAGCGCCAGTGAACCGAGCCCCATGCCGGTCGATTGCAAAAAACGGCGGCGCGAAGGAAGTGAAATATTGTTCTCATTCATGACGTCTTTTCCTCATACGGACTCGTTGTCCATGTTGTTCGGATCCAATTGGCATTTGCCGCTTGCGGCTTAGCGCTCAACATGGAGCCTTGCTGAACGCTCAGGTTTCGTCAGTCCACGTAAATAAACTCATTGAGGCAAATCAACACCTGGCAGAAATCGGTCAGGGCCAGGTCGCGAGCCGCTGGAGACTTGCCGTAGCTCTCGGCCTGGCGTTCGATGAACGAGCGCATGCGGTCGCGTTCAGGTTGCGAGGGCATACGGGCCAGCGCGATCTGGTAGGCTTGCTCGATGGCGGGTTCGACGTTGGCATCCTTGGTGCGGACGCGGGCGGCGAGCTTTTGTGCGGTGCCTCGCACGAGCGGCGAGTTCATGAACGCCAGCGATTGCGTGGGCACGGTGGTGACGCTGCGCTCGCCGATGCCTTGCAACGCTTCGGGAACGTCGAACATCGTCAGGAACGGAATCATCTGGCTGCGTTTTACGGTGAGGTAAATACTGCGGCGAGGATTGTTCGCATCAAGCGTGCCGGCGCCGTACATCTTCAGGTCGATATTCCCGCCCACGGCGAGCAGGCTGTCGCGAATTGCCTCGGCCTCGAGCCGGCGGGTCGGGCGCCGCCACCACAGTTTGTTGGCCGGGTCGGTTTTCATGTTGCTTGGGTTGATCTCGTTGGACTGCAAATAGACGGCACTGGTCATGATAAGCTTGTGGATCGGCTTGAGCCGCCAGCCGTTCTTGATGAGTTCCGAGGCGAGGTAGTCGAGCAACTCCGGATGCGTCGGTGCATCGCCTTGCACGCCAAAGTCGTTCGGCGTGGCGACTATACCCTTGCCCATGTGATGCTGCCAAAGCCGATTGACCATGACGCGCGCCGCCAAATGCCCGGCGCCCTGGTCCTTGTCGGTGATCCAGTTGGCCAGCCCGACGCGGGGATCGAGCTTGGTTTTGTCGGCATCGAGCCAGTGTTTATCCTTTTCGGCATTGTTCATCAAGACCTGAACGAAGCCGGGATTGCTGACCTCGCGTTTTTTCTCCGGTTCGCCACGAACGAGAAAATTGACAGGCCCGCCTCGGCCTGACTGAGCGGCGAAGACCGTCACGAGCTTCGGCTGCGGTTCCGATTTCGCGTGAGCGTCAATCTTCTGGTAAATCGCATCGGTCTTGGCGTCGAGTTTGCGCAGCCAATCGACCGTGATTTCGCGCCGCTCTGGTTTCAATTTACCCTGGGTGTCCCGGAGAATAGTCAGCAGCTCCGTTGCGGCCTGGGGAAGACCAGCATCGGTGAGAGACGCGTTCTCGACGGTCGTGATCGCGAGTCGCGGCCGAGCGATGGCGTTGCCCGAGAAGGTAAGCGTGATCGCGAGATTGGTCCCGCCGTCGAAGCCGATGTTGCCATCAAATTCAAAGGTTGCGGCGTGATCCTTGCTCGTGGCCTTGCCGATCGACCAGCCGGTTTTGAGATTGCCGTCAACGGCAGCGGCGAGCGGGAATTTCGCGTCAGCCGCCGTGGCCTGGCCGGGTTTCAACTTTACGGTGATCGGCTTGATCTTTCCCTTCGGCGGAGCTTTTGTCGGAGTCGCCACGATGGTGATCTCGCTGAGCACGAAATCGGCGTTCGCTCCGGTATCGGCCAGGGCTTCCACGCGGATGGCTTTGATCTTCTTCTGCATCGTCCGAGCGGCGATGGTGAACGTGTCGGATTTCGCCGTCTTGGCCTTCAGCGACAGGGAACCATCGGCATTCACCTGAAGGGCGCCGCTCTTCGCTTTGGCCTCCGTGGGAACCAAAGTCAGCCAGGCCGGGCCCGCTTTGTCCTTGTTGGCTGTCCAGAAGGCGTCGAGGAATTTTGCACCTTCGCCTTGCTCATAACTATCGCGAGCCTTGAGCAATGGTGCGTGTTCCGAGTCGAATGTGACTTTGGCTTTCTTGTAGTTGTCCAGATCGATGTTCACCTTCAGATTCGCTGAGTCGGTTCGGCCCAGCGAGGAGATGAGCCGATAGTAATCCTCTTGCGGGATTGGATCGTACTTATGTTCATGGCAGCGGGCGCAACCCAGCGATAGGCCGAGCATCGAGGTGCCAAGCGTCGAAATCATGTCGTCGAGGTGGTCGTAGCGAATCAGCGCGAGCGTCTTCGACGTCGTCTGGCCTGGATACGACCCAGCCACAAGGAATCCGGTAGCGGCGACGGCTTGCAGATTCCCTGGCACGAGCTGATCGCCCGCGATCTGCCAGCGAAGGAACTGGTCGAACGGCATGTCGTCGTTCATCGCCTTGATGACAAAATCGCGGTAGTGAAACGCGTTCGGCCGATTGCCGTCGAATTCGTACCCGCCGCTCTCGGCAAAGCGCACGGTATCAAGCCAATGGCGTGCCCAGCGTTCGCCAAAGCGCGGCGATTCGAGCAGGCGATCGATCATCGCCTCATACGCCGCTTGCGGCTTAGCGCTCAACATTTCCTTGCTGAATGCTTGTATTTCTTCGACCGTCGGCGGCAGCCCATGCAAATCGAAATAGGCCCGCCGCAACAGCTTCTCCCAGTTCGCCGGCGCGTTCGGCGTCAGCCCTTTCTCTTCGAGTTTCGCCAGGATGAAGCGATCGATCGGCGTCCGCACCCAGCTGCCGTCCTTCACGTTCGGCGGCGCCACTGACACGAGCGGCTGAAACGACCAGAACCGCCGGCCCTTCTCGATGTCGATTTCTTTCTTGCGGGAAACGACCTTGCCATCGCGCGGGTCGGGAGCGCCCATCTCGATCCATTTCACGAAGTCGGCAATAATCTCGTTGCTCAGCTTCGTCGATTGCGACGGCATCTTCGTCGGCCCGTCGTGCGCGAGCGCCTTGACGAGCAGGCTTTCTTTCGCCTTGCCAGGCACGAGCACCGGCCCGCTATCGCCGCCTTGCAGCATACCCGCCTTGCTGTCGAGCAGCAGGCCCGCCTTCAGTCTCTTCGACTGAGTTGAATGGCACTCGTAACAATACTTACTGAGAACCGGTCGAATTTTGGATTCGAAAAACTCGACGCCCTTCTTCGCATCCCCACCCGCAAAGGCTGAATGCACAGAAAAAAGAATGGCGAAAAAAGCGCCAAGCAACGAATTGAATTTCATGGTGTGATTCGCTCTGCAAAAAAAGTCGGGCATGAAGGTTCGGGGAAAGTGATTCTATCACAAAACGCGGGCGATTGTCGAGAAAAAAAACGCCAAATCTCGTCCCTAATCCTTGTCAGGCGCGGCGTGCTGCAGATGGCTTCTTCTTGACAAGTTCATTCCGCTTCAGAAAATCAGGAACTGAACCAAAGGGCTTGACGCTTCGGACTATGAGCCAGGTCCGAAACAGAAACTAGCGTTCCGCGAATCGTTATTCACGCGTACAAATCGACGCCGCGTTTCTGCTTGACGCAGGAACCTGACGGAAGAAAATATTGAATGTCTACGTAAATAACGTTCGGCCTACCAGGGATGCACCCAATGGGGAAACGACAATCCGACTCTGAAGTACTCGCCGTCAAAGACGAAGACGAGCAGCGTCCCATCCCGACTGCCTGGCGCCCGGTTTTTCGCGAGGTCGTGAAGGCATTTGCGCACAACGACTTTCGCCTAAGCGGTGGTGTGGCGGGCGTGGCGCCGATCTCTGCCAAAACGGCCAGGCAGATAGAGGAACAAATCAAGGACTACGGCGAGACGCTTATAGAACTTCCCGAAAAAACATGGGCTTCGTCCGTTTGCATTTGGATGGGCAAGGAATGGGAAGTGATCATTGATTTGTGGACGAAGAGAGAAGGCCGCAGTGATCAGGTATTGGGCGCGCGCGTCTCGGAGTCGAAGGCAGGCTTCGTTGTCCGAGTGGACATGGTATACGTGCCGTAGCAATGACTCTCCGATTTGAATAATCCAACCTCACCGATCATCGCGCAGGTGGCGGCCTGTTAGCGTCACGAACACGTCCTCCAGGCTCGCGTGGCGTGTCGTCAGATTCAAGAGCGGACAACCGCGCGATTCGAGGTACGCCAGCAGCGTGGGCAGCGTCTCATGTGCAGCCGTCACGCTGAGCGAGAATGCGTCGGCCTCGCGGCGAGCGTGGACGACGGAAGGCAGCGCGCGCAACGCCTCGGCGTCGAGCGTTTCAGGGCGTTCGACCTGGAATTCGACAAAGTGCTCGCCGCCGATTTTGGCGATAAGTTCGGCGGGAGTGCCCAGCGCGATCATCTTGCCGTGATCGACGACGCCGACGCGATCGCAGAGTTTCTCGGCTTCGTCCATGTAATGCGTGGTGATGAGCACGGTTCGGCCCTGTTTGCGCAGTTCGCGGAGGATGTCCCATAGCTGGCGGCGCGATTGCGGATCGAGCCCCGTCGTCGGTTCGTCGAGGAAGAGCAATTCGGGATCGCCGACGAGTGCCGTGGCGATGGCGAGGCGTTGCTTCTGCCCGCCGGAGAGCTTGCCGATCCACGCCGCACGTTTTTCATCCAGGCCGACCATGTTCATGACCTGCTCGGGATCGAGACCGCGATCGTAGAAGCTGCGGAAAAGTTCAAGCGTTTCGATGACGCTGAGCTTCTCGGAGAGCTTGGTTTCTTGCAGCGAGACGCCGATGCGCTGGCGCAACGCGCGGTCGTCGCCCTTGCCCCAGGTTTGCCCGAGCACGGTGACCTCGCCGGACGTGGCGTCAAGCAAGCCTTCGAGAATCTCGATGGTCGTGGTTTTGCCCGCGCCATTGGGACCGAGCAGGCCGAAGCATTCGCCGGCGAATACCTCCAGGTCAAGCCCATTGACAGCATCGACCGGATGCGGCTTGACATGATAGGTCTTTCGCAGGTTGCGGCAAAGGATGGCGGATGGCATGGGTGGGTCCTGAATGACACGGAATTCGTAGCTTCGGGCTCTGTGGAAAGAAGAAACCGACCATTTGCCCGGCGTGATTATTCCAAAAGAAATGCAGGCGGTTTGGCCTTCGTGATAAAGCTGCGATCCGCGGCGAATTGTACACCTTTCAATTGAGCAGGCGGATCCTGAAAAAGGTAGTGAACATCTGGAATGAGCATAAATTTTTTATTGATCTCTTCCATAGAACCTTTTCCGAAGCCATATCGCGCAGTGCCGTGGTAGTATTTTTGCTGCCCAAGAATGTTTAAGGCATGCAATCGACCGCGTAGAATTTCAACGTCGTGTTGGTCGAGCACGGCATTATTCAGCGATTGTATCGTAATTGAATGTTTGCCTGTCGGCATTAGTCGGCGCTTAGAATCCTTTGCATCAATTTTCATCCATTCACTGCCATCTAAAAAAATCGTGACAGCGTTTTCCGTTGCGTTATCGACATAAACGTAGCTCGCAGAGAACGCTAAGGTCACAACAAGACCGCCCAAAGAAGCAATCAGTATTGCCACAATCACTCGAATCCGAGCTGCAAAAAGTTTGATCGAATATCCGTCACTAAATCGACTGCGGTAGGCGAATCCAAACCCGCCGATTCCAATCGCACCAAGGCTTGCGAGAATCCACGGAGTAATTGATTCGCCTCGAAGTAGCCAGGTCAACAAGATGCTCATCGAAATCGCAACAATCAAGAACCACGCGGGTAACCGACCAACCAGCGATACATCCGGTGCGATAGAATCAGCATGTTTGGCATGCGAAGATTCAACAAGTGGCCGAGAATTTGTTGATGGATTCGTAAAACCTGTATCCACAATGCTTTCGCGGTTTTCACAATATGGCAATCGATCCGATGGGATTATATCAGGTAGTGCCGAAAGGTAGCTCAGGGCGGCTTGCCGAATTGCTGGGTCCTCGTCCTGCAAATCTTTTAATAAACCCTCACGAGATTGGCGATCAATAGTGAGACTTCCAAGAGTTATATTGATAGCATTCTGAAGCGCTGGTTCGGAGTCAACGGTAAGAAGGTGAAGTAAATCGATCAGGTGGTCTGGAACGAAACTCGCACTTCCGATACACAAGGCAGCAGCACATCGTTCGGCGAGCGAGCCATCGCACAGAAGGTCATTAAGTTTTTCAATGGAGCATTCCTCGATATTGGGTCTCATCGATGTGACCTCAGATTGCTTTGCAAAATTCAATACCCAAATCCGACGCCAGTTTAAGACAAAATACGGAGATGCTTATCGCGATTCCTCTTCCCGCTACACCGGATATTCGACAAGACGCCTGTTGTGTGCATCGAAATTCAAATCAAGATGCGTCACTATCAGGTTTCCGATGATCAACGGCAGCCCGTCCGGAATCTCCAACACGTCCATGGTGCACAATTGGCCCAGAATGGTTACGTGGACGGGCTGAAACATGGCAACGTCGCGGGTGAATGTTGATCCGATGTACTTCGTTTCGCCGGTGCGAAGCAGCCCAAGATCTCGGACGACGTTGGAAGGAATGCAAAGAAACGGAATACTCGTGTCAACGACCGAATCCGTAATCGTAACTCGGCGAACCTCCGCCGACCTGATTCGGCCTCGCTTTGCCTCCCAGATGTCTATGAGATTTTCCAGCGTGATAGGCCTTATAATTTGGCACGGAACGGACAGCCGCCTTCCGCTAAATTCCCACTCGATCTGGCGAAGTTCGGACTGAATTTGCGGATCATCTCCCATTTCCTTGAGTTCAGCCGAGAACATGCGTCGTCGATCCTCATGTGTCGATTTGCCGATTTCCATGGCCAACCTCCGTAATTCTTAGGCGCAAACAAGTTCCGGTCGTCCTACACGATGTTGGTAAAGAAAATCAGGGATTTTCACCAAAAATGGGC
>CAZAFH010000110.1:0-26775 GCA_964484265.1 uncultured Singulisphaera sp.
GGCAGGAGCCTGGAGCGTAGTGCGTTCCCAGGCAGGAGCCTGGGAACGAGGGCAAGGCGCGGCTGGGTTTGACACATTGTCCGAGCCGCGCACGCAGCGCAGCGGAGTAAGCGATTCTCTGGCTGGCGCTTACTCCGCTGCGCTGCGTGCGCGGCTCGGAAACGTCAATTTCGTCCGCGCGAAGTATATTAAGACACCCTCTTCCGAGCGTCTCGGCGGTTGGCTCAAGCACTACGAGCGCAAAGCCGCATAGGTGTTTTTTCGCATATCCAATCTGCTGATTCGGCGGTGCCGCGAGACCCGCCGCCGTGGATTGTCTGGCCCTATTGGCGGATTTCGCTCTATCGAACCGATATTTCCCGGGCCCGATCAACCGAAGCGGACATTCAACTGACGCCGTTTTTTTCGTTTCGTCGCGATTTCCATGCCGCCGACGCTGTGTCAACATTTTTACATAGGACGGGAGGTCACTCAACTAATACGTCAAACTTTTCGTCTCGGTCTAGCATTCCTTGGCCTTGCGAACCCATCGACCAGCGCGGTAGATTGTAGAGTAGGTGAGGAATCTCTCGCCCTACCGGCACACGAAACTACGGCAAGCGTAACCGCGGATGCGGCAGGTTGAATGTGAGAACACTGTGTCAACCGCCGCAGGGTTCGAGACCGCAATATTTGATTATTGCCCGCCGAAACCGGTCTCTCGCAAGGCCGGTCGGAGTAGATAATTATGGTGCCCTCCGAATCCCGCAAATTTTGAAAAGAGACTGCGCCATGGGAAAACACATTCCGGCAAACGAATTAATCAATCCCATTGATCAAAGCTGCGATGCCAATTCTCCTATCGGAGAGAGTGATGAAATAATCGCGCCAGATTTCAATACGGGAGGTACGGACGCACCTCAGCCAATCCCCGACCCAAAATCGGCCGTAGCGAATGCTTTTAAGAAGGGAATTAGCGGAATAGGTGTAGAGCCATTGAACATGCGTGAGGACGCGATTCTCAAATCTATTGATAAATCCATCGCTAATCCGACGCTAATGGAATCAACTATGTCGGAGTTAAAAAATAATCCGGACCTTATGAAACTCGCTATGCCTCGTTTAATGGCTCATTATTTCGGTGCGGAGCAAGTCAAGGATCGACCAGGCGTTTTTCAAATAGGGCAATGCCTTGTTTTTTTCTCCATCCTACCCAGCCAACAGGATCGTGACGAGCGGTCAACGGATCCAGCTGACCTAATACAAAACAGTGTTTTTTTTTCTGTCCCCTCTATCGAACAGGATGGTGAAAAACGGACGACGGATGCAGCTGAACTTATACAAAAAATCGTTGCATGTTTGCCGGCGGAAGAGCAACGCGCGGCCAAGATCAAGGCTTTGGTTGGTTCTGTGCCTGCAAAAACCACCTATCCGCAGCAAATACAGGCGTTCGGTGCGATCACTCACACGATGCGCGTGTTGATTGGAAAACAGATGGCACCTTTGCTTCGAGAGTTCTTGAAAGATTCCTCTCCTCGAGCCGATCCGAATCTTGATCATGATCGCAAGGCCCAAAACGCAGATCTTGCGTTACGCAAACGTTCTTTCTCGGAACGTCTTACGAGCGAGATTGTTGGACTTGGACTAATGGCGAAATGGAAGGACATCCCATGCTATTTTGGTTCTGGGGTTAGTTCAAATCATTCAAGAGGAGTTTATCGGATCATCAAAATTGGTGATTCAGGTCATATTTGCGAGTTCGCGGAATGGGACGTTTCTCGAACGGTATCAAGTCTTGCGAAAAATCGAGTTGACGACATTTCGCTTGTGGACGCTGCACCGCCCGGCGAAAAAAATCTGCTAACTCCAATTCGGAATCGATTGGGATCCAATTTGCGAGGCTAATTCGAGCAAAATTATGCACTGGAGTATTGCTATTAATGACGCATTATCCTATAATGCGTTTAGAAGTGTATAGTGGTTTAGAGGCGTTCTTCAAAATCACCATGAAAAGGGGTTGCATGCATGGGGGGGAAGGGCTCAGGGCGTTCAGAACCGGCGCCGCGGGATTCGGGTGGGCGATACAGCAGCAATTCGCCGAGTGGCAGTGGTGGACAGTCCGGTTGCTTCGGACTAATCCTATTCGCCGCAACGCTGGCTCTAGGCGGGGTGTATTTGTATTCCGCAATTTAACTTTTTTTTAACGAAAAACCTTGAAAGGAAAAAACATGGGTCAGAAAAGTCACTGCGCCAAATGCGGAGCGAACGTGGAAGCAAAATCCATAAGCGAAGATCGCGCTTTTTTCGTCTGCCACTGGTGCAAGCGGCGCTGGAGCGCCAAAGCGTTCTATGGCACCGACACGAGCAAACATGGCACTTGTGCCGTAATAGGTGGCGGCATCGGTGCGATAGTGGCTTTAGGGTTGACCGGTGGATTGAGTATTGGGTTGGCCGGCGGTCTTCTCGGTGCTTCCTTAGGAGCAGCGTTCGGCGATGGGGACACGTCTACGTGTATCCGATGCGGAGGCACCGGATACGTTACTGGCGAAAATAGGGGGCGAAAAGGGTATCAGTGCGCAGGCTGTAAACGGTTCTGGACCCAGCGCACTTGAATGAACCAGCTCCGGGGGAAGAAAAGGGGGCGGGAGTGGCTCGGGAGGTCGTTGTTTTTCCTTGGATTTATCGATTCCCGATGGCGCGAACTCGACGGCCCCGCCCCTTGCCGTCGCGCGCGATGCCCAGGCGTATTGGTGAATACGTGTTTGTTCTGTACGATAATTGTCCATACGATTTTTATCGTACGACACCGCCTTTCTTTGTTTTTTTCAAATCAGCGAATTATTTTTCGTGCTTCATCTTGGCTTAAGTTACGCCGTGGTAAGCTCCATCTCGTGATCGATGCGATCGAAGGCGCTGCGGGGCCGATCCCGTCATGTCTGATTCGGACCCTGGCGTTGCCGATCGTCGCGATCCAATGAAAGAGAACAGAAAGGAGACAGCGCGACCGCTGATAGACTCACTCCTCGGCTCGCAAGTCTCGCTCGCCCTGATTTTTCACCACAGAGATCACAGAGATCACAGAGAAATACGAAGAGATTGGTAAGTAAAGAGGTACGACGTTGGGTGTGTCACCCTGAAGAATGCGTGGTGTTTTCATCGATCTTTCGTATTTCCCTTAAATTCCTCTCTCTGTGGCCTCTGTGCTCTCTGTGGTGAATCATTCGGGCTGTATTTTCCGCCGACCGACTCGCACGGCGAACGAATTGTCCAACCCCGCTGCGCATGCTTGCATTCGCGGCCCCGTGCATGGTCTGTAAATTTCGTGGCTCACCAATTGAATCGGAAAGGGAGAAAGCATGATTTCGTTCATGACATTCAAACGTTGGTTTGGTATCTCCGTGCAAAAACGACAGCCGATGCGTCGCAGTAAAACACCACTGAACGTGGAAGCACTCGAAGATCGCCTGGTGCCGGCTACGGTCTGGGCATCCATCGACGGCACAGGCAACAATCTCACCCATACCGACTGGGGCAGCGCGGGATCTGACTTTCTGCGCATCGCTCCCGCGGAGTATGGCGACGGCATCTCGACTCCCGCTGGCGCCGACCTGCCCAACGCGCGCGCTATCAGCAACCTGCTCGCCGGTCAGCCGGAAGATACGCCGACGAACGATCGGAATATGTCGGCGTTTATCTACGCGTGGGGGCAGTTCATCGATCACGATATCGATCTCACGCTCTCTGCCAGTCCGGCGGAGTCATTCAACATCCAGATCCCAACGGGCGATGAACAATTCGATCCGAGTGGCACGGGCACGCAGGTGATTCCATTGAATCGCTCGAACTTCGATCCGAATACCGGCACCTCGCCGAATAATCCGCGCCAGCAGGTGAATAGCATCACGTCGTACATCGACGGCTCAATGATTTACGGCTCCGACGCCGCCACGGCCGCGTCGTTGCGCACGTTCAGCGGCGGGAAGTTGAAAACAAGCGACGGCAACCTGCTCCCCACCGATGCGAATGGCAATTTCCTGGCCGGAGATATTCGCGCCAGCGAAAATCCGGATTTGACGGCGCTGCAAACGCTGTTCGTTCGTGAGCACAACCGATTGGCCGACCAGATCGCGAAAACGAATCCCAAATTAACGGACGAACAGATCTATCAGCAGGCTCGCCGCATGGTGATTGCCGAGATTCAGTCGATCACTTACAACGAATTCCTGCCAGCCTTGCTAGGTCCGGCGGCGCCCGGCGCGTACCACGGCTACAATCCGAACGTCAACCCGAACATCTCCAATGAATTCGCCGCAGCGGCGTTTCGCATCGGCCATTCGCTCGTCGGCGATGACATTGAATTTCTCGACAACGATGGCAACGAGATCCGCGAACCGATGTTGCTGCGCGACGCCTTCTTCAATCCATCCGTGATAAAGAGCGTCGGCATCGACCCGATCCTCAAGTACCTCGCATCGGACAACGCTCAGGAGGTCGATACCAAGATCGTGGACGATCTGCGAAACTTCCTCTTCGGTCCTCCGGGAGCGGGCGGTCTCGACCTCGCGGCGCTCAACATTCAGCGAGGCCGCGACCACGGATTGGCGGATTACAATGCCACGCGCGTCGCCTACGGTTTGAAGCCGGTGCAGACCTTTGCGGATATTACGTCGGACGTCACGGTGCAGCAGAAGCTGCAAGCGCTGTACGGAACCGTGGACAAGATCGACCTATGGGTTGGCGGATTGGCGGAGGATCACATCCCTGGCGCGAGCGTTGGTCCGACCTTTGCACGGATTATTTCTGACCAGTTCGCGCGCCTGCGTGCCGGCGACCGGTACTGGTACGAGAACGTCTTTTCTGGAAAGCAGCTGGGCGATCTCGAACATACATCTCTCGCGGACGTCATTCGCAGAAATACCAGCGTGACGAATCTGCAAGAAAACGTGTTCTTCTTCAAGACTTCGATCACTGGGCGCGTCTTCGCAGACGTGAATCAGAATGGCAAATTCAACCCTGGCGAACAGGGCATCGGCGGGCGGTTGGTTCAACTACTGGATATGGATGGAAACGTGCTCGCCACCGTGTTGACGAAGCCCGATGGCAGCTACCGATTTGACGGTCTCGACCTGGGCACGTATCAAGTTCGCGAGGTCGTGCCGAACGGCGTGAAACAAACGACCCCGCCGCCGCAACCGATCAAGATCACGCGCGGGATGACCGTGAGCGACATCAACTTCGGCGAAGCCGTGCCAAAGAAACCGCAGACTGGCCCCGCGCCGCTCGGACCAATCGCGCCGATGCCGGATGGAATCGGCGATCCGATGTCGCCGCCGAATCACGGCGCCCCGCGCCGGCGATAACGCAGGCGATGCGGCAGAGCGTGGGGTTTGATCCTCGCTCCGCCGGCACATCACGGTGGTTTATTTCGACTTCGGGGTGATGCGGATATTGCGAAACGCCACAGGGCCGTGATCGCCCTGAAACATGAGCGGACCGGTGGGGACCTCGTTATTGGCGAGAGCTCCGCCGGTCGCGCCTTTGAGCACCTCGGCGTTTTCGTGAATCACTTTGCCGTTCAGTGAGACTTTCAGGAACTTGGCGTTGGCGGTTTTCTTCTTGCCGTCAAAACGCGGCGCCTGGAAGTCGATCACGTACTTCTGCCATTCACCGGCTTTCAAGCATGCGTTGATCTTGGGTACAGCAATACTGTAGATCGCGCCCATGTCGCCCATGCCGAGCTTGTCGCGGCCAAAGCTATCGAGAATCTGAATTTCGTATCGGCCCATGAGATAGATGCCGGAGTTGGATCCTTTCGGGACCATGACTTCGCATTCGACGATGCAATCGCCGAATTCCGCGGTGGTGTAGATGTCGATTCCGCCGCCGGCGGTGTTGACGAGATCGCTGCCGCCTTTGTTGAAGACGAGCGATCCCTTGGTATCAACGCCGGCGGCGCCGACTTTCCATTTGTTCTTTTCGTCTTTGCCTCGGACCTTCCAGCCGGTCAAGTCCTTGCCGTTGAACGGCGTGCTCGGCGCCGACTTTTCGCCGGACTGGCTGGTCAGGGTTGTGCCGAGAATAAGTGCAAAGACGGCGGTAGTGTGGATCGAATGTCGCATGAGTGGCTCCTGAAAAATAGGCACACGGAGGGAAACGGGTAATGTGGCTGACTTATGCTATTGGGATATGAAAGCGCGATTTGACGTGCAACAACGATTCGTCAAGAATTTCAGCCCGCGTTGCGAAGGAGATCGTCCCCGCCATGAAGAAACGAAGCGAGAACATTGAGCAGGTGCGAGGGTAGAAACGGTTTCGTCAACAGAACGTGGTTTGGGAACGATTCGATAGTCGGCATCAGTTGCGCGGTCGGATTTCCGCTAATGAATACGATCGGCAAGTCGGGTTGTTTCGCTAGCATACGCTGCGCCATTTCGGTGCCGTTCATTCTCGCCATCGATAAATCGGTGACGATCGCGTCAGGCACGACATCGCCGCGTTCGAGCTCGAGGCAGGCTCTTACGCTGTCAATCTCGGCATGCACCTGATACCCGCTTCTGGTGAGAACGGTGTGCAGCATGTTTAGAACCAGGTGATCATCATCCACCAGGAGGATCGTTCGAGTACGCTTCGTTTCCACGTCGTCTGCTATCACTTCCACTTCACCTTTCCTCAATCTCAACAAAAGGTTAAACTCTCAATCGAATTTAATCAAGAGATCATGCCATGAATGTTCCGTCTTCTCTCAAAGTTGTAATGGTCCACGATTGGCTGACGGGCATGCGCGGCGGCGAGAAGGTGCTCGAATCGCCGTGCCGGCGCTGGCCCGATGCGCCGCTTTACACGCTGATCCACAAGCGAGGCTCGTGTAGCTCGGTGATCGAGAATCGCCCGATCGTGACGAGCTTTTTGCAGAAGCTGCCGCGGGTGCATTCTTACTACCGCTGGATGCTTCCGCTCATGCCGCTAGCGGTTGGTTGGCGCTTGCCGGAGTGTGATCTGGTGTTCAGCTCCAGCCACTGCGTCGCCAAAGGTGTCAGCGTACCCGCCGGCGCGACGCACATTACCTATTGTCACACGCCGATGCGTTACGCCTGGCATATGCAGGAATCTTACTTTCACGATCGCGGCTGGTGGGGGCCAAAGAAATGGCTCGCCTCGGCGGTGCTGACACGTCTGCGCGACTGGGATCGCCGAACCGCCGACTGCGTGACGCATTTCATCGCCAATAGCAACGTGGTGCGTGAGCGCATCCGCGACTGTTACCGGCGAGACGCCGTTGTCATCCATCCGCCGGTTGATACTGATTTTTACTGTACGGATAATGTTGTACGTGAAAACTATTACCTCATCCTCTCGGCCTTCGCGCCCTACAAACGGCTCGATCTGGCGATCGATGCGTGCAAAAAGCTTGGCCGACGGCTTGTCGTCATCGGATCCGGTCAAGACGAGGCCAAGCTGCGTGCACGCGCCGGCGGGTGTGCCGAGTTCCTTGGTTGGCAACCCGACGAGGTCCTGCGCGACCATCTTCGGCGCTGCCAGGCGCTTCTCTTTCCGGGCGAGGAGGATTTTGGCATCGTGCCCGTCGAAGCCCAGGCGTGCGGCACGCCGGTCATCGCTTTTGGCCGCGGCGGTGCGACGGAGACCGTCATTGACGGTCAAACAGGCGTCTGGTTTCCGGAGCAAACGGCCGATTGCCTGATAGAGTCTATCGAACAATTCGAGCACATGCGCGACACGATGGATCCGGCCAAGCTTCGGGAGCATGCCTTGCGATTTCGTACGGAGCGATTCGAGGAGGAATTGTTCGGCTTCATAGAGAGCACGATGGGCAACCGGCGCCTGCGCCAGGCGGCCTGAGCGAGGGCGACGTGGACGTCATTGCGCAGCGGCGCGCCGCGCCGGATCGAAGATTGGGAAGATGTACTCGCGCAGGTAGTTCGGCGCGTAGGCGCCGAAGTGCCCGCCGTTGTGCCCCAGAGCGCGATCTCGCGGACGCCAGGGATGCTGAAACAATTTCTGCTTCGACCCGGTATCGGCCGAGATGAAGCGATCGCCAAACCCGACGCGGCCGGCGCTTTTTGTTCTCAGGCGGTCCGACGTGCCTATGATGCGAGTCGCCACGCCGAGGTAGAGATAATCGTGCGGACTGTAGTGGACGTGAATACCCTGTGAAACGCGGCGGAGCGCTTCGTGCAAGTCGTACTTGTAGGATAGCGACGGCGAGAGCAGGATGACGTCGTCGATCGTGTTGGGCGGCAGAGTCTCGACAGCCGTCAGCACGACGAGCGAACCGGCGCTGTGCCCGCAGAAAAAGATCGGATGATCGGGATTGGTCTCGCGAAAAGCGAGCACCGTGTCCGCGAGGATTCGGCCCTGCATTCGGGCGTGCCGATAGTCGGTCTGATCGGCGAAGATGCGTCTCTTGCCGTGCGACCACTGGAAGGTGACGACGTCTATTGGATAGCCATCGCGTTCGAGAACGTTGCGGAGGGTTTTTGAGGTCAATTGATAATCGCCCGCTCCATCCGCGACAAACACCGTCGCGGGCTTTGCCTCGAATCGCATCGGCCTGGATTCGATGACTTGAGGCAAGGTGGCGGCGCAGCCGGTAACGGTCGGCGCGATCACGAGGATTGCCAACAACCCATGCCAGCGGATTCGGCGGATGCATTCAGGGATAACGACGTCCTCCAAGTGATGCCGCGAGTGCAAATACAGGCGAGATTGACTGCCGGATCGGAAACCGGCTACATTATATAGGGTAAGGGAAGACCGCGCACCGCATCGCAAAGGACCGCGTCATGTTTCGCAAAGTACTGCTTGCAGTTTTTTTGTTCGCTCCGCTCGGGCTTTTTCCGGTCTTACGCCACAACGAAACAACGCCGATCCCGCCCTACGATCCGCCCGTGGTGAATCCTCTTACTCGCGATCAATGGAACCTTTTGGCTTGCCTCGCCAGTTCACCGAGCCAGCCGTTTCCGACGAATGTTCTCTGGGAACCCTTGCGCGTTATCGGTCAGGAGCAGTCGAAGGCGTTAGAGGAATTGGCGAAGAACGACCCCGTGAAGTTCTTGCAAGCCAGCCTGGACCGATACGACCGGGAAGTGAAGGGATACCGATTGCGCTTTCTAAAACAGGAGCGCGTTGCAGGCAAGCTGCGCCATCCGGAAGAGATTATCATCAACTTCCGCGAGCAGCCGTTCAGTGTTCATTTTGACTGGAAAAAAGGCGCCGAGTTGGCCCGCGCCACGCTCTTCGTGAAAGGTGAAAATGACGACAAACTGGTCGTGCGGACCAATCTCATCGGCGGCTTTCGCGGACCCATTCTGAAGTTTCCCGTCGATTCTCCAGCCGCGAAGGCGACCAGCCGATTTCCGATCACGCAGTTCGGCTTCCGCCAGGCCGCGAAAAATACGTTGAACAGTATCCATGACGCTCAGAAGCGAGACAAGCTGCATCTAAAGTACGAAGGCATCAAACGGCTGGAGCAAGTCGATCGGCTCTGTTACGTCTTCGTTCGCGATCCTTACGATCCGCCCGAGGATGACGGCATCGCCAAGATGACGATTTACGTGGACATGGAGTCGCTGCTCCACGTGGGATATGAATTGCGAAACGAGAAGGGCGAAACGATCGCGGACTATTACTTCCGCGATATCGAATTGAACCCGAAATTCAGCGAGAAACAATTCACGGACAAGGGGCTTTGAATTGTTTTTCGCTCTAGCGTTCGCATGACGCCACGCGAACGCTAAACGAAACACCGGAAACGCAGTTACTTCAACTCGCGGATGAAGAGGTTGCGGAACTGCACCGCTTCGCCGCGCTGCCGCAGCGCGATCGGGCCGGTTTTTCGCGGGCTTGCCAGGTTCATGTCGCCGGAGCTTTTGCCATTGATCTCGACGCGAACGGTCTTGCCCTGAACGCGAACAATGGCACGATTCCAGCCTTTGCCCGTTCCATCGAGGTTGACTTGTGAGCCTTCGCCGCCGGTGTTAAGAAGCAGGCTCGCCTTGGATTTGAAATCGCAAACCAGTTCAAAATCTCCGAACGACTTTTCCGAAACGAGACTCGCGGTGGCATAGGTCACCTTGCTATCGCAGTTGAGCACCCCGTCGCGCATGACCCAGTGCTGCTTGTGCATGTCGGTCGCTTTCCAGCCGGTCAGATCCAGTCCCGTGAACAGGCACTGGAAGCCCTTATCCTCATCGCAAATCTCGCTCGGCTTCGGATTCGTCGTCGGCAGTTCCTTGATCTTGATATTCTTGAAGCGGCATTCCGAACCTTCGGATTCGAGCGCGAGGAATCCCTTGCGCGGATTCGATTCAGACACGCCGGAGACTTCCTTGCCGTTGACGGCGAGTTTGAGCACGCCGTTGTTCGCGGTGATGCGGTAGTGGTTCCATTCGTACTCGCCCTTGCAGACGTTCTCGCTGGGCAGGCAGCGTTCCCAGCCCTTCGGATGCGGGCGATCGGGCTTGCATTTCGCGCCCCAGATGCTGAAAAGGTCGCCGTGGCTGGTGTAGGTGTCCTTGACGTTGAGATTGACGAGGACCTGCACCTCGATGCTGCGCGTATAGCCCGTTCCGACGGCGGGGATCGGATCGCCCCAGACGAACAGTCCGGAGTTGCCGACGGCGCCTTTTTTGGACGGCGCGTGGAACCATTCGAATTCGAGGATGAAGTTTTCGTACATGCGATCGGTGCGAAGGTACCCGGTCGGTTTGCCCGTGGTGATGATCATGTTGTCCTTGACATACCAGGTACTGGGAGCGCAGTTGACATTGACCCAACCGCTCAGGTCCTTGCCGTTGAAGAGCGATTTGAATCCGTCATTCTGGGCGCGCACGGCTCCCGAACCGAGCAGAAGAAGCAATAGGACTGCGATACTGCGATGCATGAGGTGGCCTCCGGTGTGATAGTGGTGATTCCGAATATCCGCTTGCCGCGCGGCGATGGGTTACTGCTTTTTTTGCAGGAGCACCGTCGCCGCCTGTGAATTTGTCGTTTTCGACTTTTCGCGTTCCATCTGCAGTTTTTGATTCTGCTGGCGTAGATGCAAGCCGAGGATCAACAGCGTGACCGACCAGAGCACGCCGAAGAGAAGCGGGCCAAGCGTCAGATCCAGCGCGATGACCGGCCCCAGGAGGAAGAACGTCAGGCCGAACACATAGCAGCGGCCCCAATAATTGGCGCCCATGACGAAGAACGCCAAGCCTGAGACGAGCGCGATAAACGGGTAAGGCAGCAACTCGGGCAGGTAAATCTGCATGCGATTATCGTCTGGAATACGCAGCGCATCGATGCCGATCAGGATGCGCGTCACGATGACGATGAAGAAGTAGGTCGTGAAGTAGCCGATCCAGATCGACCATAATTCACGTTCCGCCGCGCTTGTGGGCAGAAGTTGGCAGCGGCGGTTGTACCAAAAAAGCGCCCCCAAGAACACGAACTGCATGATGCGTGCAGCCATGATGAACGTCGGCGATTGCTCGGTGCGCACGAAACCGAACACCGCGACATGTTCGACGAGCACCACCGCAGCCGTGACGAGCACCATCGAACTCCATGCGGAGAAGTCAGCCGTGTGTTGATCGCGCTCGAAAGTGCGTGCCAGGCGGTCGATGACGTTGAAGCTGCGTGCCGTGATCGAATCGCCGTTGAGGTAGCGCTGGAGATCGTCGCCGAGTTCCTCGGCCGAGGCGTATCGCAGCGAGGGGTCCTTTTCGAGGCATTTAAGGCAGATTGTCTGCAGATCGTGATCGACTTTCGGATTGAGCAAGGCGGGCGGGGCCGGTTCGTGATCGATGACGTGCATCACGGTGTCAAGCGGCGTTTCGCCGCGAAACGGCGGTGCTCCCGTGATCAGCTCATACAAAACGGCGCCGAGACTATAGACGTCGGTCGTGGGGCCGAGTTCCGTGGTTCTGCCTTGCGCCTGCTCGGGCGACATGTAGCTCGGCGTGCCAAGCACGGCTCCGGTGCGCGTCTGGCCAGAATCGGGGCCGAGGCGTTTGGCCAGTCCGAAATCGGTGATGTGCGGTTCGTCGTCGGCGTCGATCAGGATGTTCGTGGGCTTCAAATCGCGATGCAGGATGCCGTTTTTGTGGGCGTAATGCACGGCTCGCGCGAGGATGCGTACGTAGCGCGCCGCGGCCTTGCAGGGCAGGGGACCTTCGGAGATACGAGCATCGAGGCTTTGGCCATCGATGAATTCCATCGTAAAAAAGTGCTGACCGTCGTGATGATTGACGTCATGCACGGCGACGATATTCGGATGCTGGAGTTTTGCTGCTGCCTCGGCTTCGGCGCGAAAGCGCGCGACATCTTCACTATTGGCAAGTCGGCCGGCGAGGATCATCTTTAGCGCGACGACTCTACCAAGCGCGATTTGCCGAGCGCGATAGACGACACCCATGCCGCCCTTGGCGATTTCTGACAGGATCTCGTACTGGCCGAACCGCTGCCCGACGAAGGTTCCGAGTTCCGCCGCCGTCAGCATCCGATCTCGATGCGGCGCGGCGTGTCCCGGCGCAAGCCGAGTGACGTCCAGCGCCGTCGCCCCGGCGTCGGCAGGTTCTGTGGTCGGCTTGATGTCGGACGGTTGCGACATTTCAAACTCACGGTACGGCAATTAATGGCATTGCGGACAATCTTATCCCGGTCAGGCCTTCTCGCCAGTACTGGTACGTGATCGTTTGTCTTCGGGCCAAAGCCGCAGGCCGAATCCGCTGAAGTCGATCCACTCGACGGGTTCGCCATCGTCGAGTTCGCCGCGCTCGATGCCGGCCCGGAGATAGATCCAAAGGCACGCGATATCGTTGGCGTGGTCGTAGCCATGTTCGTCGGTGTCGCCCTCGAACAACCAGCGATAGACGCGGCGTTCCTTGCCGAACGTCGTCGCTTCCTCCTGCCATCCCTTGAGCAAGCGCGTCATGTTGTGCTGGGCCTGCTTCCAGGCCGCGACGGAGGTGAGCTGAGCGCGCAGTTCATCGGGACCGGTTTCGAGCGTCACGCCGTCGATTTGTTTGATCTCGTTAAAGAGCCGATGCTCCAGGGCGGACGCACGCCAGGGGGTCCAGAGATAGCAAGTGATGCGCGAGGCCTGAAATTGCAGGCCGTGAAATTCGATGTGCATGCGGACTCCAAACAGAAACGGTACTCCGCCGACTAGACGGCAATGACTGTGGTATAGGTACTGTATCTAAATCTCAGGCAGAAGATAATGTCCGCCATTGGCACGAATCACCAACGCGGGGCCGAGATTCCTTGGGGATTTCCGTTGAAGAAACGCGTTCCGTCCTCTACATTTCTTCCCATACCTTCTTTCAAACCGAAATCAGTCGGAGTTCGTTCGTGGACAACATTCTTTTATTTGCTCAGTCCGGCGTAGAGAAACCGGCATTGGAAATGGCTGTTCGTATTCCCCTTTCGGTCATGAATTTCCTCGAATTCGCGATATGGGGCGCGTGGTTTGTCGTGCTGGGAAATTATCTCAACGCGCTGCATTTTTCGCGCAAGGACATTGGGCGAATATACGCGACGATGGCGCTCGGTTCGGTCGTTTCGCCTATTTTTGTGGGCGTCGTTTCAGATCAGTATTTTCACGCGGAACATGTCATGGCGGTGTTGCACCTGGCTGGTGCCGGTTTGCTCTATTGCCTCGCTCAGATTCGCGCGCCGCGACCGTTTTACTGGACGGCGTTAGCGTATGCAGTTGTTTACGGTCCAACGGTGTCGCTGTCCAATTCAATCACGTTTGCCAATATTCCAGATGCCGGGCGAGATTCGCCGCTGATTCGCGTGTTTGGCACGATCGGCTGGATTGCGGCGGGGTTGTCGTTGCGATTGTTGTTGAGTCGCAACGCGCCCGTCAACAATCGCCCGTTTCTCCTGGCCGCTGGTTTGTCGCTGGCGCTGGGAATTTATTCCTTTTTCCTTCCCGTGACGCCGCCGAGAGGAACGGGGGAGATTCCGTTTCAAGCCGCCATTGCATTGTTCAAGGATCCGTCGTTCGCGTTGTTTTTCGGCGTGTCGTTTTTTATTACGCTCGGCCTCGCATTTTATTACAGTTGGACGGCGCTCTACCTTGAAAAAGAAGGTGGCGTCAAACCCGACGATGTCGGTCCGGTGATGACGATAGGCCAGTGGACCGAAGTAGTGTTTTTCCTCCTCCTTTCATGGTTCCTTGTGACATTCGAGTTGAAGTGGATTTTGGCCGTTGGGATGGCGGCGTGGGTTCTGCGCTATGCAATCTTCGCTATGAGGCCGCCATTTGCATTGATGTTGGTCGGCGTGGCGATTCATGGCATCTGTTATGATTTCTTTTTTCACGTTGGATTCGTATACGTGCAAATAACTGCGCCGCCAGAACTTGCGAATAGCGGCCAGGCTATGTTTGCCGTTCTCACCTACGGCCTCGGCATGTGGTTGGGCACAGAAGCGTCTGGCTGGCTAAACCAATGGGTGACGACCGAGACAAAGGATCCTGCCACTGCTGAGGTTACGCGCGTTACCGATTGGAGAACGTTCTGGCTAATACCGTGTGTTGTCGTTGCTCTCTGCCTGATCGTTTTCGTGGCTTTTTTCAAGGAACCAGGTCAGTAGGCCGTGCGTTTCCCACGAGGTGTCTCGTCGCATTTATTCTCTTCTTCTAGTCGGTTGCGCCTCAATCCGCACCTTTGGCACAACCTGCGGATTGGGGCGATATTCCTGACTGGGGGGCGGAAAATATAGGCGACAACTCTTCCGTCCCACCGATTTATTTTGCTAAACTATCCCATACCGCCCAATCCTAATGATCCACGAAACTGCGTTTGACGGGAACGCGCGTCCCGTCATGAAGGAAATAGCACTGAGGTAGTCCCATGCCTGTCGTCGCTGCATGCTCACATTGCTCGGCCAAGGTGAAAGTCAAAGACGAAATGGTCGGCAAATCGGTGAAATGCCCAAAATGCACCAAGCCCTTCAAAGTGGCCGGCGAAGCGCAACCGACAGCGGCCGAGAGTATACCAGCGGCCGTAGGCGCGTCTGCCAAAACGAAAATGACGAACAGTTCGCCGAAGACCGCCGTGTCCAAGGCGCCACCTCCGCCGCCGCTTCCGCCTGAAAAGAAAAGTAAGGCCGCCTGGGAAACAGATGAAGAGGAAGACGAGGAAGAGGACGAAAAGCCAAAAGGGAAAACGAAGAAATCGAAAAAAGACGACGACGAGGACAGCGCATTCAATGAATTGCTGAATGCGACGCTGCTGCCCGATGCGGTGAAAACGCAGGTTCGCGAGGAGCTTGGCCTGAAGGAAGAGGGAGTATGGGTTGGTCAGCCCGTGCCCAAGATCATGATGGTTCGCGCGATTCCGAAGGTGTTTCTTGCCGGCTTCATCACCTGTTTTTTGTCGATCTTTGCTGGCGCGGGTCTACTGGCCGGACTGGGCTTGCCGCCGTTGATTGTCGTTCCGATTCTTATTGCCCTCGACGTCTTTGCCTGCATCGGCTGGGCGATTCTCATCGTATTCATGGATCGCAAGGCCGCACTTTCCACGGCGTATGTCGTCACGACGAAACGCTGCATCGTATTCAAGGGCGGCTGGTTCATGAAGCCGGGCGTCGAGAGTTTCTACCCCGACCTCCTCGTGCACATGCGTCGAATGTCTTCCTGGATCTTCGGCGGAGGCGCCGGTGATATCGTGTTCCGCAGCGTGACGACGATCACCACCACCCACCACGCCCGCGGCGGAAGCAGCGTGTCGCGCAGCACCGTGTACTACGGATTCCTGGGCGTCGCCAGCATGGATGAGACCGAGGAGATTATCCGCAATGCGTTGCTTCGCGATGACGACGACGATGAAGATGACGACGATGACAGGCCGCGAAAAAAGAAGAAAAAAAAGCGGCGCGATGATGATGAAGATGATGATTAATCGTTTCGTTTGGCCGCGACGCGCCAGCGGAGTGCTGATGGTATCGCACGCTACGCTGGCGCGTCGCGGCTAAACAATCGTTTCACCCTCCCGATTCGCGGGATTCTTCGCGGGTGTTGAAGGCAACGCATGCCTTCCAGTAGTCGCGGTTGAGCTGTGCGATGAAGCCGACGCTGATTTCCTTCGGGCAGGCCGCTTCGCATTCGTACTGGTTGGTGCAGTGGCCAAACCCCTCGGCGTCGTGCTTTTCGACCATGGTGCGAACGCGTTTGAGGCGTTCGGGTTCGCCCTGCGGCAAGTTGGCGAGGTGGCCGACCTTGGCGGAGACGAAGAGCATTGCGGAGGCGTTTTTGCAGGCCGCCACGCACGCTCCGCAGCCGATGCAGGCGGCGGCGTCCATCGCGAGTTCTTGTTTCGCCTTGGGGACTGGAATCACGTTGCCATCGGGCGTGCCACCCGTGTTGACGCCGACATACCCGCCCGAAGCGATGATGCGGTCGAATGCCGTGCGGTCGACGACGAGATCGCGGATGACGGGAAACGCCTTGGCCCGCCAGGGTTCGATGTAGAGCTCTTCGCCATCTTGGAATTTGCGCATATGAAGCTGGCAGGTCGTCGTCGCGCGTTCCGGCCCGTGCGCCATGCCATTGATCATCATCGAGCAGGAGCCGCAGATTCCCTCGCGGCAATCGTGATCGAACGCGACCGGCTCCTGGCCTTCCTTGATGAGCTTTTCGTTGAGCTCATCGAGCATTTCCAGAAACGACATATCGGGGCTGACGTTGTCAGCAACGTAGGATTCCATCCGCCCGGGTTCGTTGCGGTCTTTTTGCCGCCAAATCTTAAGCGTGAGTTTCATCAGTCATACTCAAGCCCAGAGGTGAGCGCAGCGAACCTCTGGGATAATGTCCCGCGTTCCCAGGGGTTCGCTGCGCTCACCCCAGGGCTTGTGATTACTTATAGCTACGCACTGTTGGGTGCACGGCATCCCACTCTAGCGGTTCGACGTGGCGGATCGGATCCTTCGACTCGCCCTGATACTCCCACGCAGCGACGTGGCAGAACTTCTCGTCGTCTCGTTTCGCTTCGCCGTCGGGGTATTGAAATTCCTCGCGGAAATGGCCGCCGCACGATTCCTCGCGCGTCAGTGCGTCGCGCGCCATCAGTTCGCCGAACTCCAGGAAGTCGGCAACACGTCCGGCACGTTCGAGAGCGACGTTCAGGTTGTTGTCGGTTCCCGGCACGGTCAGGTTTTGCTTGTATTCCTCGCGCATCGCCTTGATTTTGGCGATCGCGCCGTCCAGGCTTTGCTTCGTGCGAGCCATGCCGCAGCCTTCCCAGAGGATTCGGCCAAGCTCGCGATGGTACTCGACGGCGGTCTTTTTGCCCTTGAGGCTCAGGAACGCCTTGGTCCTCTGGGCCACGTCGGCCTCCACGCGCTTGCATTCTTCGTGCGTCGCGGTCGGTTTGTCTTTCTCCGCGGGCAGTCCGGCGAAGAACTGAGCAAGCGTGTACGGAAGAATGAAGTAGCCATCGGCGAGGCCCTGCATCAACGCACTCGCGCCGAGGCGGTTGGCGCCGTGGTCGGAGAAGTTTGCTTCACCGACGACGAACAGGCCGGGGATATTGGACATCAGGTTGTAATCGACCCACAACCCGCCCATGGTGTAATGCGGCGCGGGGTAGATACGCATCGGCTGGGCGTAGCCGTCTTCGCCGGTGATGCGTTCGTACATCTCGAAGAGGTTGTCGTACTTTTCGACGACTTTCGGTTTGCCATCGCGTTTGATGACGTCGGCGAAGTCGAGGAAGACGCCAAGACCGCCATAGCCGACGCCTCGGCCCTCATCGCAAACCTGCTTGGCGGCTCGGGACGCGATATCGCGCGGGGCGAGGTTGCCATAGCTTGGATATTTGCGTTCCAGATAGTAATCGCGTTCGCTTTCCGGGATCTGGTTGGGGTGGCGCGTATCGCCCTTCTTGAGTGGCGCCCAGATGCGGCCATCATTACGCAGCGATTCCGACATCAGCGTGAGCTTGGACTGGTGCTCGCCGGCGACGGGAATGCAGGTCGGGTGGATCTGCGTGTAGCACGGGTTAGCGAAGGCGGCGCCGCGTTTGTGCGCGCGGTAGGTGGCGGTGACGTTGCAGCCGATGGCGTTCGTGGACAGATAGAAAACATTGGAGTAGCCGCCCGTGGCGAGAACGACGGCGTCGGCGACGTGCGTTTCGACTTTGCCCGTCTCGAGGTTGCGCGTGACGATTCCGCGTGCTCGACCGTTGATGACGACGAGATCGAGCATCTCGGTGCGCGAGTGCATGTTGACTTTGCCGTAGCCGATCTGGCGCGACAGCGCCTGGTACGCGCCAAGCAACAATTGTTGGCCGGTCTGCCCGCGACAGTAGAAGGTGCGGGAGACCTGAGCGCCGCCGAACGAGCGATTCGCGAGCAAGCCGCCGTATTCTCGGGCGAACGGGACGCCCTGGGCGACGCATTGATCGATGATGTTCACGGACACTTCGGCGAGGCGGTGAACGTTGGCCTCGCGGGCACGGAAATCGCCGCCCTTGATGGTGTCGTAGAAGAGCCGCCAGATGCTGTCGCCGTCGTTTTGGTAATTCTTGGCGGCGTTGATGCCGCCTTGCGCGGCGATGGAGTGAGCTCGGCGTGGGCTGTCCTGGTAGCAGAACGCGGTTACCTTGTAGCCGAGTTCGGACAGCGTCGCCGCCGCCGCCCCGCCCGCCAATCCCGTGCCAACGACGATCACGCTGAATTTGCGTTTATTGGCCGGGTTGACCAGCTTGATCTCGGCCTTGTACTGGGTCCATTTACTCTGGACCGGCCCCGATGGAACCTTGGATTCGAGTTTCATTGTGTTGATCTTATGCCCAGGGTTTAGCGCGGCGAAACCCTGGGATATGAATCCGCCAGGGCTGAATCCCAGGGTTTCGCCGCGCTCAACCCTGGGCGTCCAATCACTTAATCACGCCAAGCCATACGCATACGACAATCGCCAGATTTCCGCCGCCGACGAGCAGTGTGATGGCCCAGCCGAGACATCGCCAGGTCGATTGCAGTCGCGGCGTATTCGCTCCGAGCGACTGAAACGCGCTGGCGATTCCGTGGCTCATGTGCAGCATCAGGAACAATTGCGCCAGGATGTACAACACAGAGATAATCGGATTCGTGAAACCGTGGATCACCATGCGATAAACGTCATGCCGGCCCTTCTCGTCATGTAATTCCAGCATGCTGATCGTCTTCGTCTTTTCTCCATCTTTGACGGCGACCGGCGAATCCACGGGTTGCACGACGCCCAGCGTGTAGTGCGCGACGTGGAACAACGTGAAGAACAGGATCACCAGGCCCGTGTAGATCATCGTCCGCGAGGCGAGGGTCGCCTGCACGGTTTGCGGGTGCGAGTAAGGTACGGGCCGAGCTTCGTTGGAGCGGATCTTGAGCCGAATCGTCAATCCGATGTGCACGACGAAGATCAATAGAAGCTTGATGCGAGCGACCCAGAGCAGGGGGCCTAGATCCTTGAGTTTCTTGGCATACTCATTGATGGCCTCGCGGCCAAGGAAAATTTGGAGATTGCCGAGCATGTGCGCGATCACGAAACCGGTGAGTGCAAGCCCCGTCAAGGCGACGAGGAACTTCATGCCGACCGTGGACGTGAAAATCGGCAGTATCCATTGCAGGAGCCCATTGCCGGAGGGGAGTGAATTCGTTGACCGTTCACGTTTGGAGGGAGCCGTGCTGGACATAGGTAGAATCATCTAATACGGTTGGATGGCGTAAGATTATCTTTCGTATTGTAGGCAAAGACTGCTCAGCGGCAGCGCCTCTTGTCGATAGAAAGCGCCGTGGGCCGCCGAATGGAACCGCGAAGGTATTGAAATAAAGCAGGAGTTTTTTTAAAGCTTTCTAATTATTTATTTGCGTGATGATTTGATTCCTAGTAGAATGACTTCTTCGTAGGTGCTTCCAGCATGCCGACTTACTCTCCAAAGGGCCCACCATGCTAATTCCTCAGTTTCCGCTGCGGCGTCTTTTCATCTGCCTGGTCATGGGATTCACGGCGAGCACTCTAACGGGTTGCCGATCGCGGCCCGTTGCGGTTTCTGGCGAGTCTGGCTCGAGCAAGAATGTCACCCCGGTCACCGGTTCGGGATCGACGTGGGCGACGGGCACGCTGCCTCAGTACGCGACGGGTGTCCCCAGTTCGTTCATCGATCGTGTGAATTCTTACCGAGCAGCGAATGGATTGTCCGCATTGATCTATCACGACGGCGTGAGCTTGGCGGCCAAGCGACATACCGAAGATATGTCGTCGTCGAACTACTTCGGTCTGTACAACCCCGTCACCGGCGTCGATATCCCGACTCGCCTGGTGTCCTCGTCGCCGCGAATTGATTTTGACAATCTCAAGACGTTCATTCTGCACCAAGACGTCGCTCCCACCCAGGATGCCGCATGGGATTTGCTTATCGCTGACGAACCGTTCCGAAAGACAATCCTTGATCCGAACGCGACACACCTGGGCGGGTACTGGAGCGGTCACTTCACCTTTGTCGTGGGGTATAATGTCGTCCCCACCAATTTTGTCGTCGCAACTCCGCCGGCAGTCACCGCACCCGCTCCGGTAATCCCGTCAGCCCCAACCACGACCACGACCCCGAGTTCCGGCGGCGGTGGCGGCGGCGGTGGATATTATGTCATCCGTTACATCCGGATATGATCCCGTAGTCCAGCCCCGACTTTTTTTGCGACGATCACGATGCGCCTTCCATCATCTGTTGCGAACAATGTGGCGATCCCAGGGAACGTACGGCTCGCCACCACGTTGAATGAAGTTCTCGTGGTGCTGTTCGTCATTTCGATTATCTGCGCACTGGGCATGACTTACTTGACCAAGGTGCAAGAGGCTTCCAGCCGCATTCGCTGCCAGAATAACTTGAGGCAACTCGGAATCGCAGCCAACGCCTACAACGCCATTCACAAATCGCTTCCGCCGTATGCGACGGGTTCGCCCGGCGAGATTTACGGCGGCTGGTTTGTCCATCTGTTACCCCACTGTGATTTCGACCCGCTCTTCCAGCGGATAGCAGACCACGATCGCAAATCGAGAAAGATTCTCTCGCCCGCAGTGTACGCTCCCGACATCGCCAACATTCGATTTCAACTGCTTCAGTGCGTTTCCGATCCTACGTCGGCGCCAAAATACGGTACGACGAACTACCTCGCCAACTGGTTCGCGCTGGCACGCGGCGACCATGGCGCCTTCTCGTCACCCCGAAAAATGGGCGACATGATCGACGGACCGTCGAACGTCGTATTGTTCGCCGAGGCCTATTCCAACTGCAAGACGGCGATTCGCCACACTTTTCAGCCGCCTCGGTTTCATAATTTCGGCATCACCGGCGACGGCAAGCCGAGCGACGATGCTTCGCTCGGTTCCGAGGACTACGTAATGTTCGAACTGCGGCCAGCGAAATGCGACGGTTGGCGAGCTCAGACGGCTCACGATGTCATGCACGCATCCATGGTCGACGCAAGCGTCCGCGTTGTGGCGGGCGACATCGATCCGAAAGGATGGTGGCTCCTGCTCAGGCCAGACAACGGAAATCCCATTGCCGATTGAGATGTACCTGTGCCGTTGCAGAAATTGGCTAATAAACCCACGGGATAAATCGGCTCTTTACGCGGGACATGTACTCGCCGTACTCGGGGTCCTCTGAAAGAACGGCTTCTTCGATGTTCGCGCGATATCCCAATGCCAGGATCCCGGAAAGCGCTACCGCGAGGTTCCACCAAGAAAACTGCACGATGATAAAACAGATATCGGCAAGAATCAACAGACTGTAAACGGGATGCCGCACCCAGCCATAGAGCATCCCCGTTTTCACGACGCGCAAAGCCGGGAAGATCGCAAAGGACCGCCCGAGCGAGAGAATCGAAAGCTGAGCGATGATCTGAAGCAGTTTTCGCAATTCGTTGACACGGATCATCGTCTCGTTTTCGGATTCGCCGACTCGCTCAAAAAGGAACACGTAGAAGATCGAATAACAACAAACGACCACTACCCAAACGTGAAGGTTGTACGCGCGCGGCGGAGGTCTCATCAAACTGAGCACGCCAAAAGCGAGATACATCGCGACGGGAAACCAAAACTCGTAATCGATCCACCCCGTCGGAGGCTCAAGCCAAAACAACGCGGCAGCGAAGCCAATCAGAAATGCCGCGAGAATGACATTGGGATAATACATGAAAACTCTCTGGACCATGAAACCATCGGGCATTCAACAAGTGCCGGCAGTTCACGAAAAACGATCGATTTTAGTCCGGTGAGGAGGAAAATCCTATTCAACTCCCGTCAGGATGCAAGAAAAAACTCCATCGAAAATCTGCAAAGCAAGACGCGCCCGACAGAAGTCCGAATTATCGTAGCCATCACGCTCCGCGTGATGGATTTATCGAGTACAGGCGAAAAATTCGGCCAATTTCACCGGTTTCAGGAAATCCATCACGCGGAGCGTGATGGCTACGGTAAAACAATGCGACATTTGTCGGGCGCATCAAGCGTCTGTCTTCCGAAAAACCGCTAGTGACACCACCATAACATGTTTGGTATCGTCCCATGTGTTTCGCTGGCGATGGATCGCTGGCGGGTCCGACATCGGCATGGATGCAGTCATGGCCAACAAGCAATTCTTCGCGTTTATCGCTGTTCTTGCCCTTCTTGCCGTCAATATCGGCGGTTATTACTTCCTGTGGCCAGTTCATACCAGCCCGGCGGCGAATGGCGCAGGCAAGGCAAACGAGGCGAAGGGCGAAACTCGGCTAGTAGCTGGAAAAACGGACAAGAAAGCCAATACCGAATCTCCGCCTCCGAAAACCGCTGCCGCCGATCTCAATCCGCCTGCCAAGAAAACGGGCAACAACGATGACGACGTCGTCAGCAAACTGCTCGAACACATTCGCCGGGACAATGAAGAAGCGAAAACGCCCCGGCCTCTGCCCGCCCTTCCGTCGGCACCGCTGATCGATCTTGCCGCATCTATAGATATCGCCAAGACGTCCGGCATTACGCCGAAGGTCGCGCTCGGACTTTGGTTCACGCGTGTCGAACGAACCGGCACCCGTGCCGTGCTGACGGCAAAGCTCCGCCATCCCGGTTCCGATCGCATCGCTGCTGAATTCGTCATCCAGTGCGATCGCGTCGAATCCATTGCTGCCCCCGTGGAGACGCTCGTCGCGCACGGCGCCATCACGTTTCGTGGGCCGGCGATTAAAGGCGCGTGCGGCAAACTGACGATTCCGCTGCATGAATCCCGTCTGTATTTCGACGAGCACGTGCAAATCCGGTCCGAATCCGGCCCTGCCGAATCACTGCCCGGCATCTTGGTCGGCGAACGCTTGATGTGGGAACCGATCGCCTCGCAGCCAGCGCCGCCGGCCCCCGTTGCTCCGGTCTCGCTCGGACCGCCCCATTGACGTATACTAACGTCTGACGGCGAATCCCGACGCGGAGCATTGATTCGATGACGCACACCTTTCGCACGCTTGCCATTGGCTTGGCCCTGGCGATCTTACTAAGTATCGCGCTCGGCTTTGCATCATTCTTTACCGAAGGAAACGACAAGGACGTATTCGTCTGGCATTTCGTGTTCGGCCTGGTGACGGTACTTGCGATGCTGCTGGTTCACTGCCTGATCTTCATCTACTTTTTAGGCACGGGCCGATGGGTGAAAGAAGTCGCCATCGCCTACAAACTGCCTGACGAACCCTGGCCCAAGCAGACGCGCGAGCTAAAACGGGCAACGTTCCCGCCGGCGCTTTTTTCGATGCTGTTCGGTATCGCAACGGCCGCGGCCGGAGCCGGAGCACAGCTGCAATCGTGGCCCTGGTACGTGCATATGACGCTAGGTCTTTCGACGATGATGGTCAATCTTTGGGCGTTTCGGATCGAACTTCGGAACCTCTCGATCAACGCCAGAATCATTGACGCCGTCATGCGCGACGTCGAACGGCTCCGCTTCGAGGCAGGTCTCAATAGCAATGACGAAGCGCTGCGCGACGACCATGAAACGGAAACATCAATCCGCGCGTGAAAAAGGATTGAATTAGAGTGAACGTGTGTACATAATCGATGTATGGAAACCACAAACCTCAAAGGCCGCGGCGCCGCTGACAATCCGCACAACCGCTTCGAGTTAATCCGCTACGAACCGCTCGATGACGGCGACCCCGACGAGTGCCCATCGCCCAGGACGCAATTCTTCCGCGACACCTCCCGCACGATCATCGCCACCAACGACAGCCCCGACATAGTCTTCGACGCCAGCATCAATCCCTACCGCGGCTGTGAGCATGGCTGCATCTACTGCTACGCCAGGCCGTATCACGAGTATCTTGGTTACTCCATCGGTCTCGATTTCGAGACGAAGATCATGGTCAAGGAAGATGCACCAGCGCTTCTGCGGAAAGAACTCAACTCGCCGAAATGGAAGCCACAGATCCTAGGCATCAGCGGCGTGACCGATGCGTACCAGCCGATCGAGCGGCGTCTGGAGATCACCCGGCGATGTTTGGAGGTGCTCGCGGAATTTCGCAATCCAGCCATCGTCGTC
Source organism: uncultured Singulisphaera sp. (assembly GCA_964484265.1). Classification (GTDB taxonomy): domain Bacteria; phylum Planctomycetota; class Planctomycetia; order Gemmatales; family Gemmataceae; genus SIAQ01. The sequence goes on from CAZAFH010000110.1 coordinate 24,531, forward strand.
ACGAAGAATCGCCTCGTGACGCGCGACATCGATCTCCTGGGCGAACTCGCCAGGCATCAGGCCGTGGGCGTGGCGATTGCCGTCACGACGCTCGACGCGGAACTGGCGCGGATCATGGAGCCGCGCGCGACCGCGCCAGCGGGACGCCTGGAAGCGATCCGCGAACTCTCGGCCGCCGGCATTCCGACAATGCTGCTCATCGCGCCGGTAATTCCGGGTCTTACCGATCACGAGATCCCTGCGATCCTCTCAGCAGCGCGAGACGCTGGCGCTCACGCCGCCGGCTACACGATGCTGCGTTTGCCTCATGGCTTGCCTGAACTATTCGGCGATTGGTTGGAGCGGCATTTTCCGGAACGGAAAGAGAAGGTGTTAGGCCGAGTGCGCGAAACGCGCGGCGGCGAGATCAACGACAGCCGATTCAGCATGCGCATGCGAGGCGAAGGCCCCATCGCCGATGCCGTGAAGATGTTGTTCGAAGTGACGCGCCGGAAGCTGAATTTCCCCGGACGCGCGCCGCTCTCGACCGCTGCGTTTCGTCGACCGAATGAGACGCCGCAGATGCTCTTTGATATTTAGCCAACCATTGATTGCGAGGAATGTCATTCGTCTTCGTCAGGAATTTCAGACACGGAGTCGAAGATCGTCTGCACCGTTAGCTTGAACTTTGGTAAAAGCTTTGTCGTGCACGTGCCGTTGGCATCGAGGCGTTTCTCGATCCAGTCGGTCTTGCCGCGTTTGAGCAGCACGACGAACCCACGTTTGACATCGACGATCCAGTATTCCTTCACGCCGAGCGTCCAGTATTCTTCGCGTTTCATCACGTAATCGCGATCCGCCGAACTTGCTGACACGACCTCGATCACCAATTCGGGTATCCAATTCCGCCACATGGTGCGGCCTTTTTTCCCTTCGGGTTTCGTGAGATAGACGGCAATATCTGGGTGGCGTTCGCTTTCCCACTCGGGGATGAGGAGCTTACACTCCATTCCATAAAGCAAGTATTGGATTTCTCTAGGATTCGCGAGTTTATAAGCGATTAGGTGCTCACGGATCAGTGTGATAATACAAGCATGAAAAAAATGGGCGACCTCGGACACGGCGACATATCCTCGTGAGAGTTCATAATGAAATCCGGGCTCTGCTTTGACGAATTCAAAATCGTCTAGCGACATCGGTCTTCCATGATCATTGAGACCGAGTTTGGCATTTTTGAGAGTGACGGTAAGCATACCTGATTCTCCACGAATGATACACGAACTCGCGCCAATTATCATATCAGACGCTCGGAGTTACGGAATCGTGTAGCTTGACGCTGGTCTCGATTGATGCGACAATCTCCCTCAGTTACTACTTCCGCCTCACGCACCAGGAGCCTCTCCCATGAGCACTGCCACCATGCCCGCGAAACCCGCCGTCAAGATGCCGCGCGTCAAATCCCAGGAGCCGATGCTGATCAACGGCAAATGGGTCGCCAGCGTCTCCGGCAAAACGTTTGCCACGCTGAACCCATCGACCGGCGAGAAGATCTGCGATGTTGCCGAGGGCGACAAGGCCGACGTCGATCTCGCCGTCAAGGCCGCCCGCAAAGCATTCGACGAAGGCCCGTGGTCGAAGATGCCCGCCTCCGAGCGTGGCCGACTGATCCACAAACTCGCCGATCTCATCGAAAAAAACGCCGACGAACTCGCCGCGCTCGAGACACTCGATAACGGCAAACCGTACCTCGATTCGCGCAACATCGACGTGCCGCTCGCCGTCAAATGTTACCGCTACTATGCCGGCTGGGCCGACAAGATTCACGGCAAGACGATTCCGATCGACGGGCCGTTCTTCTGCTACACCCGGCACGAACCGGTCGGCGTCGTCGGGCAGATCATTCCGTGGAACTTCCCGATTCTGATGCAAGCCTGGAAATGGGGTCCAGCTCTCGCCACCGGCTGCACGATCGTGCTCAAACCTGCCGAGCAGACGCCGCTCACCGCGCTGCGTATCGCCGGCCTCGCGCAAGAAGCCGGCTTCCCCGACGGCGTCGTCAACGTCGTGCCCGGCTACGGCCCGACGGCAGGGGCAGCGATCACGTCGCACATGGACGTCGATAAAGTCGCGTTCACCGGCGAGACCTCGACCGGCCAGCTCATCATGACCGCCGCCGCCAACAGCAACCTGAAGCGCGTGACGCTCGAACTGGGAGGCAAAAGCCCGAACGTCGTCCTCGCCGATGCCGATCTCGACGCCGCCGTCG
>CAZAFH010000111.1:0-26310 GCA_964484265.1 uncultured Singulisphaera sp.
GCAAAATTCAACTGTAAAGTAAATGTCTCATTCTGAGCCGCGCTGAGTATAAGTTCCTCGCACGAAAGAACGGTGCAACTATATTATATCGGACGTTGGGTTCGCGAAATCTCGTCGTTATTTATTTGCAATTTCAGAAAAATTGTCTAACTTCAAATTCAGACCTAAAGTCCAGGGGTGAGCGCAGCAAACCCCTGGGATGGATGGCACTTATCCCAACGGTTCGCTGCGCTCACCATTGGGCTTTCTGAGAAATAATAATGGAAACTACTCGTCGTGATTTTCTTGCCGCCGGTGCGGCTGGCCTGGTCGCCGCCAATATCGCTGAGGCGAAGCCGCCGCAACCTGCGCATCCATTACGGTATCGCCTGGGTATTGTGACGTACAATATAGCCGCAAATTGGGACCAGGCGACGCTTATCCGCGTCTGCCGGGCGGTCGGGCTTGGCCCAGTGGAATTGCGCACCACGCATCGGCATGGGGTCGAGCCGTCGCTCAACGCGGAGCAGCGCCGTGAGGTGCGCCAGCGTTTTCAGGACGCCGGCGTCGAAATCTGGGGCAGCGGGTCGGTGTGCGAATTTCATTCGCCCGACCAGGCGGTAGTACGGCGGAACATCGACACCTGCCGGCAGTTCTGCGAACTCGTGCGCGACATCGGCGGGCGCGGCGTCAAAGTGCGGCCCAATGATCTTCCCGCGGGTGTTCCCGCCGAACGCACGCTCGCGCAAATTGGCCGAGCGCTGAACGAGTGCGGCCGAATCGCCGCCGACTGCGGCGTGGAGATCTGGGTCGAGGTGCATGGCCGCCAAACGGCACATCCGCCGCACATGCGAACCATCATGCAAGCTGCGGATCATCGCAGCGTCGGGCTGACATGGAACTCGAATCCGACGGATGTCGTCAACGGTTCCGTGGCGGAGTCGTTCCGCATGCTTCAGCCGTGGATCAAATCGTGCCACATCAACGAACTGCACAACGGCTATCCGTATCGCGAGCTTTTCCGGCTATTGCGCGAGATGAACTACGACCGCTGCACGCTCGCCGAGATTCAAGGCATGCCCGACGTGGCCAGCGGCGAACGCCTGATGCGATTCTACAAAGCGCTCTGGACCGAGCTGACCCGGGCGTAATATTTCGAGCAACGCCCAGAGGTGAGGTAAGCTGAACCTCTGGGATCCCAAGGGTTCGGAATACCTCACGCTTGGGCTTGTACATCCGACTTGAACATGGTGAACCGATGACACGATTCCTGTTGGTACTGACATTTCTCGTGACCTCGCAAGCCATCGCGCGAGCACAGGTCCCGCCTGCTCAACTTGCGGATCGCGCGAAGGCCGTGCTCGCCACGATCGACGGCGATGTTGCCGTGCCCGGCTTGAAGGCGCCGGTCGAGGTGCTGCGCGATCGCTGGGGCGTGGCGCACATCTATGCGAAGAACACCGACGACCTATTCTTTACGCAGGGCTTCGTCGCGGCCCAGGACCGCTTGTTCCAGATCGACCTCTGGCGGCGCGTCGCACTCGGCGAAACCGCCGAAATCCTTGGCCCCAGCGGCATCGAAGGCGACACCTTCGCCCGGCTCATCCGCTACCGCGGCGACATGGACGCGGAGTGGCGCAGCTATTCGCCCGACACCAAGCAAATCGCCACCGCCTTCACCAACGGCATCAATGCCTACATCAAGCACATAGGCAAAAAGCTGCCGATCGAATTCCAGATTCTTGGCTATCAGCCAAAACTCTGGATGCCCGAGGATATTTTGGGCCGAATGTCGGGCATCGTCATGTCGAGGAATTTCAATGATGAAATCCTGCGTGCCCATCTCATCGACAAGCTGGGGTTGGACAAGGCCCGAATGCTACTGCCGACCGACCCGCGCAAGGACGTCGTGCCGAATTTCGACTTGATGGGGATCGATTCTCGCATTCTTCGGGGTTTCCGTGCAGCGTCGAAGACGATCCAGTTTCCGCTGATCCAGACGGAGAGTAACAACTGGGCGATTTCGGGCGAAAAATCGGCATCGGGCAAGCCGATGATGGCGAGCGATCCGCATCGCGCTCTGGGCTTGCCCTCGCTGCGCTATCTCGTGCATCTAAACGCTCCCGGCTGGAATGTCATCGGGGCCGGCGAACCGGCGCTGCCTGGCGTCGCACTCGGGCATAATGACAAGATCGCCTGGGGCATCACTATTGTCGGCACCGATCAGGCGGACATCTACGTCGAGGAAACCGATTCCGCTTCGCCGACGAATTACAAGCTCAAAGGCAAGTGGGAGCCGATGAAGATCCTCCGCGACGAGATCCCGGTTCGTGGCCAGTCCAAGGCGCATGTAGTCGAATTGCGGTTCACGGGAACGAGGCCGGTGATCTATCAGGACGCCAAGCTCCATCGCGCTTACGTGCTGAAATGGGCCGGCAGCGAACCGGGCGGAGCGGCGTATCTACCGGCCCTTGCCGTGGCTCGCGCGCGAAACCACAAGGAGTTCCTGAACTCGCTCGAACGGTGGAAGATACCGAGCCTGAACTTCATGTACGCCGATGTGGACGGGAACATTGCCTGGGTCGCCGCCGCGGCCACGCCGATCCGCCCCAAGCACGATGGCCTTCTGCCCGTGCCCGCGAATGCCGGCTACGACTGGAAGGGATATTTGAAGGTCAAGGACCTGCCTCAAGATCTCAATCCGCCATCGGGCTGGTTGGCGACGGCGAATCACAACATCGTCCCGAAGGATTTTCCGCACCAGATCGCGTACGAATTTGCGCCGCCATATCGTTTCCAGCGCGTGAAACAGAACCTCGAAGCCAAGAAAAAATTCACGCTGGATGACTTCAAAAAAATCCAGCACGACGATGTTTCGATTCCGGGGATTCGGCTCGGACGATTGCTATCCCAAGTGAAGTTTGCGGACCCCGTCGTCCAAAAGCACGCAAAAACCGTGATGGGTTGGGATGGAAAACTATCGCGCGATTCGCAGGCCGGCGTGTTGTACGCCTATTGGCTTGCGGAACTGCAGGAGGCCGTTTTCTCGCGCGTCGTGCCCAAGGAGATGCGAAAGGACATCATCGCCAAAAGCGGCGTCACGGTCCTACTTCAAGTTCTGGAGCAACCCGATACACGCTGGTTCGGCACGAACGCTCGGCAGACATGCAACGAAATCCTCGTGTCCACCTTTGAAACCGCAGTGAAGAAAGCAACCACGCGATTTCCGAATCCGCAAGACATGCGCTGGGGCGCCCTGCATACCGCGACATTCCACCATCCGCTCGCATCGGCGAATCCGCTCTATGCGAAAGCGCTGAACATCGGCCCGTTTGAGCGAACCGGCGACGTGAACACGCCGAATAATACGCGCTACGACGAAGCGTTCCGCCAAATCCATGGCGCTACCTATCGCCATGTCTTCGATCTGGCCGACTGGGACAAGGGCATGGCCACCAGCGCACCTGGCCAATCGGGCCAGTTTGGCAGCCCGCACTACGCCGACCTGGCGCCGCTCTGGGCCAATGACGATTATTTCCCGCTCGCTTATTCTCGCAAGATGGTCGAATCGGTGACGAAGAATCGAATGGTGCTTCGAGCGGCAAAGTGAGTTTTCAAAGGATGCATTTTCCGCTTGCGGCTTAGCGCTCAGCATGGCACCTTGCTGAGCGCTAAGCCGCAAGCGGAAGAAGGATTGTTCTCAGGCGTCCCTTAGCGTCCATCACCGTCACCGCGGCGGACCAGACCAACGATTGCGATGACGCGGCTGCGATCCGGGCTGAACGCCACGAGCACCGGAGTGCCCGCCGGGATGTCGGCCAGCTTTCCGGCACGCCCCTGGAGCGTCACGACCGAGGCGGTGTCCGCGTCGAATTTCTTTTCCACGCGTGCATCGGTCACCAGAGAAACCTTCTTCTTGGTCGAATCAAAAGCCTTGAACACGCCGCGAATGGTCGGCGCGAGTACATTCAACGTCTTCACGGTGCGGCCATCCTCCGCTAGCTGGATATTCGCCAACATTGGTTTGGTCAGCTCGGCAAAGGAAAGATCGCGAACCGTTCTTTCGTCGAATTGAAGCGCGATTTTCGAGTCCTTGCCGATGGCGACGGTTTGCAGCTTCAGATCGCCATCACGCCCCAACAACAGATTGAGCGTCTGGTTTTTCGCGTCGATCTCGACGATGGTTCCGTGAGCCTGGGGAATGGCGCGTTCGCGTTCCCCTTCGCGAACCGGGCGCCCTTCGACGCCGGCCGGCTTGGCACGAGCACGCGCGATGTCGATGCCAACGATCGTACTCTTGTCGAGCGAAAGCGTTAGCATGGCGCGTTCACCCGTCGGCACCTCCGCAAGCTTCACCCTTCGGCCCAACACGTTAATAACGGCATCGTCCGCCACGGGGAGCTTTCGAGATTGATTTTCCATGCGGAGTTGCACGATCTTGTTTTCGATATCCACGTTCGCGATAAACGAAAATGCCACTGGATTCTCGACGCGAATCGCCGTCACATCTTGATCCTTGGCAGTGAGTATGACGCGCGTGCCCGGCGTCAGGTCGGCCAATGTCAGAGCTTTGCCCGAGGACGTTGTCGGCTTCAATGCCTTGTCAGCGATGTTGAAAATGCCATCGCCGTTCTTTCCGTCGCCGATGTGCTGAATGGTGATCGTGCCGACTTTGATATCGATCTCCTTGATAAGGCCTCGTAGCGCATTCGGGTCGCGGCCGTTTTCGCCGTCGCGGCGGCCGGGTTCGGCTTTCTTGGCGTTCTCATCGCGGCGCCCAGGTTCCGCCTTTTTGGCGTTTTCATCGCGTCGTCCAGGCTCCGCCTTCTTCTCGCGCGGCTGGCCGTCTTGTGCCGCCAGCGCGACGTTCTCGGGCGAAGCTGCCACGCGGGCGTCAGGCGAAACGGCAGCGACGGTGACGACCGCCGCTGCGACGAGAGCGAATGCGAAGCCGAGTACGGATGTCTTGAGTTTTGCAAGCATCATGGCGTTCAATACTCCCAAAGCTAATGATGAGACGGGGGCGGAGACAGCGACCGTGCCGCCGATTCCCGTCGTAAATGCAACGGCCGACTTCAACGTGATTCCCGCGAGGGCTTGTGACGGGGCGGCATTCGCCGAGCCGACGATTCCCAAAGTCAACGCCGTGCCGAGAGCGATCCCCTTACGTGCGAGGCGTTCGCGCAACATTTCGCGGCCGCGTTCCAGACAGCCCTTCACCGAACCGACGGACCAGCCGAGTTCGTCGGCAGCCTCGTCGCGGGATTTGCCCTCGATGCAGCACAGAAGCAACACGGCACGATACCGCTCCGGCAATGCCAGCATCGCCTCGTCCAGTTCACCGCGAAGTGCGTCGTGAGCGGGCGATGCCGCCACACCGACTTCGGGCGCGGCGTTGTTGGCCTCGCGTTCACGCCGGCGATAGGCTCGGCCACGCGCTTTCATGGCAACCCGGCAGGCGACTCCGTATAGCCAACTTTTGACGCAATCTTTCCAGGGGATCGAACCCGCCTTGCGAGCGAGCACGAGAAATGTGGCCTGGTAGGCGTCCTCGGCATCTTGCACATTGCCCAAAAACCGCCGACAGACGGCGAAAACCATCGTACCATGCCGGCGCATCAGTTCCTCGAACGAGGCCTCGTCGCGTTGTTTGGCGAAAGCCTCCAAAAGCGTTCGATCCGTCGAACCTGCGCGATCCAATCGCTCGGATTGGCGTCGCAGACGGTTCACGCATCGTTCCAGAGTGTTCGGCATGATGAAAACCCCGCATCGCAAGTGGCGTTGCTTATATCATGTCGATTCGAGTCAAAAACGGCACGCGAAAAAGAGTTTACCTCACGCAAAGTCGGCGAGGCGCAAAGAGGAATTGCCTGAAAGTAACTTTTTTTGGCTGCCCATGCATTATCTTTGCGTCTTTGCGTGAGATCATCCGGAAACAAAAAAAGCCTGAAGCGATGGTGAATCGCTCCAGGCATCTTTGTTTACAAGATACAAGAATTCAGATTTAATTAATGGTTCAAAATGAACTCATTGGAATTCAATAGCGCCCAGAGAATGTCCTGGTAGTAGTTCGTCCAGAACTGCGGGGTCGTGGGCTGCGTTTTCGATGCGGCGCGGAAACTAAAGAAATCTTTGCGCAGGTAGCTGTTCAATTCCTTCGGTGTCGGCGGCCGATTGACCGTGGCGAGGTACATGTCGTTAATGGCCAACGGCAGCGATTTGTAGCTCGAACCGCGTTTCTGAACAATGCGATCGACCGCGCCATTCTTCTCGGTAATCGCGGCATTGATGTCCTGGCCGTTCATGAGTAAAAGCGCCTGAATAACCGTACCCGAGAACGTGCCTTCTTCGCCTTCATCGTTTCCAAAGTTCACGACGAGCCTGGAGAACCACTGCTTTTTCGTTTCGAGACGGGCGTCCTTTTCCGCGTCGGTCATCTTTCGTCCCTGGTCCATGGTCGCCGTCATCATCGACTCGAACATCTGCTCTGGCGTCATCGGCTTGAGCAGCATGCGAGCAAAGAGACGCTCGTCTTCGGTCTTGTCGTTCCATTTGTTGGCGGCGCTGCTCAGGCCGTAAGCCTGGCTGTTGCAGATCCAGCGGATGAGCGTCTTCGGGTCGTGGCCGTACTTCTTCGCCCAGTCTTCGCCGAGCTTGTCGAGAAGTTCGGGATGGGACACGGGATTGTGCTCGCCGAAATCGTCCGGGTTGGTTCCGGTGAAGCTCTTGCCGAAGAAATGGCCCCACGTGCGGTTCACGAACACCTTGGCGAAATACGGGCTGGTGGTGATGAATTTCGCCAGAGCCTCACGGCGAGTGCCCTTGAAGTTTTTCGGAATCTTTTTACCGTCGAGGAACGACGGATCCGTGAACAAGTAAACGGTATTTCGGCGTTCGTAGCCAATGAGTTTGCTGGAATTGAAGCTTTCGTTGTCGTTGACAGAATATTCTTGGTTTCCAGTAATACCTTTCTTCTTTTTCGCCATCATCATCGCTGGCCGACCGTTGGTGTCAACCTGGCGGAGGAAGGCGTTGATACCCCAGAAGTGGTGCTGTCCCAGGTCGCCAGCGAACGGGTGATCGTGGCATTGAACGCACTGAGTGCGAATTCCCAGGAACAACTTGGTCGTGCGCGACGTGGCGGGAACCATGTCCCATTTGCCGTTCTTGCCGGTTTCTTTGATTTCTTCACCGAGGTTGTGAAGAAGGAAATTCACGGCGCCATTACGGTTGGTATCGCCCTTGCCTGCGACCAATTCATGAACGACGCGAGACCAGTCGCATGTGCCATCGGCTTCCTTTTTCGTGATGGAAAGCTCGGCAGAGGATTCGCCGTTGCCTTTGAAATGGTTGTACAGCCAATCGTTCATCTGTTTTTGATAATGATCGCGGGACCCCGTTCGCGTCATTAGATTGACCGTCCAGAGGTTGGCGAAGTTTTGGGCGTACTGGGCGCCGTTGCCATAATCCGCTCCGTCGAGCAAGGAATCGATCAGCCAGGCGCGGCGCTTGCCCTCGGTCACTTTCATGAAACGCGTGATTTCCGCAATCGTCGGGATTCGGCCGATGATGTCGAGCGACGCCCGGCGGATGAATTCGTAATCGGTGCAGCGCTCCGATGGATAGGTCTTGTTCTCGGCCCACGCCTTGGTAATCGCGTCGTCGATCATCGCGACGTGTTCGCTGGTGCCAAAATTCGCTTCCACGAAGTCAATCCGCTTGGGAAACGTGGTCGGGGGCCCCTCCGGCTTGACTTCTTTCGCCTTCGCCTTCGCCTTCGGCGCAGGTTTTTTCGCTTGGGCAGGCGTGCCGGACAGTAGGGCCAATAGCAGGCCGCTCACGACGAGCGCTCCAAACGCCCAGAAAAACTTGCTGGTTGTTAATCGCTTAATCATCCGATGCACTCCCTGACAGTGAGATGAAGGTACGGAGTTTCTGCTTTTCGTCGTTCAGTTAATATTAATGTAGAAACCGACGTGCTGTCAAACGGAAAAAGCCCGCGCAGCCACGACAAACGTAGCGCCTCCCCCGATTTGACGACCGATGCGCTCCGAAAGTTCCCAAAAACGGAAATAGATATGGTCCCCGACGACGCAAAGCTGCAAGCTTTCATCAGCCAATGCGACACCGAAGAATTGATCGACCGGGTCACAGCGTATCGCTCCGGCATGGAACCTCTGGCCATCGAATCGATCGAACGCGAGCTGCACAAACGCGGCATCACCGCTGCCCAGATCGCTGATTATCGCGAAAAATGCTTGCGGACCTGCCTCTTTCTGCCCGATGGCACGGCGAAGATGTGCAGTTTTTGCCGCTCGCCTGCAATCAAGGAAGGCTGGGGCTGGCATCGGGTCCTGGGTAAAGTGCCGATCTTCCCACGTCCGATGCGCAGCTGCGAGAAGCATGTCACAAAGCTGAACTAGGTTGCGCCCTAGCGATAGAACAGCGCCGACAGTATTTCGCCCCTTCAGGGCTATTCGTTCCGGAGATTCGTCTGCCCAGGGCGGCGCTGCGCGGCTTTCGCCGCTTCGCTCTGCCTTGGGCTATTTTCTTTGCACACCTACGGTGCTCGAAAAAAACGCGGATTCATTATCGCGCGTTTGGCAAGGTAACATCATTGAACCTTTTTCGAGCGCGTTAGAATTTTCTTGCGAAACTCTTACTCGTCTGTCATACTCAATTCCATCAAATTCATCCGGGGAGGATCCTCATGCGTATTTCGCTTGTAACGTTCGCGCTGTTGTTAACGTCATCGGCCGTCTCGGCTCAGCCCGCGAGATCGCCGGAGCAGATGCTGCCTGCGGATGCGGCCCTATTCCTTCGGTACGACGGCTATCTGCCGCACCGCAAAGCCTATGACCAGACCGCCCTGGCTCAGGCGATGAAAGAAGGGCTCAACGACTTCATCGAGCATGCCTGGACGCAAGCCTGGGCAGCTGCCGAGGCGGAACCGCCCAAGGCGGGAGGCAAAGTCGCCGTCAAACGTAAACAGACCGCCGATCGCTTTCTGGACGCCATCTGGGCTCGCGGTTTCGCGGCCACCTTCGAACTTGTCCGCGTGAAACGGCTTGTCGGCGACGAGCTTGCGGGCGAAAAACGCAAGGAAGTCAACGAGGACGTCGGTCAGCTCACCGTTGTTTTCCCGCAAGGCGGGCAGGCGAAAAACCTGTCGGCCATCGATGCGTTCCTCCGCCTGATCGCCGAGTTCAGTAACGTCGAGCTGTCCAAGTTCAAACACGCGGGGCGAACCGGACAATCGTTCAAGCTCAATGGCATTCCCGTGACCTGGTGGCCCGAAGGCGATCACCTTGTGCTCACGACAGGCAAGCTTCCGGCGGCGAAAACGATCGACGTCGCTGAAGGACGCCGACCCAGCGTCGCCGGCGCGAAATGGCACAAGGAACTGCTTATGGCGCCGGCTTACGAGACCGATATCCGCGGGTTCATCAATATCGAAAGCCTTCAGGATCAACTCACCGGTTTTGGCCGCGACGCGTTGAAACTCACCAATATCACCGACCGATTCGTCGAGCATCTCGTCGCTCGGCATCTCGGTTTGACCAGCCTTCGCAATGCCACCTTCCATCTCGGATTCGACGGCAAGTACCAGCGGAGCACAGTTCGGCTTGGCATCGTCTCGCCCGAAAAACGCAGCGGTCTGGCGAGTCTGATTACCGGCCCCGTCGCCTTCGATGCCGCCAAACTCCCGCCGCTGCCGCCCGATATCGATTACGTCAGCGCTCGCCATGTCGATTGGGAACGCATCTATGATTTCGCCAAGGGAACGTACACAGCCTGGTTTCTTGCGGAACTATTCGCGGGCCGGCAACCCGACCAAAAAGTGCCCGATCTCGACCGCATCCTCGGCTTCGATTTCCGACGCGATTTCCTGCAGCAACTCGACACGACGATCATCACCTGGGGTGCGCATTCCGAAGGTCCGTTCTTCCTTGGTCAGGCCGTGGCCGTGAGGGTGAAGGATGCCGCCAAGGTGCGAAAGGGACTCGACAGCATCGTCAAGGCGATGAGCTTCGAAAAAACATTTGCTGCAGACAAGACCGCCTACCGCGGGATCGAGATGTACGTCTTCCGAAAAATGCCGCTGCCCGCCACCATGGCGATTCACAACGACTGGCTCGTCCTCGGCCTGGCGCCGCAGCCGGTGCAGGGCTTTATCATGCGAGGCAACGGTAAATACCGGACCTGGAAGCCGCCGACCGAACTCGCAGCTGCTTTCGCCAAGGAAGCCAAGCAACCTGGCAAAAGCAAGCTGCTCGCCGTCACTGTGTCCGACCCGCGGCCTGTCATCGAAATGGGCCTCGCTGTGCTCCCGATCTATTCGAACTTCATGAACATCGGCGAAAAGAAAATCGTTGACATCGAGAAAATCCCCAATGCCCAGTCGATCAACGAATGGCTCTTTCCCAATGTCGGCATGATCTACGACGACGGCAACGCACTTCGCTGGGAGAATTACTACTCCATCAACGAGGCAGACGATCTGTTGCTGGCGCCGTATCTCAGCATCTTTGGCGGCCTCCTCGCCCGGCCGTTCCGCTTCGCCGACGCCGCCCCGGCCGAGGATCCTCTGCTCGTTATTGACCCCAAGAAGCCAGCCGTTTGCGAGGCGACCGCCGAGGAGAAAGACGGGACGGTGACCATCCGTGCCAAAGCGGAGCGAAAAATTCCCTATACCGTCAGCCGAACGGTCTGGGTGGAGGTTGTTGAGAAAGTCAATGTCAAAGGCGAATTCAAGCAGGTCACCAAGAAAGTGCCTCGTACAGTCGTTGAAACGGCGTACAAGAATGTGATGACGGAGAATCAGTTCGTCGCCGATGGCGAGAAGGTCCGCGTCACGCGCAGAGATCGGACGGTTATCGAACCGAAGGAATTGCCGAAACTGCTCAACGGTAACGCGAACGTAGTGCTCGTTACAAGCGGCGAGGTTTCAGCGGAGGAACTGCAGAAGCTAGCCGAAGGGACGCTGATCATCCGCGTGACGAAATGAAGCGGCATTGGTTCTCGTTTAGCGTTCGCGCGGTCCCGTGCCGGCGAAGGATCGTGCGAACGCTAAACGAAACCGATCTGTGCCAGCATCGCGTGCGTCAGCACGAATGGCTCGCGCGGAATCGAATCGAGCCGAAACGAGTCCAGCAAATCTATCGCACGCACCGGCGTCGCCTCCTCGATCCAGCCGCAGGACCATGCGAGCAGGCCGATCACCGCTTCCGGCAACACGCTGGCCTCTCGCAACAAATTCAGCCGCGTATCGCCGTGGCGTTTGGCCAGGCGTCTGCCGTCCTCGCCGATCACGAGCGGCACATGGGCAAACCGGGGCGGCGTATACCCGAGCATTCGGTAGAGCAACAATTGCCGCGGGGTAGACGGAATCAGATCGTCGCCGCGAATCACTTCGGTCACGCCGGCGTCGGCATCGTCAACAACGACCGCAAGCTGATACGCCGGCGAGTCGTCGTTCTTCCAGACGACAAAATCGCCGCCGATCTGCCGTAGGTTCAATGCCAGGCTGCCGCGATAGGCATCCTCGAACGAGATCGTCTCGTCGCCGGTCCGAAGGCGCCACGCGAATGGGCGCGGCGACAAGCTCTCGGCATCAGCGACGGATCGATGCGCGCACAGTCCTGGGTAGACAGGGCCTTCGTTCTCCGCGTGAGGAGCGCTGGCGGCTCGCTCAATGTCACTCCGCGTGCAGGTACACGGATAGACAAGCTCCGCGTGTTTGAGCCGATCGAGTGCGTCGCGATGCGCGGCCAGGCGTTGCGTTTGCACGATTGCCTCGCCGTCCCAATCCAGACCGAGCCAGCGAAGATCCGCGATGGCGGATTCAATCGCCCCGGGCCGCACGCGCGATGCGTCGATGTCCTCGATGCGCAGCACGACACGTCCGCCGCGAGATCGAGCCGACAGCCAGGCGATCAGGTACGTGCGTGCGTTGCCCAGATGCTGGGCGCCCGTCGGCGAAGGAGCGAGCCGAGCAACCACGCGCGAGCTTGGTGTCATTGTTCCGGATCCGAGGTTCCAGGATTGCGGACTAATAAAATAAACTCAGCGGCGAGGACCGTTTCGCCCTTTTCTTATTGAGATTTCGACCTTGCCTCGAGTTTTGATTTTTCGTGTTTCGGATTTTGACAGATGATCGAGACATTTCAAATCCGCGAGGGCGGCATCATCCACTACGATCCGGTGTTCTTCGACGCCGCCAAGGCCGATATCTTGTTCGAGCGCATTCGCGCCGAAACGCCGTGGCGGCAAGAGCATGGCCGATTCGGACCTTTTCCGCGTCTGACGGCCTGGTATGCCGACACCGGTTTGACCTACAGCTATTCGGGCGTGACTCACGAGGCGACACCGTGGACCGACACGCTCCACCAAATCCGCGTCAAGGTCGAAGCCGCTGCGGCGACTTCGTTCAACAGCCTGCTGCTGAATCGCTATCGCGCTGGCAGCGACTCGATGGGCTACCATGCGGACGACGAACCGGAACTTGGCGTCAACCCGGTGATCGCGTCGGTCTCCTTCGGCGCGGTTCGCCGATTCGTGCTGAAACACAAAAAGACAGGCGAGAGACTTCGTTACGACCTCGCTCACGGAAGCTTGCTCATCATGGCAGGCACATGCCAGCACCATTGGATCCATGCCGTTCCCAAGACGAAAGCCGAACTCAGCGAGCGCATCAATTTGACGTTTCGCCGCATCATTCCGGCGTGAATTTCCCATCGCCGCTAGAGGTTTAGCGTTCGGCATGGCGTCGTGCTGAACGCTAAACCTCTAGTGGCAAAGAGAAGTTGGGGAACGTAGGAATTAGCGGGACGACTGCAGCCGCTGCTTGACTCGCCGGACGCTTGAGTAAAACACCAACCAAGATCCAAAAGTGGCCAGCGACATTCATGCACATTGTTGCCATCCACGCACGATCATGCTACAACAGCGGCGAGTGGTCGCGTCTTGACCCGATAGCCCATGGAATTTACACCCCACCGATTGCGTAAATCTCACGCCAATCCCACCTCCGCCCCAGGAGTGACTTTTCATGCCATTAATCTCACGCAGTCTCTTCATCGCCGCGATCCTAGGTTCGGTCGCGCCGGCAACCGTTTCCGCTCAGGACAACAGCGCGAAACGCCAACCGAAACGATTCGCGATCATCTTCAACAAGGGATACGCCGGCGATAATTTGCCGAAGGATCCTGCCGAGTTCGAGAAACTTGTCAAGACCGTCAAGGACGCGAATTTCAACGTGATACTTTGTGCTTACACTGAAAAACGCGCGGAAATCTGCAAGAAACACGACATGCAAATCTTCGTCGATCTGCTCGTCGGCGAACATCACGTTTACAAGAATGTCGAGGCCTGCAAGAAACTCTGCGAAAGTCTACGCAATGACCCGACCATCTATGGCTACCACCTGTGGAGCGACAACATCGCCGGCACCGCCGCCGGCCGCAGCCGCGATGTCAAGAACGTGCAGGAATGGGATGGCACGCATCCCGCCTACATCGGCAGCTACAAAATGAGCAAAGTCAGCAGCGTGAACGGCATGGATCTTTTCGGCTACTACGATTTTCACTGGACGCGCGGCGGTCAGTGGCAGCACCTCAACTCGGCTTTCAGCATCACCAAGGCCAGGCAGGTCGGATTTCTGCGCTACGACGCCGCCAACCCAGGCCAGATCGGCAAGGGCAATCCGAATCGCGCCGGCTACACCATCGCGACGTCGATCCCGTTTGGACTCAAAGGCTACATGTATCATTACGCCGGCGGCATCGTGAACGCGAAAATGGAACTCGACGCGCTCGGCAAGGACGTGAAAAAAGTAAACGCGAAGTTCGCTTCGATCGGTCCCGAACTGATGAAACTCGGCCATCCGACCGCCGTCTATTCGACGCCAATCACCACCAGCGCGAAGAACGACAAGCTGCCCGCCCCGGTTATCCCGGGCGGCTTGATTGCTGTCCCGAAGGATTCGTGGTTCGAAGTCAAAACGGGCGAAGTGCTCATCGGCACATGCAAGGACAGCGCCAAACGCGATGTGCTCGTCCTCGCGTGCCACAATCCGTACCAATTGCAAGACGTCTCACTGCAACTGAAAGACGCGAAGCGAGCCGAGGTATTCGACCGCGCCAAGGGAGCCTGGAAGGTGCTGCCGATCGCGGATCGGCAAACGCGCTTCACGGTCGAAGATTACGCGGTGGAACTGGTCCGGTTCGAACGTTGAGTAGACTAACAAGATCCGTCTGAAAGGAAGACGATGGCACGTATACGCTGGGCATTTTGGTTGCTGATCTTGGTGCTCGTTGCCGGTCCCGTGTATGGCGCCGACCTTCGCCGGGCGCCCTACCTGCAAGTGCCAACGACAGACAGCATTACGATCCGGTGGCGCACCGACGAATCCGCGCGATACACTTCGGTCGTGCGCTACGGCAAATCGCCTGACGCGCTCGACAAGGCCGTCGAAGCGAGAGAGTTGCCCCGCCATTTCCCCGGCGTGCGCGATTGGCAGGCGACGATCGAAAAGCTCGACCCTGATACGAAGTACTACTACGCGCTTGAGGCCGACCGCGCGACGCTCTGTGGCGCCGACGAGAACCACTGGTTCCGCACAGCTTCGCCCATCGGCAAAGCGCGGAAGCTGCGTTTTTGGCTCCTCGGCGATTCGGGCAGCAATCGTCCGCGCGACGACGATCTGAAAAAAGTGCTCGCCGCCGACGGGCCGATGGACCCCATCAAAGTTCGCAATGGCTTTCGCAAATTCAACAAGGGCCACGCGCTGGATGGCATCATCCTTCTGGGCGACAACAGCTATCCGACCGGCACGGACGAACAATACCAGGCGTCGTTCTTCAACGTCTACGCCGACGAGTTACGCTCGATTCCGCTTTGGCCCTGCACGGGAAATCACGATCTCGACGACGCCTACCGTTATCTCTTCACCACCAATTCGCGCGGCAAGGCGGGCGGCACAGCCTCCGGGAGCATGTTCTATTACTCGGCCGATATCGCCAATCTGCATCTCGTCGTGCTCGATCCCTGGAAACAATGGCTGCAAGAAACAACCGACGAAGCCCACCTGCCCTGGAAGAAACAGCTCGCGTGGTTTGAAAAAGACCTCGCTGCGACGAGCCAGGAGTGGATTTTCGTCGTGCAGCATTTTCCCGTTTACTGCCAGGGCGACTACAACAGCGACACCAATGGCCCACTCACGCAACTCCGCGAACGCCTGGTGCCGATCTGCGATCGTTTTGGCGTCGATCTCTGTCTATCGGGACACGATCATACCTACCAGCGGTCGTTTCTGCTTCATGGCCATGTCGGACTTTCAAAGACTTTCGACGTCAAGAAGCATGTAAAACACGCCAGCGATGGCCGGACTGCACCGATGGTCAAACGAGCGGGGCCGGATTCGGGCACGCTCTACGTCGTCAATGGCACGGGCGGCGGATCGCGGAAAAAAGCCAAGATCACCCACCCCGCGATGATACCCTTCAAAGCCGGCCCGGAGAAATCACGCGGCCTGGCCATTCCCTCCAGCCTCGTCATCGAGATCGAAGACCGCACGTTGCGCGGCTGGCAAGTCGATGTCAACGGGCAGGTGCTTGACCAGTTCACGCTGGTCCATGAAGGTGATCGCCGCAAGGCGCTGCAACCCAGGCTCAATCCGTAACCGCTCATTTTTCCGAGTTTAGCCGCGACGCGGAGCGCGGACCACTTGCTCGCGCTCCGCTCCGCGTCGCGGCTAAACTCAAAACCTCGCTACTCACCAATGCGCACTTGTAGATGCGCCGTCGCGGTTTGGCCGAGCGAATCGGTGCGATGGACGCGAACGATGTAGTGGCCAGGACGCTCAAAACGATGTACGGTGCGGGCGTAACCGTCCTTGGCGAGCGGGACGACATTGCCATCACTCTCGACGACAACCTTCGGGCTGCCGTCGCCGAAGTCCCAGGTTTCCTTGCCATCGGTCGTGCGGAAGGTCCGAACTTTGAAGATAACCGGTTCCAACGGTTTGATGTCAAACGTCGGGTAATACGCGGCATGGATCGACGGTGGGAGTTTGGCCTTGGGATCCTTGGAATGGACGTGAACGACGGCAAAGTCGTAGTCGATCCGCCCGCCACGGTCGCGGATTTTCAGGATCTCGCTGTAGACACCTGGCTTCGTATAGACGCGTTCGACCTGTTCGCCTTTGCCCTTCGTACCGTCGGAGAACGTCCAGTCGAAAGCGTCGATTTGCCCAGATGCAGCCCAGGAGCGCGAGCCATCGAGCATCACTTTTTCGCCAACGGTCGCGAAGTGGTGGGGCCTGGCATGCGCAAGAAGCGCCGGCTTGTACTCGCGGAGGTAGGCTTCCCAGAGAAAGGCGTAGCCGTCGATAATGCCCCATTTGCCTGATGGTTGTTTGCCGGTGATGTCGAAATGGAGGTGCGACCACCCGCCGCTGCCGCCTTCCTTTCCGAGAATTCCGATGCGTTGCCCGATCTTGACCTTCGCGCCGGGTTTGATTGAGGGCATGATCGTGTGCAGGTGGCTGTAGCGATAGTACCATCCCCGGCCATCGAGCAAGTAAACGACATCATAGCGCGGTTTGGCCGGCGATTTTTCGTAGCCCGGCAGAATCGCCTTGCCCGACGAAATGACGATCCCGTCCGTGGCGGCAACGACTTCGACATGCTCTTCGACGCCGCCGATATCGAGGCCGTAGTGGTAGTAAATCTTTTTGTTGAGCGGATTCTCCCCGCCGTCGACGAAGACCGGTTCGTTGGCCATCTGCGTTTGGCTTGCGAACCAGCGCTGCTTGGCGGGGTAGATGAATGTCCCAGGCAGAAGCAAGGGTTCGTTCCCAGGCCAAATGCGAATGCGGGCATCGGCGACGAGGCCCCACGGATTCTCCCCCGCGACGCCCTTGGTCGCATTGCTCGGATAGCCAGCAGTGACCGGGCAATCGACGAGCAGATCGCCGACGCGCGTCGGCAACCTGTAGTTCGCCGACACGAGCGTGACCGGTTTGCCATCGACAAGCACCTTCACCTCCGCGCGTCGAACAGCGCTGCGGAGTTCGTCGCGCGTCTCGCGAAGTTCCACGAGCTTCACGACAACGGTGCGCTTGTCCGTCAGGGCGACCGACTGGCTTTCGCCGACCTTCAGATCCACGGTGCGCATTCCATTCGGGATCGTCGGTTCACCGGCGTGAAGGCATGGAACACCAAGAAAAACAAACGAAAAAATCAGGTGTCGCATAGTGCACCGAAAAGAGTGTGTTGCGATCCCAGGGATTCGCTGCGCTCATCCCTGGGCTTATTCCAGATTCGCCGGCGCCGCCAACCCGTGCATGAATTGCACGTAAATCCAATCAGGCATCTCGTCGGGCCACGGCTGCGGAGTGAACCGAAGCAAGCCGCGGATGATGCCAAGCAACGCCAATGCCGCCCATTCGGGATGCACCGTCATCGGCTTGCCGGCGATTTTCAATCGCGTTACGAGATCCGTTACCAGGTGAAACCACTGCGTTCGAATCGTCTTGAGCGCGTCCAGCGACGTCGTCGAGCCAGATGTTTCGATGCGCTGGATCAATTCGAGGAAATAAGGCTGTTGCTTGTAGAACGAGAAAATGTGCCGAATGAACTCGCGCACTTTTTCAGCCGGCTCACCGGGGCCGACAATCTTGTCGTGCGATTCATCGAAAAGCCGCTGCATGCCGTGAATGGTCAAGGCAAGGTAAAGCTCTTCCTTGTCGGTGTAATATCGATAAAGGGTTCCCTTGGCGACACCGGCTTGATTGGCGATGTCATCCATTCGGACTTCGTGATATCGGTGCACCGCGAACAGCTGCGCGGCGGCATCGAGTATCTGTTGGCCGCGTTTTGGATCGCAAGTACGCATATCGTGATTCAATTCGATGAGACGCCCAGACTCGGATCCGGCGGCTTCTTGCGTGAAAAAAATCATCCGCCCATCTGGTTGTACTCAATAATAAGACGGCGTCTCGCACTGTACAAGTGCAGGCATGAATAAACCCAAAGAATACCCGAAGAATGGAGACTATAGCATCGTTACATGGAACTCTGGCGGCAAAATGGCGAAAAAACGTCGGGCAGAGCAACAACTCAGGAAGGCGTTCGCCTTGGGTTGTCAGCTTTGGAACCGACAGCCTCGCTGACGGCCTTTCCTCGGCAATTTGCCCGTTTTGTCATCAGGCGCCCATGTAACGTTGCTAAAGTCTCGAAGAATGTGATCATTTCCATTGAGAAAAAGTTGACACTGAAGGACCGAAAACGGATAATTGAACTGGCGAGTCTTTTTTTCCCACCTACCCTGAGACGCTCTTCGCGATTCGCCGATTGCACGTTTGCGAAGGAACCGAGCATGGCTGAACTTCCAGGCCCACGATATTATTTCGCCGGTGTCATCGTCGGCTTGATGCAACTGACCGCAATGGGCTGCGCGCGTCCGGAGCCGAGTCTGACGCCACCCAAGCCCGTGGAGGTGATCGCGAGCAAGGCGGTGACGCGCGAGATCGTCGATTTCGAAGATTTCACGGGCCGCATCGAGGCGTTGGAGCGGATCGAAATCAAAGCACGCGCGACGGGCCATTTGCTCAAGATCTATTTCAAGGAAGGCGACAAAGTAAAAAAGAAAGCACCGCTCTTCGACATCGACCCGACGGTGTACAAGGCCGAATACGACCGGGCCGATGCCAATGTCGGGCTGGCAAGCCTGAAAGTAAAACGGCTAAAGGCTGACTTCGAGCGGGCGCGTGTGCTTTACGCAAATATGTCGCTCGGGCAGGAAGCCTACGACAAGGCAATGGGCGAATTTCAGGAGGCCGCGGCCGCGGAGCAAGTCGCGCTTGCCACGCGGAAAGTCGCCGAGGTGAATCTGAGCTACACGAAGATCGTGTCGCCGATCGATGGCGTTGCCAGCCGTGCCCTCATCGATCCGTTCAACCTCGTCAAAGCCGATGAGACGATCTTGACGACCGTCATGTCGATGGATCCGATTTACGCCTACTTCGACGTGGATGAGCGCACCAAACTGCGTTTGCAACGCCTCGTACACGAAGGCAAGATTCGCTCGACGAGCGAGAATGAATCGCTCGTGCTGCTTGCACTTTCCGACGAGAGCGATTTCAAGGACCACGTCGGCAAGATCAATTTCATCGACAATCATTTCAACCCGACGACCGGAACCATGCGCTTGCGAGCATCGTTCCCGAATCCGGATCGTTTGCTCACGCCGGGCCTGTTCGTGCGCATTCGCTTGCCGATCGGCGATCCGCATACCTCCGTCGTGATCCCGGAGAAGGCGATCGGATCCGATCAAGGGCAGCGGTACGTCTATGTCGTCGGGGCTGATAATGAAATCTCGCAGCGCAAAATTCAGGTTGGCTCTCTGATTCAGCCGCTTCGCGTCGTCACGAAGGGATTGCAGGAAGGCGAAAGCGTTGTCGTGAGCGGACTACAGCGAGTCAGACCGCGAATCAAGGTGGACGCCAAAATCGAGCCAATCCCGCCGACAGCGGGAGCGTCGAGTCTGACGTCGCTCCTGAAAACCTTGCCTCGCGGCAGTGCGGCCGCGCCCGCGAAAGCGAATGGCGAGATAAGATAATCTACCCTTCTGCCGCTTGCGGCTTAGCGCTGAGCATTGCGCCGTGTTGAGCGCTAAGCCGCAAGCGGCAAAGGCGAAACGGGAAGTTGTTCTTCGCAACTTTTCTACTTGTTTGGCCAGCCGTCAATGAATCTCGGCCGGCCGCCAACCACAATGGACCAGCGTGTTTTCGCGATTTTTTATTGATCGGCCGATCTTTGCATCGGTGCTTTCTATTCTGATCACACTGGCCGGGGGGATTGCGGTCTTCTCGCTGCCTCTGGCGATGTACCCGCGCATCACGCCGCCCACGATTCAGGTCGATTGCAATTTCCCCGGCGCGAGCGCGGAAATCGTTCAGCAGAGCATGGCCGTCCCCATCGAACAACAAGTGAACGGCGTCGAAGGCATGCTCTACATGTCGTCCCAATGCACCAACGACGGTTCCTACAACCTATCGGTGACATTCGATCCAAGCGTCGATCTGAACCTGGCCCAAGTTCTCGTGCAAAATCGCGTCAATCTCGCCCTGCCCTCGCTGCCCGATTCGGTCAAACAAACAGGCATCACGACGCGCAAAAAATCGCCCGACATCTTGATGACGGTCAATATTTTCTCGCCCGATCTGCGCTACGATCAGCTCTATCTCAGCAACTATGCGATGCTGCAAATCAAGGATGAAATCGCCCGCGTGATGGGTGTGGGCGACATTTTTATTTTGGGCCAGCGCGATTACAGCATGCGCATCTGGGTCGATCCTGAACGACTCGCGCACCTCTCGATCACGGCAGGCGACCTCGCCCGCGCGATCCGCGATCAGAGCCGCGAAACCACGCCGGGCCAAATCGGCCAAGAACCCGTTCCGTCGGGCCAGGACTTCCAGACGCCGATCAAGGTGCTGGGGCGATTATCCACCATCGACCAGTTCAACGAGATCATCATCAAATCGACTCCTGACGGCAGGATCGTTCGGTTACGCGATGTAGCGCGTATCACACTGTCGGCAAAAAACGAACTCATCTCGTGCAAGGTCGATCAACGGCCCTCCGTCGGTCTGGCGGTTTTTCAGCTTCCCGATGCCAACGCCCTGGAGACGGCCGATCGCGTCATTGCGAAAATGAACGAGTTGAAGAAGAGTTTTCCAGAGGGCGTTGATTACCAGATCTCCTATGACACGACGCCTTACACGCGCGAATCGATTCGCGAGGTTTTCAAGACCCTGATCGAAGCCGTGCTCCTGGTCGCTCTGGTGGTGGTCTTGTTCCTGCAGAACTGGCGCTCGGCAATTATCCCGCTGGTGGCAGTTCCCGTCGCGATCATCGGCACGTTTGCGGTCATGGCCATGCTGAATTTCAGCTTGAACACACTGACACTCTTCGGGCTAGTGCTGGCGATCGGCATCGTCGTCGATGACGCGATAGTCGTGGTGGAGGCGGTCGAGCATCACATCGAACACGGCCTGTCGCCGCGCCAGGCGACGATTCGCGCCATGGAGCAGGTGTCCGGGCCGGTCATCGCCGTCGGACTCGTGCTGAGCGCGGTTTTTGTGCCGTGCGCGTTCATCAGCGGGCTGACGGGGCAGTTCTTTCGCCAGTTCGCGTTGACCATTGCCGTCTCGACGATCCTGTCGGCGTTCAATTCGCTGACACTCAGCCCGGCGCTGGCGGCGATATTGCTGAAGCCTCGCGCAAAGGATACTTTCGTTGGACTCCCATCAATATTATTCGCCGGCCTGGGAACCTTTGCGGGTTGGCATCTTCGTCTACCGCTGGAGCATTGGGCCGGCGAGAACCTGGACATCGCCAGGCCGGACCTCCTGGCATGGGCGGTCTTGCCTGTCGGAACCCTGGCGGGCTGGATACTGACTCGCCCCGCGAATGCGCTCCTGGGCTGGTTTTTCGCCGGCTTCAATCGGACTTTTCAGATTGGCACCAACGCCTATTCGTACGTCGTTCGCTGGGCGCTGCGTGGGTGCGTGCTCGTACTCGTGCTTTACGTCGGCCTGCTGGGATTGACCTGGTACAGCTTCAACGCCTTGCCGCGCGGCTTCATCCCCAATCAAGACATGGGGTATTTCATGGTCAACGCCCAGCTTCCCGATGCGGCATCGCGGGAACGCACCGAGGACGTGATCAACCGCATGGCGGCCATCGTCCACGACACGCCGGGCATCAATCACTCGTCGGCGATTACCGGTTCGTCCTTGCTCCTCAATGCCGTCGGATCGAATTTCGGTTCGTTGTTCGTGATGCTGGATCAGTTCAACAATCGTCATGAACCGCACCTGCATAGTGACGCGATCATCGCCAAGCTGCGTGCGCGATTCACCAAGGAGATCCCCGAGGCGCAAATCGCCGTGTTTGGTCCGCCGCCGATTCGCGGCGTCGGCCGGTCGGGCGGTTTCAAACTCATGATCAAGGACCTCGGCGACCAACCGCCGAGAGCGCTCCAGGGCCGATCCGACAACCTTGTGGAACTCGGCAACACGATGGTGCTCGACCAGGCCGGCGTGCCGATCAAGCTGACACGCAAGCAGCGCGAGGCTGGTACTCGAACGGGCAAAAACGCGCTGACAGGATTGATCAGTCCGTTTCGCGCGAATGTGCCCACGCTCTTTGTTGATTTCAATCGCGCCCAGGCCATGGCCATGGAGGTGCCGCTCAAAGACGCCTTCGACACCATGCAGATTTATCTCGGTTCGATGTACGTCAATGACTTCAATCTCTACGGCAGAACCTGGCAGGTGATCTTGCAGGCAGACGCTCCGTTCCGCGACAAGATCGACGACATCCGAAGGCTTCAGGTGCGGAACAACCGCGGCGAGATGGTGCCGCTTGGGGCGCTGTGCAGCATTCATGAAGTCAATGGCCCTCTGGTGCTCACACGCTATAACCAGAAACCCGCCGCGGCGATTTCGGGCAACGCGGCGCCGGGGATCAGCTCCAACCAGGCCATCAAATTCATGGAAAGATTGGCCGAGGACAACCTTCCCAGCAACATGGGCTATGAATGGACGGAGCTCGCGTTTCTCGAAGTTCGCGCGGGCAATACGGCAATGGTCATCTTCCTTTTCGCCGTCATCATGGTCTTTCTCGTGCTCGCGGCCCAGTACGAGAGTTGGTCGCTGCCACTCGCCGTGATACTTGTCGTGCCGATGTGCATCTTGTGCGCGCTGGCTGGCGTGGCGATTGGCAAGCAAGACATCAATATCTTCACGCAGGTCGGCTTTGTCGTGCTCGTGGGTCTGGCGAGCAAGAACGCCATCCTGATCGTGGAATTCGCCAAGCATCTGCGCGAGACCGGCAGCGACGGCGTGAGCGCGACGCTGGCCGCGTGCCGGCTGCGATTGCGCCCGATCGTGATGACGTCGCTGGCATTCATTCTGGGTGTCGTTCCGCTGCTGCTGTCGCGCGGCGCCGGGGCGGAGATGCGCCGCACGCTTGGCACCGCCGTCTTCGCCGGCATGCTCGGCGTGACGATTTTCGGCCTCCTATTCACGCCCGTGTTTTTCTATGTCGTGGACAAACTCGGCAGCAGCCGCGGATTCAGCTCGCCGGAAGCCCGCTATACGCAAGCGATCCTGCTTTATTTCGCCGGGTTCTTGCTGCTTGTGGCGGGGATGTTCTTCGTCCACCTCGTCGGATTCGCCGTGCTGGCGTGCCTCTGGCTAGCCTGGTCCGTTTACCGCATCGCCCTGTGGCGCACGGCTTGAGGCCTGGATTGCCTGTTTGGCTTTTGATTTTTGGTTTTTTGTCTTTTGTTTCTTTTTTTGGGTGTGCCGTGTTTTCGCGATTCTTCATCGATCGGCCGATCTTCGCATCGGTGCTGTCGATTTTTATCACGCTGGCGGGGGGTATCGCGCTTTGGCGCTTGCCGATCGCGCAGTACCCGGAGATCACGCCGCCTACGGTCGAGGTGTCGGCGTCGTACCCCGGCGCCAACGCCGAGGTCGTCGCCAATACCGTCGCTTCGCCCATCGAACAACAGCTTAACGGCGTCGAAGGCATGGCCTACATGTCGTCCCAATGCACGAACGATGGCAACTATTCATGCACGATCACTTTCAACCACGGCATCGATCTCAACATGGCCCAGGTTCTGGTGCAAAACAAAGTCGCCCTGGCCCAGCCGATCCTGCCCGACCTCGTCAAACGCAGGGGCGTCATGGTCACCAAGAAATCGCCCAGCGTGCTCATGATCGTCAATCTCTTCTCGCCCAACAACAAAAACAACAGCCTCTACCTGAGCAACTACGCCACTATCCAGATACGCGACGAATTGGCCCGACTCCCTGGCGTGGGCGACATCACCTACCTCGGCCAGCGCGATTACAGCATGCGCATCTGGCTCGATCCGCAAAAGATGATGGCCCGCAATCTCTCCGCGAATGACGTGGTCAAGGCGATCGAGCAGCAGAACGCCCAGGTCGCCGCCGGCGCCATCGGTTCCCCGCCAATGCCCAGAGGCCAGGTCTTCCAATTCACGATGACGACGCTCGGCCGATTGGCCGAGGCGGCGCAGTTCGAGGACATGATCCTGCGAACGTCCGATGATCGTTTCGTGCATCTGCGCGATGTCGCCAATATCGAACTCGGCGCCCAGGGCTACGATCAGACCTGCACCATGGATGGAAAGGCCTCGGTCGCGTTGTCGATCTACCAGCTTCCTGGTTCCAACGCGCTCAAAACCGCCGAGATGGTTCGCGAGAAAATGGCCGAGCTGAAGGACCGCTTTCCCGATGATCTCGATTATGCGATCGTCTACGACACGACTCCCGTGATTCGCGAATCGATCAGCGAGGTTTTCAAGACGCTGCGCGACGCCGTCATTCTCGTCGCCATCGTCGTGCTGCTCTTCTTGCAGAATTGGCGTTCAGCAATTATCCCGCTGCTGGCGGTTCCCGTGGCCGTGGTCGGCACCTTCGCCATCATGGCGCTGATGGGTTTTAGCTTGAATAACCTGACGTTGTTCGGCCTCGTGCTCGCCATTGGCATTGTCGTCGATGACGCCATCGTCGTCGTCGAAGCGGTCGAGCACCATATCGAACATGGCATGTCGCCTCGGGCAGCCACGATCAAAGCGATGGAGCAGGTTTCCGGTCCCGTCATCGCCGTCGGTCTGGTGCTGACCGCAGTGTTCGTCCCCTGCGCGTTTATCACCGGCATCACTGGGCAGTTCTTTCGCCAGTTCGCACTGACAATCGCCGTCTCCACGGTGATCTCGGCATTCAACTCGCTCACGCTCAGCCCCGCCCTGGCGGCGATTTTGCTTCGGCCACGCCAAAGGGGTGTCTACGACGCGCTTCCGAAACTAGCCTTCGTCATTGCTGGCGCCTTGCTGGGCTGGTACTTCCTTCCCGAAATGATCGAAAGCCAGTTCGAACCCATTTCCTTGGAAATCGACTGGCTCGACGACCGTTGGCTGATACCCTGCGCCTGCTCTGGTTTCGGCGCCGTCGCCGGCTGGATTCTGAGTGGCCGACTGAATATCGTACTGGGTTGGTCGTTCTACATCTTCAACCGCGGCTTCGATTGGCTTACCCACCGCTACACATGGTTCACCGGTTGGGCGCTGCGGCTGTCCATCCTCGTGCTGTTCGGCTACGCCGGTTTGATCGGCTTGACCGGCTGGACCTTCCAGCAAGCGCCGACCGGATTCATCCCGCAGCAAGACAAGGGATACCTCCTCGTCAACGTGCAGCTTCCCGATTCGTCCTCCGTGCAACGCACCACCCAGGTGATGCGCCGTATCGAGGAAATCGCGGCACAAACGCCTGGCGTGCAGCATACCGTCGCGATCGCCGGGCAATCGCTGCTCCTCAACGCCAAGGCATCAAACTACGGCGCGATGTATGTGATGCTGCGCGATTTTCACGAGCGTTCGCATGAGCCCGGCATGAGCGCTGATGAGATCGCAAAATCTTTGCAGGATGCCTTTGAAAAGGAAATCCAGGAGGGCGTAATCAACGTTTTCGGCGCTCCACCGGTCGATGGCCTGGGGACATCCGGCGGCGTCAAACTCATCGTCGAGGATCGAAACAATCTCGGCAATCAGGCGCTGCAATCCGTCGCCGACAGCATCGTCGCCAACGGACAGGAGTCCGAGGAAGTGCGCAGCCTTTACACGAGCTTTCGCGCGAATACGCCCTGGCTGCTGCTCGACATCGACCGCACGCAGGCCCGGGCGATGGGCGTAACCACCGGCGAGATCTTCAGCGCGCTGCAGGTCTACCTCGGTTCGCTCTATATCAACGACTTCAACAAATTTGGCCGCACCTGGCAGGTAAACGTGCAGGCCGACGCCAACTTCCGCAAGCAGATCGAGGACCTCAAGCAACTGCCGATGCGCGGCGACCATGGCCGAATGATCCGTCTGGCGGCGATTGCCGTCGTAAAAACGGTGCACGGACCGAGCATGATCATGCGGTACAATTTGTACCCTTCCGTCGCCATCAACGCCAATGCCGCTCCAGGCTTCAGTTCGGGGCAAGGCATCGCGAGAATGGAAGAACTGGCACGCAACGACTTGCCCACATCGATGCGGCATGAATGGACCGAACTCGCGCTCATGCAACTGCAGACCGGCAACAGCGCCTACTGGATCTTCCTGCTTGCCGTGGTGCTGGTGTTTCTCGTGCTGGCGGCCCAGTATGAAAGCTGGTCGTTGCCCTTGGCAGTGATTCTCGTCGTGCCGATGTGTTTGCTCAGCTCGATCGCTGGCGTGTTGATC
>CAZAFH010000112.1:0-26126 GCA_964484265.1 uncultured Singulisphaera sp.
TTTGCAAACGAATCTGCGTCCTGACGCAGTTCCTAAGCGTCAGCCTGCATCGGCATATTTCCAATACCTACAAGTTCGATCCGTTCTCCAAGAGCTTCGTCGAGATTCTGGCTGCGCAGCAAACCAATGAAGCTTCCGACTGGTATCAGGGCACGGCCGACGCGGTGCGCCAAAATATCCGCTACGTGCACGAAGACCCGGCTCATGACGTGCTGATCCTCTCCGGCGATCAGCTGTATCGCATGGACTATCGGCAACTTCTTGACACGCATCGAAAGTCGAACGCTGACGTGACCCTGGCGGTAATGCCGGTCCGCGAAGACCAGACTTCGCAGCTCGGTCTCGTTCGAGCAGACGAATCAGGCCGCGTACTCGGATTCACCGAAAAGCCGAAAACCAAGGAAGCACGCGAACCGATGCGCGTCACCGAGGAATGGACGAAGAACCGCGGCGTGGAATGTCAGGGCAGACCGTTCCTCGCCAACATGGGCATCTACCTCTTCAAACGCGATGCTCTTTTCCAGATGCTCAACGCGCCGCCTTTGGCGACCGATTTCGGCAAGGAGATATTTCCACGCTCCCTGACGTCGCACCACGTGCACGCCTATCTTTTCGACGGATACTGGGAAGACGTCGGCACGGTAAAGTCCTATCACGAGGCCAATCTTGCCTTGACCATGGACGAGCCGCCGTTTGTATTCCACAAGCCCGAGGGCGTGATCTACACCCACATGCGCTATCTACCTGCTTCGCGCATCGGCGCCGCCACACTGGAGCACGCGCTCGTCAGCGATGGATGCGTCATCGGCTCCGGGACGAAGATCACGCGCAGCGTCATCGGCGTGCGCACCCAGATTGGGCGGAACGTCACCATCATGGACACGGTCGTCAATGGCGCCGACGGCTACGAGAGCGCCACGGAACGCGCGGACAATCAACGCCGCGGCTTGCCAAACGTCGGCATCGGCGATGGCTCGATCATCGAGCACGCGATCGTGGACAAGGATGCTCGCATCGGGATGAACGTTCGATTGATCAATCGTGAGAAGAAAATGGACGTGGAAGGCCCGAATTATGTCATCCGCGACGGCGTCATCGTGATCCCGCGCGACGCGGTTCTGCTCGACGGAACGGTGATCTGAGGCTCTTGCGACCGTTCCCGCCAAAGGCGAGCGGCTAAACGAAATGCGCGGGACCTATCTCCCTACCGTCCGGATTCCGACATGGTGTCGATGTTCGGCGGCAGCCACGACAATTCATGGTCCTCGTCCGGGCCGTGACAGCCATGCGCGAACAACATCGCCGTCGCCACCCAGACGGCGAAGACCCAGCGCATGTCAAATCGCGTGAGGGTATCCGGAGCCGTTACGACTTGCGTCGGCGTGGGATTCATTTTTTCAGCCTCGCCTTGAAGAACTGGACCGATTGATCGAGCGTCTTGTTCAGCTTTTCGCCGCCCCAGCCGTGGCCATCATTGACCATGGTGACGAGCTCCGCCGAGGCGCCGACCTCTTTGAGTCTCTTGACCATTTTTTCCGAATGCTCGATTCCGACGAGGAAATCCTTGGTGCCATGAAAGAACAAGAACGGCGGCGCGCCTTTCTTGCAATAAACGATCGGCGAGCATTTCCGGTACAGGTCCTTTTTTTCTTTATAAGGACCGCCGAGGAAGGGAATCAGGAAGATATTTTCGACATCGTCGGTCCAGGTCTTCTCGACGAAATCGGTCGGGCCAAAAAAGCTGACGACGGCCTGAATCCTGGTCGATTCCTTGGGGTTGCCGCCCTTGCCTTCGAGTCCTGCGGATTCGTCGGCGGCGCCGAGCATGCACGCGAGGTGTCCGCCTGCGGAGAAGCCGATCGCGCCGATTTGATCGCGATCGATCTTGTATTTGTCGGCGTTGGCACGCAGCCAGCGGACTGCGGCTTTCGCGTCCTCGACCTGTGCGGGGAAGCGATGCTTCGGCGCGAATCGATAGCTAATCGTGACGGCAACGAACCGATTTTTCGCCAGGCGATCCGTGAGCGGGTTCAGCGTCTGCCGATTGCCGCCGCGCCACCCGCCGCCATGAATGCAGACGACTGCGGGAAACGGTCCCGGGCCTTCATCGGGGTAGGCGAGGTCCAATTCGAGGTCGACATCCCCGCCTTTGCCGTAAACGATCTTATTCTCCAGGCGAATCTTGGCTTCGCCCGCGGAAAGCGTCGAGGCAAATACGATCAGGAAGCAGGCAAGGGCGGAGACGAGCAGTTTGCGCAGCATGAGAGATGAATCTCCAGGAGCATCTAGCGAGGTTCGAAGACAACCACAGGGATCTGCCGCTTGCGGCTTAGCGCTCAACATGGCACCATGCCGCGAGCGGCAAACGAAGTCGTTGTATCGGGTTTCCTAATGTCCAGTATGCGATTGCACCGGCGAAAGGCAATGGGCCTCGCGCAGACGTTGGCCGCGTCGAACGACCACGGGCGATCCGTCGGCTACCAGCACCGATGCCGGTTCGCGTAGGAATGGCGCGAACTCGTCCCCGTAAATCGCATTCACGTCGCAATCGAAGCATGGCGAAGACGCCTGCCAAACCTTCCATGGCCGATGTTCGACGGCATATTCCATCGTCGAGCCATCGCGCTGCCTCGTGTAGCCCCAGTAGTGTTCCGCGATGAACTCCTCCTGGGAACATGGCGGGAGCTGCGTGAGCGGACCACTGATCCGCGCGGACATTTTATTCCACCGGCCGCGATGGCTCCATTCGTACGAAATCGTGCCCTCCTTCGCTTCCGTGGGCAATTCGACGTAATGCCTCATCGGCATCGTCACGTACTTCTCGTTGTAAACCCAGCGAGCAATCGACGAGACCATCCACTTCGGCGCGATCTCGCGGATGAACACAACGCCTCGACGAACGCCTTCGGATGTATGCCGAACGACGTAGAAACGCAGGTTGACTTCTTCGAATCGGCGGTGAAAAGGAATTGGAACTCCGAGCAAGGCGGAATCGAGAAACTGAAAGCCGACGACGCTGACATAACACTGCCCGTGAAAAAAATCGAGTTCTGTGCCAAACGGCAACAGCGGCTTGAGAATACACGGATCGATGACGTAATTCAGCATCACCAGATTGCGCCAGGCGGCGGTCATGAACACGCTCGGCAGTTCGGATGCGGGGGAGGCAGCGGGCATGGATTCGTCTCCGCAATCATGGGGCTGGAACGCCGACCTGTATGGGGCAGGCGGAGTTCACGACGCATAACAACGCTGGTGAGCATACCGCATGATTGGATGGACGAATAACGAAAAAATGAAAAATGAGCAGAGTTTACTCGACCGCCGGTTGAATCGCCCGGCCCTGTTCATCATAGAACGCATCGTGAAGGAGAAAGACGTCGGAGACCTCAAGGCCGATGGCGGCGAGTTGGCGCCGGAGCTGCTCGAAAGCATGCGGCCCCAACCGTCGCGCGACGAGAGCACGCAAATGTTCCGCACAAAGCTCGATCTCGACAGGACGGCGCGAATGCAGCGGGAAAGTCACATAACGGACCGTGCCGAGATGATGGCAAACTGCGCAGCGTTTTCGATCGGTGCGGGCGATCAACGGCTCGCCTTCGCCGATGGCCAGCGATTCCAGGCAGTTCGGGCAGAACGTTTTTCCCGCGATGCGGTCCCAGTGCCTCGCGTCGTCGCCGCATCGGCTACACGCGATCTTTGGAGACACGCCATTCGCAGAGGCCAAACGCAGACTTTCCATCGTTCTCCACCGTGGAGGGCAGAAAGAGTATTCGTTGATGGCGAAAACAATCACAGGCAACGCAGCGACCGAGAACACCCGTAAACTTCGTTGCCGCTCCGTGAACCTATTCTTCCATCGACGAACTCTCTTTCGCAGATTAACATGGCAGAGTAAGGACGCCCATCCGAGCGCATTTTGCGCTCATCAAATCGACACAATGTGTTGATTCATTCGAGGCGACAACTCGGCGCTACTTTCGCCGGTTGGTAAAATCGTTAGAATCGCTCATAGCCGAAGAATCGAAGTACTCGATCTCGGCGCCACGGGTGGAACCGAGCGTGGCGGGCGAAACCAGTCTTTCGTTTGCATTTTTGGCGGTAAAATAAGAAGTGGAAGGGGAACACCATGCAAGACGCCGTCATTGTCGCAGCCGTTCGCAGTCCGGTGGCACGTGCCCACGCCGAGAAGGGCGCATTTCGCGATGTGCGTGCGGACGATCTCTCCGCCGATATCATGCGTGCTCTGCTTGATCGAGCGGCTTTTCCCGCAAATCAGATCGAGGACATCCAGTGGGGCTGCGTCAAACAGGAGCGGGAGCAGGGGTACAACGTTGCCCGAATGGCCGCCCTCATTGCCGGGTTTCCCATCGAAGTGCCCGCGACGACGGTCAACCGTCTGTGCGGTTCCAGCCTTCAGGCGATCAACCAAGCGGCTCAGGCGATCATGTCCGGCGCGCTCGACGTTCAAATAGCCGGGGGCGTTGAACATATGCACCATATCCCGATGGAGTCGGGCTTCGACCTCAGCACGCGTTACCAGTATCACCACAGCATCGCCACTGTGTACATGGGATTGACGGCCGAAAATCTGGCGCGGAAATACAAGATTGGCCGGCGCGAGCAGGATGAATTTGCCTTGCAAAGCCACCAGAAAGCCGCGCAAGCAACTGACGCGGGTGCGTTTCAACCAGAGATCGTGCCGACCTGGGGTCGAGATGACGCAGGCCGACGCGTCGTGATCACGCAGGATCAGTGTATTCGCCGCGACACGACGTTGGAATCGCTGGGCGCCCTGAAACCTGCGTTCGCTCCGGACGGCGGCACGGTTACGGCGGGCAACGCCAGTCCGCTCAACGTCGGCGCTGCGGCTTTGTTAATGATGTCGGCTAGCCGAGCTCGCGAACTGGGCCTCATACCGCTGGCGAAGATCCGCGCCATGGCCGTCGCTGGCGTGGATCCGTCGATCATGGGCGTCGGTCCCGTGCCTGCGACGCACAAGGCGCTCGAGAAGGCCGGCCTGAAGCTTGCCGATATGGACCTGATCGAGCTTAATGAAGCCTTTGCCGTTCAGGCGCTGTCGGTAATCAAGCTTCTCGGCGCGGACCGGGAGAAAGTCAACATTCGCGGCGGAGCGATCGCCATCGGCCATCCGCTGGGCGCGTCCGGCGCACGCATCGCCACGACGCTCCTTCACGCCATGCGCGACCGCAAGGCGAAATTCGGCCTGGCGACGATGTGCATCGGCACCGGGCAAGGCATCGCGACGGTCTTCGAGGCTGTCGAAAATTGAATCAGGTCGTCCCAACCTTCGGACTCGGAATTTCGGCTTGGACTTCGTGCATGCGAGACATCATTCTGCTGGTGGACGACGAGGCCTCGGTTCGCCTGACCGTTAGCGAATGGCTAACGTCCGCGAACCTCGATTGCGACATCCTCACCGCGGGCGACGCGGAGTCCGCGCTGAAGTTGGCGAACGAGCATGCCATCGATCTGGCGATTCTCGACTGGAATCTCGGCTCGGGCGACGACGGTTTGCAACTGCTGCACGACCTCTCCGCATTTCATCCCGACATCGTCGCGATCATGATCACCGGATTCGCCAACCTGGCCACGCCGCTCGATGCCATGCGCATGGGCGTGCGTGACTATCTCGACAAGAACCACGATTTCAGCAAGGAAGCGCTGGCCAAGTCGGTTCGCAAACAACTCGACCTGATACGCCCGGCGAAACAGATGAGGCACTTGCACCAGACGCTGGTGGGTTTCCGCGGCGCTGTCGAGCAGGTGCTGCCGCTGGTGCAATCGACGGCCGCTTTGAACGATCCCGTGCCGCTGCCCGACGCCATTCGCGCTTTAGTCCGATTCTTGATGCAGGTCACTCAGGCACGTGACGGAGTGCTCCTTGTTCGGCAATTTGACGCAGCCAAGCAACCTGCCGAGGTTTGTCGAGTCTACGATTCGGAGGGAACGCCGCTCGGTTCTCCGACGGTCCCATTCGCTCGTTCGGTGGCGGGCGGGGCCGCGGGACTTGGCCAGCCCAGTGTCATCAACGACTTGAAGACGGCGTTGGCGGGTTCGCTGGAACTGCAAGCGTTCGAGAGTAAACACAGCAACGTGCTCGCCGTGCCGATGACGATCGCGTCCGGGTCGCAGGTGGTGGCGGAATTGTTCGATAAGCCCACGGGATTCACCGCCGACGATCAACGCATTGCAAGCTCGGCGGCCGATCTCGGCGCGGACCTATTGCGTCAGGCCATGGGGCAGAAACGCGCCCACCAGATGCTTTTCGACGCGGTGGCGGCCGCCTTGAAGATGAGCGAGCAGATGACGGCCTCCGTGAAAGGCGAGCGGAAAACGCCATCAACGCCCGATGCCGTGCTCACTCAGCTTCGCGAAGGCCTGCGCGGCACGACCGGCGACTCTGCAACTGCGGATGCGACCTTGCAACTGGCAGACGCGATTCGCACGCTGTCGGCGAAGTATGGCCCGCCTGCGGTAATGCATTGTCTTACGCTCATCCGCGAAGTCCATTCATTACTCGACAGCGTGACGCAGGGGTAGGAATAGGCTGGGCTGATGAATACTATTGGTAGTTCGTCGATTCTTGGCGTCATGCCCACTCAATATTCGTTGCGCGCAGAGCACCCTCTGCCCCACGAATGTGGGGGAGAGGGAGGGGGTGAGGGGGCGGGGATCCTTGCAGAAGGCTCAGTGCTTGGCCGGCGATGCTGATCCGCCCCTCACCCCCTGGCCCCTCTCCCCCACGAATGTGGGGGAGAGGGGAGCAATCGCGCAACAAATTTGAGATGAATCCAGGCGTTGTATTTCATCAGCCCAGGAATAGGCCCCGCTTGCGATTTCTCGATTTGCTTTGAGGCTGTAATGACCTCCGCCGAACCTGACCGTGATGATAGGCTCGCGATCGTGCTGGATGGATTGCTCAAAAAGCAAGCCCAGCGCACGCCTATCGACTGGCCCGAGGTCGAACGCGAGCACCCGGATTTGGCCGAGGAGATCAAACAACTCATCGTGGTCGGGCAGATGATCGACTTTGTCAAAGCAGCACCGACGGATGCGTCCACCGTCGCCCAGGGCACGACGGTTCTTTCCAACAGTCCCGTCCAACTTCCGGCGGCGTTTGGGCAGTTCGAGCTGCGCGAAGAGATAGGCCGCGGCGGCATGGGCGTGGTCTACAAGGCCTGGGATCGATCGCTACAGCGCAATGTCGCGCTTAAAATGATCCTTCGCGGCATCCACGCCACGCCTGCCGACCAGGTTCGCTTTCGCGGTGAAGCTCAGTCGGCGGGCGGATTGACGCATCCGAATATCGTGCCGATCTACCAGGTCGGCGAACAGGACGGCCAGGCGTTCTTCTCGATGAAGTACGTCGCCGGCCGAACACTCGCAGCGGTCATGGCCGACAAGCCGATGCATCCTCGCGATGCGGCGCGGTATATGATCGCGATCACCCGGGCCGTGCAGCACGCTCACGAGAACGGCATTCTGCATCGCGATCTGAAACCTTCCAATATCCTCATCGACGAAAACGATCAGCCGCTCGTGACCGACTTTGGCCTCGCCAAGCGTGTCGAGGGCGGCGAAAGCCTGACCGGAACCGGTGCGATCCTCGGCACGCCGAGCTACATGTCGCCCGAGCAGGCCGAGGGAACACGCAATCCGACTACGGCAAGCGACATCTATTCTCTCGGCGCGATCTTGTACGAACTGCTGACGGGTCGCCCGCCGTTCCTTGCCGCCTCGGCGATCGAGACGATCTTGCTCGTGCGGTCGGAAGAACCGGTGCGCCCGCGTGCTCTCAATCCGCAGATCGACGTCGATCTCGAGTTCATTTGCCGAAAATGCCTCGAAAAGACGCCCGAACACCGCTACCAAACAGCTGGCAAACTCGCAGATGATCTTGAGTCGTTTCTCGCCGGCGAATCGGTATCGGCTCGATCGAGCAGCCTGGTATACTTCTTCACGCGGCTGTTGCGCGAAACGCATCACGCGCCCGTGCTGGAAAACTGGGGCCTGCTCTGGATCTGGCACAGCCTGAAGATTTTCGCGATGTGTGCCGTGACGAGCGCGATGCACTACGCGGGCATCCGAGACCATTGGCCTTACATGTGCCTTTGGTGCATCGGCCTTGTTGCCTGGGGCGCGTTCTTTTGGAACATGCGCCGTCGTGGCGGGCCGGTGACCTTCGTCGAACGGCAAATTGCGCATGCCTGGGCGGCGGGGGTGATCGCGTCGATCGGCATCTTCACGGCCGAGGTGATGCTGCATAGGCCTGTCCTCGAACTGACGCCGATCCTTTCGCTGGCAGCGGGCATGGTGTTCCTGGTCAAAGCCGGCACGCTGTCCGGCTGGTTTTACATCGCTGCGGGGTTGTGCTTCCTCGGCGCGATACCGATGGCGTTGCTCGGACCGCCGATCAGTCCGCTTTTGTTCGGGACGATCTCGGCAATCGGGTTCTTCGTGCCGGGCTTCAAATACTACCGCCAGCGATTGCGTTCCGTGGGGGAGTGACGACGATGCCGACGAACCTAAAATCCTATCGCTGCAATGTGTGCGGCTGGAAGGGAATGGCGGAGCCGACGCCGCCGCTCAATGACGCATGCTGTCCGCAATGCGGTACCTGGATTACTCCGGAGACGTGGCTAAACACCTGGGGCCTGGCGATTTTGCTCGTGGGGCTGACGGTGGGCATTGTCCTCTTCGTGGCGTTTTTTGGGCAGCCACGTTGATAGACATTGATGGACGGATCGCTTGAAACAAGCGATTCGGTTATAGAATAAGCGATGTCGGCCTTTTGCC
Organism: uncultured Singulisphaera sp.; assembly: GCA_964484265.1. Lineage (GTDB taxonomy): Bacteria > Planctomycetota > Planctomycetia > Gemmatales > Gemmataceae > SIAQ01. The sequence continues at coordinate 8,821 of CAZAFH010000112.1, forward strand.
GCCACACATAGAGGCTTGCATGATTACGTTTCGATGTTCGTCCTGCCAGCAGAAACTGTCGCTACCGCCGGAACATGCTGGCCGACGAGTTAAGTGCCCGAAATGCGCGACGGTTCAGAGTGTGCCTGTGTCATCGCAAGCGTCGGTGGATATCGCCAGTCCTGTTGCCGTCGCACCGCCTCCGGCCCCCGTGGTTCCGCCTCCCGCGAACATCCCTCTTGCCAAACCAGTTTCGCCGATGCTGGCCGTGCCGGCCGCGCCGATGGCCGTGCCCGTTCCGCCTCCCGCTCCACCGCCGGAGGATGCCACCGCGGTCACGCTGCTTCCGCCCGAATCTCCGAACCTGATGGTTCGGCCGACCGTGCAGAATTCCTCGGAGGTCATCGAAACCATCGCGTCGGTGGGAAGCATTTCGCAGATCGCTGCAAACATCAAGCGCTCAAACGAAGAACCGACGCTCGTCGAATGCCTCGCTCCGCCGCAGGCAGACGACGAACTCGGACGACTCGGAAAATATCGCGTGCTTAGCATCATCGGCCGGGGCGGCATGGGCGTGGTGTACAAGGCCGAGGATCCGTTCACGAAGCGATTCGTCGCGCTCAAGGCGATTCTGCCCAGCCTGGGCGCGAGCGAAGATATCCGCGTGCGCTTCATGCGCGAAGCCGTCTCCATGGCGAAGGTCGAGCACGAGAACGTCGTTCGGCTGTACGAAGTCAATGAAGATCGCAAGATCCCGTTCATGGCGATGGAGTTTCTCGTCGGCCTGCCGCTGGATCGGTATCTGGAAAAAGTCGGACGTGTCGACATTCGCGAAGCCGCTCGCATCGGGCGCGAGATCGCCGAGGGATTGGCCGTCGCTCATGGGCATGGATTGATGCATCGCGACATCAAGCCGGCGAACCTCTGGATCGAGGAAGCGAACTCGCGCGTCAAGATCCTGGATTTTGGTCTGGCGCGTGCGATGCAAGAGGACGCACGCCTGACGGCGACGGGTGCGGTGCTTGGCACGCCGGCGTACATGTCGCCGGAGCAAAGCCAGGGCGAAATCGTCGACTGGCGTGCCGATCTGTTCAGCCTTGGCGTCGTTCTCTATCTGCTCGCCACGGGCAAGTTGCCATTCTATGCCAAGGACGCACTTTCCACGATGATCGCCGTCGCGACCGAGGCTCCCGTGCCGCCTCGCAATCAGAACCCAGACATTCCCGAGGCGCTTGCCAACCTCATCATGACGCTGCTGGAAAAAGATCCCAAGCAACGCGGCGAGTCGGCACGCGAAGTCGCCGCGACACTTCGGAAGATCGAGCGCGGCGAGACGATCGACACACCACCGGCGAAGGACGGCCTCCCCGCTGCTGAACTAGCCACCAACACCGCGCAACAATCGGGCGCCAGCAGTTCGAATTCAAAAATGATCGTGATGCTCGCTGTCGTCGTGGGGGTCGGCTTCTTGCTCATCGGCGGGGCCGTGGCGGCGTTTCTTGCTTTTCGTTGAATCGACCGAGGCCTGTTACCTCCGAAACGACGACCGTCGTTTCCCTTCTGGAAAAATGCAATGATACCTCGCATGTTGGCGATCTCGTTGGGAATGTCAGCGTTGCTTGCGGCAATTGTCCCAACGGCTGTTCCCCTGGAAAAACCATCGGTCATCGCCACGTTTTCGATCGCCGCCGTTGATCCCGTCACGGGTGAATGCGGCGCTGCCGTGGCGAGCAAATTTCCCGCCGTTGGCAAAGTAGTCGCGCACGCTCGCTCCGGAGTCGGCGCCTATTGCACGCAGCATTACGACATTCGCAAGTCGGCCCCCATGGCGCTCGACCTGCTCGCCGACAAAAAGACTCCCGAGGAGACCATCGCCGCCGTTTTGAAAAACGACAAGCTGCCCGGCATGAGACAACTTGGCATCATCGACATGCTCGGCCGCTCGGCGCAGCACCATCCCACCACGGCGCCGGCGGGCAGCAATTACTGGGGCGGCATGAGCGGCAAATTCTACGTCTGCCAGGGCAATACGCTCAATGGCCGTGAGGTAATCGTCGCCATGGGCAAAGCCTACGAAGAGACCAAAGGCAGCCTCGCCGATCGCCTGATGGCCGCCCTTATCGCTGGCGACTGCGCCGGCGGCGATCATCGCGGCCGACTTGCGGCAGGCATTCGTGTTTGTAAGAAAGACACCGAAGGTTATTGGCTCGACATGCACGTGGACAAGAGCAGCGATGCCGTGGTCGAACTGCACAAGATCTACGTCGAATCCGACCACCCCGCCCGCGGCGCCTGGGGCAAACAGAAATACGAACACCCGTGCCCGAATCGGCCTGCTCCGAAACGGCCCTGAGTTCGTCGGTTGTGAGACAGCCGTCCGCGTGGGTTAATGCTGAGCGCTAAGCCGCAAGCGGAAAACGGGGAACTCGCTACAATATCCAGATGACTCGCTCCCGCCAGGCCGGCATTTTTTTCTCTTTTCGGAATGCCAACATGAAAATCTCCGCTTTCGCACTTATTGCGTGCTTTTTTCTCCCGGTCGTTGGCCTTGCACAGCCCGTGCCGGATCATGCCGATGTTTTTCCGGGGCATTCCTATCACGGCGAGGTGTTCAACACCGGTCCCCGGCAGAAAGCCTATCTCATGGGCGGCACGGGTAATGTCCGCTTCCCGATCACGACGAAATCCAAGGAGGCTCAGGCCTTCTTCGAGCAGGGCGTCGGCCAACTGCACGGCTTCTGGTACTTCGAGGCCGAGCGATCGTTTCGCCAGGTCGCCGTGCTGGATCCGGACTGCGCCATGGCCTACTGGGGCATGGCGATGGCGAATCACGAAAACGAAAAGCGAGCCGTCGGCTTCATCAAGAAAGCCCGCGAGCTTCTCCGTGCTGCCCCTCGCCGCGAATCGCTTTATGTCGAATGCCTGACCGATTATCTCCTTACCAGCGGCGACAAGAAAAAACGCCAGCAGAAATACCTCGACAACCTCAAGACTATCTACACGGAATTTCCAAACGACATCGAAGCGAAGGCGTTCTATGTCGTTCGCAGCTGGCAGTTCAAAGTCGGCCCGCCGACCGCGGGATTGAACGATTTGCTCGACGAGATCTTCAAAGTGAATCCGATGCACCCGGCCCATCACTTCCGCATCCACATCTGGGATGGTTCCAACGCTCAGAACGCCGTCGGGTCGGCCGCGCTATGCGGGGCGGCGGCGCCGAAAATCGCCCACATGTGGCACATGCCGGGTCACACCTATGACAAACTCAAACGCTACGCCGAGGCCGCCTGGCAGCAGGAAGCCTCAAGCCGGGCCGACCACGCCTACATGATGCACGACCATGTGCTGCCCGACCAGATCCATAATTACGCACACAACCAGGAATGGCTGTGCCGCAGCCTCAGCCACATCGGCCGAGTGCATGATGCCGTGGCCCTTGCGAAGAACCTCATCGAGTTGCCCAGGCATCCCAAATACAACCCTGGAACCACCACCGGAAAATCGAGCGGCTTTGGCCGAACGCGCCTGTTTGAATTGCTCGAACGTTACGAACTGTGGGACGAGACCTTGAAACTCGCCGACACGATGTATCTGGAATCCCGCGAACAGCCGGGCGAAGTCGTGAAACGGCTTCGGCTCATCGGCCTGGCGCATGCGGGCTTGGGGAATAAGGAAAAACTCGCTCAGACGATTGCCCTATTGCAAAAGCAGACCGTAAAACCTTCAGCGAAGCCAGACCCGAAGCCGGCGCCAAAAGGCAAAGGCGGAAAAGGCGGCAAGGGCGTGCCCACGCTCGACGCCAGCGCTGCACGCGACAACGCCATCAAGGAACTTCAACTGCTCGAAAAGCTGCTCGCTGGCGAAGAGAAGGCGGCACTCGAACTCGTCAAGGCACTCAAGGGCGTCAACCAGACCCGGCAGGCCCGCTATTTCCTTCAAGCTGGCGATAAGGCCAAGGCCGAGCAACTCGCCAAACAGGCTTCCGATACTGCCAAGAACCAGGTCGCTCCGCTCGCCACGTATGTTGAGATCCTGCATGCCAATGGCAAGAAGAAGGAGTGCGCCGAGGCGTTCGATCGGTTGCGGAAGCTATCGAAGGAGATCGATTCGTTGGAAACGCCCGTGTTCCGCCGACTCGATGCCGCCGCGAAAGAACTCAAGCTGCCCGCCGACTGGCGGATCCGGTCGGATTGGCCGGCGGACTTCGGCAAACGCCCGTCGCTCGATTCGATCGGCCCGCTCGTCTGGCAACCCACGGCGGCACCAAGCTGGTCGCTGCCTGATGTCAACGGCAAGATGGTGTCGTCGTCGCAGTTTGCAGGCAAGCCGACTCTGGTGATCTTCTACCTCGGCTACGGTTGCTCGCACTGCATGGAACAGGTCAACAAGTTCGCCGACGAGGAAAAGAAGTTTCGCGACGCCGGCATCTCGATTCTCGCGATCAGCACGGATGACAAGGCAGGCCTGGCCAAATCGCTGAACGGCAAAAAGAAGATCATGCTGCCCGTCGTCAGCGATCCAAGCTGCGAGGTGTTCAAGACCTATCGCACCTACGACGACTTCGAAAATCAGCCTTTGCACGGAACCTTCTTGATCGACTCCGCTGGTCTCGTGCGCTGGCATGACATCGGCTACGAGCCATTCATGGATTCCACGTTTGTGCTGAACGAAGCGAGGCGTCTACTGGCCCTGCCGGTGCGTCGCTGATTGGGTTGCCGCTGACAGAAATGGACCGGAGATTTGACGATGCGATTCGTGCGTCGATTTTGGATTGCCCTGTTCGTCCTGGCGATGCCGCAGTTCGCTGGCGCTCAGCAACCGCGCATCGATCCTGCGGGGATTCGTGGGGCGGTCCTGCTCGCGGGTTCCTATCAGCTTTCGGACCAAACGTGCGACAGGTTCATCGAGTTGGCAGGCGGCGCGAAGGCGAAGATCGTCATCATCATCGCAGGCGAGCGCCAGTACGGCAGGCCGCCCGTCGAACAACTAACTGCGGCGGCAAAGAAGAAAGACGCGGCCGCGCCGATCGTCGTGACCTATGAAAAGGCCTCACAGGCGATTGCCTCAGCAACTGGCGTATGGCTACACCTGGATTCGACCAGCAGCTGGTACAAGGCGATTGCCTCCAAATCAATTTCCAACGAATGCCAACAACTCCTCTCTCGAGGCGGCGCGGTCGGAACCGCCCAGGCGGGAGTAAGTTTCGTTGGCAGTGAATTTCTGGTCAGAAATGCGGGTTGCAAGGCATTGGGCCTCATTCCCGATTCACTCATCGACGTAGTCAAACCGGGCAAGTTGGCCAGCTCACCTTTTCTTGATCTCGAAAAAAAACTGATGGGAATCGTCGGCTTCGAGCTTGATCGCGATGTTACGATGATTGTCAAGGGCCGTACAATCAGCACACTTGGCGCTGGCCGGGTTCAGGCTTACGTGACCTCGGGAAAAGCGCAATGGCGATTCGTTACGATTCAGGGAAAAAGTCAAGAAGACCTGACAGCGTTGCGCCGATCCGCTCGCGATTGTGCCGAGCGCTTTCCCCCGAAGCAGCCGGAGCAACCTTTCGTAGAAAAAGGCACGCTCGTCATTGTCGGCGGCGGCGGATCGCCCGTCGGGCTTTATCCAAGGTTCGTCGAATTGGCGGGCGGCAAAGACAAGGCCAAAATCGTCATCTTCCCGACGGCCAATGCCGATCCGATTCCGAAGCGCGACTTTGTCGCGCAGACTTTTCTGAAGGCCGGCGCCAAGAAAGCGACCATTCTCTATGGCCGAACCCAGGCCGAAGTCGAAAGCAAGGAATTTCTCGACACGCTCAAAGATGCCACCGGCCTCTGGTTTGACGGCGGCAGACAGTGGCGCTTTGTCGATTGCTATGAACACACCAAGGCAATGCCTCTCATGTTCGACGTGCTGAAGCGAGGCGGCGTCATCGGCGGGACCAGCGCCGGCGCGAGCATCCAGGGCGACTATCTCGCTCGCGGCGGCGTCTTCAACAACGTCGATATCCGCTACGAAGGCTACGAACGAGGTCTCGGCTTTCTCAAGGGCGTCGCCATCGATCAGCATTTTACCCAGCGCAAACGACAGACCGACATGACGAAACTCATGAAAATCCACCCGCAGTTCCTCGGCATCGGCATCGATGAGGCGACCGCGATCGTCGTGCAGCGCAGCACCGCGGAAGTCATCGGCAAGGGACGCGTGTTCTTCTACGATACCCATCGCAAAGCGGAGCCCGACGGACCGGACTATGTCGCGCTGCCCGCCGGCGGAAGGTATGATCTGAAGGATCGCAAAGTCCTGGCGAAGTGAGGCCGGGCGGATGAGCATCAGCCAGCTTTCTTCTCGTACAGGCCGCGCAGGGCGGCCAGCTGCTGTTTGCGCGTTGCTTCTGGTGCGAACGGATCAAACGGTATTTCGTGCTTGAGAATCGCTTGCAGCACTTCAACAGCGTATTGCCGTAGCTCTGCGTCTCGACGTTCGAGCGCGCCGAGCAGACCTTGAATTGCGTCCGCGCCGAGGCGTACAAGCTGCTCGGCCGCCTTGGCCTGATCGGCGGTTTTCAGGTTCTCGATCAGCCGCTGGACTTTCTCTTGCTCCAGGATGAGCTGCGCTGGCTTGACGCCGGTCTTGACCGTCGCAGCCGGGAATTCGAGCGTCGCCGACTTCGGGGCCGGAGTTGGTTCCTCCTTGGGCATGGCCTTCGGCGGGGCCGAGGCGACGACAGGCGGCGGCGCGGTGGAAACCGGTGGGGCCATCGTTGGTACGACGTCATGCCCGCCGCGGTAACTCGTGTCGCTGAAGCCCGTTCCCAGGTATTCCGCAATCGCAATCGGATCGCGCACGATCTGCGCCGGCGTGCCGTGTGTTCGCACCTTGCCGTCTTTGATCAGATAGCTGCGGCTCGTGATCTTCAACGCTTCATGTACGTTGTGATCGGTGAGCAAGATGCCGATGCCTTCATTTTTTAGCTCAAGGATAATCTGGCGAATCTCGGCAATCGTGATCGGATCGATGCCCGTGAATGGCTCGTCGAAGAGAATCAGCATCGGTTCGCACACCAGGCAGCGCGCAATCTCCAGGCGGCGTTTTTCACCGCCGGACAGCCGCGTGGCAACGTTCTTGCGCACCTTGCCCAGTCCGAATCGTTCGATCGCGGCGTCCATTCGCTCATAGCGCTCGGAGCGATAAAGCGCTCGGCCCAGAGCGCGCGACATGGGTAGGAGTTCGAGGATGGCGAGGATATTTTCTTCGACCGTGAGCTTGCGAAAGATGCTCGTTTCTTGCGGCAGGTAGCCCATGCCGATGCGTGCACGCTCGTACATGCGCAGACGCGTGATGTCCTCGCCGTTGAAGTAAACTGTACCTTCGTTCGGCTCGACCTGCCCGGTGGACATCTTGAAGCTGGTGGTCTTGCCGGCGCCGTTCGGTCCGAGCAATCCGACGACTTCGCCGGCGTTGACCTCGAAATCGACGCCGCTGACAACGCAGCGGCGGCCATAGTATTTGACCAATCCCTTGACTTGCAATAGCGACATCGGCTGCCCTCCCTGACAGTATCCCACGGTCTTATACCGCAACCGGGCAAATCGGGTCAAGCCGTGGTTGGCAGTGCGGATCGCCGAACGCGAGGGTTATTTTCCTACCACCGCGAGCGCCTTCATGCAGAAGTTTGCCGAGCGGTCGAATGTCGCCCAGTTGGGATTTTGGAAGCGGTAGTCGTAGAGATCACGCCATTGCATGCCGTCGTGATAATAGCTCTCGCCCGGGTTCGCTTTCGAGATGACGAGCGGCCCGTTTGGACCCTTTGGAATGCTCGGCTTCGGCTGTGCGGGTTTGGGCTGATCGAGCAGTACAGGAATTTCGGAAGTTCTGTCGATCGCCTGACCGCCCGCGGAGACTTCGAGGTAAACGATGAAGCGCTCGCCCTTTTCGACGCGGATCGACTTGTCGAGATCGACGGTGTGGAATCCGGTCACCGCGATTTCGCCGGACTTTGTAGCGACGAGATCGCGCAGTTCGCCCTTGTCGAAACCGCGATAGATTTTCGCCGTGTAGTGCACGTTATCTGCCGTGGTGTAAAAACTGACGGCGGCGAGGTCGTGCTTCGCCGTCGCGGTGAAGGCGTTGAACGCCTTGGCGATCGTCGGCATGGTATCGCGCCAGCCATGGTAGTCGTGGAAGTAGACATGCTGGTAGCGCATCGGCTCGACATTGCGAAACGACACGGCGCCCATCTCCGGATCGCGGCAGCAGACCTTGTCGTGGTACGAGATCCAGTAGTAACCGTCGTACGCACGCGGCTTGCCTGTCTTTGCGTCCTTAGTGCCCCAGCTATTCTTTATGAGCCAGGCGCCAGGCGACGGCGACTTCTTGGTTGGATCGCTCGACGTTTTCTCGTCATCCCACCCGACAATGGCGACAGCGTGATTGGGTTTTGAAGCGTGCTTTTCCGGCTGGTAGTGGACCCAGTCTTTGGCCATTAGAGTCTTGTTAACGGTAAAGGCGGTCCCCATCGCGCCTTCAGTCATCAGCCGGCGCTTGATCACGTCAATGTTTTCCAGATTTGGTCCAACCACGAACCACTCGATATCGCGCACGTAATACCGGCGATATTGCGGATGTTTCAGGTCGGGCGCCTTTTCAAACCAGACCTTGGAGTTGACCGACTTATCGCTATTGCGCGGCGCCGCGACAACACCGTCGCCTCGCGAGATGTATGCAGCCGCGACTCGGTAATCGCCGCCGAAGTGGACCTTCAAACCGGTGGGGCTTTTCTTGGCGTCGTCGAGGTCGGTATTGAGGTGCTGATTGAATCCGTTCCACCAGTCGAGGTGGTACTCGGAGAGTGCGGGGATTTCTTCATCGCCGAATTTCTTCCATCGGCCCGAGATAAGCAAGTTGCTCTCGATCGCCGCCATCGTGCCATGAGTCCAGCAAGTCCCCAGGTGCTGCTGCTTGATCGGAGTGACCGCGCCGACCTTGCGCAGATCGAACTGTCGCGGCAGGGCGGCATCCTTTTTACCTGGTTGGCCCTGGCTAGACGCAACCGTGGCGAGTAGGAGTAACACGGCAAGAAGCGGCTTGTTCATAGAGATCTCTCATTCCGGTACACAGTTGGCATCGATTACGAATCCGATTGCCTTGATAATTCGCCGATGCGTTTTCTCGTCAACCTTTCCGATCGGTCCATTCGACTCATCCATGACGCACCTTTCAATCAGAAGAATGTTATTGCACTGGGCAACACAATCCTCTGACATTCCGAATGTACCCTTTGAAATGGGTACGCAATTCGCGAGGTCCTTACGGATATCGAATCGATAGGTAGTCGTTACCACGCACAGAACGGAATCGCCAAGATTCATTTCGCTGCGTGATACAACCACGACGGGAAGCAGCTTTCCTGAAGGTAGCTTCGCGTAGTAGATCTCGCCAGCGTTCATCAGGGGGCCTCGATTATTTTCGCCAGCGCATTGCGTTTCGCCATCGCGTGGATTTCAGCCTGTGTTGCTTCTTCATCCAAAAGGTCTCGAAGTCGTTGATACTCTTTCTCGGTCACAAGGACGTAGGTGGAGATATTGCGCGCGTCAACAACACGAACGGGGTTTGTGCTGCACTCATCGACCGCGCGCTGTTGGCTATCCGTCAGTTGGAACGTCATGTCGGCATCTCCTTTCGCCACCAGCAAAGGGGATCACGCTGATCGCCGTTGAGCGTTAAATCAGCTTTTATCATATCCATACCGCCGGATCACGTCGCCCCAGCGGTCGGCGATACGTGCCTTCTGCTCGTCCGTGAGTTGGTATTTATTTGTTTCATAGCCCTTCACGCTGGCCAGGTATTCGCGCAGGCGCGGCAGAAAGTCATCGTAGCCGCCGAGCTTGAAGTGATCGTAGATCTTCTTCATCTCGGCTTCGGGGTTCTTCACCAGATCCTCGTAGCGCAGTTCGTAGAACTGGTCCGGCCCCAGTAGCTTTTTGCCTTCCTCCAGTTTCGCGTACATGCGAGTGAAAGTGGTGAGCACTAGTTCTTCGAGACCGTCGTAGTTCGGCGTCTGCATGCCGTGCGACTTGTAGAGCGTGCGCCAAAGGTTGACCGTGGACGGGAACACGACATACGGGTCACGCACGATGTGGATGAAGATCGCGCCGGGGAACATTTCCTTGAGTACTTTGACGCGAGCCGTGTGCGGCGGCGATTTAAGCACGAGGCGTTTTCCCGTTTTGTAGGTAATCTGCCGAAGGAACTGTTTGAACGCTCGCTTCCAGCTCCGCAAGCCAGTCGGCGGCACACCTTCCAGGTCGAGATATTCCTGGTCCACCGGCGCGTTGTTCGGAAACGCAATCGTCTTGTACGGCGAGCCGACGCCGAACATCGATAACGCAAATTCGTCCTCCTGCGGCCGATCGAAGCCGGCTTTCATGTTGTCCATCGGCCGGCTGGAGGAGATGAGGAACTTGAACCACGTCGTGAAATAATATTCCGTGAGCAGGAAATGGTTCGGCATCATGCATTCGATCGTCGTCGGGTAGCCGAAACGCGGATCGCAGATCATTAGCTCGTGCAAGAGCGTCGTGCCCGTGCGCCAGTGGCCGAGCAGAAAGATCGGCGGTTCCTTGATTTTCGTCGCCCGCACGGCTCGGCCATAGATCGCGTCTTGGATGATCCGTAGCAGAGTGTTGTGAAAACTGACGTAGGTGATGATGATGGCGATGTACCACTGCCGGGGATGGACGGCACAGCCGTTGCGAAGCAACAGTTTGAGCCAGGCGAAAAAATCGCAGCCTTCCCACATGCGCGGAGTCCACTCCGGTTTCTTCGCGAGCGGCGGCGGGGCAGAGGGTGATTGCGACATGCGGCTTTTCCTGGCGTGGCAGAAGAATTTAGGTTATTGTCGCAGCTACCGTGCCGTCGGCAAGGAAAAACCGCCCGCTTCTCGCACCGTGCCGTACCGGGCAATCGGAATAATCGATATGCAGCCCCTCAAACGAGCCGAAAGGCGAAGGCGTCACCATGAAGGTTTTTTCAGGTTCTCCGTTGCACTCGGAGAAGGTCGTCGCTAGATTGATCGGATTGCCAATGATCCGTCATTCTCTCCGATGAGCGACTATGAATCCCAATCCCGAAAAACCCACGAACGTGCGGTACGGCGTGCTGGCGTTCACGTGCGTGCTATCGATGGTGACCTATCTTGACCGCGTCTGCTTCGGCACGGTAATGCCCTACATCGAGACCGAATTTGGGCTATCGGAGGATCAAAAGGGCAATCTCTTCTTTGCGTTCGCATTCGCTTACGCCGCCTTTGAAGTCCCCACGGGTTGGTTGGGTGACAAGTACGGCGCTCGCAATACGCTGATCCGCGTCGTGCTCTGGTGGTCGGTTTTCACGGCATTGACGGGCATGATCTACCCGACGCCCGGCTCCACGCTTGGTATCGGATTGCTGATCGGCGTGCGCTTTCTGTTTGGCATGGGCGAAGCGGGCGCTTACCCGAATATCGCGCGGGCGTTGCACAACTGGTTCCCCTACACCGAACGCGGCTCTGCCAAGGGCACGGTCTGGATGGCGGGGCGCTTCGCGGGCGGCATGACGGCGTTTGTCGTTTACGCGTTGATGTACGAGACGGCGACCGATGCCGGCATCGAGGTCCGTTGGCGGCATGTGTTCTACATCTTCGGCGTTCTGGGCTGCATCTGGTGCGCCGCCTGGTGGTGGTGGTACCGCGATAATCCCGCTCAAAAATCCGGCGTCAATCAGGCGGAGATTGACTTGATACAGATGGGCGAGCATCAGCATAAGGACAAGCTCGTCGTACCCTGGGCCAAGATGCTCATGAGCGGCAATCTTTGGCTATTGTGCACCATGTACTTTTGCGCTTCCTATGGCTGGTATCTCAATATCACCTACCTTCCTGGATATTTAAGAGACCAGCTCGGAATCGTACCCGGCGACGAGAAATGGACCGCGCAATTTTGGATCGCCGGCCTGATGGCGGGGTTGCCGTTGCTCGTCGGTTCGCTTTCGTGCCTCATCGGCGGTCATCTTACCGACTGGTTCATCAGGCGCACCGGCGACCGCAAATGGGGCCGGCGTCTCTTCGGCGTCATCGGGCACGGGCTGTGCGCGACCTGTTTTTTCATCGCGATCTTTTACATGAAGAGCGCCTGGACGTTTGTGCTGCTCATCGCTTTCGCGGCATTCTGGAACGACCTCACCATGGGCGCCGCCTGGGCCAGCTGCCTCGACATCGGCAAGCGCTATTCCGCGATCGTCGCCGGCTGCATGAACACCGTCGGCAACATGGGCGGCGCACTTGCTGGAAAGCTCACGGGATACATCCTCGCCTGGAGCACGGTCGGCTTTACCCGCGGCACGGAGGAGTATGACGCCGCCAAGGACGTCGGATGGGTCATTAACATCAGCATGTTCGGCGGAGCCTACATTATCTCCGTGCTCTGCTGGTTCTGGTTCGACGCCACGCGGCCGATCGAAGAGGAGCCGAGAATTTAGCTCACTTCGCTTTTTCGGTCCATTGCCGTAAAATAGAAGTAAAGCCCAGCGGGTGAGCGCAGCGAACCCCTGGGATGAAAGATCAGGATCCCAACGGTTCGCTGTGCTCACCATTGGGCTTGGGGATTATGTCATGGCAAAAGGTGCTGGAAAAGCTCGCAAGAAACTGCCGAAGGCGTTGGCCGTCGTCAATGCGGATAATTGCACCGGTTGCGAGGCGTGCGTGGAGGTTTGTCCGGTCGATTGCATTTACAAGGTGCAAGGCATCGAACTGCCGACGCTGCAAAGCTTCGTTGACATCGACATCGATCGCTGCATCGGGTGCGATCTGTGCGAACGGTGGTGTCCGTGGGATGCGATCGAAATGGTCAAGCCGACGATGATCGCCGACGCTGTCGCGGTCAAAGGTGGCCCGCCGGAATACGTCGCCGCAAAGCAGGAGCAACTCAACGCCGCCGCTCGCGCCATCCAGGAGTTGGCGCTGGAAGCCGCCGCCGCGGCGCCGGCGAAGAAGTAATACGCTGTAGCCCGCCGGCTATGGCGGGTATCACTTGTGTAAGAACACCCGGCTCGCGATCACTTCGTGAATCAGCGTGCGGAAGCCGTAGTCGTTCTTTCGCACGTTCGCCAGGATCTGCTCGACCACCTCGCGGTCGGCAAACTGGATGTCGGCCCCTGTCGCATAGATCAATAGGTTCTGCGTCAGGTTGCGGGCGATCTGGTCCTTTTCCGCCAGCAATATCCCCTTGAAATCGTCGATATTCTTGAAGCTCTTCCCTTCGGCCGTCACTCCGCCGACTTCGACATCGGGGCCACGGTAATAGCGGGTGCCTTTTACGTGACCGCGTTTGGTCTGCTTGGTCGCGCGGTAGTAATCGCGCCAGCCGCCGATGGCGTCGAAATTCTCCAGCGCGAATCCAGGCGGATCGATGTGAACGTGGCACGTCGCGCAGGCGGGCGTATTGCGATGCTTGTCGAGTTGCTCGCGAATCGTGGTCGCGCCGCGGATGTCGGGCTCGAAGAACGGAATGTCGGGCGGCGGCGGCGCGGGCGGCTTGCCGAGGATGCGCTCGAGCACCCATTTGCCTCGCAACACGGGCGAAGTCCGCGTGCCGTCAGCGGTGACCTTGAGCACGCTGGCGTGTGTGATGACGCCGCCGCGATGGCTGTCGCTCGGCAGCTTCACCTTCTGCACCGCATGCCCCGTCACGCCCGGAATGGCATAGTGTTTCGCCAAGCGTTCGTTGAGCATCGACCAATCGGAGTGAACAAAGTCGAGCAGCGGACGATTGCGCCGCAGCACCTCGTCGAAAAACGCCGTCGTTTCGCGCGGCATCGACCAGAGCAAGTACGTGTCGAATTCGCCATAAAGCTGTGGATCGGGCGTCGTGTCGTTGATCTTGCGCAGGTCGAGCCATTGCCCCGTGAAGTTGTCGGTGAAGCGCTGGGCTTTGGGGTGATCCAGCATCCGCTCGACCTGGGCTCGCAATTTCTCCGGTCTGGAAAGCTCACCCGCCTCGGCTGCTGTGAGCAGTTCGCGATCTGGAACGGACGACCACAGGAAAAACGCCAGCCGATTCGCGATGGCATGATCGTCGAGCCGAGTCGAGCTGAAATTCTTCGCCTCCGTTAGCTTGCTATCTCCGGGCTCCTGAAAGTACAGGAAATTCGTCGACGACAGAATCGCCTTGTAGCCAAACAGCATGGCGTCGAAGAATGAGTATTTGCGGTCAAGCCGATCGTGAACGAGCTTGACGTAATGCTTCTTCATCTCCTCACTGACGGGTCGCCGCAACGCTCGCGGCAGGAAGTCGCGAATCAGCCGGTCGGCGTCCGCGTGCGGTTTGGCCGAGGCGGGGTGCAGCGGGTCGTAGTTCGCTGCGAAGCTTTCGGGCCGATTCATCGCAAATTTGGGGATTGGCCGTTTCTCCATTTCCAGCTTCACGATCGAGCGTGGCTTGAGCGGCACGTCGGCAAACAATCGGCGGTAGCTCTCCGGCGGGAATTCGCCCAGCGGGCCTTCGATCTGCATCCATTCGACGACCAATCCCGGACCGTCGTATTTCTCGATCGGCGGTGGCACTTTTTTCAGGAAGAACGCGTAGCGATCCGGCAACGCCCATCCGCCGAGGCGCACGTTCGTCTCGCGGTTCATCTCGAATTCCGCCTCGATGATTGCGGGTTTGTCCGCCGGGACACTACAGGCGATCCGCACCTCGGCAGCGCTGCGCTCGCGGATCGGCCGACAGAGAAACGCGGCCGTCATCGGCTGGCCGTTCGTGCCGATGGCATACGCGGAAATCGAAACCTTGTAACGCCCCGTCGCGGTGACGAGCGGCGTGGCACACGGGATGTAATCGGGCAACGGCGTGTGCATGACAAGCGCGTCGCCCTTCAGCCAGATCGACTTGCCGAGCACTTCCTTGAAGCCCGTCGATTTGGTCGTCATCTGTCGGCCGGTCAAGCGTACCGCACTCGGATTCGGCTGCGTGGGCGGGACGGCCGCGATAATCGCTCGCTCGGCAGCTTCCTGATAGGCGAGCAAATGCGCCGGCGAAATATCAAGAGCCGCGCTGATGTTGTCGAAACCGGCGGCGACGTTGTCCTCCGGCAGCAGCGTCTTTAACTGGATATTCGGACTAAGCGCGAGCAGGTCGCGCAAGCTGTTCTCGTACTCCGTGCCGTTGAGTCGGCGCAACACCACGCGGCCTTCCTTTTTTTGGCGATCCAGCGATGCCGCATGAAGATTCGTCTTGAGCCAGGCGGCGGCGGCATTGACTTCGGCCTGCGGTGGACGCTGCCGCTTCTTCGGCGGCATCTCACCGGCGGCGACGCGGTCGTGCACCTTCGCCCACGTCGCCAGGGTACGCGAATCGGCGCCGTCGTATTTGAGCGTATCAAGCCGAAGCCCTGACTTGCTCACTTCGGGGCCATGGCAATCGACGCAGTGAGCGGCAATGAACGGTTGAAGTTTTGCTCTGAAGGAATCGGCGGATTGACCGGGCAGATTTGCAATCGACAGAAGAATAACGCAAACGGAGTAAAAATAGCGGCGCATCGCGGAGATCCTCAAACGCGGGATTGCGGACTCAGACGATGGTCATTGTATCAGCTAGCGTTCGCCGAGATGGCGAACGCCAAACTTTGCCGTTTCACGGCCGTTTCGCCAATGGCACGTAATCCACTGCGGTTTTTCCGACGTAAATTTGCTCGGGGCGGTAAATGCGGTTATTTTGCAGTTGTTCCAGCCAGTGCGACAACCAACCCGCGACGCGGGCGATGGCGAAGATCGGCGTGAACAAATCTGTCGGGATGCCGAGCGCCTGATAAACGATTCCCGAGTAGAAATCGACATTGGGATAGATTCCCTTCGGGCCAAGCTTCTCCGCTAGAACCTTTTCCAAGTCAATCGCCAGGTCGTAGATTGCGGGCTTGCCGGTGTCGGCGAAGACGCGTTCGGCGAGGTTCTGCAGCACGGTTGCCCGCGGGTCTTTGACTTTGTAAACGCGATGACCGAAGCCCATGATCTTTTTCTTGTTGGCGATCGCATCCTCGCTCCAGGCGCGCGGGTTGCCGCCCGACGCCTTGATCTCGGCGAGCATGTCGAGCACTTCTTCGTTGGCCCCGCCGTGCAGCGGGCCCGTCAGCGTACCGATCGCGGCACTGATGACGGTATACGGGTTCGCCAGCGTCGAACCCGTCACCCGGCCCGAGAACGTCGAGGCGTTCATCGTGTGCTCGGCGTGGAGAATCAAGCAGGCGTCGATGACCTTGCGAACCGCGGGCGACGGTTCCTTTTCGAACAGCATCCAGTAAAAGTTGGCGGCGTGATCGAGATCGTCGCGCGGCTTGATCGGCTCGTCGCCGTAGCGAATCCGGTGAAACGCCGCGACAACCGTCGGCAGCTTGGCCATGAGCCGAATGACCGATTCCCAGTTGCTCTGGGCGTTCGTGACGTCGCGAGCTGGGTAGAACATACCCATCGCGGCTACCGCCGCCTGCAGAGCGTACATCGGATGCCCGGTTTCCGGAAGCGACTTGAGCAGATCGACGAGCCGAAACTTGATGCGGCGGTGGTGCCGAAGCTGGTCGTCGAAGTCGGCGAGTTGCTTCTGCGTCGGCAGATCGCCCTTGAGGAGCAGATACGATGTCTCCTCGAAGCAGCTCTCGGTCGCCAAGGTTTCGACGGCAATGCCGCGGTATTCAAGCCGAGCATTTTTGCCATCGATATAACTCACTGCCGATTCCGCGACGGGAACATCGGCAAGACCAGGGCGTAACTCGATCTGGCTCATGGGACTCCTAGACAAGGCAGGAGAGCAGGTGTGCGGGGAATGAAGTGAGATTACGAGAGAATCGTGCAGTCGGCTAGGCTGAAAGGACATATTTACCGCCCACGGCAGGGCAATCGCGCGGCCCAGTCCGAATGCCACCTTCCAGCTCAACGCCTGCAATTTGAACCATCCGGTCAACGGGCGTCGATTCGGCACAGGATTTTTCGACCGAGCAATGCCAGAATTCGAGTACGCACCAGCATCGTGTGGGAATACCACTACGATGCCGCCAATTACATGACCGAAGTGCAGCGCTTGTCCGACAACACGCCGTCAAAAGTGCTTGAGTACGACGCGGATAACAGTTACAATGCGTTTGGTTTGCTCATTCGCAAGGAAATCGATTCCGATGGCGACACGGTGACGGACGAGACGTCGCGCTATGCCCTCGATGGCTGGAATCCCGCGAAGGCCAACGGCTTGGTAGGCCCCTCGTTCCCAGGCTATTGCCTGGGAACGCACTACGAGCGAGGCTCCTGCCTC
>CAZAFH010000113.1:0-25962 GCA_964484265.1 uncultured Singulisphaera sp.
GGTAATTCTCAGTATTGCAGACAACCTGCGGCCCTCACCCCCGGCCCCTCTCCCGGTGGGAGAGGGGAGGAAATGCGCAACAGTTCGGATGAATGCGTCGTTTGGATTTCATACGTCCACTCCGTGCCTCTGTGGTGTATTATCTGGGTGGTGAACACCGGGCACGATCTATTAGTTTATCCGTGCGGATCGGTGTTATCCGTGGTCTGATCGGTTTTCGGAACGCGAGAATTACGTGTCCAACGAACGGATTCAATATCTGGCTGCCGCGCCGGCATGTGATGTTGCACTGAATGCGCTCACGCCGTGCCTGCGGAACTGGTTTGCTACAGACAAGGGCGTGCCGACCATCGCGCAGTGTTTCGCCTGGCCTGTGCTCAAGGCGGGCGAGAACCTATTGCTCTCGTCGCCGACAGGGACCGGCAAGACGCTTGCAGCGCTGATGCCGATTGTTGGCATGTTGTTGCAAGAACCGGCAAACGGACTGCGTTGCGTTTACGTGGCGCCGTTAAAGGCGTTGTGCCGGGATGCGTTCGTCGGATTGCGAAAGGCGTTGCGCTCGCTAGCGGAGTCTGGGGTCGCCGCCGTGGCGGAGTTGCGCGTCGGCATGCGGACGGGCGAAACCTCGCAGCGCGTTCGGCAGCACCAGCGCCGGCATCCGCCTGCGATCCTGTTTACGACGCCGGAAAGCCTGTCGCAAATGCTCGCCCATCCCGCCACGCAGTTGATGCTTCGCGACGTTCGCTCGATCATCGTGGACGAGATTCATTCGCTCGTCGGCGACAAGCGCGGCGCCGACCTTGCCGTCAGCGTTGAACGCCTGCAAGAGCTGAGCGACGGCACGCTGCAACGCATCGGCCTGTCGGCGACTTGCGCGCCGCTCGAAGCGGTCGCCGAGTTCCTCGTCGGTGTGGATCGGCGCTGTACCGTCGCGCAGGCCATCGACCGCGGCACTATGCACTTCGCCATCGAGCCGTTGTTCGAGAATCTCGACTACTCGCCGCGCTGGATGTCAGCCGTCCTTGGCCACATCGAGCGCGAACTGGAAGGCCGACGCACGACGCTCGTCTTCACCAACACGCGCAGCCTGGCCGAGCGCCTCACGCATGCCCTGCGGCGACGCCATGGCGAGCGCGCGAGCGAAATCGCGGTGCACCATTCCGCGATCTCGGCCGCGCGCCGGCGTCTCGTCGAATGGCGTATGAAGCATGGCCGGCTGTGGATCGTCGTCAGCAGCACAAGTCTGGAACTGGGTATCGATATCGGCACGGTCGATCACGTCATCTTCGTGCATCCGCCGGGAGGCGTCGTGCGTCTGCTTCAGCGTGTCGGACGCTCCGGCCACGGGCCGAACCAGCCGCGGCGCGGTTTGCTGCTCACGGCGTCGGCGGGCGAGCTCGTCGAGGCCGTCGTCACCGCCAGCGGCGGCCGGGATGGACGCATCGAACCCGTGACGATGATCGCGAATCCGCTCGACGTGCTGTGCCAGCAAATCGTCGGCCTGGCAATGACGGGACTCTGGTCCGCCGACGCCGCCTTCGACCTGGTCCGCCGGGCGACGCCATTCCGCACGCTTCTACGTGCCGACTTCGACGCCTGTCTCGCCTATCTAAGCGGACGCGGCAGCGACGGCGGCGATTGGCTTCCGCCCCGCCTGGCCTGGGAAGACGGCTGCTTCACCATCGCCGACGAACGCACCGCTCGTTTGCTTCGCCGCAACCTGGGAACGATTCTGACAGAAGATTCTCGTAGTATCCGCTTGCGCGAACATCGAGAGGGCGAAGCGATCACACGTCCGCTCGGCGATGTGGACGAGGTTTATGCCGACCGCCTGCAGCCCGGCGATCGCTTCGTGCTCGACGGCCGCTGCGTCGAGTTCAAGGAGCAGGACGCCGAGAGCCTGATCGTTGAAGAGGTGCTCGGTCGGCCGGAAACCCCGCGCTGGATCGGGTCCGGCGTGCCGATGTCAGGCGAACTGGCCCGCCGCATCTTCCTCTTCCGCATGCACGCCGCCGAGACCTTGCGCGACGGCGAGGCCGCGTTGCGCGCCTGGCTGGCGTGCGAATGGAAGCTCGACGTCAATGTAGCCGACACCCTGGCGGACTGGCTGGGCGAGCAGGAGCGCGTCAGCGAAATTCCGACGCTTGCCGGGTTGTTGATCGAGCGCGTGCCGATGCAATCGTGCTGCGAGTATTTCGTGCACACGCCGCTGTCGCGTGCCGCCAACCTGGCGCTTGCCCGCGTGGTCTTGCAGCGCTGGAAACGAATCGGTCTGTCCACGAGCATGGCGCTCGCCGGCGACCTTGGCATCTACCTGCTCGCGCATGCGGGCGGCGCGATCTCCGCCGAGCATTGGCGATCGGCGTTGGCTTCGGAAGGCTTCGTCGCCGATCTGCGCGAGCATCTGCTGGCCGACGACATGCTGCGCGATCAGTTCGCGCGGGTCGCGCAGACCGGACTGATGGTGCTTCGCAATCCAGCCGGGAGAAAGCGAAAAGTTGGCGGAAAGGATTGGACCGAGCGCCGGCTGTTCGACCAGATTCGCGAGCAGGAACCGAACTTCGTGCTGCTGCGGCAGGCAGAGGCGGAGACCCTGGCCGGCATCTGCGACCAGACAGCGGGCGAGGCGTTCGCGCACGCTGTCACGGCGATGCCGATCCGCGTGCGGACCCTGGCGGCGCCGTCGCCGTTCGGTGAATGCTTGCTTCGTGGCAGCTTCCGCATCGATCCCGTTTCATCGGCAACGGCCGAGCGCGAGGCCGTGCGATGAGCGAGCGCTGGCATGATTGGCTGCTGTTGCCCCAACGCATCGCGCTGCACGAGGCCAGCGCGACGGCGGTGATTGCCGACGTCCACCTCGGCTATGCTCAGGCGCGCCGCCGGTTGGGCGATGCCATCCCGCTTCCCCGAGTTCGCGACGAATTGGCGCCGCTGGCGGAGGCGGCGAGAGCCCATGACATTCGTCAGTTGCTTGTTGCCGGCGATCTGTTCGAACGCGGCTACGACGCGAAGATTTGCGGCGAACTGATCGACCTGCTCGCCGAATGGCGCATCGCACTTCTGGGCGTCGTGCCAGGGAATCATGATCGCGGTATCGAATCGGCGTCGCTGACAATTCTCGCTGACCCGTATGAACTCGCCGGCTGGTCGATCACGCACGGCGATCGCGCGACCACGGCCGAGCGCGTCATCCAGGGCCACGAACATCCCGCGACGCGGCGAGGCCGCCGCAAGATCGCCTGTTTCCTGACGCGCGGCACCCACCTGATCCTGCCAGCGTTTTCGCGCGACGCTGCCGGCGTGTGCGTGGATGGCGAGAAACGATGGACTGGGTGGGAACGGCGGCTGGTGTAATAGTCCAGAAGACAGGATCCCAAGGGTTCGGAGTACCTCACCCTTGGGCTTGCGATCTTATGCAAGCCCGAATAGAGTGGAGTCGAAGGGGATCGAACCCTCAACCTCCGCATTGCGAACGCGGCGCTCTCCCAATTGAGCTACGACCCCGTGGGATTTGTGAATTGTACACTTTTCCGCCTATCTGTCAACGCTCCGAACCGGAATGAACTCGGTACCAGAATGACATTTCTCCGCGACGCCAGGTTCGCTAAGTAGGGAATTACCGCGAATCGCTCGCGGCTGATACGATAACTTGACGATGACACAACGGCGACCACCTGCGATTCACCATTGCACCTCCGAACCGTTTCGCTTTTTCGGCCGCGCTGCCGAGCTTGCGCTGCTGGATCGCGCCTTGGCGGGCGATGAGCCGAGCGTCGCCGCGATGATCGGGCCAGGCGGGCAGGGCAAGACCGCCATCCTTCAGCATTGGCTGCAACGCCTACTTGCTGCGACATCGCCGATTCCGTGCGACGGAATTTTTCTGTGGAGCTTCTACCGCGGCAAGGATAGCGACCTTTGCCTGCGCGAATTGCTTGCCTATGCCGAGGGCCTCGACAAACCGCCGGACGTCTCCGCTAGCTATTGCGTCGATCGGCTTCTGGACACGCTGCGGGCGGAACGCTGGGCGCTCGTGCTCGACGGCACGGAGGTCGTGCAGCACGACCAGGGCGCGTGGTTCGGGCGCTTCGTGCATCCCGAGCTTGGGCGCTTGTTGGAAGAATTGGCCGCCACCCCTCTTCCTGGCGTGGTCGTATTGACGAGCCGATTCCCGATGCCGACGCTCGAGCATCGCCGGCATGCGCGAACGATTTCGCTGAGCACGCTCGATGCAGCGAGCGCGGTAGGCTTGCTTGGCAGCCTCGGTGTCGTCGGGACGGGCGACGTGCTGATC
Source organism: uncultured Singulisphaera sp. (assembly GCA_964484265.1). Lineage (GTDB taxonomy): Bacteria > Planctomycetota > Planctomycetia > Gemmatales > Gemmataceae > SIAQ01. Next base: position 4,292 of record CAZAFH010000113.1, read on the forward strand.
GCAGCGGCGAGCGCGTGCGGGTTTCACGCCAAGGCTGTCGAGCTTCTCGGCACCTTCCTGGCGCGTTATCACCACGGCGCGGCGGAGAAGCACCGCCTGTTGCCAGCGGCGACGATCGACGGCGCCAGCGACGAGGAAATCCGCGTCACCAGGGTCTTGCAGGCCTTGCAAGGCGCGATGCCGATCGAACTGCAAGACATTGCCGCACTGGCAACGTCGTTCCGCCAGCCGGCTACGGAAAATCGCTTATACGAATATCTTCGTAGTCCTTCGCTTCGGCATTTGCTTCACGACACCTGGGGTCGTACGTATGAGGCATTTCAGGATCGGTCGGAGGCGTGGCTGGGCGAGCAGGTGCAGGCGCTGGTCGATCTGCGCTTGCTCGAGCGCGTGCCGCTGGGCCGATCCGAAGGCGGCCGGGCCGACGCCATCGTCCTCGACGCGCATCCGCTGGTTCGCCGGGGCTTCGAGCATCGACTGGGCGGCGAGGGACATGCGGCACGGAGTCGGGCGGGGTTCTTGCGCGGCCGGCCGGACCGCCGAGCTCCGGCGAGCCTGGAAGATGCCCGCGAAGAGGTTGAGCTTTTTCACGCCTATGCCGACGGCGGCCTGTGGAACGAGGCGGATAGCACCTTCGTCGCACTCAATAATCCGAAACATCGCTTTCTCGCCCCGGCGTTCGAACGCGACCTGCTCGTGCGCTTCTTCCCGGCGAACGATTGGCGACAACCGCCGCTCTGGGCAGGTTTCGGTCGGCATCGCAGTCTGGCGATCTGCCTGGAGATGCTTGGCCAATTCGCCGACGCCGTCGCCGTCTATCGCCCCGCCGACGCGGCGTTGCGCGGCGACGCGCTCATCGCGCTGGGTGACCTGCAACCTTTCCTCGATCAACCGCAGGCGGCCCATCCCTGGCAGACGCTTTGGCAGGCGTATCGCGCGCATGCGTTGAGCCTGCTTGACCGTCGCGACGAGGCGCTGCGTGCCGCCCAGTCCGTCGTGCCGACCGATGTCTACGAATGGGTGCACGTATTCGAGTGCCTGCTGCGCGTGGGCCGACTGGATGCGATCGACCTGCAGAGCCTGCTTTACCGCGCCCCGTTCGCGGACGAGCATCGCTGGAGCCACCTTGCACGCGAACGGATGCGGCTCGATTATCTGCGTATCCAGGGCGATGCGTCGCTCGGGCATGCGTATCGCGCCTTGCTCGACGCCTACGACCGCGGCGGATTGCCCTTCGAGCGCGCGTTGACCCGGCTCGGCTATACGCAATTTCTCGTATCGACCGGCGAACGCGCGGAAGCCCGAGCCGTAAACGCCGTCACGCTCGAGCTAACGCAGCGGTTCGGGATGAGATGCCTGGAGCGCGACGCCCTCGCCCTGGCCCACGGCCGCTACGCCGCATGCCGGCCATGATTTTCTACCCGCATTTCCTCCCCTCTCCCTTCGGGATAGGGGCCGGGCGTTGGCTGATGAAATCCATTGAATATTCTCATTGGTGTTACAGTATCAAACGCACGAAAACATTGGGTGAAGTGCTCCCTCTCCCTCCGGGAGAGGGTTGGGGTGAGGGCTACTCGGCCTTTTGCAAGCAAATAATCACTTGCCCGTGCGTCGGGTTGCCCTCACCCCCGGCCCCTCTCCCGGTGGGAGAGGGGAGAAATGAGAGGACCTGAACTATGCCGACCGTGCCCCTTGATTTTTCCAGGCTCAAGGCATTTCCGCTGGCGCAGCGCGAAAGCCTGACGCGAGCGGAGGATATTCTCATCGATCCCGCGAAGACGCCCTCGCCGTGCGGCGAGCGGAATCTTGGCATGATCCGTGAATGTGCGGAGAGAATTCGGAACGCGCGCCGGCTGGGCAGATCGGTGATGCTCATCTATGGCGCCCATCTCCTGCGCAACGGAGCGGCACGCATCCTTGGCGAGATGATCCGCGCCGGCTGGATCACCCATCTCGCCACGAACGGCGCCGGCACGATTCACGACTGGGAATACGCCTGGTTCGGCGCCTCGACCGAAAGCGTCGAACGCAATGTCGCCACGGGAACCTTCGGCACCTGGGACGAGACAGCCGTCAACATTCACCGCGCGATACTGGCCGGCGCGCTGGATGGGTTGGGGTATGGCGCGTCGCTGGGCCGATACATCGCGGAAGATGGCGTGGCGCTGCCTGGCGAAGCGGAGTTGACCCAGGCGATTGCGCGGGAACCTGCCCATCCGCTGACGGCCGCCCGGGCGGACCTGTTGAGCACGATGCGGCATCAGGGTTGGACCGGCGGACGATTCGCGATCGAGCATCGCTGGAAGCACGCGTCGATTCTCGCCCAGGCCTGGCAGCATGGCGTCTCGCTGACGGTGCATCCGGGCATCGGGTATGACATCATAGCCAATCACCCGATCTTCAACGGCGCCGCCATCGGCCGAGCCGCCGAGCTTGACTTCAAGTTGTTCGGCGGCGCCGTCGAGGGGTTGGACGACGGCGTCGTGCTGTCGGTCGGGTCGGCAATCATGGGGCCACAGGTGTTTGAAAAGAGCCTGAGTTGCGTCAATAATATCCGCCGAACCACCGGCCAACCGATTGTGCGGGGGCACAGCATCTATGTCGTCGATCTGCAGGACGGCGGCGGCTGGGATTGGTCGCAGGGTGAACCGCCGAAGACGAATCCGGCGTATTACCTACGTTTCTGCAAGAGCTATTCCCGCATGGGCGGAGCGATGCACTACCTGCAGTGCGACAATGCTGCGTTCGTCCATCGACTGCTACATGAACTCGGTCGCATCAACTAGGCGGTCTTCCCTATTTCAGTTTCCCCTAATATAGCCCGCCATTCATGGCGGGTTCGCTGCAAAACCCGCCGTGAATGGCGGGCTATATGCGTAAGTTGTGTTGTATCTACTCGCCCCTCGCCCCTTTTCACTCACCACTGCTGGTTGCATGGGAAAACGCATCGGCCTGACCCCGTATAGCTGTTTGGTGCCGTCTCGGTGGTTTTGCTTATAGGTAAAAACACGGACGAATGGACACCGTTGCTCGAACCATCCCGGCGCAGAAAACGACAGATTCAACGTGTGAACCTGAACCGATTGCATTTAATTCGCCCCTCGCCCCTCGCTGCTCGCCCCTCGCCCCTCTTCACTCGCCACTAATCCCGGAACGTACCTTAACCGTCAGGGGCCAGGTAACGGTTCGCCGGCGGGGGGGGGCGGCGTTGCGCGAAGGCCGTTCCCGGCGCGGTGTTTGACAACTGAGCAGGCGGGGACAAAACAGGCTAAGGCCCTGGCCCCGCCACCGAGAGAGACTGTAGCGTGTCCGCTGGGGCGGGACAGCGTCGTCGGGGCTGCTGATCAGCCTTTCGTCACCTTTCTTCTCTCCAACTCGACCTTGCCCTTGACACCAAGACACAAGACCGATATGCTCTGCTAGCAGAGCATATCGGTCTTGTGTCTTGTACAGGTTGAGCGCATTTCGTCGTTTCGCGTCAGATTCTTTGAGGAATCTCTTGACTTTGGCATTCCTTTACTTTATGCTTGCTTAAGCAAGCATAAAGTAAAGGAATGCCAACTCGATATGACCAGAAAGCCAGACACATTAATGAAGGAACAATCCTACCGCGAATCGTTCCTGGCCCGCCTCAGCCAAAGCCTTGCCGCCCCAACGCTGGAATGGCCCACGGTTCGCTGCTGGACCGGGCCGGCGCTCGACAGGATCTTCAAGCAGGTTCGCGATGAACTGGCCGCGGAGAGGCTGACATCGGACCTTTCGCACCGCTCGCTTCTGGAATGGGTGTGCCGCTTGCGTCTCGCCTCCCCCCTTCCTGTAGAGGGCGAATCCATCTATCTCGTCGAGATCGGGGCAAGCGCCGAAGCGGAAGTGGACCCCCTTGAACTGCTGATGGCGAGTAAGCCGTCCGGGGTCGTCTGCTACTTCAGCGCCGTGGGATTTCACGCGTTGACGACGCAACTCGTCGAGCACCACCACATCGCCGAACTGCAACCCCCAAGCGCCGTCCCAGAAAGTGAAAGCCCGGAAAAAAACGGCGCAGAGCGGCCGGAGAGGCAGCCGACCGCCGGGAGTCGCAAGCCCCGTGGGCTTGGGAGACTCCTCTTTCGTTTCCAGGGGGTTCCGTTCTACAGCACCCGCCGCTCGGGCCGGCTGGTCCCGGGGGTCCAGACGCGGGGCCACGGGCCGCGCGCGCAGGTCCGCATCACCACCCTGGAGCAAACCCTGCTGGATACGCTCTCCAAGCCGTTCCAGTGCGGCGGCCCCGAGGTGGTGTTCGAGGCTTGGCAAGAAGGCGTCGCTTCGCGGCGCATCGACGAGGAACGATTGGTCGAGTATCTGCGGGCCATGAACTACCCCGCCACGGCGCGCCGCCTCGGCGTCATGCTGGGACTTGTGGGCGGTGCCCCAGGCACCGAGCTGCGACAGTTCCTCGAAGCCTGCCAGGCTGTTATCGACCGCCAGGGCCCCTATGCGCGCATTTCCTTGCTGCCGGGCGTCGATTACCAAAACTTGAACGAAACGTGGTTGGTAAACACGCCATGAACCAAAAGGACGGCGAACGCTGGAAGTCCCAGGTGCTCGATGAGATTTTTGTCGCCCTGGCGGCCGCAAAACCGCTCGAAGAAGCGTTGATCTTCAAGGGGGCGCGAGTGTTGAACGTGCGCCTGGGGGGCGGCCGCCAATCCCTTGACCTGGACTCCAATCTCACCGTCCCGTTCGTCGAGAAATACCCGGACCGCGAAGCGCAGCGGGCGTTCCTTGAAGAGCAGATGACCCGGGCAGTGCGTCGGCACTTCGAGCGGCAGGAGCCGGTGCGGTATGAGCTGACCGCCCTCACGGTGCGGACCTACCCGCCGAAGAGTCATCCGATGGGGTGGGATGCCTTCAAGGTGAAGATGAACGTGAACGACCTGACGAAAAATGTGAAAGGGTTGCCTGCCCTCGAGATCGACGTGGCCTCCCCAGAAGAGTTGATGGATCACTCTGTCGAGACCATCGAGGTCGGCGGGCATAGCGTGTATGCGTACACGCTGGAGCGGATCGCCGGCGAGAAGCTCCGCGCCTTCCTCAGCTCGTTGCCGGCGTACCGGGCCAAGGTGAAGAAGCCAGGGGAGTCGGTGCGGGCCAAGGACCTTTACGACATCAGCCGAATCCGGCACGTCCACGCTCTTGAGCAGGTCAAGTTCTGGCGACTGGTGGGACAGGAGTTCAAGGTCGCCTGCCGGTCCCGCTACATCGACTGCCAGGGGCTGGCAACTTTTCAGGAACAGTGGGCCGTGACGCGGAAAACGTATGAGGAAGCCACTATCCCCAAGGATATCTCCTTTGTAGAAGCTGAGGCGACGCTTGTGGCCGTCGTCAACTTTCTGGAGGCGCAAGGAATCGTGCCGTTCACCTTTCCCTTGCCGGAAGGATCGGCCGGGTAGAGGCGGGCAACTCCTTGCCTGTGGCGACAATCCCAGGGAAAATCGGGGACATAAGATAATCAGGGCCAACGTTAAGGATTTTATCCGTCTTGCTCCGCGTGCAAGCGGCGGTGCTCGTGCGATCGCTCGTTCGCGGAGCGCGACGGATAAGATCATGTTGGACTGAACCGCGGAACCCATCTCCCATGGACACGGAATCCGCAGACTCCTCTCATTATCCCTTGGCAAGCGCTCGCGTCAATCAATTTTTGGCTTCATTCTCCTACAGATTCCTGGTTCCTGTCGCCTCGCTTCTCGCCGATCTACGGCAAAATTCACCTCGGCGCGCACCTCGTACACTCGGGCGCGAAGCTCGTTATTTTTTTTGGCGAACTCGTCTCATCTGCTAACTCGTGTTCGCGATGAAATGCATCACGCGGAGCGTGATGCCTACGGTAATCGCGCGCATCGCATAAGCCCGCAAGCTCGCTGCGGGCTTGCGAGCACTATTATTGATCGTAACGCGCCGGGGTTGGTCCTGTCAAAGTCGGTAGCGGAATTATTTTCGATTGCACGGTTGGAGCAAGCGCTAAACGTGGCCCCCTCTCTCCCTCGGCTTGTTGGCCAACACCCCAAAAAAGTGAAAAAAAAGGCCGAAAAAATGCGAAAGCGCTTGGCCAACAGCCGATGGCCAAGCGCCCCCTGGCCAGCCGAAGATTACGCTAATGATAACCAATCGCGAGATGGTCCGGTTCGGCTCGCCGGACCTGCTTGGTGAGGGCAAACTTGCTCAACGCTGTCCGGACCGGTTTCAGGGGAATATAAAAGCGGAACCGGAACCATCTGGTGAATTCCGGGTTTAGATTTGTAGGCAAAAATCCCTCGGAGCGGGCCAATGCGGATTGACCGCTGCTTGATGTGCGTCGGATTCGCCGTCGTCTTCATGGGCGTGGCCCAGGCGGACGAGTATTCGGGAACGCTCATCAAGGTAGTCGACGGAAAAGTGGTTTTCAGCCGCGGCACGGGGAAAAAAAGGCAGGAATTCGCCCTCGCTGCCGACGCAAAGTGTAGGGTTTTTACCGCGAAGATTAACAAAAAGCTTAAAAAAATCGAGGCCGGCGACGAAGTGGATGGCGGGCTTGCGAACCCAATCTTCAGGCGGCTGGAGAAAGAAGCCATTTCCGCCTGGATCGTGACCAACGAAAAAAACGACACGATTCTCGAGATGCGGCTTTACCAATCCACGACAACAAAGAAAACGAAATGAAGTCATTCCTCAATGATGGCCATTGAGGTCGAAGTAATGACGATCCCCCCAAACAGGAGTTGCTCCATGTTGCGTAAATGTCTGTTCGCGATGGTGATGATGGTTCTGTGCTTCTCGTTCGTGGCTGCTGACACGATCAAGGGCAAGATCACGAAGGTTGATGAAAAGAGCGTCACGATCACGGAAAAGGGCAAAGATGCCAAGGCATACAACTTTGCCAAGGACTGCAAGTTCTGCAAGAAGACGAAGGACGGCAAGGAAGAGATCAAGGGCGGCGCGAAGGCTGAAGTGTTCTCCAAGATTTCGGACAAGGGCCTGAACGCCACCATCGAAACGAACAACGCTGGCGAAGTCATCGAAGTTATTCTCGCTGGCAAGAAGAAGAAGACGACCAACTAAAGGTTCTAAAGAAACTTCCTGATTTTCTGCTCTGCTTGTGGCTTGGCACTCGGATTTATTTGAATTGAGCGCTAAGCCGCAAGCGGCAAAACCCAAGCTCGCCATCCCTCACTCAGTGTTCATCCCACCTTGTTCACCACGAGAAACTCGTGGCTCCGCCTCTCGGAGAGCATTCGTCATGTTTACCGCCAACAAACTGCGTTTTTTGTTGACCCTGGCCTCTGCCGCGGCATTGTTTGCGTCGTCGGCGCGTGCCGATGTCCAACTGCCAGGCAATAAGAAGCTGGAGAGCGCCGACTTCGAGCGCCACATCATGGGCTTGCTCGGTCGAGCGGGTTGCAACGGCGGTTCATGCCACGGTTCGTTCCAGGGCAAGGGCGGACTACGGTTGTCGCTCTTCGGTTACGAGCCGGAGAAGGATTTCCTGGCCATCACACGTGACACCTCGGCTCGCCGAATCAACCCGATTGACCCGGACAACAGCCTGCTGCTCCTGAAGGCCACCGGCCAAGTCGAACACGCGGGCGGCATGCGATTTTCGCGTGATTCCTGGCAGTACAACGTCTTTCGCGACTGGATCGCACGTGGTGCACCATCGTCCAACGGACAGGGCGAAGTGAAGAAGGTCACCGTCACTCCCGAAGAAATCGCGTTCAAGAAAACCGGCGACCTGCAGCAAATTCTGGTGAAGGCTCAATTCATCGACGGCTCGGAGCAAGACATCACCTACATGTGCGATTTCCGCACCAACGACGACGCAGTTGCCGAGGTCACGGGACTTGGCATGGTCAAGAGCATCAAGCCGGGCAGCACGTCGATCGTGGTCTCCTACCGAGGCAACGTCACGCCGGTCCGCATCTTGATTCCGATGGCTCTGCCCGTGGGCTTCCAGTATCCCAAGGTGCCTGAAGTCAACTACATCGACACCGCTGTGTTCGCTCGTCTCAAGAAGCTGAACATGGTTCCGTCGGACCTGTCCAGCGACGAAGCGTTCTTGCGTCGCGTGACCATCGACACGATCGGCCGGCTGCCTTCGCCGGAAGAGATTCGTGCGTTTCTCGCCGACAAGAGTGCCGACAAGCGCGACAAGAAAATCGACGAACTGCTGGCGCATCCGCTGCATGCCGCGATGTGGGCGACGAAGTTTTCCGACATCACGGGAAATGACACGGTCGCTCTCGAAAATCCGGCCCCGCTGAAAGCGAAACGCAGCCAGCAATGGCACGACTGGTTGAGCAAGCGTTTCCGCGAAAACATGCCCTACGATCAAATCGTCAAGGGCATCATCACCGCTACCAGCCGCGATGGAAAATCGCCCGAGGAATGGCTCGCACGGATCCGGAAAATCGACGAGGGCATCGACGGCGTTGGTAAATACGACACGGCCGAATATGCCAATCGCGAAACGCTGGATCTCTACTGGCGCCGCCAGGCGGCTGTGCCGATCGAGATCTGGGGCGAACGCACCGCAGCCGCGTTTTTGGGAGTGCGCGTGGAATGTGCACAATGCCACAAGCACCCATTCGACCGTTGGACGCAAGCCGAGTACCGCGCGTATGCCAATATCTTCGCGTCGATCGGCGTCGGCATCTCGCCCGAAGCCAAGAAAGTCGTTGACAAGGAAAATGCCATTCGCAAAGGCGGGGCGAAGAAAGCCAATCAAATCAACCTCGTCGGCAAGGAAGTCTACGTCGGCAATCCGACGAAGACTTATACCCATCCCGACACCGGAGCATATCTCCCGGCCAAAGCATTGGGCGGCCCCGAGATTAAGCTCGTCAAGGGTGTCGATGCCCGCGTGGAACTCTTCAACTGGATGCGTTCGCCCGACAATCCGTTTTTCGCTCGGGCTCTCGTCAATCGCATCTGGGCGCATTACACGGGTGTCGGCATCGTGCATCCCGTGGACGATTTCTCGCTGGGCAACCCTGCATCCAACGAAGTCCTGCTCGATGCCCTTGCGAAGGATTTCATCAAACACAATTTTGACTTCCGCCACATGGAAAAGGTCGTGCTGCAAAGCCGAACCTATCAGCTCAGCGCGAAAGTCAATGAGACCAACAAATTCGACAATCGCAACTATGCCCACAGCTACATTCGGCCCATGATCGCCGAGGCGGTCGTTGACGTATTGAATTCTGCACTCAACACGAACGAGAAATTCGGCCCGGAGGTTCGTCCTGGCATGAAAGCCGTGGAGGTCGGCGCCAGCCAACTTCAAAACGCCACGCTGTCGTATGCGTTCCGCATCTTCGGCCGTCCGCCGCGCACGACGGCATGCGACTGCGAACGGACGATGGAACCCGCGCTGCCTCAGAAGCTGTTCTTGATGACGGATCCCGGCTTGTTGCAAAAATTCAACGACCCGTCGGGCCGGGTGATGAAGCTTGTCACCAGCAAAATGAGCGACGATCAACTCGTCGAAGAATTGTTCCTGGCCACGCTGTCGCGCATGCCGACGGCAGCGGACCGGACCGCCTTCGCGAACCATCGCAAGATCGTCAGCACGCGGCGCGAGTTGGTCGTCGATACGATGTGGGCGTTAATCAACACGCGCGAGTTCATTCTCAACCACTAATCGCATCGCCGATTTGGTTGTGTCAGCGCAGGGCGGACGCACCGGGAGCTTGCAGGCTTCTGGTGCGTCCGCTTTTTTTTCGCCATAGCGTTCAGCATTTCTGCCGTGGACGGCGGTTTCTGCTCGTGATATATTAATGAATGTTTATGCTCATTTTCTTCTTTCATTCTTCATGCTCTTTTCGAGGCCATTGTGCAACAAATCTCTCCCAGTCGTCGTGGTTTCACGCTGATTGAGTTGCTCGTCGTGATCGCCATTATCGCGATCCTGATTGCGTTGTTGGTCCCCGCCGTACAGAAGGTTCGCGAGGCGGCTGCACGAACGCAGTGCGTCAACAATATGAAACAACTCGCCCTTTCGGTTCACGGGTTCCACGACGCCAACAAGGGCTTCCCGATGGAACAGAGGACGGTGTCCACAGTGAGTTGGACGTCGCAAATCCTGCCGTATATCGAACAAGGACATGCAGTTCCAGGCACGATGATTAACGTTCTGCTCTGCCCATTTCGCGGTGGCCGCAGCGGCGGCAAGACGGACTACTCCGGGGCGTACAGCGCGTCTATTTCGAACGCCGCCGGCGGCAAGGGCGCGCTGAACGGCGGTTCGATAAACGGCGTGGTCGTGAATGCTTCCAATTACTCATCCATCTTCGACCCGCCCCCGGGCGCCAAGGCGGTCACGCTGCCCGTCGTCACCAACGGCGCCGGCTCCTCCAACACGCTGCTAATCGCACACACCGGCATGAAAGTCAAGAACTGGGCCGGCGGCGGCGCCCAGGATCAGGGCTGGGACAAGACCAACGTCAACGGCGGATGTTTCTGCGATATGCGCTGGACCGATGCCAACTCCGGCGCCTGGCGCGGGTTCGTCGTGGATTCGGACCAGAATCCCGACGAGAACCACATGGGCGGCCCGCACACCCAGGCGTCGCCCGTGGCATGGGCCGACGGCCGAGTGACGTTCTACCCTTACTATTACGAATGCTGCAATGCCGTCGGATCCAACGGTGGCTCGGCCGATGACGCCATCTTCCAGGCTTTCTGGGCGTACAATCGTCTCGAAATCGTGCCATTACCGGACTGATTTGTATTAACCGAAGAGTCATACCATCTATGGTTTCCGGGTCGTCCGTTTTCTCTTGGCGCCAAATATCCGCCTTCGCCATCGTCGCGTCACTTCTGGTTGGCTGTCGTAACGCGCCCGTGGAAGAGGAAGATACCCAGGCGATCGCCGCAATCGAGGCGGCTGGCGCCAAGCTCGTTCGCGACGAGAACACGCCCGGCAAACCAGTAACTTCGGTGATTCTCACCAAAGCGACCGACGCGGAATTGAAACAGGTCGCCCGCCTGAAACGAATGAATTCGCTAGTTCTCGCAGGCACCCAGGTGACCAACACTGGGCTGAAAGAACTGGCCGACCTGCAACGCCTGACCTCGCTGGATCTCGCGAATACCGCTATCACCGACGCAGGCCTGGCGGAACTCGCATCGATCAAGACCCTTCAATACCTCGTCATTACTAACACGCCGACGACCGCAGCTGGAGTCGCGACGTTGCAAAATGCACTTCCCTATTGCAACATTCGGCGTTGACTCAACCAATAATTGGCTTGGACGATTGGCTCAAGCATTATTCCATTCAAAAAAAATGCCTCCGACACCGATTTTTTTCATAAAACAGCGGAACTTGCCTGAAATAGTCGGGTTTAATGAGATGTGTAAAAACATCGCAACCTTGATTCTCTCCGTAAGTTGTTTCTGTAGAACCACTTGACATTCCTGCCGCTTTCCACCTCTGTTCTGCTCGGAGGCGGGAAAAATGGGCCACCCCAGAGCAGAAATCTAAGGACACTTCCATGGCACGCGATTGCGAAGGTTTCTCTCGCCGAGATTTCATCAAAGTTGGTTCGGCTGGATTGTTGGGCATGACCTTGCCCCAACTGCTCTCGCTCGAATCGGCGGCTCGCGCTAACCCGACGCGCCGCACCTCCACCAATCGCCGCGCGACCTCCGTAATCATGGTTTGGCTCGCCGGTGGCCCGGCGACGATCGACATGTGGGATCTGCGTCCCAATGCTCCCGAAAACATCCGCGGTGAATTCCGCGAAATCAACACCAGCGCCGACGGCATCCGTATCAGCGAACACTTGCCGCAAATGGCTCAGGTGATCGACCGTACCACGATCGTTCGCAGCTTGGCTCACACGATTCCGTCGCACGGACCCGCCACGGTGTTCATGACCACCGGCAACCGTCCGACGCCGGCGATCCAGTATCCGTCGCTCGGTTCGCTCGTCACCCGCTTGATGCCTGCCGCTCCGGGTGTTCCGCCTTATGTCACCTTCACCGAACTTCGCAACGGCTCGGCTGGCCAGGCCGGTTACCTCGGCACGGGCTACAATCCGTTCATCGTCGAAGGCAACGCTCAAGGTGGCGGCGGCCGCGCGAATTCCCAGACCGCAGCAAGCCTCCGCGTTCGCGGCATCACGCTCCCGACCGGCTTCACGCTCGACCAACTGGAAAATCGCGACCGCCTGCTCCGCAATTTCGACGAGACCTTCCAGAACGTTGACCGCAATGCCGACGCCGTCGGCGGTCTCGACGCGTTCCACCAGCAAGCACTGGAAATCCTCCGCTCCGACAAGACCCGCACGGCTTTCGCGCTTGACCAGGAGCCGATGTCGGTTCGTCAACGCTACGGCATGACGCAGTTCGGCCAGGGCGCTCTTGCCGCTCGCCGCCTGATCGAAGCTGGCGTTCGCTTCACCACCGTCAGCATCGGCGGCTGGGATACGCACGGCCAGAACTTCAACAACCTCAGCACGCGACTGCTGCCGCAACTCGACCAGGTGTTGTCCGCACTCATCAGCGACCTCGACGATCGCGGCATGCTCGAAAACACGATCGTCTACTGTGCAGGCGAATTCGGCCGCACGCCGCGTATCAACAACAACGCCGGCCGCGACCACTGGGCCCGTTCGATGGCAGTCGTCCTCGCTGGCGGCGGCATCCGCCGCGGCTACGCCCACGGCACGACCGACACCAACGGCATGGCGCCCGCTACCGAGCCTTGCACTCCGGATGATGTCGCCGCGACGATCTTCAACCAGCTCGGCATCGACCCGCAATCCGAATTGCAGACCCCGACGGGCCGCCCGATGCAGCTCTTCCGCGAAGGCCGAATCCTCAATCGCCTGATCGGCTAAGTTGCGACGCAACGACTATCCCAACGCAGCCCCGCGATGTTACAATACCTCGCGGGGCTGTTTCTATTTTGGGGACGTAAGAAGAGCAAACTCCAAAATTGAATATGGATTGGGACATTCGCCCGGATTTCTCACCACGGAGAACACCGAGAGCACAGAGAGAGGAATACAAAGGATATAGTGAGGATCAATGAATAGCACTCCGTTTTTGTCTTGATCAGAGGCTCAGTGTCCTTAGTTGTCTCTCGTTAACTCCTTTTGAATTGCTCTGTGTTCTCAGTGTTCTCTGTGGTGAGAAATGCAGGTTAGAGCGGTTTGCGGATGCATTGCACATATCGTGGTGCGGGCTTTAGCCCGTTGACCGTTTGATAGCGGGCTGAAGCCCGCACTACGACGATCAGACATTATCGATCAATCAGGGTATATAATGGAAAAGGTAGCCAAGCATTAATTCTTCGAGGTTCGCATGCCCTCACCGTTTCCCGGCATGGATCCCTATCTGGAAGGCAATTGCTGGACCAGCTTTCACGCTCAGCTGGCGCCGATGATCGCCCATCAACTGATGCCGCTCTTGCGACCGAAATACATCGCCTTCCCCGAACGCAAATATATCAGCGGCTCTCTCGATGATGTGATGATTACCTCGACGACGATGATCCCCGATGTCGGCATTCGCAAAGCAAGGACCAAAGCTGGAGCACCCGTTGCCACGCTTGAAGCGTCGCCGTCCTTGAAATTGCGGACGCGCATGGCCACGAAGATTCCGCACTTTCGTGTCGAAATTCGCGACGTCAACAATCGCCGACTCGTCACGGCCATCGAGCTTCTCTCACCTACGAACAAAGGCAGCGGACGCAAGCAATACCTGCGCAAACGCCGGGCGTTTCTGCAAAGCTCGGCCCACCTCCTGGAGATCGACCTGCACCACCAGGGCAAGCGGATTCCGCTCGACGATCCTTATCCGGACGCAGCTTATTACGTGCTCCTCAACCGCGCGAAGAAGAGAACCTGGACGGAAGTTTGGCCGATCCAGATTGACCAATCCCTGCCTACCGTGCCCGTGCCATTGCTGAAAGGCGATGCCGACGTGCCATTGGATTTGCAGGCGGCCTTCACGAAACTGTACGACGCGGGCGGCTTCGATCTAGTCGTGGACTACCGCCAACCGCCGGAGGTGGCGTTGTCGCCGGCGGAATCGGCGTGGTTGGATGGGCGGCTGATTGCGGCGGGGATGCGGTGAGCGAATCTCGAATCAACAATAGTGTTTGCTAATCGCCGCAATGATCTGTTCTCGTGGGGCCAGAACCGGTTGGATTTCACGGTTCAGGTAGAACTTTAGTAGCTCGATCGTCTCGCACTCGCTCCGATCTGATATTGCGATAAAAAGTACGCCGTCTTCCAACGCAACAGGAATAACAACGTGCTTTCGCGCCATCCACTCCGGCACCAAATCGATGATCGCTTGCGGGATCGCAGCTTCTGTTAGATCAACTGTTCTAATTCGGCCAGCCTCAGCGATTGCTGCGGCAATCTCTTCCGCGGTGGAATAATTCCTGGGATCGGGTTTTTTATTGCAAATATCGCACATGCCGATTCTCCGATGAGCAAAAGTTCGTGAATCGAACCCATTAGAACGGTTAACTAACAGATTGCATACGTCGTAGTGCGGGCTTTAGCCCGTTTCCTACCCGAAGCGGGCTAAAGCCCGCACTACGAAATGCGCAATGCAATCAATGCAATCGTTAACTGCTCTATTATTCACTTCACCTGATGATTACTCCGGCGGGAATAGTTCAAAGAATGCTTCCGCTTCTCGAACATTTAATTGCCGTTGCGAGTTGAGGTTCAAGCGTTCCGCCGTTGCTCGACCTATCGGTGTTTTTCCTTCCAATCTGTATTCACACCATCGAAAATGTTCTGGCCAATTGTCGATTCTTGGATTAAAGAGCCGGACGATTTCGCCAGAGATGTTGTCAATCGAATCAATCCGGTCTGCCTTGTGAAGATTGCAAGACGGACACGAAAACGCCAGATTGTCTTCTTCGGTCTTTCCACCCTTTGTTTCGGGAATGATGTGCTCGACGTGAAACGTCGCTCCTTGCAACGATTGGTGCATCCGACAATACTCGCATCGGTCAGCCGCCCGTTTGCGAACGAACTCAGAAAACTGGCTTCGCGTGCCCATCACGGTTTCCGCCCAAGCACCCGCAGCGCCTTTGCTCGCATCAACGACATCGTTTCGCTCATCTCCACGAGTGATTCCATCTCTTCTCGCTCTTGCAGCGTCAATGCACCCTCGTTGTTGCGATCCATCAGGCCTTGCAGACGTTGATCGGTCTTCGCCGGGAAACGCAACGCTGCGACTTGCTCCAACAACTCGCGCGGCGTTCGAATTTCATCGCCCATTCTGATTCTCCCGTAGCCAAAAGCTCGCGGAACGGCCCTCCATCCATTATAATACACCGCACCCGCGAAAACATCGCTCGCCTCCTACACGAAAGCTCAACGCCATGTATTTCCGCATGCTCAAACGTGTGCTCCTCGAGACCGACAAACGATTGCTGTTCAAGCTCGCCTGGAACATGGGCTTCAAGGGAATGCTCTCCGTCGAGAAGCACAAACGCCGGCTGCGGCGAGGCGAGGTGTTTCCGCCGTTTCTGTACGTCTCCGTCATCAACAGCTGCAACCTGCGCTGCCAGGGCTGCTGGGTCGATGTCGCCGAGAAGATGGAAGCGATGGAACCCGCCGTCTTCCATCGCATGGTGAAAGAAGCCCAGGACATGGGCAACGTCTTCTTCGGCATCGTCGGCGGCGAGCCATTCATGCATCCGAAGCTTTTCGAGCTGATCGAATCGCATCCGGATTGCTACTTCCAGATCTTCACCAACGGGCATTTCATCACCGACGAAAAAGCCAAACGCCTGCGCGACCTCGGCAACGTCACGCCGCTCATCAGCGTCGAAGGGTCCGAGATCGTCAGCAACGAACGCCGGGGCCGCGATGGCGTGCTGTCGAAGACGATGCAAGGCATCGAGAACTGCCTGAAGAACAAGGTCTTCACCGGCGTCTGCACCAGCGTGTGCCAATCCAATCTCGACCTCGTCAATGAAAAGTGGATCGATCGGCTCATCGAGATGGGCGTGCTCTATACGTGGTTTCACGTATACCGCCCGATGGGCCCGGATCCGAACTATCGCCTCTGCCTGACACCCGAGCAGCAGCTCAACTTGCGCAAGTTCGTCGTCGAGATGCGCTCGAAGAAGCCGATCGTGATCATCGACGCCTATTTCGACGGCGAAGGTCAAGCGCTATGCCCGGCGGCGACGGGCGTGAGCCATCACATCAACCCGTGGGGCGACATTGAGCCTTGCCCGATCGTGCAGTTTTCCAAGGAATCGATCAAGCACGAGAAAGACGACCGCCACCTGCGCGACAAGTTCTTGCAGTCAGCGTTCCTCGCCGACTTCCGCAAACTCGCCGCCGAGACGACGCGCGGCTGCATCGTGCTCGAACGCCCCGACATGCTCAAGGCGCTCGTTGAGAAACACGAGGCGAAAGATAGCACCGTGCGCAAAACTGCGGCAGCCGAGCTTGAAGCGATGACGATCCGCACCAGCCAATACAACCCGGTAGCCGAGATCCCGGAGAGCAACATTTTCTACCGTCTAGCGAAGCGTTTCTGGTTCTACGACTTCGGCGCGTACAAGGGCGTGGACCAC
This sequence comes from uncultured Singulisphaera sp., assembly GCA_964484265.1. Lineage (GTDB taxonomy): Bacteria > Planctomycetota > Planctomycetia > Gemmatales > Gemmataceae > SIAQ01. The sequence continues at coordinate 20,868 of CAZAFH010000113.1, forward strand.
ACGAAGGACTCCGCCCCGGCGATGCTGGCGAAGCAGACGGCTAATACACTCGTATAAGAATGGAGGACGACATGTCGAACAAGGAAATGATCGCGCGGATTGACGTCAATCCCAAGGTGATGGTCGGCAAGCCGGTCATTCGCGGCACTCGCCTGACGGTGGAGTTCATTCTGAATCGCCTCGGTCACGGCGCGAGTGCCGAGGATATTCTGCGTGAGTATCCGGGATTAGCGAAGGAGGATATTCAGGCGTGCCTGTTGTACGCCAGCCAATCTTTGGCGGGTTGAAACTATTCGCATTGCCAACCGAAGGCCCCAGCCATGAAATTCGTCGTCGATGAATGTACGGGCACTATCGTCGCGCGATGGCTTCAGCAGCAAGGCCACGATGTTATTTCCATTTTTGACGACGCACGCGGCTCCGATGACGATCAAGTTTTGATGATGGCGTTTAACGATTGCCGCGTGCTGATCACCAGCGATAAAGATTTTGGCGAGTTGGTCTTTCGTGAAAAACGCTCTCATCGTGGAATAGTTCTACTTCGGCTTAACAATCAAAGTTCGGCAAACGCGGTTACCGCACTGGAGCGATTGTTTCAAGAAGGTCACGAATTGATTGATCGGTTTGTAGTTGTAACGGTGAAGAAAATTCGTGTCGTTAATCCTTGATTTTCCGAATTAATCCGCAATTGACGTTTCCCCGCCCGCCGGCCACAATACCACCCACGGCGAGGCTCTCAAGACGACGGCGTTCGCTGCATCGGCAGTGCGTTCGTCTGTGCGGGGTTACCCCGTGCGTGCGTTTTCCCCGAGCGTTTCAGCGTGCGACAAGCAATGCGCTCCACGCATCCGTTGTCGCACAAGACGAGAAGGTTGAGAGCCTCGCCGTTTCACTTATGAAACCATTCACGGATCCACTGTTCGTTCTGCATCTGGCGTCCGTGCTGCGGTCCGGGCCGTGGGACGCTGCTGCCATGCAATCGCGAGCGTGGCATGCATTTGCTGATGATCGCCCTCTCGTTGCGAAAGTCGTGAACGCAGTTCTCGAACAATTTGCTGCATCTCGGCCGACACAGAAAACGCTCGAAAAATTCCTCGCCAAGACGATCGCGAACGAGCCGCACGAGCCGACGATTAGGTCGCTAAACCTGAATCCTGTAACGATGAACCCGCGTTGGGGCGTGCCGGCGCTCGCTGCGCCGGGACAGCTCGCCGATTGGCTGGGGCTTCCGCACGCTCAACTCGACTGGTTCGCCGACTTGCGCGGTTCGACCGTTCGGCAACCCGAATCGAAGCTTCGCCATTACGTCACGCTCGCCATCCCGCGCAGCAACGGCAGGACACGCTTGCTGGAAATTCCGAAGCCTCGCCTGAAAGCGATGCAACGGCTCATTCTTCGCGAGATCGTCGGCAACATTCCGCCGCACGATGCCGCGCATGGCTTTCGCCCGAAACGCTCGATCATTTCGTTCGTTGAGGCACACGTCCAGAAGCGAATCGTGATGCGATTCGATCTTCGTGATTTCTTCGCCAGCGTTTCCGCCCCGCGAGTGCAGGGCGTCTTCCGCGAAGCGGGCTATCCAGCGACGATAGCGAGACTGCTCGCAGCAATCTGCACGACACGCACGCCGGAGGACATTTTGCCTGGCCCGCGCTGGCGAACGCGCCATCTGCCGCAAGGAGCGCCGACATCGCCTGCCTTGGCCAATCTCGCGGCGTTTCGCCTCGACCTTCGCTTGCAAGCGCTGGCGGGCAAACTCGGAGCGTCCTATTCGCGCTATGCGGACGATCTGGCTTTTTCCGGCAGTCGTCAAATCGAGTGCGCCGCCCGCCGATTCCAGGTGCTCGTTGCCACCATCGCCGGCGACGAAGGCTTTGAACTAAACACGCGCAAGAGCCGATTCATGAGGCAGAGCGTTCGCCAACAGATGGTCGGCATCGTCGTGAACGATCGACCTAATATCACCCGTGACGCTTATGACGAACTCAAGGCGATCCTGCACAACTGCGTCCGATTCGGGCCGGAAACGCAAAATCGCGATCGCCATGCTGATTTCCGTCTGCACTTGCTCGGCCGAATCGAGCATGTTCAATGCGTCAATCCCGCGCGTGGCGCCAAGCTGCGGGTGGAGTTCGAACGAATCGTTTGGGCGACGGATTATTCTAGAATCTAAAGGAAGAAGCGCTCGCCTCGTTGAAGTTGAGCGCTAAGCCGCAAGCGGCAAATGCGAAAGGTGCATCATGCGTCTCGCCGTTCTCATCATTGGCATCGTCTGCTTCGTGCTTAGCTCGTGCGTCGTTGTTATCTCGGCGAGTATGCCGATTATCAATGGGCCGCGGGCGAGTTGGAGTGAGGCGATGATGGGCATCGTTCCCGGTGCGGTGTGCGGGATGTTGTCGCTGATTATTGCGATCGTGGGCGTGGTGCTGGTGATGATGGCGCCGAAAGACGGTGCGAAAACTCGTGCCGATGAGGATTGACTGGTGCTACAATATCCGTGGCGGCAAGCTGCCAGCTTGTCGAAGTCGAGCAAGCTAGCAGCTTGCTCCACATTGTGAAACACTAATTACGCCGCAAGTCGCAATTGCCAATGCAATCCATCACCACCGAACGCATCAACGCTGCCTATCAGACCGCGCTTTCGGCTCTACTGAAGGAACGCACGCCCGATGGCCATTGGGTCGGCGAGTTGTCCACGTCCGCGCTTTCGACGGCGACGGCGGTCATGGTGTTGCATCTCGTGCAGGCGAACGGCGGGCCGGCGCATCCCGCGCTCATCGCGGGCGGGCTGAAATGGCTCGCAGATCATCAGAATGCCGACGGCGGGTGGGGCGATACGACGGTCAGCTTGAGCAATATTTCGACGACGATGCTGTGCCGATCGGCGTTTTATCTCACATCCAAGCCCAATGGCGAGCGAAGCGAGCCGTTGGGATCTTCGGCGATCACCCGCTGCGAAGCCTGGCTCACGCAGCACTATGGCCCGGCCGACAAATGGCCCGAGGCGATTCGGCAGCGGTATGGCACGGACCGCACGTTTGCGACGCCGATTTTGACGACGTGTGCGCTGGCGGGTCTGGTATCGTGGGACGAGGTGCCGCCGTTGCCTTTTGAGTTGGCGGTGCTGCCGCAATCGTGGTTCCGGTTCGTGAAGATGCACGTCGTCAGCTATGCGTTGCCGGCCCTCATTGCGATTGGGCAGTGCATCCATCATCATCGCAAGAGTTGGAATCCCATCACGCGGATTATGCGAGCGCTGAGCCGGACGCGGACGTTGCAGGTACTCCAAAATATCCAACCATCAAGCGGCGGCTATCTCGAAGCGGTGCCGTTGACGAGTTTCGTCACGATGAGCCTGGCATCGATCGGGCAGGCGGATCATCCGGTCGCGCGTGAAGGCGTGCGGTTCATCGTCAACTCGGTCAGGCCCGACGGCAGCTGGCCGATCGACACGAACCTCGCGACCTGGGTGACGACGTTATCGGTCAACGCCCTGGCCGCCGCGGGGGAACTGGAGTCGCTCGATCGCAAAGAGCAGCTGCGCGACTGGATACTGAACCAGCAATATAAAACGCGCCACCCCTACACCGGCGCCGACCCCGGCGGCTGGGCCTGGACCGACCTGCCCGGCGGCGTGCCGGATGCGGATGATACGCCCGGGGCTATTTTGGCGCTGGAGAGTCTCGGCGAGCAAAGCCCCGTCATGCGTGATGGCATGAAGTGGTTGTATGGCCTACAAAATCGGGACGGCGGCATCCCAACATTCTGTCGTGGCTGGGGACAGCTGCCGTTCGATCGCAGCGGAACCGATTTGACTGCGCATGTAATTCGGGCATATGCGGCGATACTCACCGGCGATTTTGCGCGTCGAATTGCAGATCATGAAATTCGAACCGCAACGTTCGAAAAAGGGTTTGAATGGATGCAGACGATCCTTTCAAATTCTAAAATCGTTCTCCCCGCTGCTCTCACCTACCTCGCCCGCACGCAACGGCCCGATGGCTCGTGGTTGCCGCTCTGGTTTGGCAATCAGCACATGCCCAATGATGAAAATCCGCTATATGGCACTAGCCGAGTGCTAGCCGCTTACCGCGATCTTGGTATGATAGATTCGGAACCCGCGCAGCGTGGAATTGCCTGGCTTCTCCAGAATCAGAATCTTGACGGCGGCTGGGGCGGCGGACTGGGTTCGTCGTCGAGCATCGAAGAGACGGCACTGGCGCTGGATGTATTAATTAATGTCAGCAAGCCCAGGGGTGAGGGTACTCCCGAACCCCTGGGATCCGAGCATCCCAGGGGTTCGGAGTACCTCACCCCTGGCCTTGCGGTGAATAAAGGCATCGCCTGGCTCGTCCAGAAAATTGAGCAGGATGGACTCTCCCACCCGACCCCGATCGGATTTTATTTCGCAAAACTCTGGTATTTTGAGAAATTGTATCCGATAATCTTCTCCGTATCCGCCTTGGGCCGTGTTCGAAAATCGTTCAAAGAGGCCGAAACGCCATAAAATTCCGAAGATACTGTTTGTGGTTTAGCGTTCGCTTGGTTCAATCCGAGCGCTAAACCGCAAGCGGAAAAATGAAGAGGATTCCGCACGTGGTAGAACCTTCCGTAGACAAAGCCAAAAAGGTCGCCAATGCACACCTCAAAAATGTGCCTCAAGAACGCGAGATGCGTGATCGCATCCGTGCGGAAGCGTTTCAGTTCGTCAAAAATATCGACCGCTCGAAAACGTTGACGAAGGCGATCCTCCAAAAAATGGGCGAGGACTTGCTGCGCGACTCCAAGTTACCGGAAGAATACCTCGGCTTCACGATGGTGTCGATCTCGAACGAATTCTGGCGTGACCAGGTCAGCGCGATCGACTTCAATCGCCGACTGCTACTGCTGCCGCACTGCTTGAAGAACGCCGAGGGCTGCCCCGCCGACTACGACGAGTTCGGCCTCGATTGCCGAAAGTGCGGCGCCTGCGAAGTTGCCGACTTCAAGACGAAGGCGGAAGACCTGGGCTACAAGGTGCTCGTGTCGGAAGGCACGCCGATCGTGCTCAAGATCATCGTCAGCGGGCATGTCGATGCGATCGTTGGCGTGGCTT
>CAZAFH010000114.1:0-25943 GCA_964484265.1 uncultured Singulisphaera sp.
GTATGTTAAAAGACAAGCCTCGCTCCCAAAAAAAATGTGGGGAACTCGCAGCCCCTTACAAAGGGGGGGCGGGGGGGTGGCGAAGGCGGTTGCTCGTGCCCACCCCCCCGGCCCCCCCTTGTTAAGGGGGGGAGTAGGACCTTGGTCGAAAACCGAACGGTATTGCGTTTAGACAGAATTCGTGTTGTTCAGCGAATCCATCCCTCGCTGTCGTTGCGGTTCTTTCCGCTCAACGTCGCCAACGAATTTCGATCTCGACAGCCTTGCGGGCTCAGCCATGTTCCCATATTCCCGAAGGTAAGATCACAAGACCAACAGTAGGTTTGCCATGAGGACCGAATGCCCTGAAATATTCTACTGGCGTTGCTAATCGTTGCCTCCCTTCACGCGATTGCCGAGAATACGCCACGCCTTTACCCGACCTCGCTCCCCGAACTCGGCGGCCGGAAGCCAAGGATTTCCCGCCACAGGCCAGCAGGCTTTTGATGAAGGAGTTGCCTCGATGAATCGGCGTTTCGATCTGACCTGGGTCGTTGCAATGGCGATTTTCGCCTGCCCCACTTTCGCGCTCGGGCAAGACAAGAAGGGCCTGCCCAACATCGTCATTATCCTCGCCGACGATCTCGGCTATGGCGATCTCGGCTGTTACAACAAGGACTCGAAGATCCCGACGCCGAACCTCGATCGGCTCGCGAAGCAAGGCATGCGCTTCACCGACGCGCATTCGCCGTCTTCGGTTTGCTCGCCGACTCGCTACGGACTCCTCACCGGGCGCTACCCCTTCCGCTCGCCGCTCAAGAAAGGGGTCGTCGTGCCGTTTGGAGCGCCAATCATCGAACCGGGACGACTCACAATGGCCGAAATGCTGCGGCGCGTCGGCTATCGCACGGCGTGCATCGGCAAATGGCACCTCGGCTGGGCCTGGGCAACCAAAGACGGCAAGGCGCCTACCAGAGGCAAGGACGGCGTAACCAACGTCGATTTCGCCAAGGCCATCAGCAACGGTCCCACCACGCGCGGCTTCGATACCTACTTCGGCACCGATGTCCCCAACTATCCCCCCTTCTGCTACATCGAGAACGATCGCACCGTCGGCATCCCGTCCGTGAAATCACGTCCCGAATTCAATGTCCCCGGGCCGATGTTGCCCGACTGGCAATGGGTTGACATCTTGCCGGAGCTTTCGCGCCGCAGCGTGAAGTACATCGAGGACGCGGCCAAGCGTTCGCCGCGCACCCCGTTCTTTCTCTATGTGCCGCTCACGTCACCGCACTATCCGGTCGTCCCGTCCTGGGAGTTCAAGGGTAAGAGCAAGGCTGGCGACTATGGCGACTTCGTCGTGCAGACCGACGCGGTGGTTGGCGAAATTCTGCGTGCCCTCGACGAGAACGGCCTGGCGGAAAACACCATCGTCATCTTCACGAGCGACAATGGCCCGGAAGTTGCCAGCGAAATTGGAATCGGCGCGTACGAACGCTTGCGGCGGTTCGGCCACGCCAGCATGGGCCTTTGGCGCGGCGTGAAGCGTGATCTCTGGGAAGGCGGGCATCGGATGCCGTTCCTCGTGCGCTGGCCGGGCAAGGTCCAGCCCAATTCGACGAGTGACGAGACGATCGGCTTCACTGACTTGATGGCGACGTTCGCCGCCATCGTGAAGACGCCTCTGCCCAATGACGCCGCCGAGGACAGCATCGATATATCCGCGGCATTTCGCGGCGAGAAGGTGAAGCGTGAGGGACTGGTACATTCGAGCGCGTCCGGCAAGTTGGCAATTCGCCAGGGGGATTGGGTGCTGATCGCCGCCGCGTCGGGCCAAGGCAACAACAAGGCTATCAGCGAACCGGCCTGGTTCCGCACGGACCGAGGCTATGTCGATCACAAGCAACCTTTTGAGCTTTACAATCTGCGCGAGGATCCGACGCAGAAGACCAATCGCTACGCAGAGCAACTCGATCGGGCGAAGGCCATGCAAGCGGTGCTCGAACGATTCCAGAGCGAGGGCCGCAGTGTGCCGCGTCGCGCGATGGACAAGAAATAGGCGACTTTCAACACCGGCCAAGGTCTATAGGAGATTGCCACGATGTCTCATTCCCGGTTTGTGTTGGCCTTTGGATGTTTCCTGGTCGCTGCCTCCCTGCGCGCGGCCGACAAGCCCGTCAAGGTGTTCATTCTTGCGGGGCAGTCGAATATGGTGGGGACCGGGTTCGTGAAAGCCGACCCGAAGCGCAACGGCGGCAAGGGAAGCCTTGAGTATCTCGTCAAGGATCCCGCCACGGCGAACAAGTTCAAACACCTCATGGGCAAGGATGGCAAGTGGGTCGTCCGCGATGATGTCTGGATTCACTACTTCGACCGCAAGGGCAAACTCACCGTGGGCATTGCCGGCAACGGCGATCAGATTGGCCCAGAACTGGGCTTCGTGTGAGCCAGGTGTCCTTGCCGGAAGGCGCCCTGATGCCGACAAGTAATCGCCGCCTGGCGTATTTCGATCCCGCTCACGGCGTATTCGTCGTGCTCGACGGCACGACCGTTTGTGTACCGATATCGAAGCTGAATCAAGCCCGCAGTGATCGGGTCGAATGTCTCCTGTTTCTCCTCCCACTCAGCGGCGGCATGATGGTCGCGGCTGGTGTTCACTGTATTTGCATAATTCACCACGTAGTAAATGGCGCACAATCAGTGAACATTGGGTTGGCCGCGCGTCCGCGAACTGTTTGTCGATGCACCTACTCTGGTCTTCATCGCCAGTGAGACTTGGCCGGGCAGTTTTGTCTGCATTACTTCATCATGCATTTACGCACGCCGTGCTTACCAAGGCCAGTATTGCCTTCTTCACCGGCTCGGATAGAACGTTCCAGGTTTTGATGACGCGCTGCAATTCCGGGTCATTTAGCGTCACGGAAAGACTGCAAGTGAAGGGCGTCTGCTGCCCAGATGCTGCCACACAAAATCGACGTAACTCTAAATCATTGCAATAATTGTGGATCGATTGAACCGTGGCAGGGTTCAATTCCCGGCGCCTCCATCTCGACAAAAAGCCCTTCAACCGAATGGCTATAACGTTTTTATTGTGCAAGACTTACGTGCGGATCTGGAAGTGCGAGAAAAGTTCAATCGTGGTGAGCTGGGACATGGTGAATGTCCTAAGTGATTCGTTAGTCAGAAGTTAACGAGTTCAACTGTCTCCATGCCTCATGCCAAAAATACGATCTCCTCCGAACCAAGGCATTCTGTCTTGGGAGAAATAGGCGATCAAATCCCAAAAGCTTCGTGTCAAGATGGGCACTTTTCGGAGTTCCTCCTAACCCCGAAAAGCAGGCCGTTTCTCGAAAAAACGAAAAAGCTTCTACGGCCGCTGTGCCAATTTGTCCACGTACTTTCCGGTGTGCCTTTGCGACTGTTTTCGTTTTCCGGAATTTTTTGAATTGTTTTATCCGATTATGAGCATAGAATTGTTTTGGAAAACAAGAAAGGAGGCGCATCATGGCAATGAGCGAACGATTGCGACAGACGCGAGAAAAGCTGGGGTTGACCCTACAACAGGTCGCGGATCGAGTTGGCTTGAGCGCCCCGACGATTTCGGCTTATGAGACGGGTCAGCGAGAGCCGAGTTTTTCCCATCTGGCGAAGTTCGGGAAGCTGTTTTGCCGGCCGGTTGAGTTCTTCTTGAGCGAGCAGGCGGAGCCCGAAGAGGTTGTCGTCTGGCGGGCGAAGCCGCACTCGCCCAAGGCGGAAGAACTCGAAGCTACACTTCTCGAACTTGGGCAGCGGTATCGCGAACTCGAGATTTGGGCCGACTTGGTCATGCCGCTTAGGATTCCCCGTTACGAAGACGGCGTTTCCGACATTCCGGGGATGGCGGCGGCAGTCCGAAAGGCTCTTGGTCTCGGGGATCGTCCCGGGGCGAGCCTCGAAGACGCCCTGCAGGACGCCGGGGTGAAGATTTTTCACTTGGAGTTCGATCCCAAAACTGCTTCTGCATCGACGGTGACTTCGGGATTTGGGGCAGCGATTCTCCTGAACTCTTTGGCTCACCGAAGGGACCGGATCTACTCGCTGGCTCACGAACTCTTTCACATTCTGACGTGGGGGAAGTTCGAAAAAGGGAACCTTGAAGCGGAAGCTCTCGCGGATCGGTTCGCAGACTGCTTTCTCCTCCCAGATGAGGCGGTGCGGCACGCAGTGACTCCTCATCTGAGGGACGGGAGTGTGACCTTCCGAGCCCTCGATCTGGTGGCCCTTGGCTTCGATGTGCCTCTGGACGCGTTCCTTCGGCGCGTCGGCGAAGTCTTCGGACAGCCGAAGGACATCATCCGGAAAAACGTCCTTCGAGTGCAAGCTTCGGGCTTCCCAGTGAAGCTGGAGCCACGCCAGACGCTTCCTTCCCGACCGCGGCGATTCGTGGAACTGGCAGCCAAGGCTTACGACGACGGGAAGATGTCGATCGGGCGGCTCGCCGAATACCTCGGGATCAGTCGCCAAGAAGCGATGAAGCAGTTCTTCCACGACGGCAAGGAGAGCATCGCAGATGAAAAAGTTCTCCTTGCTTCTTCTTGACGCCAACGTCGTCATTGAACTGTGCAAGCTGGGCCTATGGGGCCTCGTGCTGGAGAGGTGCGAGGTCCTGCTTGCTCGTGCAGTCTTTGATGAGCCCTTTTTTTTACGAAGACGACCTAGGCGACAAACACTATTTCTCACTCGAAGAAGACTTCAGCGCCGGACGCTTGAAGGTTGTCGAGGTTCCTGCTGCTAATGTCATCGCGTTCAAGGCTCAGTTCAGCGGTCTATATCAGATAGATCCAGGGGAGGCCGAGGCCCTAACGTATCTCGTCCAATCCAAAGAAGAGCACTATATCTGTTCCGCCGACAAAGTGGTTTTTCGGATACTTGGCTGTCTCGGAAAGGGCGACCAAGGACTTTCGCTCGAACTAATTCTTCAAAAGTGCAGTCTGACGAATAAGCTAGGTGAGGAGTTCGGCGAAGACTACCGAATCCGATGGACGAAGCGAGGTGCCTCGGAAGGAATTACAGGTCAGGCCCCACGATGTCATTGAACAGCGGGCCGTCCTGTGATTGGCGAGATCGAAGATGCCCTGGCTCAACGTGATCTTCGGGGAATTCGGGAGAGTGCGGTGTGAGTACGGTGTTGAACGGAACCAATGCGGGCTTAACCACTCTCCAAGCACAAGCGAAGCTGGCTGAGGTCGGCCCGAATGCCGTCCCCGAAGAACGACGAAATCCGGTCCTCCTGTTCCTTCACAAGTTCTGGTCGCCCGTCCCCTGGATGTTGGAAGTCACGCTCGTCTTCGAGTTGGCCCTCGGCAAGTACACGCAAGGCATCATCATCGCTTCTCTCCTGGTCCTGAACGCCATCCTTAGCTTCGTGCAGGAAAGTCGGGCGAGTGGCGCTCTGGCCCTGCTGCGTCAGCGTCTCGCCATCATGGTGCGGGTACTGCGAGACGGTCAGTGGCAGATGATCATTTCTCAAGACCTCGTTCCCGGTGATGTCATCCGGGTCCGCGTTGGTGACTTCGTTCCCGCCGATGTCCGGCTCCACGAAGGGCAAATCCTCGTGGACCAGTCTTCGCTGACGGGAGAATCGACTCCGAAGGAAACCGGCGAACCCAGGCTTCGGGAGTCGTGATGAGGAACGACAGCGTGACGAAGGACATCACAAAGACCAGGAAACTGCCGACCGCCGCCGCTTGCGGCAACCAGGGGTGCAGACACAGCAGCAGGCCGTAGAGGACGATCACGGTCCCCAGGCCATAAGCGAACTCGTAGGTGTGATTCGCTTCATGCCAAGCTCGATTCTCGGCGTTCAGCACCCCCTCCGGGTTCTTGTGAGCCTTGTAGTTCTCCCCATCGGCGTAAAAGAAGCTCATGAACGGGCTATTGGCAACGAACGGCACTATCCCGTAAGGGTCGTTGAACAGGATTCCGCTGCAACCAACCTCGGCGTGGAAAGTCTCGACGCACAGGAAGTTGGCGTGAAACTGGACGACTTCTCCTTGAACCGAGGAGTTGGGTGCGAACCGAATGTGCTGGTACGGGACAAAAAACAGCAGAGATTCCGGGCCGAATGAAAACTGCGAGGCATCGGCCCAAAACGTCCCGGCCCCGGACTCGATTAGATAGACGGAAAAGTAGTTCGTGCGGGCGGGCTCAAATGGCTTGCGTCCCAGGCTAAGGCTTTCGATGCGAATCGCCTGACCGCCACTGCGGGGATCGTACAGACCTTTCGTAATACTTGCCTTGCTCATGTGGGTCGGACTCACTTCTTCTTGGCCTTAATCCGCTTGATGTGCTTCTGGCCCCATTCGCACATGACCGTCGTGATCGGACGCAGAGTCTTGCCGTAGTCAGTCAGCGAATACTCGACCTTGGGCGGCACTTCCGGGTAGACCTCCCGATGCACGATTCCGTCGTCCTCCAGTTCCCGAAGCTGCTGGGTCAACATTCGTTCGCTGACGCCGGGAATCTTGCGGCGTAGTTCGGCAAAACGATGCGTACCGTCGTGGGAGAGATGGAACAGGATCACGACCTTCCACTTGCCGCCGATCACATCCAGCGTGGCCTCGACCGGGCAGTGGTAGTCCGTCACGGCGTCGTTCTTCGCCATACTTACTCGCATGTAAGTACCTCACCTTTTTCTGCGTACTTGTCCGGTGAATGAGTACATTCTATCATTTCTCCGATGCGAATTCAGGACCGAAGCAAGGGAGGAAATGCGAGATGGCGAGTTTGTTCAAAGAGTTTCGGCTCAAGGATGTCGTGCTGCGGAACCGCATCGCCGTCTCGCCGATGTGTCAGTATTCGTCGGACAACGGGTTCCCGAACGATTGGCACTTCGTCCATCTCGGCTCCCGTGCTGTCGGCGGTGCGGGACTCGTGATCGTGGAAGCGACGGCGGTTTCGCCGGAAGGCCGGATCAGCCCCGCCGACAGCGGCATTTACCTGGATGACCACGTTCAACCCTTCGCCAAGATCGTCGGTTTCCTCAAGCAAAACGGGGCCGTGCCAGGAATTCAGATCGCCCATGCCGGTCGAAAGGCCAGCGCCAACAAGCCGTGGGAGGGCGACAACCATATCGACTCGGACAAGGGCGGTTGGGAAACCATCGCTCCTTCCGCCGTAGCGTTTGGCAGCAACCTGCCGAAAGTTCCACGGGAGATGACGGTCGAGGATATTGAACGCATCCAGAATGCCTTCGTCGCCGCTGCGAAGCGGGCGGTGGCGGCAGGCTTCGAGTGGCTGGAACTTCACTTTGCCCACGGCTACCTCGCCCACGAGTTCTATTCACCGCTCGCCAACAAACGCACTGACCAATATGGAGGAAGTTTCGAGAACCGCATCCGATTTCTGCTGGAGACGTTCACCGCCGTCCGCAAAGTCTGGCCGGAACGCTTCCCGTTGACGGCCCGGTTGTCGGTCACGGACTGGATCGAGGGCGGCGTCACTGTGGAAGAATCCGTCGAACTTCTGCGGCGGCTCAGGTCTGTGGGACTTGATCTCGTGGACGTGAGCCAAGGATTCATCACGCCGGACATCTCCCAGGTTCCGTGGGGTCCGGGGTTCATGATTCCCGTAGCCAGCCGGATTCGTCGTGAGGCGGAAATACCGACTGCCGTTGGTTGGATGATTACCGACCCGCAGCAGGCCGAGGATGCAGTGCGAGATCAGCACGCCGACCTCCTGATGCTGGCGAGGGAGATGCTGCGTGACCCATATTGGCCATACCACGCCGCCTTAAAGCTCGGCGACGAAAGGGCGGCCACAATCTTGCCGGTGCAGTACGCCCGTGCGGTCAGGGCCAGATAGCAGGAAGGAAACGACCATGCCCGTTCACGACCGCTGCAGCTTCGAGTCCATCTACGCCGGTCAACCACGCTGGGAAATCGGCAGGCCACAGCAGGCATTCATTGACGTGGCCGATCAGATCACCGGCTCGATCCTGGATTCCGGGTGCGGGACCGGCGAAAACGCCTTCTTCTTCGCCAGTCGAGGCCACAAGGTCACGGGCATTGACTTCCTGGCCGAGCCGATCACCATGGCGAAGCAGAAAGCTACGGAGCGGGGTCTGACGGTGACGTTCTTGGTCATGGACGCTCTAAAGCTGAAGGAACTGCCGGAAGTCTTCGACACGGCGATTGACAGCGGATTGTTTCACGTTTTCTCAGACGAGGACCGACGACGATATGTCGAAGGGCTGGCATCGGTGCTGAAGGCGGGCGGCAAGTTGTTCTTGCTGTGCTTCAGTGACCAGGAGCCGGGCGATCAAGGGCCTCGAAGGGTGAGTCGAAAGGAGATTGAGGTTGCTTTCAGCCAGGGCTGGGTGATTGAGTCCGTCGAGCCATCACGGTACGAAGTCCGGCCTGATCCGAAGGACATCTCGTTCAGCGACGGCGGGCCGAAGGCGTGGTTCGTGGTGGTGAAAAGGAGCCAGCAATAACTGAACTTGTGATGCACCGATTGACGGGTTGGAGGCACAGAGAATCGAACCCGTGATTCGATGCAGTTTGGGACGTTGATTTCGTTGACTTTGAGGGCCATTTTCGTTGACTTTGGCTCAAAACCGCCGAAGATGTGTTTTTGGAAACTGTTGGAGATGAATATGTTACGGCAATTCAAATCACCCGGATTCATGCCCCACCGCCTCCATTCGGATAAAAAGAGCACCGGATCAAACCAGATCGGGTGCTCTTTTTTTATTGGGAGCCCAGGACTTACGTCGTTTCAGCCGGAGCCAAGAAAAGTTCGACTATCATCAAGGCTGTCGCACTATTTCGACGCAAGTGATGGTATTCAAATAAGTTGCCAAGTTCAATCATTCCATTCCCTCGAAGCCAGCGACGATGCATTGGACCTACATCGATCACATATCGCATCTACGTCAAGGACCTTTGCTGCCGCAAATTATTGCTAATATTGACGTTGCGTTTGGATTCGTCGATTTGTCTGGTCCACTTCATTTTTGCCACGGCCCAGACGCTTTCCAGGTCTGGTTGAAATCGTGGTCATTGACAATCGCGTGAGCAATCGGAAGGAGGAACGAAGCGAGAATCGTAATCACACCGGGTAGCGTCGTTGGTGCGTCGGAAAGCTGGGTCTTGCGCAGAAACGCTCGCCACTGAGTTTATTTTTGCGTGTCGTCTGCAAAAGCTGGCGTCAGCGCCGTTGGCGCCGTCAAGATCTGGGTCTTCCGATGAGCGAATGTTCGGGTGATTGCGTTGGAGAGAACCGAGCCGTTGAAATCGAATTTCTGCGACAGTAACCAGATATCGTAGAAATCCTTCATTCGGCTGTTCGCAAGCCCCAACTTCACCATCGCCTCGAATTTCTCAGCGACCACCGTCTCCCGACTGTACCCTTTCAACCGAGGGGCGGGCAGGTCAAGAATTGTTGGATAGTCCGTGGATACGGCCGCAGGGGTCAGCACGTCACCGAAGCCAATATCAATTTGCATCGCGATGCGAGAATTCTGGAGAGTCGCGCGGAATGTGACCCGCACGCCAGCATAGTCGGCGTCCTCCTTGATTGCCTGACCGGCAACCGAATCTGCGTGAAAGATCAACCCATCGGGCTCGACCGTTTGGTCGCACACGCTCTTGAACACGGGGACAACTGTCGTCACCTTGCTGTCCATTCGGCCGAGTAGGTCGATGTCGCGCGTGGGCCGGGAGGCTGGCGCATTCCAAGCCCTAAACATCAACGCGCCCTTGAGCACAAATCGACCTGCATGCTTCGAACTGGCAAGCCGGTACAGGAAACGCTCGATCGCGAAGTATTCGAGAACCTCCTGAAACGGGCGGTTGGATCTCTTGGCGACATTCTGGAGCCGTTGCCTAACGGACGCCGCCACATCCTTGACCGGTTTTTTCATAGCACCGCCTCCAGATAAGGACGCATGACGTTGGCGACGCGACAGATTTGGGCATACCGCATGAGTGCATCGGCGTTGATGATGCCCTGCTGCTTGTAGCGTTTTAGAGCTTCGACCACGGTGTCCAGCCCGATCTTGTTCCGATACTTGAAACAATCGGCCAGCGTCTTCTCACGGCTATAAACTCGAAGTGGAGAGTCATCCATCTTCTTTATCTCGATTCCCTCCGCAAAGGCCTTGTCTGCATATCGGAATACTCGGACAGGAGGGTAGTCCACGCGCGGAGGTTCGCTGCCCCGAGAGACCGCTAGCCAAATCTCGTGGGGAATTTGCGTGGTCAGGTCATGAAGGGCGAGCGCCGAGATCAGGCAGATGACTCCGCGTGGCACTCGTCGGGCCACGGTGACTAGATCGGGATTCGCCAGCGGCGGCGCATCGGCCAGCCGGAAAAGCCCACGGCTCAGTTGCTCGATGACCCCGGCATCCCGCATGGCATAGAGGGTGTTGCGGTGAATGCCAGCCTGGACTGCGTTCGTCATCCGCATTATTCCGCCATGCTTGCGAAACACGGCTTTCGCCTTGGCAAGCGCCGAGCTTTCCAGTTTGGTTCGTGGGTCGGTCATGTACAAATTAACTCCACATAATAATAGATGGAAGTATTATGTACCATAACCCGCGACGCGTCAATTGTGATCTTCATCCAATCCGGGCCACGATCTCAAAATCTCCTGAAGCCGCGACCGCTTTTGAGAGAAATGAGCTTTCATAGATGGCGTCGCGAGCAGCTCATGGATACACTCCATGTCGCAAGCGGCGTACTTCGACATGATCCATGCAAACTCGATCGTAAAGTCGGCAGTGAGTTTGAGCAATGACCGACGAGCACGCTTGATGTCATCGTCTTTCGGAACCCACCTCGCTCCGTGCTTCGCCAGCAGATGAACGGCCTTGATCTTCTCGCGTGCCCTGGACGAGTCAATCTTGTCCCGGCTGCTTCGCTGGTGCCAGGAGTAAGAGTTGTAATCCACTTCCATGCCGTCCAGAAGTCGCTGAATATGCGAGCATCCGCCGTTTTCTTGATCGTTCGGCTTCAGCCCTTTTTCAAGCATTTGCTTGAGCAAATCGATCCCCTCACCGCGATCAACGAATCGAAGCACGTCTGCAATGTGCGGATGCGATGGATCGAGCTTGACCTGTTTGAGTTTGAAGACGTCGAAATGCTGGTACAAGACGGCATAGCCAAGGGCTGAAAGTCCCGCGTAGTCCGCGTCACGTTCCTCATCGGGGCCGCTGACTCCTGGTGCATAGGGATCGGCGCCTGCCCACAACATTAGCGACACCCACTTAAGGTTGCCTTCCTTGCAGTGGTATCGGAGGGCAATGTTGGCCTGTTCTGGGAAACTGGTGAACCGCTCCCGATAACTCTTAAAAACGTGAAGGGCGGTGCGGATCCGATTGCAGAAGGCCCAGGCCAAGGGGTTGCCGGTTTCAACATCGGCCCCCTTGTCGATGAAGTAGTCCATCATCGCCGGATCCCAGGTGTTGAACACGTCCTTCATGTCGATCTGTTTCGGATCATAGCCATGTTCCACGAGAAGCTGGATCATATCGAATCGCCTGGCACGTAAGGCTCTTGCCATCGTTCCGTTCCAGCCGTCGAGATCAATCGCTGCACCGCCCTTCAACAGCACTTCGACCAGGCTGTGAAAACCCGTTTCAACGGCGATGTCGAGTGGCGCCCTGGCATGATTGCTACGACGCGGAAACGGCGGCGGGTTGACTGGCTTTCCTTCCGCTACCCGGCGGTATAGCGTCGCCAGTTCCTTGAGACCCGCGAGGCGATTCGTTATTTCCGCAGCACCTTGGGCTGATATGGATCGGGCGTTCCGGGTGGAATCGGCGGTTCGATCTTCAGGCTTGCTTCAAAGTCGCTGACGATCTTGAAGACGGGATGATAGACCCAGCTATTCATCGGAGCCACGTTGTGGCGTTCGCGCGGATCTTCCAGTAGATTGTGCAATCGTGGATTGGGCAATTTTTGCGGCGGATCGTACATGTACTCCTGCCACACGAAGTGCGCTTTCCAGTTGCGCCACTTGACCGCGTACAGCGTATCCCCGACATAGCACGGGAATCCTTCGCGGTTCGACTTCGTTTGTTGGCCTAGCAAGAAGGCGGACTGGTCAACACCGTCGATCAGACGATCCTTCGGTATGTCTCCGCCGGCCAGTTTCGCGAACGTAGTGAAGGTGTCCACGCAGTGCACGATCTCGTTGCTGACCGCTCCGGCAGGAACCCGTTCAGGCCAACGCATGATGAACGGCACGCGGCACGACCCTTCCATGGCGGTGAAGTACGATCCCGACCATGGCCCCGCCCAGCCGCGCCAGGGCAACATTTCTTCCGGGCCATTATCGCTGGTGAACACGAAGATCGTGTCGTCCTCGACGCCCGCCGCCTTGACCGCATCGAGAAGTTCGCCGACGTGATGATCCATCTCCGCAAGTGAATCAGCGAATTCGCCGTTCTTCGTCTTACCCTGGAAATCGGGATGAGCGAGCGTTGGATAGTGGACCAGCGTAAACGGAATGTAGGCATAGAAAGGCTTGCCCGTCGCGGCGTTTGTCTTGATGAAGTCGATGCTGCGTTTGGTGATTTCCGTGTCGATGAGCCGGCGCTGCTTCAGATCGTAGACCTCCAGGTTGCGCGATTTTTCGCCCTTCTTGCCTTCCATGATGTACGGAACGGGCGCGACCTTCGGATCGAATCCGGTGCCCGAAGTCCAGGGACTTACGGAGGTCGAGTTGGGAATGCCGTACCAGACATCGAACCCTTGATTGGTTGGATAACGGCCCTCGATATTGCCAAGATGCCACTTACCGAAATGCCCCGTCGCGTAACCGAGGTTGGAGAGAAGCTTGGCCAGGGTGATTTCCCACTGAGTCAGCCCGTAGGGACCGCCGCCGCGATTGACGCGCATGGTGCCGGAACGGAGGGCGAATCGTCCGGTCAAGACGGCAGAGCGTGTGGGAGTGCACTGGCTTTCGACGCTGTAGTTGAGCAGGCGAATTCCCTGGGTGGCGAGCTTGTCGATGCGCGGAGTCGCCGCCCCGCGCAGGATTCCGCCGCCGTAGCAACCGGGCTCGCCGTAGCCGAGATTGTCAGCCATGATGAAGACGATGTTCGGCTTTTTCCCCTGCTGAGCGAGCGTCTGATGAACTGGCTTGCTGGCGGCAGGTTTGGCTGCGGCTGGTTGAGCTGCGGCCGGCGCGGGATTGACCACGGGCTGCCACTGGGAAGCCGAATATCCTAGAGCGATCCCCACGCCGAGCGCGATCACCACAATCCATCCGGTTTGCTTCATCATGGCTGGCCTCCGTTAAAATACGATTACAAACGCGACAGGTTCGATACAGGCAGCGGGCGACTCACTCACGGATTCGCAGAACGCTTCTCGGCTACGGGCATCTCCAGTTCGACGATGTACACTTGACGAGTTCCCCCATGAGTCGAATCGATGCAAATTTGCCGGGAATCGCGGCTCCAGCGCGGATGCAAATCGCAACGCCAACCGCCGTAAAAAGCCTTCGGTTCGCGGAACTGGGCGATCTTCGCGGCCTTGTTGTTATCCATCCGCACGATGAAGAGATCCTGCATTCGTTGGGCATCGGGGTAGCTGTCGGTCACCATCCACTGCCCGTCCGGCGAGAAATGGCAATGGCCATCGCGAGTCAGTTCATCCGGCGCCAGCCTCTGCATGCCGCGTTTACCATCCGAGAGCAGCCAGTGCGTCCAGTTCGGTTTCAGCTTTGGTTCGTGGCGGGTGACGACCAGGCGCTGGCCATCCTGCCAGTCGTAGTGTGAGCCGCCCCAGATTCCGTACGGAAAGAGACTGCGAATTCCCGTGCCGTCGCGACCGACAGTCATGCATGCCGTCTGCAAGACGCCGCGGTTTTCGATGTCCCGCATGCGAGCCAGGAAAAACAGGCGATCGCTTGTTCGGTTGTAAAGGACGTGATTGATGAACAACGTCTCCTTCGCGTAGCCGCGCAACGGTTCGGCTTGCCAGATTGCGTCGAGCGACAAAACCAGTTGCGATTTACCGGTGGCGAGGTCGAGCAAGAATAGGCCGTCGTTCTTGGGATGAGGTTCGTTGCGATATGGATCCTGTCCGCCTGCGTAACCGTAATCGGCACGTGTGTGGGCAAGGCGGTCGAAGCTCAGGCTGATCGCGGTCTTGCCGTCAGGGGCGACGGCGGCGACGGGGCGCGGCAGGATTCTCTCCTTGCCGCTGTGGATGTCGAGGATCACACTGATCAGCTTGCCGTCGCGGCGGTCGTTGTAGAGGATTTCACGATCCGGCGCCGTCGGCATCCAGTGGACCATCGCCCCTTGCTGGAAATTCCACGCCGACGTTTCCGCGAGCACGCGGAGCTTGCCCGTCTTTAGATCAGCCAAACAGATCTTGGCCCGGTCCTTGTCGGTCGGCAAGCGGTCGCTGAAATCCGTTTTCAGGACAACGAGATAGCGCCCCGTGGCGTCCCACGGACATATGCCGTAATAACAGCCGCAAAAGTGATGCTTCGGACCATGCGTCACCGCCCGAACCTTGGCAACGCGGGGCAGCCCCGCCGGCACATCCTTCGCGATCTTGAACGGCTCCGACGGCGTCTGCTGCGCGAAAGCCATCGACGGCAAACCAAACAACAGCGCAACTACCGCGATCCGTTTCATGCGTGGAATCCTCGAAGGCACGGAGTGATCCGACGAAGCCCAGCATCACGCAATGACTTCGCGGATGAGCGGGACGTCCTCGGTAATCAGCTTGAGTGGACGGTTATCGGTGGTGTACAATTCGTGATCGGGGTCGATTCCCAGCAAATGATAAAGCGTTTTACCGAGGCTGGCCGCACGGTAGAGGTTGGTGCGAACGGCGGCGCCGCGAGCGTCGGTGGAGCCGACGACCTGGCCGCCGCGGAAACCGCCGCCGGCGACGAGCGCGAACTGTGCCGCTCCCCAGTGGCCACGGGCGCTGGTGCCATAGGTTCCTTCGGGATGGGGCGTGCGGCCCATTTCGCCGACGGCGATGACAACGGTCGTTTCCAGCAGACCGCGAACTTCCAGATCTTCCAGAAGCGCGGACATCGAGCAATCGAAAGCCTCGAGCGTGTTCAGGCCGGTGCTGTTGCTCTCGAAGACGCCGCCGTGCCAATCCCAGTACGGGAAATCTACATAGACGAACGGAACGCCCGCCTCGATCAGCCGGCGGGCCGCCAGCACGTAGCGCGTCGCATTGCTGCGGGCGTAGTGGTTGATGTGCATTCCGTAGCGATCACGGACCCGGTCGGATTCTCTTTCCAGTGCGAGAGCGTCGCGCAGCTTGGGCGAACGCAGAAGATCGAACGCTCGCTGCTGGAACTGATCGAGGCTCTCGATCAGCGGATCGGCCACGTCTTGTTGCCGCAGCTGCCCTTCAAGCGCGCGAAGCAAGCTGCTGCGACGATCCAGCCCGGCGACGTCGAGTTGCGGTGGGGCGAGCATCTGCGTGAGCGGATCGGCCGGACCCCGCCCTTCGGGGAGCGTCACGTACAACGGATCGTAAGCCGGTCCGAGATAGTTTTCCTTGAGACCCGGAGCATTCTGGCTAAGGCCGGGCTCGGAGTTGGTCAAGGCGACAAAGCTGGGCACATCGCGAGGCGCAGGTTGCACCTTCGCCAGCACACTGCCGAACATCGGGTACTTGGGCGTGCCGCGAATTGAACGCGGATTGCCCGTCTTCCAGGGATAGCCGCCGTGATGATCCCCGTTCTCAGGATAGCCGCGCGCGGTAACCGAACGCAGGACGCTGTACTTGTCGGCAATTCGGGCCAATTTCGGCAGACGTTCGCAGATTTGCAAGCCCGTCACGTTCGTGGCGATCGGGCGGAAGATGCCGCGAATCTCGATGGGCGCGTCAGGCTTCATGTCGAACGTGTCGATGTGAGACGGTCCGCCGTGTAGCCAGATGAAGATCACCTGCTTGGTGCGCTGCCCGGGCCGATTCGCTTCCTGTGCTTTGAAAAGATCGCTCCAGGTCAAGCCGAACAGGCCGGCGCCTCCGACCTGGAAAAGCTGCCGGCGGTTCAGCATGGGACTAATGGACATCTCGATCTCCTTCGCGGTGGCTAATGATTTAATAGGAATTCGCTGCGATTCAACAAACTCCACATGACCTCTTCGAGTCCCTGTGCAGCAGTTGGGCAACTTTTCAGGTGATCCAAACAAATTCGTTGTTCCACGTCCGTGGGACGCCGACTCAAGGTCCAGAGGAACAGCGTCTCGATTTGCCTCGCTGGATCGCGCTGCTCCTTCAGCAAACGCCCCACGCGCCCGTCCTTGGCGGCAATCCGCCTCAGAATCTCCGGGTGATTCGCCATCATCAGGCTCTGCACCACGGACGGTGTCGTTTCGCGTTCGCAATCGCACACTGTCTCCGAGTTGCGCGGCGACCGGCCAAACACCGTCAACGCGTGTTCGACATAAGGATTTCCCAGCTTCTGATCGTTGAGCGACCACGGCACTTCGAGGACCTTCGTTCCCACAGGCAAACTGGATAGCTTCTCCGTCGTGCCCATCGCCTGGCTGATCGCATCGATCAGCACCTCGGCCGGCAAGCGGCGCAAATAGAAACGCGCCTAGTTCCGGGTATCGCCCTGGTTCGCCTTGGTGCGTTGACTCGATTGCCGATAGGTTCGGCTGTTGAGAATGGTCCGATGGAGCCACTTCAAGTCGTACTTGTGGGCGACAAATCCCTGCGACAGTTCTTGCAGAAGCGCGGGATGACTCGGCGAATTCAGCGGCGACAGATCATCCACCGGATCGACCAGACCGCGGCCGAAGTAGTGTGCCCAGACCCGATTGACGATCGCCCTGGCTAAGAACGGATTGTCGGGCTGCCGCAACCACGCCACGAGCAGCGGGCGCGGATCCTGATCGTCGGCAATCTTGATGGGCTGATACTGCCCGATTAGGCGGAACTGCTCCGATTTTTGCGTGCCGAGACTACTGGTCACCGTGGCCCAGCCAAAGGCGATTCCCTTGCTCGCCGAGGCGAAAGTGATCGACGAGCAAGCCAACGCCCAAGCTCGCTTTGCGTACCTGCGTGCAAGCTTCACCGGGCTCGGACCAACGAACAAGGCCAACTTCGCCAGCGTCACGAGCCCGTTAGGCAAGGCGGACTCCAAGCAATTTCGGCTCCTCGGTTCGAACACGCCCATCACCGTGGCCGCCGGGCAAGATCCGCGCACGGTTGTCATGGATTGGATGCGTCGCCCCGATAACCCCTACTTCGCTCGGGCGATCGTCAATCGCGTGTGGGCGCACTATTTCGGCCGCGGTTTGGTTGACCCGCAAGACGATCTCTCCCCGTTGAACCCGGCGAAGCACTCGCCTGAGCCTGACCTCACTTCCGCGGCCCCGAGAGTTTGAAGGCAACGGGCTTGCCGTCTACGACGACGGCGGCCATCGCCGAGACCCAGGCAGATCGCATGGCAAACTATGAGACTATTGCATGGTCAGAACAAGGCAAGCACGGGTCGTCCTGTACTGGCTCGAATCGAGAAGCCATCCGGGCTGATCCCGGTATCCGGCGGAATATCAAGGGCATGGAATAGCGTCGCCGCGAAGTCCTCGGGCGACACGGGGTTGTCTTGCACATACGCTGCCCGGGAATCCGAGGCGCCGTAGACCGCGCCAGGTCGAACTCCAGCGCCCGCCAGCATGGCCGAGTAACAATTCGGCCAATGATCGCGGCCGATGGCTGATCCGCCGCGGCTGATGCGCGGCGTTCGGCCAAATTCCCCAACGAGAACCACTAACGTGCTGTCGAGCAGGCCTCGCTGTTCGAGATCTTCGATGAGCGCGGAAACTGCCTGATCGCAGCAGGGCAAGGCCCAGCCGAGGCCGTTCCAGCCGTTGCCAAAAATGTCGATGCCAGCGTTGCCGTGCATATCCCAGGTTTCGACGCTGAGGAACCGATCTCCGGGCGCCAGGCCACACCAGGCCACGACATTCGCCAACCGAACGCCCGCCTCGATCAACCGTCGGGCCAAGAGGAGATTCTGTCCCAGCGGATGTCGGCCATATCGATCACGAACCGAAGCGGGTTCACGCTCGATGTCGAACGCCTGTCGCGCCGCGGATCCTGAAAGCAGATCGTAGGCGCGTTGCCGGGAACGCAACATCGTATCGGCGCCCGGCAGGGGACGTTGGTACGATTCGATTTGGGTGAGGAGATCCCGTCGCGTCTGAATTCGATCCGGCGCCAGGCCCTCGGACGAATCAAACGCCCGGACGCGGAATCCTGGTGTCGCCGGATTATCGTCGTGCGTCACGCCGATGAGGAGGGGTGCATAGGCCATGCCGAGCAAACCGCCCGTCAAGTAGGTTGCATCGGGAGGCATCGCGCCGCCGCCGAACTTTTGCAACCATACCTGGGATGGAACACTCGCCTGCGACGGCCGCAGCTTGCTCACGATCGTTCCGAACGACGGAGCGTTCAACGCGGGGAGAGATTGCCCCGCCAGCAGCATGCGGTTGGCAACATCGTGCACCGGGACGCGATGACTCATGGACCGAATCAACGCATATCGGTTCGCCAAACGGGCCAGCCGCGGCATCAGTTCGCCGACTTGAAATCCGGGCACGGACGTGGCAATGGGGCGATACGGGCCGCGGATTTCGGCCGGACTATTCGGCTTGGGATCCCACGAATCGAGTTGACTGAGGCCGCCATACTGAAAAATGAAAATGCATGATTTCTCGCGTGCCGGTCTTCCGGACGCTGCTGCCGTCGCATCCAGGAACTGCGGCAGCGTCAGCCCTAGCGTCGATAGCGCTCCGGCCTGGAGCACCTGTCGCCGACTCAAGCCGGCATGTTGGGTGGAGTTCCGAACCATTGACTTGCACCTGTGGTCGGGATCGAAGGCACGCGTATTATCGCCCATCTTACATGGAAACGAGTGTTCTTCCAATGGATCTGCAGTCATGCGACCCGCTTCGTACAATTTCCCAGAGACGTCCGACTTCCCGCGGGACAAACCCTTACGTGAGATCGTGCTGGAATGGCAAACCAATTGCTCCATCTTTGCTGCTGTCTGTGTCTACACTTCTTACTCGCGATCCCGGCGGCCAAAGCCGGCGAGCCGATCTTGTCGCGCATCGCCTTTGGATCGTGCGCCAGGCAGGATAAACCGCAGCCGATCTGGGACGCAGTGGTCGAGACCAAGCCGCAACTCTTCGCCTTTCTCGGCGACAACATCTACGCCGACACCAAGGACATGGAGGTGATGCGTGCCAAGTACGCCCTGCTCGGCAAACAGCCGGGCTATCAAAAGCTCAAGCAGACTTGCCCGATCATTGCGACCTGGGACGACCACGATTACGGCGCCAACGATGCGGGGGCCGAGTATCCCAAGAAACGCGAATCGCAGCAGGTCTTTCTCGACTTCTTCGGCGTGCCCAAGGATGATCCGCGCCGCAAACAGGAAGGTGTTTATTCATCGTACCTGTACGGGCCCAAGGGAAAACGAGTGCAAGTCATTCTGCTTGATGGCCGCTATTTTCGAAGCCCGCTGAAGAAAGGCTTCAAGCCCGGCGAACCCGGCGAGGGTTATCGCGGCATCTACGCGCCAAACACCGATCCCGACGCGACCATGCTCGGCGCGACACAGTGGCGCTGGCTGGAAGCACAGCTCAAAATCCCCGCCGACCTCCGCATCATCGGCTCCGGAGTGCAAGTCGTTCCCGACGAGCACGGCTCCGAAATGTGGGGCAACTTCCCGAACGAGCGCAAAAAGCTCTTTCGTCTCATCCGTGAAACGAAGGCCAACGGCGTTGTCATCCTCAGCGGTGATCGCCACCTTGCCGAGATCTCCCGCTTGCCCGCCGATCATCCCGACGGCGTCGGCTATCCACTTTACGATGTCTGCAGCAGCAGCCTGAACACGCCGAGCGGCAACTTCACCAAATCGAAGGTCCGCTTCGCCAGCGAGATCAATTCGTACCGCGTCGGCTTGACCTACTTCGACGTCAATTTCGGCAATGTACTGATCGATTGGGACCAAACAGACCCCATCATTCGATTGCAGGTCCGCGAAGAAAGCGGAGCCGTGGTTCTCCAGCAACGCTTGCCATTGAGCCAGTTGCGGATGAAATGACGAACGCACCACCCAGGGGGGTTATTTACGAACGCGGCGCACCACTGATCCAGGACCATTTCATACGATTCCTCGGTTTCTGATTTACTCGGTGGGCTCCAACCGCAGAAGCCAAACGCGGGTAGGCAAGTCGCCGCAGCCAGGTCACGCGAAAATCCCATCGCACACCGTTCCCGACACGTCGGTGAGCCGGAAGTCGCGGCCGGAGTAGCGGTAGGTAAGACGTTCGTGGTCGAGGCCCATCAGGTGCAGAATCGTCGCGTGCAGGTCATGCACGTGCATCGGATTGACGGCGGCGGCAAAGCCGAAATCGTCCGTCGCGCCGTAGGCCATGCCCCCCTTCACACCACCGCCGGCCAGCCAGACGGTAAAGCCGCGGCTGTTGTGATCACGGCCAGCCGCCCCTTCCGAGGTCGGTGTGCGGCCAAACTCGCCGCCCCATAGGACCAGTGTGTCTTCGAGCAAGCCGCGCGACTTCAGGTCCTTGAGCAAGGCCGCGATCGGCTGATCGACGAGGCGAGCGTTGTTGCGATGGTTTTCCATGTCGCGATGATCGTCCCATTGGCCCCCGCCGCAGAAAACCTGGACGACCCGTACGCCGCGCTCGACGAGTCGGCGTGCAAGGAGGCAGCCATCGTTGAATCTGCCCTCGCCGTAGAGCCGACGCGTCGCCTGCGTCTCACGGTTCAGGTCGAACGCCTCCTGGGCTTCGAATTGCATGCGGAAAGCCATCTCTATCGATTGAATCCGGGTTTCGAGCGGATTGTCGTGGCCGCGCTGTTCCAGATGCATCTGGTTGATTCGCCGGATCATGTCAAGCTGGCGGCGTTGGCCTGCTTCGCCAAGGTAGCCGTTGGTGAGATCGGCGATGGCACGCGTCGGCTCCAGGTTGGCGTGGTTGACATGAGTGCCCTGGTAGATGCCGGGCAGGAAGCTGTTCTGCCAATTGGAATTGCCGATTCCTGGCATGCCGGGGCACAGCGATACGAAGCCGGGCAGGTTGGCGTTTTCGCTGCCCAGACCGTAGACAAGCCACGCCCCCATGCTAGGCCGGATCGGCTGGTTATTGCCGACCATCATCATGAACTGGGCCGGTTGATGATTGGGAACATCGGTGTGCAGCGACCGAAGGATGCACAGTTCGTCGACGCATTCGGCAAGTTGCGGAAAGATCTCACTGACCGGCAGCCCCGATTGGCCGTGGCGCCGAAAGCAAAAATGCGTCGGCATCAGCCCAAAAATGCCACGATCGGTAGGCAGGTTTAACTCCGCGGGACGCTGGCCGACGTAATCGCGCAGTTTCGGCTTCGGATCGAACGTGTCGACCTGCGACGGTCCGCCGTTCATGAAGAGATGGATGATTCGCTTCGCGCGCGGCCGATGATGCGGCTCACGCGGCGCCAGCGGATTGCGTGGCGCTTGCGCGAGCAGGTTTTGCTCTTGAAGCACACTGGCGAGGCCGATGACGCCGAGGCCCGTTCCGACACGATGAAGCATCTCACGACGAGTGAACATGGTTGGATCCTAGGGTTCAGTCCACGTACATGAATTCATTTCACGGCAATTCCTTGATGCGAATCCGGCGAAACTCGAATTTGCCGATCTCGGACTGCAAACCGATGACGCCGGCGGCCGGAATCTTCATCGCCTTACCAATCGATTCGCCATTGCACTTGCAGACGGCTTCCTTTCCCTTGACCACAATCTCGATTTGATTCCAGTCGCCTTCGTTGAATTTCTTGATGTTCTTGAAGACGTTCGTCAGTCCCCCCACGTTGGTGCCGTCGAGTTGCAGCTGCGGACCACGAATGAAGACGCCTGAGTTGTTCTTCTTGTTGTCGGCGGGCGTGCGGAATTCGAGCTTGAGGACGAAGTCCTTGTTGAATTCCTTGGTCGTGTAGACGGCCCGCAAGCCTTTGCCGGTGGCGACTATCAGTCCGTTCTCGACGTGGAAGACTTTGTTTTTGCTGGCGGTTTTGCCATCGAGCTTTTCATCGTTCGGCTTGGTGCCGGGCGGACAGTAACCGTGCTCCCAACCGGTCAGATCCTTGCCATTGAAAAGCAACGCATAGCCTTCTTCCAGTTTGAAATCATCGCCAGCGCGGCTCGGCCCAGCAACGAACAATAGTCCGGACATTAGCGCACCAATGATAGAGAACCGCAAAGAAGATATTCTCATGTTAGTTCAGACCTTTCTTTTTCTTGGTCGTGTTGTTCACTCTATTGAGTGACTGATTCTACTTATTCGATGCGTCGCCAGGCGTCCTGTTAATGTTTGAACGTAGCTTGATCATGTCGGTAACGTAGCGCGAACACGAGCGATTGGCCACGATCGTTCGCACCAAGCACGACGAACACCAGATCGCGAATTGGGTCGTACAGGAGAGCGCGGTTTTGGCCACGGGCGATGCGTGGGTCGAGTGAAGGCGGGGAATCGATGAAGACACGGCGCCAGACGTTGTCCTTTGCGACATAGGCCCAGAGTGCTGGACCGGCTTCCTTGCCGGGCGCCGGGCCGAAAGTTAGCAAGACGTCTTGAGCCGGTAAGTAGACGGCCTCGCGATTGCATACCGGCGGTTCAGCGTCTTTCGGGGCCGCTACACGTGGCTTAAGATTTTGCCAGCGATTCGTTTTCAGGTCGAAGGCCCAGAGTTCATCCTGTTTCGCCCCTGCGCCATGCAGGAGGAGTCGATCGCGTTTGCTGTCGTGGGCCAGGCTGGTCATCTCGTAGAGGTTTTGCGGACTTGCTTGTCGCTCGCCGAGCCGCTGCCAGCTCTTCGTCTTGGCGTCAAAGCGGAAGACGGAGTTGTCGATTGGTTGGTCGTCGGGGCGCCACGGGAGCAGATAGCCCGAGTCTTTCAGGCGTGCCGGCCAGTCGACGTTGACGCCGATGACGCCGTGCTTCGTCGTGACGAGCGTGTCGAGGCCAATGGGAGCGGGGCCGGCGATGTCCCAGCGTCCATTGTCGGGGTCGAAAGTCCAGGTGACGTATTTGCTGTATGCGGTCGGCGGATTGACCTTTGCACCGGCGCGTGCGCGCGGCACGCCCGGAAAATCACGCAGGGCGTCCGGCACGTATCCCGTCGTCGAGAGGATGGTGCGAACGGCGATCACTTTGCGACAGATCGGATCGTAGGCGTAGATGCGTCGTCCATGCTCGGTCCACGGATTGCCGGCAAAGGTGACGCCGGCCAAGCGCACGCCGCGGGCCCACATTCGGTGCGGATATTCGGGATGTTCTTCGCTGCCGATCCACGTGTGGTTAGCGATGTCATAGGAATCCACGTCGCTGCCGCCGTAGCCGCAATGCCCGCCGCCCCACAGATGGATGCGGCCGCGGTCGCTGTCGAATGTTGCCGAGCCCCAGGTGCGTACCGGTGCAATGCGTTCCGGATCGGCGAGTGCGATCCATTGATTGATCGGGATTTTCTTGAGGCGCTCCTCCTGAGTCTTGACGCGCATGGAATCCGGTTGAAACGTACGCACGGTTTGCTCGGCAGGCCGCTTCGACATTGGCGCCTGTTGGATCGGCTCATCAGCCTGGAGTGCGGTCTTGGGATTCAGCCGATAGGCAAAGGTGGCGCGAGCGGCGTAAAGGACGTCGCAACTGCGACCGTGCCCGGGCGCACGATCGTTGGCGACCAACAGAATCAACCGATTTTCTGTGTCGAAGTCGGCATTGAGGTAAGCGGCCGTCGGCGTCTCCCCCTTGAGACGAAACCATTTTTCTTTGGCCACGTCGAAGGCCCATAGATCGGTGAGATCCTTCTGATTGAAGCCGCCGCCGATGATGACCCAGCCGGTCGTCGGATCGTAGATGGTGAAATGCCCCGCGCGCGGCGGCGGCCCCGCCCCCTTTGAAGCGCGCCACGTTCGCGTCTTCAGGTCATACAGCCAGGTATCCGCCAAGTAATGGCTCTGGGCGTCGCCGCCGAACAGCACAAGGGTTTGATTTTTGGTGGCACACACCATTCGGCTGTACATGCGCGGCGGCGGTTGTACCTTGCCGGTATGTCGCCGCCAGTTCTTGTCTGCGAACGAGTAGATCCACGTGCCAGTGTAGCCAACGATTCTGCCATCGCCCCGTTTCTCGGCCACATGCCCGCCTCCGAACAGCACCATCTCGTCGTGCATCGCATCATACGCCAAGGAGCCTCCTAGCACCGGCGGTGGCGATTGATGCGGCGCGAGATTACGCCAGCGTCGCGTCTCGACGTCATATGCCACGGTCAGACCGCCGGTGAAGTAGACGAGCGACCTGCTCGACGAATGGTAGGCGACCTGGTCGAACGTGATATTCAGGTCCGGTCGAGCCGCGTCATCTGGAAAACCCTCGGGCGATCGAAATAAACTTCGCTCGCTCCCCGAGGTCAGTCCATGGTAACAGCGAGGCACGAAAAAGAGCGGCTTTGTCCTGGCCTGCCGCTCGGACCACGTCTTCGAGACGTGATCCATCCATCGTTTCTTCTCCAGGTCGAACCATACGACATCATGTTCCGGCAATGGCATCGACGGATTCTCTTGCAGGAAATCCGGATCGGCATCCATGAAACCCCAGAGCAGAAATTTCTTTTCACTGTCGGCAAAACGTACGGCGCCGCCGCGCCGGCCACCGACATCATCCTTACGCAGCAAAGTCCATGTGTTGGCCGGGATCGCGGATTCGGTCCCGGCATAGGACTGGACATTTCCCGACAGGATGAGTGCTACGGGCCAAGCAAAAAACATGGTGCTGCGAATCATGAACTTTACCCCAACCGTCGCTCGTCTAACCACCGTTCTCTTCGTGCGCACGTACTCACGCATTGAGGTTAGCGTATGGACGAAATCTATTAAAGCTCTGACGCCCCGAGCGATTCCCACATAGGATAGCCAGACATCGAGCCGTTGTTTCCGTCCCCAACGCTTGAGTGGTGATTCGATCTGCCCAGCAAACGCCCCTTACCGTCACGATTTACAAACGCTTGGTAAAAGCCACAGTCCTTGTTGCATTATCGGCACGATCAGGTAGAGTAGCGATGTGCCGTGTCCCACCCTTGAATTCTTCTCGCGCTGTTCACGAATTGCCACAAAGAGACCGACGCAATGTAGCCGGAGACACCTGGATCTAACGGACCGATTCGCATCTGTACTGCATCGGGCAAACCCGCTAAATCATTTTCCGTTGTGTGCCGAACTGTGTCGAACCCAAGAAATCGAAACAAGAAATGAGTCAATATGAACTCCACCGGGTCCGAATCCCAACGCACCTCCACACCGATCGATTCCAGATCCGTGCAGGGCCGCCGGCCGCTTAAATTCTCCTCGCTCGATGAGATGCTAGCCGACGCCGCGGCGCTGACGGCGTCGCCGAATACGCGCATGCTGGGCAACTGGCCGCTCTACAAGCTGATCGGACACCTGGCAGTGACGATCAACAAGTCGATCGATGGGATTTCGGTGCAAATGCCTTGGTACATCCGCTTCGTCGGCTGGCTCATCAAGGGGCGTGTCTTGAAGGGCCTTTCTCCCGGCATCAAGCTGCCGCTGGACGTCGAGGCAGACTGGTTTCCGGACGCATCCTCCACCGCGCAGGAAGCTCTGGAGGCCATGCGCCGAGCGGTCGGACGTCTCCAAACCGAGAAAATGACGGCCCGGCACCCGGTGCTGGGAAACCTGACCCACGAACAATGGATCCAGTACCACCTGCGTCACGCAGAGTTGCATCTCAGCTTCGCCGTGCCAGATTAGGGGGCCAAGGAGGCTACCTAAAAATATCGTCGTGAACCGCTCCCGAAACGTCCGTCAAACGGAAATCGCGACCGGAATAACGGTAGGTGAGTCGTTCGTGGTCGAGGCCCATCAGGTGCAAAATCGTCGCGTGC
>CAZAFH010000115.1:0-24967 GCA_964484265.1 uncultured Singulisphaera sp.
CCACATTCGTGGGGGAGAGGGTGCTCTGCGCGCAACGAATATTGACTGGGCATGACGCCAAGAATCAACGAATTACCAGGTGTTTTCATCAGCCCAGCCAGACTCCCCTTTCGCCGAAAGGGCCTGGCGCGGTATCCTATCTCCAATGCAATATTCCGACGCAAATCTTCGCTCGTGTCAGCGACGCGCGAGGCGGGGCGATTGAGACTTTATCGACGAAAGGACTCTCTTATGGCGAATAATCCCGTCAGCATTGGCGATATCCAGTGCGGGCATGGCAAGCCGCTCGTGTGGATCGCGGGGCCTTGCGTGATTGAAACTCACGACCTCACGCTCTGGATTGCGGAACGGCTCGCGAAGCTTTCGCAGGAGTTGAGCGTGCCGATCGTATTCAAGGCATCGTTCGACAAGGCGAATCGCACGTCGGGAAAGTCGTTCCGCGGCCCTGGCCTCCAAGAGGGGATGAAGACGCTGGCCACGGTGAGAGAGCGAACGGGCTTGCCGGTGCTCACGGATATCCACGAATGCTGGCAGTGCGAGGCCGCCGGGCAGGTGTGCGACGTACTACAAATACCCGCGTTTCTGGCGAGGCAGACCGACTTGATTCATGCTGCGGGAAAAACGGGCAGGGTCATCAACGTCAAGAAGGGCCAATTCATGGCGCCCTGGGACATGAAAAACGCCATCGCCAAGCTTGACGAAATCGGCAACCATCGCGTCCTGCTAACCGAGAGAGGCTCCACGTTCGGCTACGGCCAGCTCGTCAACGACATGCGAGCCATCCCGATGATGCAAGAATTGGGCGCTCCCGTGATCTTTGATGCGACTCACAGCGTACAGAAACCAGCAGGCAAAGGCGACCGCAGCGACGGCGACCGCAAAATGGTCCCGTTCCTCGCCAAGGCCGCCGTGGCCTGTGGCTGCGACGGAGTCTTCGTGGAAACGCATCCGCGCCCCGATGAAGCGCTCAGCGACGGACCGAACATGGTCGCCCTCGACGATCTGCCGGCGCTCATCAAATGCTGCCAGCGCTTGCGCGATGCCATCGCGGAATGATCCGCAACTTCTCAGCGCGAGCACGGGTTCGATTTTTTTCCTGAACGACACCAAAGACTATCCCATGCGCCAACTCTTCCTACTCGGCTTTGTCTTTCTGCTTGTTTTCGCGGGTTGCAAACGCCCGCCTGTGATCAAGTCCGTCAAGGTGGACGAAAAGCGCGACACCGTCGCGGCGAGTCCGTTTCGCTCGGCGATGGAGACGTTCCGCTACCCAGACAATCCTCGCTCCCCGGTTGACTGGTCGCGTTTTCGCGAAGGGCTTGCACAGCTCAAACCCTACTTCGAGCAGGACAACGTGCGCCTGCGTGCGAGGCTTAGTCCCGCGGAACGCGAGTTCTTGCAGAAGCAAACAGAAATTTTTCCCGAGGCGATGACCGAACTCGACGGCGTAACGTTTCGCGATGCCGACGCCCACTACCTGGACGAATGCTACCTTCTCCGCGACATCGCCAGGTCGGCCAATGTCGTCGGCGTCACGGGCCTCGCCAGGGCCGAGCACTACTTCGGCTGGACCATGCGGAACGTGATCCTTCACGAACAGGTCGACCGCTTCGCACCGCCCGCGTTCGTCCTGCGGCGAGGCTATGCTGGCGCTCTGGAGCGCGCGGTTGTCTTTCTCGCTCTGCTGCGTCAGGCGGAAATCGATGGCTGCATCCTTCAATTCGCTAAGGATGCCGACGCACCGTTCCTTGTCGGCGTCGTCGATCCCAAGACCGAGAAACTGAACCTTTTCGACACGCGTCTCGGTCTCGCTCTGCGCGGGAAGGATCAACGGTCGATCCTCACGCTCGACGAATTGCGTTCGGATGTATCGCTCGGCGCTCGTTCGATGATCACGGCGGATCAGCTCAAGAAAATGACGGCCCGAGTCGTGGTTCCACTTCAAGGATTGGCGCCGCGAATGCTGGAATTGGAAAAAGGCATGAAACCCTACGAGGCCGTCGTGCTTCATGTCGATGCGAGCCGATTGCATGCTGTGATCGCGAAGGCGGCAAGTCCGACGCCGACCACGATGTGGACGCAGTCCGCCCCGGCCGACCTCGCGCCGTCCTGGTGGCTGACGCAGTTTATCTCCGTCAAAGAAGGCGGCAAAGACATCAAAGAACGAGCCCTCACTTACGTCAATCTCAGTGGCCCTTCCGCGCAGGTTGGTTTGAACTTCGTGCAGGTCAACCTCACACAGGCCCTTATTCCTCCGGGAGCGCTGGGCACCCTGGTGGCGTTGTCCGAGGATCTCGTCAACAAGTACGACGTTCAACCGCGTGAGATGTATTTGCATGGCCACACGGATTCGATGATCCGGCGACTCGAACGAATGAACAAGCTGACGAAGAACGACCTATTTGCTGGCCTGGCCGAGGACAATCAATTCCGCACCGAGCTGACGGAATGGCAGAAGACCGTTCGCCTGGTGTATGCCCGAGCCGGTAGCGATGACGCGAGGCAGCGTGCTCAAGGCCAGGCGGAAATGCAAGAAATTTGGCGGAAGGATCCCGTGATCAGTATTTTGCTCGATCTCGAAAAGGATGAAAAGACGGGCCACGAGGAACGCGAAAAGGCGAAGCCGACGACGCTTGCCCGCATTCTCGCCGTCGGTCTGCGCGACTTCTTCGATTTCGAGTCGGCACGCATGGTGGCGTGCGTGAATCACGAACGAGCGGAAAACGCCCAGGCCGCCGTGGATGCCGCGACCAAGCCCACCGCAGCCGCGAAGGAGCGTGCCGCCGAAGCGTGGAGCCTGGCCAAGACATCCTGGTCAAGCTATTACTTGAGCCGAATCGCACTCGATTTCACGATCGAACAGCGTGTCGAACAGGCACGCGCCCAGCCGATTTTGGTCCGTGTTCCGTTGCTCGAAGCGATCCACCGTGACACGCAGCGCATCCTCAATGCAAAGATCTGTTTGAGCGAGTGCCTTTATCATACACAAGGCCGAAAGGAGGCAAACGCCTACCTCGCCAGCGTAAAAAGTGAAATCGAAAAGATCGAGAAAAAAGGCCTGATGGCGTCGCTTGTATCCCAGACGCTGGCGGAGCTTCGCCAATTTTCTGGACCACAGGCGAATGCCCTCGTCAAGCGAGCCGAACTGCTCGAAACCGATTGGAAAACCAGCGGTTCCACCTTTTGGCTAAAGCAACAGATCGACGCCCGCATCGCGGGCTGGCGCTGAATCCCTTTTTCCACTTGCGGTTTAGCGCTCCGCATGGCGCCGTGCTGATCGCTAAGCCGTAAGCGGACTGGCAAATCTATCTCACGTTCCTGCGATCAGTTGGCGGATCGGCACGCCTTCGCTGAAGCGGTAGGTGCGGCCAATCGGCGTGTTGAGCACGCGTGCAGGGTCGATGCCGACGGCCCTCAACACCGTGGCGTGAATGTCGCCAATCTGTACCGGATCGGTCGGCGTTCGGCGTCCTTCGGGATCGGTCTCGCCCACCGCGACGCCGGCGAGCAACCCGCCGCCGGCGACAACGACGCTGAAGCCGTTGGGCCAATGATCGCGGCCACCCAGGCGATTGATGATCGGAGTCCGCCCGAATTCGCCCGCGCAAATGACCACGGTGCGGCTCAGGAGTTGGCGGTCCTTCAGATCGCGGATGAGAGCGCTGAACGCCGGGTCGAGAATGGCGGCCTGCGTGCGGTGGCCCTGATGATTGTCCACGTGCGTGTCCCAGCCGGACAGCGTCACCTCGACACAGCGAACGCCAACCTCGATCAGCCGCCGCGCCGCCAGGCATCCGCGTCCGAACGGCGAGTTGCCGTACGAATCCCGCAACTGAGCCGATTCCCGGCTCACGTCAAAGGCTTGCAACTGCTCGGATGTCATCATTGCCCGAGCGCGATTCATCGTCGCCTGGTGAAGCGTCGCCTCGGCACGTGTGCGCCGACGTTGGGCAAACGCTTGCTCCACCACGTCGAGATCGCGTTGCCTTTGAACTTCGCGTTCCGTGTTGACGCGCGAAGTGACATCGGGCACGCGCTGCAGCGGATCTCCAGTGCGGAAAGCATCGTAGACATCGCCGAAAAATCCGCCCCGGGCCGGCCATTGGTTGGGCAATATCGAGATGTGCCGTGGAATCTCAGTGCGGCCAACCGCTAGCTCGTGCGTGCAAATCGCGCCGATGGACGGATGCACGACGGTCGGGTCAGGCCGATGCCCGGTCTTCACCGTGTAGGTGCCTCGCTCGTGGTCGCCCTCGCGGCTCATCACTGAACGGATTACCGCGAGTGAATCCATCTGCTCGGCAAGGCGAGGATAATCCTCCGCAAGCTGAATGCCGCGAACCGAGGTATTGATGGCGCGCGTATCGCCAGCGATCGCCGTGCCGGGGTGCGGATCGAAAGTCTCGAGCTGGCTAGGCCCGCCGGCGAGCCAGAGCAGGATGATCGACTGCGCCGGCTCGCGCTCGCCGGCCTGTGCCAAAATTCGGCTGACGGGTGTAAGCCAGGCGGCGCCTGCAAGGCTGGCGCCGGCGAGGAACGATCGTCGAGGTATCAATGATTCCATGAGAACTCCGTCGAGTTGATCAGGGTCCAGTACAGATCTTCCATGAATCGGCTGCGTGTCTTCCCGGTAAGCCCCGCCAGCCGGCCTTCGAAATGAGCCAACTCGTTGGCGGTTGGCACGCGCGTCAGCACGGCCAGGTAAACAGTTCGCACGGCGGATGCATCGTCGCGAGCCTGCCAGCCGATGCGCGTGCCGGCGCTGAAAAGTCCCTCCTTGGTGCGGTCATGCACGAGGGCGCCGTTCATCAAGAGCAGACGCTGCGGAATCGTTCCGCCACGGTTCTCGAATTCATCCTCGCCGATGTCGCCATAGCGTTTGAGAAACTCGTTGCGTGCGCCGAGCGTCGTCAATCGTATGACGATGTGCGTGTCGGCATCGAGCGTCGTCAGCGAGGCGGCCTGTTGCACGCTGCCGACCACCTGTTCCGGCCTCAACCTGGAAATCGGGAACGCCGCCCAGGCTCGTTCGTGGTCCTCCGTGATTTCATGGTCGGCCGCACTATCACGCTGAAACGCTTGAGTGGCAGCGATGAGGCGAATCAGCCGCCGCACGTCGTACTTGTTGGCGATGAAGTCGTCCGCAAGCACTTTCAAAGCGGTCGGCACCTCCGCCACCGACGAGACATCATCCACCTGATCGAGCATCGGTCGGCCGAACATCAACGCCCAGACGCGGTTCACCGTCACGCGCGCGAAATACGGATTCTGCGGATGCGTCACCCATCCCGCGAGCCGCTGCCGCCGCGTCCCCTCGGCGGGCACAAGGTCCGGACGGAACGGCACGCTCGGCGCGATCGTTTCGATTTTTCCGGACTTGCGATTCTCCAGCTCAAGTTCGCCTTCGCCATCCGAGATACCCGTGAATCCCTGCTTGACCTGTCCGAAGAATGCCGCCAAACCCTGAAAGTCAGCCTGTTTCCAGCTCTCGAACGGGTGATTGTGACACTGCGCGCAATCGAGCCGGATGCCGAGAAACGTCCGCGTGACTCGTGCCGCCAGGCGTTCGGGGTTGGGTTGGTTTTTCCTGGCCTGCTCGACCGTGACCGTGGTGAAGTTCGTCGCCGGCTTGTCGGTCCACAAGCCGCTCGATGCAATCAACTCGCGCACGAGCTGATCGTACGGGCGGTTCGCCGCGAACTCGTCGGCGAGCCAGGAAACGAAGCGGCGCCGGCGATACACCAGGAACGGCCCATCCTCCGTGCCGACGTAGGCGCGGGCGAAACGCTCGGCGAGAAAGTCGGCGAAACGGCGATCGCGCAGGATGCCTTCGAGCCACCATTGCAATCGGTGCTCACCTTTGTAGGCGTCGAGCTGACGGATCTCTTGCAATGAAGGGATCGTCCCCATCAGCGCGAGATGTAGCCGGCGCACCACCATCCTCTCGTCCGCTGCTGGCGCGGGCTTGAGATCGTTCTGAGCGAACCCGCTCTCGATCGCCGCATCGACCTGCTTGACAACCGCGCGAAAATCGTCGGCCTCGATCATCGACGCATCAAATCGCTCGACGCGCGGCGGCACTGGCGGAGGAAACAACCCCGCACGCACACCAATCACGCCGCCGAGAAGCACGCCAATGAAGAAGAGATTGCGCAGCCACATCGAATCGACCCTCCCTCAGGGATTATAACTACTACTGCACAATCGCGCGAAGGTTTCATGCTTCGAAAATTGATACCTGTGAAACCTGCCCGGATTGCCGTGAGTAGCACTCTCATGCAGAGCACCAACCAGGCCAATGCCGCCGCGGAACCGATTCCAGTCGCCGAGGAGATTCCGTTCGTGCTGCCGGTGAAGCCGCCGCCGACTCCTGTGGAGTTGTTCGTTCGTCTAATCGTCGGCCTGGCTTCGGCGTGGGAATGGTGCTTCGGTTTCGTCTCGCTGCTGCTTTTCTTGGCAGTGCTCGCCGCCGTGCCAATCTTGCAATTCGCTAGCCTTGGGTACTTGCTCGAAGCCAGCGGACGCGTCGCTCGGTCGGGCCGACTGCGCGATGGGTTCATCGGCGTCCGAATCGCGGCCCGCGCTGGCGGGTTCGTGCTCGGCACGTGGCTGATGCTGTTGCCGCTGCGTCTCGTGTCGTCGCTTTGGTTTTCCGCGCAGCTCATCGAGCCGGAGGGCGGAGCCGCATTCGGCTGGGGCGTCACGCTCAATATTCTGACGACGCTGATGCTGATGCACATCGCGCTGGCCTGGGCCGCCGGCGGGAAGCTAAGGCACTTCCTGTTTCCCTTCGCCAATCCGATCCTCGTGGCCTTGCGGCTGTGGCGAGGCCGATTCTGGGCGACCAGCCGCGACGCCGTGTGGGATTTCGCCGCCTCGCTCCGATTGCCCTACTATTTCTGGCTCGGCTGGCGTGGGTTCTGGGGCGCCTTCCTATGGCTGGCCGGGCCGATCACGCTGCTTGCGATTGGGCGGCGCGTGCCGTTCCTAGGCTTCATCGGCGCTGGTTCGCTTTTCGTCGTGCTGCTGTATGTGCCGTTCCTTCAATTGCACTTTGTGGTGCGCAATCGTTTTCGCGCGTTTCTCGAAGTGGGCGTCGTTCGCCAGCGATTTCGGCGGGCGCCGATTGCGATGGCGTTTGCGTTATTCGTCACGTTGTTGTTTGCCGTCCCGCTTTACTTGTTGAAGATCGAAATGATCCCGCGCGAGGCCGCCTGGTTGCCGAGCCTGGTGTTTATCCTGTTCATGTTTCCCGCTCGTCTTATTTCGGGCTGGGCGTTCGGCCGAGCACTGCGCCGAGAGGCGCCGCGATTCATCCTGTCGCGCTGGACGAGCCGGCTGTTCATTCTGTTCGTGACGTTTCTGTACGTCGTGGTAGTCTACTTCTCGCAATACGCCGCCTGGGAAGGCATCATGAGCCTCTACGAGCAACATGCCTTCCTACTGCCGGTGCCGTTCCTGTCGATTTGATTCCGCAGTTGGCCACGAGAAGAGGGGCGCTTGGCCAACAGCCGATGGCCAAGCGCTTTTGCACTTTTTCGGCCTTTTTTTGCACTTTTAGGGGGTGTTGGCCAACAAGCCGGGGGAGGGGTATAGGGGACGGTTTTACGTTTAGCGCTCGCGCCAACCGTGCAACCGAAAAATATCAGTCAACCGACTTTGACAGCAACCTACACAGCGCGTTACGATCATGAATAGTATTGCTCCGGCGAGGTGTACACCACGTCAACGCAGATGCACAACCGAAACAACGAAGCTCTCAATATTCAGCAGCTCGACTAGCCCGGAGCGCCAGCGACGGGATGACGTGTTCCGCAAGTTAGCCGGCATCCTGTCGCTCGCGCGCCGGGCTGGTGAAGCGAATCGTTTGTGGGCATATCCTCGGCGGTCATTCGCGGCTTTTTGCTTTTGCTTCGAGAATTACGCTCTTGTCGAAATCATACACTGCGGAATAGCTGGCGACGCCGACGGTGATCTGCGCGGAATCGACCTTCGCGTGCAGGTAGGGGCTGTCGAACACTTCTGTCGTGCTGCGATACACTTGCGGTTCGCCGCCGACAAGAGGCGCCTTGTTGAGAAAAAACGGGAATTCGAGAGCCAACAGCCTCGGTCCGGTGTATTGCAGCGATTCGTTGCTGATCTTGAGCGGCGCGGCAAGAATCGCGGCCTGGAATTTTTCGAACGAGCCAAAGGTCAGCGCATCGCCCGCATGCAGGAGCACGGCTGCTTGCGGGTCTTTCGTCGCCAGCGAGCGGAAGCGTTGCGGGCCAAGCTCCTTCCGCGGCTCCTTTTCGAGATCATAACCGCCGACGACGTAGATGGCGGCAAACGCGGGGCCGTTGCTGACGAAGCACCAGCCGCCGCGCTCGGTGACTTTGAGATTCGCGGTAAGCTCGATGGTCTGCCTCTCACCGCCGCCGCGAAGCGACTGCATTACGTAAACGTTCTTATACTGGAAATGCCGGCGGCTGCCGACGAAATGAGGAAAGAAGATGGCGTTCATATCGTCGAACACGAGCCGATGCCAGGTTCCGGGGAACTCCATGCTGCCAGCGGGTTGCGATAGCTGCGACGCCAGGACGTAGTGCGGCGACGCATAACCGAAAACCGAACCATTGAAATAGTTCTGATTCCAGATCGAGTAATGGGCCACCGGTCGATCGAGCTTGCGCAGCAAGATGGCGGCCGTCGGCATCTCGTAACTCGTCGTCCAGATGATGCCGTTGAACCCGGCACATTCCTCGCCGAAGCGGCGCGGCAATTCACCGAAGAGCAAGTCCTTCCATTGATCGATCCCGCAGCCGAGGCCGGTCTTCTTGCCGCGCCGCCCAGTGCGGGTTCCCTGGATCGAGATCTGTTCTTCCTCGATGACGGTAATATCGAGCAGCATCTTGCAGCGCTGCTTGACGATCGGATCGCTCGCGCAATCGATCATATTGAGCATGCATGGCCAGATCAGGAATTGATGACTCGCCAGGCCCATTTCGGACCATAGTCCGTGCGATGCTCGGTGCTTGGCCCAATCGCGCCACCAGAGCGTCCAATCGTCATAGAGTTCACGTATCGGCCGACCTTGAATAAGTCGATCGCTGTATACAGGATCGTCTTTCAGCACGTCAAGAGCGAGGTAAGCGGAAGCGACCCAGACGAGCCGATCGACGGGCAGCGTCGCCTTCACATCGGCCGGCAGCGGATGCAATCCATGGCCGCGACCGATGCCCTGCTCGTGGAGATAGCGCCAGAAATGATCCTTGAGAGCGATCTCGGCATTGGGGGACAGCCGACGGGGGAATCGTTTGCTGCCGCTGTGAAACAGGCACAGCACGCGCACGAAATTTGGACTGCCCCAGCCGAGCGTATTCTGGGAATTCGCGTGGTGGACAATCCATTCATTGGCCTCGCCCGTGAACTCTCCGATATAGAGTGCCGCCAGGATCGATTCCATGGAGGCGCCTTTCCAGCTCGCGGGCTGGTCGGACAGGATTTCCTCGCGCAGCCGTTTCGACTTTTCGTGCGTTCCTTTCACGAGGCGTGCTATCAATTCCGGCGAGAATTGCGATGCCACGTCCATCGCACCGGCGACGTGCAGGGCACGCACCGCGGCAGCGAGGAGTCCCGCGTCGGACCTGGGATTTTTGACGATCTCCGCAAGCAGCGGAAGAGCGCCGTCAACGGGCCCGCCGTGTTCCTTGATCGCCATGCATGCAAGGAGACGATTCTCGACGATTGGGCTTTGCAGGAGAGCGACGAGAATCCCGGGCTTGGCCTGCCTGGCCAACTGCCGTGAACCAAGCACGGGATTGACGCGAAGGATCGCTCGACCGATCCACTCGCCGGGTTCCTTCGCGAGCATGGCTTCGACCAGGAACGGGATCAAGTCATCCGCGCGTTCGACAATCGGCGTAATGGCCTCGGCGGCGCTTCTCTGGACACGGAAATCCGTCGAACGCAGGCCATCCGCGATCACGGCGTAGGCGTTTGGCCCCTGCTTCGCAAGCGAAACGGCCGCGGCTTCGCGAACCTCCGGGGCGACGTCGGCCAAGTATTTTCCAAGAAGATTTGGCGTCGCCTGGCCGTCGAGGATCTGGATAGCGGCGCGGCGAACACGAGCGTCTTTGTCCTTGAGCATCGGAATAAGATCGGCTGCCGCGAGCGACCCGATGCGGTGAAACGCTCGCGCCGCGGCCGTGCGTGTTTCTTCATCGCGATGGCTGAGCAGTTTCAACATGCGTTCCTGGGCGGTTCTCGCGGCGTCGCGCTGGATCAGGTCGAGTGCCGATACGCGCACGCCGATATCGGGATCATCAACGAGATCGGCGACAGCGTCGGGCGAGAGTGCGTTGAGGACGGCAAGCGCGCGCAATCTCACGTGAAGGTTCGGATCGCGTGCCGCCGCCGCAATTTGCTTGAGCGCGGGCTTGGCGTTAACGCCGAATATGGAAAGTGCATGGATCGCCTCGGCCCGAGCAAACGGGTGCTCGCCGTTCTCGACGATGTCGGTAAGGATCGCCATGTTTCCAAGACGCGTTAGCCCGAGCGCCGCGGTTCGGCGCGTGGCCCAGTCGCGGTCGGAGAGGCCAGCGACGACGGGTTCCAGGTACGCTCTTGGGTCGGGGCCAGCAGGCACTTTCCGCAGCCAAAAGCCGATCATGGCCGAGCGAACCTCCGGTCTGGGATCTTTGAGCCGTTTCGTGAGTTCCGCCGTCGTTTCCTTGGAAGGCGGACCCGAATCGACGATGGTGTTGAGCATCAACGTCTGGATCGCGGGATCCTTGACTTTTTCGAGTTCACGAAAGATCGTACTTTGCACGACAGCGGCCAGCGGCTTGCTCGGATTTTGCGAAACACGCACAAGCGACTGCGCGGCAATAATGCGAACCGTGGCGTTTGTGTCATGCATGGCTGACGCCAGCGCCGGCACGACCTCGTCGCCATTGATCGCTCCGAGCAGCGATGCGGTTTTGATTCGCACGCGGTCGTCGTTGTCTTTGAGTAACGGAAAGATCTCCTTGGCCAACTCCTTCTTCTGAACCGCCCAACCGCCGACGACCATGACGGCCGAGTGGCGCGTTTCGGGGTTGGCGTGTTTGAGAGTTGGCATCACGGCAGCGCTGGCGTCTGGTCCCAGCTTTAGCAACGTGTTGACAGCGAGATCTCGTTCCTGGCGGTTGGCACTTTCCAGAACCTTGGCCACGGCCGGCGCGGTTGGCTTGGCGGCGATCGCGCCAAACTCGCCGATAGTGCGCAGGGCATTCAAGCGAAACGTCAGGTTCTTGTCGCTCAGGCAACGCGTCAATTCCCGCGCCGCGGCAGGATGCAGTGGCTGGTCTTTCGGTTGAAGACGTTGAAGTATGCGGACCACGGCCGTCCATTTCGTCAGATCATCGGTCCGCGCCAGGGCCTCGCTCAGCGGCGGAATTGCGTCGGGTCCAAGTCGGCCAAGAAGCACCTCGGCATTGGATCGAATCAGGGCGTCTGTATCTCGCAGCAGATCGACGAGAGTTTTCGACGCCGGCCTGGCTTCTTCGCCAAGGGATGTGAAAACCGCCATCACAGCCCGGCGCGTGACGACGTCCTTGTCCGTCGCAAGTTCGCTGAGCGTGGGAAGGGCGGATTTGGCGTCCGGACCGATCTGACGCAGCACGATCAGAGCATTTTTGCGACGGTCGTCTGGTGATTTCAGGGCCTCGGCCAACACCGGAACCGCTTTGGCTTTGAGCGCACCCAGAGCGACAATAGCTGCTTGTTGTACGCTTGCGCTTTTATCACCAAGGAACGGCGCCAGCAGCTTCGCAGCCTGTGCGGCGTCCTCGTCGGGAATTTTTGCCTGGCGGATGGCATTCGCACGAATTGCGTCTTTGGGGCTTTGCAGATCCTGCTTGAGTTTTTCAAGGGCGGTATTCTTGCCAGCCTGAGTCACGCCGATCGGGAACGTGATGGCCAGCAAAAGCAAGAGCATGCAAGGGCAACATCGATTCATTCGCATGATGACGTCTCGCACAAGATTCGGCAGGATTGGGGTGGGGCGGCAAGCGGAACCGTCATAGTCATGATACGATGATTGGCCCGCCCTCGCAATGCCACGGCGCAACCCACGGGCGGAGACGTGTTCGGCTTTCCTACTTGTTCGCCGACTTCGCGAGCAGCTTGCGAACGAGCGCGGACTGCTCGTCGCTAAGCACCTGGGAGCAAGCGAGGCCGTTGCCAAACGTGCCGAACTGATTGAACTGCCAGACGACTTTCTTGTCGCGGGTGATTTCGAAGATCTGCGGGTTCTTTTCGCCGGCGTGGCAATTGCCGACGATGAAGTTGCCGTTGCTCAGTTCGGTCAGGAAGGTGGTCCATTTGAGAGTGATGCTGGAGGCGGGTACGACGTTTTTGATCTCCCAGGCGACTTTGCCCTTGGGCGTGACTTCGACGACGCTGGCGCCGCCGCCGGAAGCGATCAGCGTATTGCCGTTGCGGAGGCGGATCGCTCCGTAGACGCGTGTGTTGATCGGGTACTGCCAAACGATTTCGCTCTTTGGGTTGTACTCGATAACGACACCTGGGTTCTCGGCACAGACGAGATAGTTGCCAGTCTCGAGCTTGCGCGCCATGCGAGTGTTCTGCGTGCCGCCCGGCTTGAGGCGAATCTCGGCGTGGATCTTGCCCGCCTTATCCACTTCAATGATCCGCCCGACGCCGCTCTCTGCGATCATGGTGAGGCCATTGGGCAGGCGCTGGAAGGCGTGCACATCCACGCGTTTGCCCTTGTTGCCATTCATGACGGCACAATCGTAGGTCCAGACGATTTTCTTGTCGAGCGACATCTCGACGATCGTGGTCCAGTTTTCATGGAAAAGGATATTTCCATTGGCGAGAAGCTGAATATCGTGATGCCCGGCGTGCCCGGTTTTCGGTCCTTTGGTTTTGTAGGACCAGAGGATCTTCCCCTCGGCATCGCAGATCGCGACGATGTTCTTCCCATACGACGCGCTGGCGAGGACAAGCCTCTCGGCGTGCGCCGCGGCGCAAAGGGTCAAGAATGCGACGGCAACGGACATGACGCGAACGCGGCTTTTCATCTCGACACTCCCTGGCGTTTCGATGCGGCACGAAAACGGGCTTCGCACTTCAGCGCGTTTTACAAATTTGAACCAAAAACGGCGAATCCTGATAGGTCCGGAGTCGGTCTGCGTGAACTGGGCAATCCTACCGCGACGACGCACTGTCAAAGGGCGCAAATGGCGGGAAGTTTACCGCGCGGGTAAGAAAGTGCCGAAAAAAGCATTGCGGGGAAGAGGATTTTTGATCGGAGTTTGACGATGATTCAGCCGATGTAAACTATGCCGATTGCAGCGCCGTTCGAAGTGATACGCCGCCGCTGAGGATCGGGCACGATTTCACATGGATCGCCGACAGACCGATGCCAAACTATCCCTGCGTGGAGTGTTTGGCGCCTCGGCACGGCTTGGGGTTCTTCCTGTTCAAGGAGTCACAATGAAACGCTTCGCATGTCTTTTCCTGGCCCTCTCGGGCGTCCTCGTGGCGGCAGGCAGCGCTCGCGCGGATTTCGGCAGCCTGCACTACGGCGGCTACCAACCCTGGTGGAACATCTTCGCCAAACGCAACCCGTACATGTCCGTCGAGGAAGAGCGGTTGCAACGATTCTGGCACGATTACTACGACGCGCTGCGCCGCTATTACGGCATGCTTGATCGCATCGACTGGGTCGCCTACTACAAAAACCACGGCTACCAAATCAACGGCGGCATGGGCGGGTGCGGCCCCGGCGGCAGCCCGAACCGGATCCAGT
Source organism: uncultured Singulisphaera sp. (assembly GCA_964484265.1). Lineage (GTDB taxonomy): Bacteria > Planctomycetota > Planctomycetia > Gemmatales > Gemmataceae > SIAQ01. The sequence goes on from CAZAFH010000115.1 coordinate 13,799, forward strand.
ACGCTCCCGTGTTCGTCAGCCCCAGCATGCAATGGGCCGTCCCGCAAGGACAAGGCGGCGGTATGCTGAGCGGCGCCCCGAGCGGTCCGGGTTACGCTCCGCCATACGCCTTCCCGGGCGCGTTCCCAGCGTTCGGCGGCGCTCCCATGGGAATGGGCGGCCCTCCCATGGGAATGGGCGGCCCTCCTATCGGCATGGGCGGCGGCTACATGCCCGGCCAGTAATGCCTCATCCCATGGAAATGGAATCGGCCTGATCGAATCGACTGTGAGCCGGAGCGCCTCTGCTCCGGCTCGCTTTCTTTCAGTCTCCGCCGCCGATGTCACCGTCCCACTCCGGCTGAATGAATACGGCGTTCACGAACTCGTCGTATAACATCAGCACCGCCCAGGCCGAGGTATGGGCGGGCAGCGAATCGATAAGCGGACTCGCCACTTTCTTCGTGAACATGTTCGTGACCGCCCGCTGCTCCGTCGCCGACAGGTTAGCGATTCCGCCAGTCGGCCTGCCCGGACCAAACATCGCTCTGCGGATCCTGCCCCGCAGGCCGTCGTTGAGATGCCATAGATTTCCCTCCGTTACGACTTCCGGCGTGATCACGCCGCGAACAATCTTCTCAAGCTCTTCGACATTCACCTGCTCGAACATGGGCCACCTCCCTTGGATGGATTTCTGGCGCTAGCGTCCCTCCCACGGAAGAATCGATAGGGGCCAGCTGGAATTCACCAGGAATTTGCGAACGTAGCGAATAGATTCATACCTCGATCATTCCCCGGACGGCGCCACGACGATTGACAACGCCAAAGAACGGACGCAACGCACGGCTTCGATGAGGCCGGTCAGCGACACCGGCTTGGAGACATAGAAGTCAGCACCCAACTTTTGCGCCTCCAATACCTCCTCATGCGCTTTCGATGTCGTGAGGATCGCGACCGGGATGCGACTCAACTGTTCATCACTCCGGAGTTCCGCTAGCACCTCGCGCCCGCTCTTCCGGGGCAGGTTCATATCCAGCAGGATAAGGTCGGGGCGCGGCGCCGATGCGAAATTTCCCTCCCGGCGTAGAAACGCCATCGCCTCGACGCCGTCTGAGACCACGTGGAGTTGGTTGCAGAGCCGGCCGATGGCCAGGAATTCGCGCGCTAATTCCACGTCTCCCGGATCATCCTCGACCATCAAGATTTCAGCCGGTCTATGCATGGTTTGCCTCAATGAAAGGAGAACGGGTGGTTGCTCTAGTTCAACTCGCCATCTTGCGGAATGAAACCTCGGCCTCCGATTTTCTTTCCGGAATCACGATGTAGAAGGTGGCGCCCTGGCCCGGTTGCGATTCGACCCAGATGCGGCCATCGTGCCGGTCGATAATTCCCTTGCAAAGGGCGAGGCCAATGCCCACGCCGGGATACTCCCCGCTTGTGTGCAGACGTCGAAAGAGGAGGAAGACCTCCTCGGCGAACTTGGGATCGATTCCGATGCCATTGTCGCGGATGAAAAGGATCTGTTCCCGGACGCCAACGCCGGGTTTCACTCCCACATGGATAATGGCTCGACTCTCGCCGCGATATTTGATGGCGTTGCCAATGAGGTTTTGAAAGAGCTGGACCAACTGCACGGAATCACCCCAGAGCACAGGCAATGGATCGCAGGTGATCTGCGCACCGCTTTCCTGGATGGAGAGCCGTAAATTCGCGAGCGCCTGGCGCACGACCTCGTCGCCGTCCACGAGCGAGAATAGCCGTCCCTTGGTCTGGATGCGAGCAAGATCGAGCAAGCCGTGGATAAGCGATTGCATTCGCGTGGCGCCATCCACGGCATGGTGGATGAACTCGATGCCTTTGGTATTCAGCTTTTCCCTGTAACGATTTTCGAGAAGTCCCAGGAAACTCACCACGGCACGCAGCGGTTCCTGCATGTCATGCGACGCCGCATAGGCGAACTGTTCGAGTTTCCCATTGGACTGTAACAGGTGGCGTTCGACCTTTTTGCGGTGTTCGATTTCGGCGACCAGCTCAGCGTGACGAACTTCCAGTTGCTCATTAGCTTCGCGCAGCTGGGTCTTTTCCTTCCTGATTACCAGGCACAACGCGGCCACGATCCAGATGATGGCGACCGTCAAGCCGCGGTTCGTCAACGCCTCGGGCAGATCCCCGGTCGGGGTCGAAAGGAAAAAACCGGCGATCGCCAACAAAGTGCAAACGATTGCGGTGGCCTCGGTGCATCTCGGCGATTGCATCCAGAGGGAAGCCAACACGGGCACGATGTAAAGCATGCCGGGCGCGTACCCTTGCGGAGTTGCCACGTCGAATAGAAACGTTGCCACAGCGGCAAAAAATGCGATTGCCATGGGTTTGCCCCGATTGGAGAAGATACATGATCGACTCACGTTGCACCTCCGGAAAAGATCCGGCATGGCAGGTCGCACCAACCTCCACCCGGCAAGATCAAAAGGCGCAAGGGGCGGGCTTGTCACGAGTCATTCCTTGGCTCGGTTCGACGGCAGCACGACGACGCCAAACCAAAACACCTGGATCGCGCGCACGACTTCCGCGAATCCCGAGAAGCTCACCGGCTTTGCGATATAGCAATTGGCGTTGAGCTGGTACGATCTCAAGACGTCTTCCTCCGCCTGCGATGTCGTCAACACGACCACCGGAATCAGCCTCAGATCCTCGTCGGCTTTGATGTCAGTCAGCACGGCCCGCCCATCTTTTTTGGGTAGATTCAGATCGAGAAGGATAATATCGGGCCTCGGAACCTCAACATATTTTCCGATGCGGCGCAGAAATTCAATCGCCTCCACGCCATCGGAAACGACGTGCAGATTGTTGCTGACATTGGCAACGAGCAAGCCCTCACGCGTCAATTCGACGTCGCCAGGGTTGTCTTCGACGAGCAGGATCTCAGGTGGCCGCCTGCTGAAAATCTTGGGGATCATTGCTTGCTCCTGGGACCGGGAGAGTGAAGAAAAAGGTTGCACCGTGGCCGAGTTCCGACTCGACCCAGATGCGGCCGCCGTGGCGTTCGACGATCTTCTTGCAAAGCGCAAGCCCTATTCCTGTTCCTTGATATTCCTTCCGCGTGTGCAGCCTTTGGAAGATGACGAAAATTCTCTCCGCGAACTGTTTGTCGATACCGATGCCATTGTCGCGCACGGAGAACTGCCAGGTATTTTCGCTTCGCACGGCATCCACGTGAATTTCCGGTTGCCGCCCGCCGCGGAACTTGACGGCGTTGCCAAGCAGATTGCGAAAAACCTGCGTGAGCTGCGATCGATCGGCCAGGACGGTAGGCAGGGCGCCCGAGGTTACCGTGGCGCCGGTTTCCTGCATCTCCTGATGCAGCGTCACAATAGCCGCCTGGAATACCTGGCCACAGTCCGTTTCCTCCAGCGGTTTGCCCTGCGTATCGACACGCGAGTATTGCAACAACTCGTTGATGAGTTGTTTCATTCGGCCGGCGCCGTCCACGACGAAATCGATCCAGCGGTGCGCTTTCTCATCTAGCTGGTCTCGATAACGATTTGCCAGCAATTCGACGAAGCTTGAGATAATTCGCAATGGTTCCTGAAGATCGTGAGACGCCACATACACGAATTGTTCCAGATCTTCACTGGCCCGGTACGAGCGTTCCACCGCAAGCCTTAGCTCTTCCGCCCCTTGGCGCCCAGCTACCCAATCGCCGGCGGCGTCATCGGCAAAGACTGCGAGAACGAAATGGCCCTCCACGGCGTGAATCGAATGGAACGTGACCGAAGCAACGAACTCGCTGCCGTCCTTTCGGCGGACGGTCAGGCGTCGGTGTCCAGGCGTCGTTTCGGATTTCATCTCGCTCGAACGGAATAATGCCTCGACCGGCATCCCGAAGAACTCCTCGCGTTCATATCCCAGATGCGCTTCCAGTTTGCGATTGACCAGCACAATCTTGTCCGCAGAATCGACGACGGCGATGCCAGCGGGCACTGCTTCCAGCAGGCCTTCCGCCAGGGCGGCGCTCGCTATACACCCTTCGCGAACCGCGTTCATAACTCACCTCGCCATAGTGCATGCCGTATGCGGAGAAGCAGGGGATCATTTCACCTTTACGATCACCATCGTAATGTCATCGTGCGGCACTCCGGGCTTGCAAAAATGATGCGCCTCATCCAGCAATATCTGGTTGATTTCCGCGGCCGACTTGGTTCGGTGTGCGAAGATGGTGTTCATGACACGCTTCGTGCCGAATCTTCGGCCATCGGGCGCCATTGCATCGGTTAGCCCGTCGGTCAGGAGGATTAAAATACTCCCCGATTCCAACGGGATGGCTGGATGCGTGCTCGTGATCCGGTTCGGTTCGACGCCGAGGGGAAGGCAGTCGCTTGGCAACTGACGATAATCGCCGCGGGGACTGATGATGTAAGCATCGTGAGCAGCGGCGACATAGCTCAACGTGCGTGCTTTCGGATCGAGCCTCGCAAAGAAGAGCGTGACGAAATGCTCTTCGATGTCTTCCTTCAATGCCGCATTCGCGTCCGTGAGCACCTCGCCAAGATCCTCGTGAATCGTGACGAGCGTACGCAGAAGCCGTCGCGTGCTCGCCATGATGAGCGACGGCGCGAATCCATGATTGCTCACGTCGGCGATGACGAGACCGAGCGTGCCGTCGCGCAGCGGAATGTAGTCGAAATAATCACCGCCCGTGGAGGCCGCCGGCCGACAGATTCCTGCCATCTCGAATCCGGGTAATTCTGGCGCGGATTTTGGCAGCAGCTTCTGTTGCACCTTGCCCGCCGCGAGAAAATCTTCTTCCAGCCGCTTCGCGTCGGTGATGTCCAGGGCGATTCCCGTCGTTCCGATCACATGGTTGCCCAGAAAATCCAGTGGCCGAATGCGAATTTGAAAAGTGCGGTTGCGCCAGGTGAATTCGAACGACTCGGATTTCCCGTGTAGCGCCTCCCGCTCGGCTCGGATTATCGGATGCTCGTCGTCGTCGGTAAAAAAGAACTCCTGCGGTGTCTTGCCGACCGCATCGCTCGGCGTGACTTGGACTCCTGTGAGAGCCGCGCCAAAGCAGGACGTACAGCGTAGATCGCGATCGGTCGTCCAGACTGCGAGCGGCATCTGTTCCATGACCAGGCGGAATTCGGCCTCGCGACGATTGCGTTCCGCTTCCAGGCGGCTTCGCTCGATCGTGTAGCGAACTGCCCGAACGATGCCGCTTGGCGTGAGCCGACCCTTGACGAGAAAATCATGGGCGCCTTTTCGAACCGCCGCCAGGCCGGTCTCCGTATCGTCGAATCCGGTCAGCACCAAGACAGGCACGGCATCGGAAACGGCAATCACCTGATCGACGGTGTCGAGGCCGTGGCTGTCGGGCAGAGTCAGATCAAGCAGGATGACATCAAATCCGCCCCGCTTCAGTCTTTCCAGGGCTAGCGAGAGACGATCGACATGTTCTAGTGAGACGCTGACCCCATCAAAATTTGAAAGGTACTCGCGCATGAGAGTGGCGTCACCGGGATTGTCCTCGATCAGCAAGATGCAAGCAGGCTGGGCACCCATGGGAAGCCACCTCGTGTCTAATGGATTATTCGAGGTATCTGTGTAAACATTTCGCGTTATCGTTCACCCAACGGGAAAACCGAGGATACGAATCTGCCTCCTGTTTTCAAACTGCAAAGCTGTAATGCTGATGTCGATTCGCGGCGTGGCGTCTCGGGCGCCGAGTTCGCGCATTCACTGGCAGCTTTCGTCGTTTGCGAATTCAAGGTAACGGTTATCGACTAATAGAACGTTAGTGCGAAACGTGGAGGACTAGGAAACTACCGAGCAAAACCGGCGGCTTTTTGCGATGAGCATCGAAGGAATAGAATTTTTCGACCATGGGCATCGCCTCGGCACTGGGGAAAATCATGCACGATCGATTTCAGGGCGTAGGGGCGTTAGTGAAGATTTTAACAAGTTCTCGTGAAGGAGTCACAAGAAATCCGGCAATCCGGAAATATTTTTTGATCGTGAAAATTTTATGGGGTAAAAAGTGTTGCCGCGAAAAGACGCAAAACCGCAAACAGGGGAAAGACGCCAATCGGATCGAAATTTTCTCGGATTATCCTTCTCGCCATTTTTGCGATGCTTTGCGATTTCTCGCGGCCATTCAGAAAGCTGTCGGTTTTTATTCTTCGAACGCCTGGGTTTGACGCATTGTCCGAGCCGCGCACGGAGCGCAGCGGAGTAAGCGCCGACAAGCTACACCGCTTACTCCGCTGCGCTGCGTGGGCGGCTCGGAAACGTCAGTTTCATCCGCGTGGAGTATACCGAAATCTCTCAGCGACCATCCGTGCTCAAGACGTCGATGGTCACGCGTCCGACGACGCGAATCACGGGAAAGATCGGCGTCATGGTGACGGTTTCATGCCAGCTGTGATCGGTGATCTTGAGGTGGGCGGCCCCGATCCCGCCTTTGCCGATGGTTCCATCGATTGCCATCCAACGGCCACCGATCCAGACTTCGGTCCACATGTGGAAGCCGAAGCACGGCGCCTGTTTTACCTCTGCGTAAACCAGGCCGATGGCGGTTCGGCTTGGGATTCCTTCAGCGCGGCACATGGCGGCGGTGAGCATCGCGTACTCCGTGCAGTCGCCCTCGAGCGTTCGCGCCACGTGGTCGGCAGTCGCCAACGATTCGTGGTTCGTGAACCGCATGTTGGCGTGTACCCAGCGTTCGATCCGCAGCGCCTTCCGCCACGCGTCAGCCTCCGCTCCGACGGCTTCGCGGGCCAAGGCCTGAACGCGAGCGTCCTTGCTGTTGATGAAGTACGAGCTCTCAGTAAACTCGGCCGACGGCGCCTTGGCAGGCGCTTCGCCCGCCAGCGGCTTGCCGCTCGCTGTCACGTGCAACTCGAAACTATTGCCTCGCACGTTCTTCACCTGTTGACGCTCATCGTTCGAAAAAGTCGTGGCGACATTGTCGTCCCCGCGCACGGATACTCGGTAGATTGCAGCGGTGGTCTGATGGGCGTTCGCAATACGGTTCTTGAGGCGAACCAGCTGGCTCATGCCGAGATCGGTGAGCTGCGCGATCGGTCCGGGCGCGAGTGCTTTTTCTTTCGTCGTGCGGACGAGTTCAATCGGGCCGAGCATTGGGATTTCGAACTCGGTCTTGACCGGTTCCATCTTTTCGTCGAGCCAGGTCATCGAGATCGGCAGTTGTATTCGCTCAGTCTTGCCGCCGGCCTTGAATTCGACTCGCTCGGGAGAGATTTCCACGAGCAACAATTTGCGCTTCGTTCGTTCCCCTTTGATGGTGACTTCGCGGTAGCCATGAACGTGAACGTCGGTTTTCAGGACGAGATTGATCGACGGTTCAAAGCTCTGGTACGAAAATTTGTCGCCTGGTTCGAGCTTGCGATTCTTGAAAAGGAACTGTTGTTTGTAGAGGCCGATGACGTCGGCTCTCCACGGCGCGGGCAGCAGCGGGACTTTGCCGTCTTTGACCAGGCGAAGCTGTTTGCCAACGACGGTGCCCTCGATGAGCAGCTTTTGTTCTTTGCCGAGGAACTGGCGCATGAATACGCCGAGCACGGTTCCTTCGCGTGATTCGGTGGAACCGGTGTCCATGGCCATTTGTAGAGTCTGCGTGAAGCGCTTGACGGTGAGCCGCATTTCGACGGTCGTATGTAGGACTTTCATGCCGTCGAAATCGAGTTCGCGCGTGATGGTTCGGACGTATCCCGCTTTGCCATCGTTCAGGTAGGCGGCATCCCAATTTTCGAGGACAACATCGCCCGAAGCTCCGCCCGCAATCGCAGAGGATGTGCCAAGAACGACACTGAGAAGGACACAAAAATAGCGCATGGAACGTCTCCGATACATCTCCGCTCGGCTCGCGGGACCTTCTTTCCGAATGATTTCTTATACTTCACTCGGTTTGAGTTGTCGCATCTGCAATCGGAAAGAGCATTTCCGAGCCACGACCGTAAGGGAATGACCGAATTCGCATGATCCGGCACGGCATCCCGATGGCCGCTCCCTCATGGTCGCGGCTTGGGAAAACGACGGATTGCCGATTGATAATCGATGTATCATCATTGGCCGAGCGAAGTATAAGAACCGCCTATTTTTCCCTAATCATGGGCATCGACCGGGGGCGATCAACAGCCGCAACGAAATTGGCCAGAATTACTTTGCCTTTGTTGATTCGTGCGGATTGGAGCAAAATGGAGTATAATCTCGATTGAGACGATTTCGCGATTCCTCCAACATTTTCCCGCGCGGTGCGGCATGTGGGTACTCCTGAAATACGCGATGGTGAGCGCCGCCGTGGGAATCGCTGCGGTGAGCGCTGGCACGATTGCCTGGTGGATCGCCGGCGCCGCAACACTGACGGATGCCGCACAATTCGGCGCCGGCGTGGGAGCGGCGGCGCTGTCGGCCTCTTTGGTCACTGCCGCGGCATTCGGCTTTTTCCACTGGTCCTCTCGCCTCGAAATCGCCAGGCGTGCCGCTCCTCACACCCATTCCACCCTGAGCGAATCGAAGAGTTCGACAGGCCGATTGTTCGATTCCGAGGTTCGAGAGAATCCATCGCCGTCGACTTCGACCGTTACGCCAACCCGCCGCCCTCGCAAACCGATGGCGCGCGTTACGAAATCCCTGCGCTGGGCCGGACTCACCGAGTCGGCGGCCGGATTGCTCGGCCAAGCGCGAACGGACCTCGTGGGACAATCGATCTTCCACCGGATCCACCCGCAAGACATCACGCTGCTCGAAGGAACCATCGCGCTGGCACGCAACTCCGGCAGCACGAAACGCTGCGTCTGCCGTTTCGTGCCCGCCGACAAGCTTGCCGAATTGGGCGCTTCCGATTCGGAGAATCCTCTCGCGGACACGGAGATTCTGCCGCTCTTCGCTCCGGAGGTTTGCCAGTATATCCACTTCACGATCCGCCCTCGGCGGGACAAATCCGATCTGTCGGTCCGGCTTTCCGACGTCACCACGATCTGTCGGCCTCGCGAAGTGGAGGCACTGGCACTGCGAAAAGAACTTCGCGTGACGCAGAACCAGCAATTGGCCGCCACGTTCGATCTGGAACGCCTGAAGCAGAGCTACCGCGAACTTTACCAGAATGCTCCAGTCATGTACTTCAGCGTCGACCAGGAAGGCCGGCTGGTGACGTTCAACGAGACGCTCTTGCGTTTGCTGGGGTACGAGCGCAAAGATCTTCACAATCAATTCTATACGATCCTTCTCTCACCGGAAGCCCGCAGCACCTACGTTGCCATTTCCCAGAACATGCCCAAACAGGAAGGCGAAATCGAGACTCGTTGGAGCAGAAAAGACGGATCCACGATAAGTGTGTGGGTGCATACCACACCTGTCTATGACGACGACGGGCGATTCGTGCGCTGCCGAAATGCCGCGCTCGATCTGACGGAGAAAAACCGCCTCGCCAATGAAGCCAAGCTGCGCGGCGATCAGCTCGAACAAACCAACCAAAGGCTGCGCGGCATCAACAACGAGCTCGAAGCGTTTACCCACGTCGTCTCCCACGACTTGAAGGAACCGCTGCGAACGCTGCAGGCCTATGCGCACCTTCTCGCCGAGGAGCACGGGGCCCGTCTCGGAGCCGATGGGTTCCAGTATGTCAATCACATGGTCCGCGCCAGTCGGAGGCTTGGGAGGCTCATCGACGAATTGCTCAAACTCAGCCAGGCGGGGCGCATTACCAAAGAAAGGCAAACCTTCAATCTTCTCGAAGTGGTGGCAACCGTCCGGCAGGACCTCGTGGATTTGATTCAGCGGAAGAATGCCGTGGTTTTGACCGAAGGGCCGATGCCCAATCTCTTCGGCGATTCCGCTCGAGTCACGCAGCTCCTCGCCAATCTGGTCGGGAACGGTCTAAAGTACAACAAAAATGCCGCGCCGAAAATCGTCATCGGCAGTACAGGCTCAGAGTCGGGAACAGCCACTCTCTTCGTGCGCGACAACGGGATCGGCATCGCGCCGGCGTTTCACAAGCAGGTCTTCGGCATCTTTCGGCGGCTCCATAACGACGAAGAATACGAAGGCACGGGAGCAGGCCTGGCGATCTGCAAGAAAATCGTCGAAGCGCATGGCGGACGCATCTGGATCGAATCGACGCCGGGCACGGGGACCGTTTTTTTCTTTACGCTGCCGACCGCCTCGAGTGAAAACGGTTCCGCCGCTCCTAATATTCCGTTGCAAAAAGAACACGCCTTGGCTGCACCGCGGCGGAGCAAGCTGGACATCGATCACGGCAACGATGGCAAGCCGCGAATCGTCTTGGTCGACGATCAGGAAGACGTGGGCTTGATTGTCCGCAAACTCGGAAAACGCGATGGCCTGGCTATCGCTTGGTTCCCAAACGCCGAGGATGCGCTGGCGCATCTGCAAACCCATCGCGCCGACCTACTGCTTCTGGATATCAACTTGCCTGGCATGAATGGCGTCGAACTCTGCCGGCGTTTGCGTCGCCTTCCGCATTTGGCCGAGGCCTCTGTCGCCATGTTCACGCCCGATCATGACGACGATTCCTTGCACGACCTGCGTGCCGCCGGCGCCGACTTTTTTCTTACCAAGGACCTGCTCTGCCATCCCGCGAAATGGCAAATGAAGATGCAGGAACTACTCGAACAATTCCGTGCGGCGCCAGTTCAATCTTCTCGGTAATGAATTGGAATTGGCTCTGGTACTGAGGTCGGAGCCTCGGCATCAGAATAAATTGGCCGTTTCCCGTTTAGTACTACAGCGCCACCTCCCCTCGCCCCTCTACTCAGGGGAGAGGTCGGGGGTGAGGGGTTTGGGACTTGTCGCTTTCTGTCGCCTCTCCCCCTCACCCTCAACCTGAGCTGATGAAAACCAAACGTTGTGTTCATCCGAAAAGTATTGCGCATTTTCTCCCCTCTCCCTCCGGGAGAGGGGTCGGGGGTGAGGGCAACCTGACGCACGGGCAAGTGATTTGTTGCTTGCAAAAGGCCGAGTAGCCCTCACCCCAACCCTCTCCCGGAGGGAGAGGGCGCACTTCGCGCAACGATTTCGGACGTTAGATACTGTCTCGTCAGTGCGAGTTTTCAATGGTTTTCATCAGCCCACCCCCAACCCCTCTCCCCCTGAATACTGGGGGGAGAGGGGAGTAAATGCCGGCCATTGCTGCTGTTATGGATCGATCGCTGTT
>CAZAFH010000116.1:0-24730 GCA_964484265.1 uncultured Singulisphaera sp.
GCACGAAATTATGCGGATTTTTGCGTAGAATGGCCAGAGGGCGCTAAACAGGTGCCTTCGGCCTCGCCAAACGTCTGCTGGAGGAAGGCGTTGGCCTGACGCCCAACACCGCCGTCCTCGGCACGCTCGAATACATGGCGCCCGAACAGGCCGCCGGCAAGACGCAGGAGATCGGGCCCGCTGCCGACATCTATGCTCTGGGAGTCATCCTCTACGAGATGCTGACCGGCCGGCTGCCGCTGCGCGGTGTGACCCGCGTTGAAACGCTTCAACTCGTGATGCAGGACGATCCGATTCCGCCGCGCCGCCTACAACCGAACGTGCCAGGCGACCTTGAGATCATTTGCTTGAAGTGCCTGCGCAAGACGCCCGAAAAACGCTACAGCAGCGCCCTGGAGTTGGCTGATGACCTGCGCCGGTTCCTCGACGGCGAGCCGATTCGGGCACGACCAGTTGGATTCGTGGAAGGCGGCGTCACCTGGGTACGGCGCCATGCCACGGCGACGGCGCTCATCATCCTCGGCCTGGTGCTGTCGCTCGGCGCCGTCGGCTGGTCGTGGCACGCGCGCGACCTTCAAACCGAGCGACGGCAACGCGCCATCGAAACCGCAATCGAAAAAGCTTTGAAAGGCGACGTTGAGCTGGCGGAGGAGTTCATTGTCGCTGCCGAACGCCAGGGCGCTTCCGCCGGCAAGGTCCATTTCTTGCGAGGCCTCGCCTATTTCCACAAGGCCGACGTCCAGCCGGCCATCGACGACCACCTCGAACCCGCCGCCCAACTCTTGCCCTACGACGTGGCCGTGCGCGCTCTGCTGGCAATCTACTGCACCCGGACCGGGCAGTGGGAGAGGCGAGTAAAATGGATGAAAGAAGTCAATGGCATGGAAGCGCGTACGCCCGAGGATCTGCTGTTCAAGGGATACGAGCAATCGCTCATGGATCCCCAGGGCGGTCTGGATACGCTGAGCCAGGCAATTGCCCGCCGCGATACCAATGTGGCCCGCGCCATCCGCGCGGAGGTGCTTGCTCGCTACGCTCTGGAATGGACGAAGCCCGCCGAGGCGGCGCAAGCTCAGAACGACGCGGTCGGAGCGCTGTACTACCTTCCGGACAATCCCTTTGTCCTTGCCGCCAGCGCCCAGGCAAACTATGTGGCGTTCATCCTGGCCAAGGAGCGCGGGGACGCGCCCAAACTCAAAATAGCTCTGGAAAAAATGAAGGACAATGTCGAGGCCCTGGAGAAATTTCCGAAGTATCCCTGGGGCGGGATGTGTCGCTGGCTCTTTCATCGGGAGATTTGTGGCGGGGAAGACGCTGCAATCAGGGCACTCGAACAGACGGCGACCGAGTCAGAGAAGTCCGATGCCAAAGCCGAATACGCCACCGATTTGTATCGCCGCGGCAAGAATGACGAGGCCCTGGGCTGGCTGAAGAAGCAGAAGCAACGCAAGACTTGGCACGGAGATTTCCTGGAGATTTGCCTGATCGCCGAAAGGAATGACGAGAAAGCCAATGACCAAGCTTTCAAGGCCTGGGAAAAACAGTATTCTGATGTCGATATTGACCTCTACGGAGCATTCTTGCTCCTGTTCCAGGGCCGCAAGCAAAAGGTCGAGGCATATGTTAACCGGAAGCGAGTATTCGACAAGCACTCCAATCCACCGGGAAAAAATGAGTTTCACGAGCAGGTGCGGGCCTTTGTGCGAGCTTTTGTTTCTGGAAATAAACCGGCGTCAAAGGACTTGGTCATAGCCGCTGGAGAGAAGCGCAGTTGGCAAACGCGAGCGCACTTCCTGATCGCCATCACGTGCCTGGCGGACGGCAAACGTGAACAGGCCATGGACCATTTCAAGATTGCCGCGGACAAGAGGAATTACCTGATCGGCCCCTTCTGGTTGAGCCTGGCGATGCTGGCCCGCATGGAAGATCCTGCCTGGCCACCATGGCTAATTGGAAAAACGGGCAACAAAAAGTAATTGCATTCCGACCTTCAGAATTCTTTCGAGAATTTTCCGTGCAGTCTCGTCACATGGAATCCTTGAGGACTACCGACACGAAAAAAGGACGATCCAGATGGGCAATTTTGCGACGCTGTATTCTCCTATCGAATGCCCAACCTGTCGCGAGTTGACTCCCGTTCTGCCGTGGCAGTTCTATTACGGCGACCTGAGCCTTCTTCCAAAATATTCCCTCGGACAGGAGATTGATTGCGGCGAAGGCTGGGGACTGGTTTTCGCCGTGGCGTACCCAGGAGCCAAGAAGGTGTGCCCCCGCTGCACGGAGTCCTATTTCCTGGCGGAGATCGAGATTCGAAAGGACTGCATCAAGAACATCCATTTCCTGACCTTCGAAACGCTGCGCTCGGAGAATCTATACCTGGGAGAGGAACGGGTGCCGTGGCACGAGCGAGGCCCGCTGGACCTCTGGGCGGAGAGCGCTGCGGTGCGGATTCAAACCGCCAAGTATTTTAAAAAAATGGGTGGGAGCGCTACAGTGGCAGTTCCGGCCCTGCGCGGTATTTCGGAACACGATCCCGACTCAGGAGTCAGACTCTTCGCCCCCTTTGCACTTTGGAAGATCGTGGGCGAACCCACGACCGGATACGATGCTGAATGGGTCGTTCAAGTAGTGCGTGCCTGCCTTGACGATACGGACGAAGAGGCGAGACCGGGCGCGGCCCGAATTCTGAGTGAGATGGGGTTCTCTTGACCATGGGTGAAAACTTGGCACAGATCGTCTATATTCACGCGAAGAAAGAGGTTGAGGAATTCTGCCGCAAAAATCCCTACCTGCATCTCTACGCCCTGGGGGATATCTGGATGATTTCTTTTCGCCGAACACACTCTGGCTTGCGCTGCAGGTAGATGGTGTGATCCGGCAGCTGGCGCTCTTGTACATGGACTTGACGATGCGGATGCCGACCCTCCTGGCTTTCTCGGAACCACCGGAAAACGACTTGCGCGAACTATTGCGCGGTTTTCTGCCCGTGTTGCCCCGCCGATTTCACGCTCATCTGACGCATAGCGTCGCGGCCGTCTTCGCCGATGCTTCCGACATTCAATCGCTCGGCACCTTCCACAAGGTGGCCTGGGCAATCGGAGTCGGGTCGCCCAGGTCGATTGCTCGGCAGCGTTTCCCTAGTCGGGGGCAGACGCACCGAAATCATTCCCTTATTTACGAGGCGAGCTATCCCGGCAACTGGTTCGTAATGCGCATGCTGGCGACCGGCTTCTATTTCGGCGTCCGCGACAGCCAGGGATTGACAAGCGTGGCCGGCGTTCATGCTTGCTCTCTCGAATACAAAGTCGCGGCACTCGGCAACATCGCCACGCATCCGCTCACAAAGCGGAAACGGTGTTCGGTTGGGGACGCGAAGCGATTTTCACCGGCTTGAATGAAAAGCGTAATGGAATCCGATGCCTATTGGCTGTGGATCGCGAGTATTGCCGTCGCCTTATGCGGAAGCGGCGTGATCGCATTGCGACGCAAACAATCAATGATCGCCGGAAATCGGCTTCAGACGAAGTGATACGTCTGTTCCACCTCGCGGACGATCGAATCAGCGACGGCGTCAACGTTTTGGCTCACCGCGTCTGCACCAATTTTCAAGCACAGGCCGAAGGCAAGAGCAGCGAGGGCGTCATCGAGAAACTGCTCGACGTCGTCCAACAGCCAGAAATCGGGAAGTACGACAAGAAGGGGAAGTGACCGAGATGCTGCGTGGCAGCACTTTACCAGCCCGGAGCGCCAGCGACGGGATACCGTCAACGCTGCGGGCTACCGCATCCCGTCGCTGGCGCTCCGGGCTGGTAGTGGGTACGAGTCGATCGCACGGTAAGCAATACGATACCACTACACTAAATTCATCGCCACGCACGAGTCAGCACCATGCGCCACCTGTTTCTTCTCGCAGCGTTCGTATTCACATTCTCCGCGCCCCTTCACGCTCACCCCGTGTTCCGTGCCGGCGCTGCCACGAGCAACATCACGCCGAGTCTGGGCGGCGACATCGTCGGCGGGTTTGCGCCATTCCCGGCGACGCATATTCATGACGAACTGCATGCCCGCTGTCTCGTGCTCGATGATGGGACGACGAAACTCGCGATCGTCGTCTGCGATCTGCTCGGCATTGGTCGAAACGTCAGCGATGAGGCTCGGGCGCTCATCAAGGAGCAACTCGGCATTCCCATCGACAACGTCCTCATCAGCGGCACGCACACGCACTCGGCGACCAGCGCTCTGGGCAAAGACGCACGCCTGCTCAATCAGACGATGGACGAGTACCAGCGATTCGTCGCTCGGCGGATCGTCGATGGCGTTCGCCGGGCGCATAACCAGCTTCGGGCCGCCGAATTCGCCACGGGCAGTGTCTCGGTTCCAGAGCACGTTTTCAACCGCCGCTGGCGCATGAGGCCCGGCAGCATTCCGCCCAATCCGTTTGGCGGTATGGACAAGGTCAAGATGAACCCGCCCGCCGGCAGCGCCGATTTGTTGGAGCCGGCGGGACCGATTGATCCCGAGATTCCGATTCTCGCGCTTCGCGGCGTCGATGGGAAATGGATCAGCGTCTTCACCGCCTACTCGCTTCATTACGTCGGCGGCGTCGGGAATGGGCATGTCTCCGCCGATTACTTTGGCATGTACTGCGATGCGCTGGCGAAACGCCTGAAGGCAGACGATCTCGTCGCACTGATGGCCAACGGCACGAGCGGCGATATCAACAACATCAATTTCAAAAAGCCTCGTGCTCGGAAGGAGCCTTATCAACAGATGCGAATGGTCGCCGAGGATGTTGCCGACAAGGTGCATCGCGGGCTGGGCGATCTGAAGTTCCGCACCGACGTGACGCTGGCGGCACGCTACCGCGAGTTGCCCGTCGGCACGCGCAGACCGGACGCCAAGCTGCTCGCGTGGGCCAAGGCCAAGGCGGCCGAGCCAAAGGTGAAAGGCAAGACCGACCTGAGCGTGATCTACGCGGGCCGAACGCTCCGCATGGCCGAGCACCCCGTCACACTCAAAATGCCGTTACAAGCCTTGCGCGTCGGCGACACGTTGATTGGTACGATGCCCTGCGAGGTTTTTTGCGAGATCGGCCTGGAGTACAAAAAACGCCTCGCCAAGCAACCGGCGTTCCTCGTGTCGCTCAGTCATGGCTACTACGGATATTTACCGACCCCGCGCCAGCACGAACTCGGCGGCTACGAAACCTGGCTTGGCACGAATCGCCTGGAAGTGCAGGCATCCGTGCGGATGCTTGATGCCGTCGTCGAGATGGCGAATGAGATTCGCAAGTAAACGCCGCACCGGTTTGCTCGTACAATAATGAGGATCGCCGATTACCCCAGGTCGAATAATGTCCGCGCTCAAGCCGATTGCGTTGAAGAAGGAAGGCGACGATCGCCTCGTTATCGAATGGAGCGATGGCCATCGCGGCATTTATTCGTGGACGCATCTGCGCAACAGCTGCCCCTGTGCGGGTTGCAACGAGGAACGCCTGAAACCGCCTGATCCGTTTCGCATCCTCAAGCCGAGTGAACTTGCCCCGCTCAGGCCCGTCTCGATCAGCCCAATCGGCTACTATGCGTATAAGATCGTCTGGAGCGACGGGCACGATTCGGGGTTATTCACGATCGAGAACTTGCGTTCGCTATGCGAATGTTCGGAATGTAAAAAATAGTTGACATCTGTTTGCCGGAGTGAAAATCATGCAACCCCAGGGCGCGCCCTCGCAAAAAATCAGCATGCCGAACGTGAAGAACATCATCGCCGTGGCAAGCGGGAAAGGCGGCGTGGGCAAATCGACAGTCGCCACCAATCTCGCGCTGGCGCTTCACATGAACGGTCGGCGCGTCGGGTTGCTCGATGCCGACATTTATGGCCCGAGCATTCCGATCATGATGGGGATCCACGAAACGTTCGATCCAAATGCAACGCAATTCCCGCTCGATCGGTATGGCATCAAGCTGATGTCGATGGGTTTTTGGGTCAAACCCGAGACGGCCATGATCTGGCGCGGGCCTATGGTGCACAAATACCTCACGGTGTTTCTCACGCAGATTCCGTGGGGCGAGCTTGACTATCTCGTCATCGATCTGCCGCCAGGCACGGGCGATGCCCAACTTACGCTGACGCAGACCGTCCCGCTCTCTGGCGCTGTGATCGTGACCACGCCGCAAGACGTAAGCCTGATCGACGCGCGCAAAGGCCTGGAGATGTTCCGCCAGGTGCGTGTGCCGGTGCTTGGCATCGTCGAAAACATGAGCTACTTTGTCGGCGCCGACGGCAAACGCTACGAGATCTTCCGCCACGGCGGCGGACAGAAACTCGCCAACGAAGCCGGGGTGCAATTCCTGGGAGAGATTCCCATCGATCCTCGCGTGGCCGAGTGCGGCGACGCCGGCGATCCAATCGTGCACAAAGACCCGGCCAGCGCGATCGCGAAAACCTACGTGCAGCTCTCCGCCACGGTGATCGACGAGATCCGCAAAGTCGTCAGTGAAACGGCGGAACTGCCAACACTTCAAATTTGACGCCTACCGTAGCCATCACGCCCCGCGTGATGGATTTTTGGAATTCGCTTTAATACGGTCATTCGGAGTGTTCAATCCATCACGCGGAGCGTGATGGCTAGGCAGTGTCACCGGGCCAGCTTCGCCGCCAGTTCTTCCGGCGTGACGGCGCGAATGAGGAATTTCTTCTGTCGGCTCGTGGCACCTGCGATCAATTCGATCTGCGACCGCTTCACGGCGAATGCCTCGGCGAGAACCTCTACGATCGCCTCATTCGCGCGGCCCTTGTCCGGCGGCGCCGTGACGGCAACTTTCAACGCGCCAGCTTGCTCTCCGACTACCGCGTTGCGTTTCGCGCCAGGCTGGGCGCGGACGCTCAACACGCAACCCTCTGCATGCGATGTGATCTGGATCATCGGGCGTGTGGCCTCATGAGTTGACGCCGCCGAACAGTACCGTGCCCAGGCGAATATGCGTGGCGCCCTCTTCAATCGCGATCTCGAAATCGTTGCTCATGCCCATCGACAGAAATCGAATGTCGTGCTCCGGCGCCAACGACTCGCGCAGTCGATCGCGCAGCATTCGCAGCGTGGCGAACGTCGGCCGACACGCCTCCGGCTCTTGATACGCCGCCATTGTCATCAGACCGCAAATTCGTATTCGTTTGAAGTCACGCAACTTCGGCGCAAGATTTACCACCTCGGCGGGAGCGAATCCGTGCTTCGTCGCCTCGCCGCTGGCATTGACTTCGAGCATGACAGAGATGTTGCTCTGAGCCCCGCTCTCCAGCGCGTGCAACAGCCGTTCGCTATCAACCGAATGGATGAGACGAACCAGCGGCAGGGTGCGCTCGATTTTGTTCCGCTGAAGATGACCGATCAGATGCCAGGTCGCGCCAGCAATCTGCTCGGCCTTTCGCCAGAGTTCCTGGGGCCGATTCTCGCCGAGTTGGCTCAACCCCAGATCCACGGCGCACTGGGCGATCTCGGCCGACACCGTCTTGGTGACGGCGACGAGCGTGACGTCCGATCGCGCTCGGCCGGCGCGTTCGCACGCTTGCGCGATGCGAGCTTCGACCGCGTCGATATTGGCCTTCAATGTTTCGCGAGTGCCCGATTCCATAACGGTTAGTATACAGGACCGCGAAGTCTCAAGGCGCGTCCACGCCGCGCCTTTGACGCATCCAACCCGTACAACAATGTTGTCGCGCCGTCGTACGCAGGAGCGCGGTATTCACGGGATAGGAGGATCCACCATCATGGCTGAAGTACATCCGTTTCGCGGGTTTCGATATGATCTGGCACGCGTGGGCAACCTGAGCGACGTGATCGCGCCGCCTTACGACGTCATCGATGCGTCGCTGCAGCAGAAGCTCTATGACCTCAGTCCGTACAACTTCGTGCGGCTCATTCTCAACAAGGAATCATCGAGCGACACGCCGACCGACAATCGCTATACGCGATCCGCTCGCCTGCTCAAGGAATGGCTCGCCGACGGAATCCTCGCACAAGATTCCGCGCGGTCGCTGTACGTCTATCACCAGGACTTCACGGTGGAAGGCAAGCACTACACACGCAAGGGCTTCATGGGGCGGGTACGGCTCGAGAAGTTCGGGGAGGGCCGAATTTTCCCGCACGAGGAGACCATGTCGGGCCCGAAGGCGGATCGGCTGAAACTCTTCCACGCGACGAACATGAACCTTAGCCAAATCTTCGGACTGTATCCCGATGCTACGGGCGAGGTGCAGGAGAAACTCGTCGCCGCGGTCGGGCGAAGCTTGCCGATTCAGGCGACCGACCATCTCGGCGTGGTCAGCAAACTTTGGCAGGTGACCGATCAGCATGTCATCAGCGAGGTAGCGTCGCTGCTCAGCGCGAAGCCGGTGTTCATCGCGGACGGGCATCATCGCTACGAGACGGCCCTGCGTTACCGCGAAGAAAAAGCGGCCGCGGGCGAATTGAAGGGCGACGACGCTCCCGCGAATTTCGTGCTGATGATGCTCGTCAGCATGAGCGATCCTGGTCTGGCGATTCTCCCAACGCATCGGCTTATCTCCGGCCTGGGGTCGCTTACGTCCCCCCAGGCGGCGCTATTGCTCGGCCAGCATTTCGCGGTCGAGCAGGTCGGCACGGGCGCGCAGGCCATGCGCGAAACCTGGGACCGCATCCAGATGGATGGCTCGCAGGGCTTGCTCGGGTTCGGCACCGTTGCCGACGGCGTTTGGCAGACGGCCCGATTTCGCTCGCCCGAGTTGATGACGCAACTCGCCGGCGAACACAGCGACGACTGGCGCAGCCTCGGCGTGGCGATTCTTCAACGCGTCGTGCTGGAAAAGCTATTGCCCGAAGCCGGCATGCGCGAACCGAAATGCCAGTATGTTCACCTGCTTAAGGAAGTCGATGACGCCGTCGCGAGCAAATCGTGCGAATTGGCAGCACTGGTGGCGCCGGCGACGATGGCGCACGTCGAATCGATCGCGGGCAACCTGGAAAAGATGCCGCCGAAATCGACGTACTTCTATCCGAAACTGCTGAGCGGTCTCGTCACCCATTCGCTGCGCGCGAATTAGATTTGCCGCTTGCGGCTTAGCGCTCAGCATGGCGCCTTGCTGAGCGCTAAGCCGCAAGCGGCAAAGACATTTTTTGCACTGGACAGTTCTCGAAAAGTATGGCATATCTCCGCCCATCACTTGAGCAAAAAAATAAGTTCGTCGGCCAGGCTGCTTGAGGCGGCGTGGATTCGGCGGGAATTCGCGGGAAAGCATCATGCGCTGGCCGACCACTCTACTCGCACTGTTCCTTACCCTGGGACTTGCGGGGCTTGTTTGCGCGGACGAATCGGGAAACTGGTTCTCGCGCATGTTCTCGCTTGGATCCAGAAAGGCCGAGGCCGACAAGAAAAAAGCCGAAAAGGACGCCGAACCGCAAGCCGACGATTGGACGCCTGGAACTCCGACTGCAAAGCCGAAAGATCGGCAGGCGACGCAGGATTGGCAGCGGCGGCTGGATGTTTGCACCCGGCTGCGGGCTGTCGCCATGGAGATCGGCGACCTCGAACTCGAGCAAAAAGCCGAGATGCTGGAAAAGCGTGTTTTCGAGGCTTACGTCGCCTCCAGCAATCGGAACGACCTGGCAAAGCAGAAAATTGGGGAAGTGAACCTCAATGAAATCAGGGCGCTCGAAAAATCCGGGAAAGGGAAACGCTGATGAAACGTAGCGTAGCCGCCGCCCTTGGAATCGGTATGTTGGCCTGCATCGGCTGCATCACGACGGCGCCGCCCGAGGCGACCAAAGTGACGACGGCGAAGTTCACGCCTCTGCCGCCGCCTCCACCGCCTGTGACAGCAGACCTCGTCACGCCGACGAACGGACACATCATCGCTCAAAAACTGAGCGACGAACTGGATTACGAGGCACGATTGGCAACCATGCCAGCGCCCACGGCGAAAAACGAAAAGTAAAGAATGACGGAGAGAACGTACCCTTATCCCGCTTGCCGTTTCGCGCTCGCCCCAAAGTGATCCAAACTCAAAGAGGCAAACAGGAATCGAAATTCGAGACGCGGCTCTCCGAACGTCACCAAGCACATCGATATTCAAAACGGAACCAACGCGGGAGGCAGGCACTCACGCGCGCAGGTCGGACGCCTTTCGGGGGAATGGCTCCGACCTGCTTTTTTTTCTCCATCCCTTGCAATACAATATTTCACCTAACAGCTTACGCGGCAGAACCGCAACCGTAGGCATCACGCTCCGCGTAGTGAATTGCATCACGCGGAGCGTGATGCCTACGGTAATCGCCTAACAGATGTCATCCTAGTGGTGGAGTCCATCGCCATGCGCGTGCCGATCGCCTGGGGTAGACAGACTTTGGGCCTGGAGATCCGCGAGGAGAACCTCATACCGGCCCAGCGTGCGCCGATCGCGCCAAATCTCCCCGATCCCCTGGCTTCCCTGCGCGACGCCCTCGAGCATCCGATTGACTATCCCGCGCTTCGCCTTTCGCTCACGCCGGAAGATCATGTCGCCATACTCGTCGATGAAGCGATTCCCAATCTCGGGCAACTTCTCGTGCCTGTGCTCGAACAGATCCTGACGGCTCGCGTGCAACCCGACGCAATCACGATCCTCTGCCCGTCGCCGTCCGCCAATCAGCCGTGGCTTGAGAACCTTCCCGACGAGTTTCAAGACGTGCACGTCGAGATTCACCAGCCTGGCGATCGCAACAAAATCGCCTACCTCGCGGCCACGAACAACGATCGACGAATCTATCTCAACCGTACGGCGGTTGATTGCGATCAACTCGTCATCTTCACGCGGCGGACGTACGATCCGGTGCTGCGAATCGCCGGCGCGGAAACGTCGCTCTACCCTGGCGTCGCCGATGATGCCGCGATCGAGGAATTTCAAACGCAGCTGACAACTCGACCGCCGGGTAAGGCGCTGTCGTCGATTCAGCAGGAGGCGCGCGAGGTTTCCTGGCTGCTTGGCGCGCCGTTCTATGTTCAGGTCATCGAGGGAACTGGCGACGGCATCGTCAACGTCGTCGCCGGTCCTCTGGAGAGCAGCGACGCCGGCATTGCTCGTCTGCAGGCTCGCTGGCGCGTCGAATTTTCTCGGCCCGCGGATGTCGTCGTGGCCACCGTCACCGGCGATCCGGAGCGCGTGAGCATGTTCGATCTCGCCCAGGCCTTTTTCCAGGCCTCGCGCGTCGTGCGTCCCGGCGGCAGCATCGTCTTGCTCACCGAGGCCGCCCCAACGAAAGGTCCCGCGTTTGACCTGATGCGCGGGTTCGACGATCCATCACAGGCGCTCGCGTCGCTGATACGCGAAAAGCCCGCTGACCTGGCCGCTGGCTTCATGTGGACGACCGCAGCCGAGCAAGCAAGGCTGTATCTGCACAGTTCGTTGGCAAGCGATGATGTCGAGGAGTTGTTCGCGATTCACGTCGGAAGTGCGGCACAGACGCAAAGACTGTTGACCGATCAGGCGAGTTGCATTCTATTACCAGACGCAAACAAGACACTGGCGGTGGTGGTGTGAGACGATTTCATCGGAAAGGTTTCCGCTTGCGGGTGCGACGTTGAGCGCTAAGCCGCAAGCGGAAAACGGGGGGTTAACTCAGCTTGTCGGTGAAGCCGGCGAGGCGCTGGCTTCGGCCTGGCTGGCGCAGTTTCGACAGGCTGCGCGACTCGATCTGGCGGATGCGCTCGCGCGTTATGCCGTAGGTCTGTGCGACCTCGTCGAGCGTATGCGGATGGCCATCCTTCAGGCCGAAACGCATTTCGATCACCTGGCGCTCGCGCGGCGTGAGCGAACGAAGCACCTCGGCGATGCGCTCCTTCAGCAGATTGAAATCGACCCGATCGCCCGGGCTGATCGCGTGCCGATCGTCGATGAAATCGCTCATTGCGCGCTCGGCGTCGTCGCCCATCGGCTCGTGCAGGCTGAGCGGTTGCTTGGCGATCGCGCGGAGCGACTTGGCCTCGGCCGCGCTCGTTCCGAGCACCTTGGCGATTTCTTCGATGGCCGGCTCACGCCCGGTTTTCACGATCAACTCGCCGCGCACTCGTTCGATCGCCGCCAGCAGGCTGACCTGATGGCACGGTACACGGACCGTACGGGCGTGATCAGCGAGAGCACGCTGGATGCCTTGACGCACCCACCATGTCGCATACGTGCCGAACTTGAAGCCCATGCGATGCTCGAATTTGTCGACTGCCCGCATCAGCCCGCGGTTGCCTTCCTGAATCAGGTCCGCGAACGAAAGACCCCGGCCACGGTATTTCTTGGCGATCGACACGACCAGGCGGAGATTGCCCTCGGCCAATTCGCTCCGCGTGCGGAAGAAAATTGCCTGCCGTCGGCGGACGACTTTCAAAAGGCGTTGAATATCTTCCGGCGTCGCCAGCGTTTCGTGCATCAGTTCGCGCAGTTCTTTGACGGCCCGCGTCTGCAGCTCGCGGTGCGCGGCCGACCGGCCGCTGCGATTCGCCTGGGCTTCCACCTGACGAATCCGATCCACCAGCCGCTCGAATTCCTCAACCATCGCATCGAGCAATTCGGTGCGCGGCGACAATTCGCCGAGCAGATACACCGCCTTGCACATCTGGCGATAGCGGTGCTTCGCCAGCCGCGATCGGCCATCCTCGGACCGGGCACGCTGATGCGCGGCGAAATCCTTCGAGGCCGACTTACGCAGACTCTTCAGCGTCGCCAGGTTATGCGGCATACGCGAGAGAATGCGTTCACGCGTCAGGCCGACGCTGTTCACCACGTCGATCTGCGGATCGATCGGCACGGCGCCGGACTGAATGCTTTCGTAAAGTCCGATCAACCGATCGACGGCCCACCACGAGAACATGGCGGCGCGGCGATAGCGCAGGCGCGCACGCTCAAGCCGCATCGCCAGGTGAAGCTCCGAATCGCGATTGAGCAAGGGGATCGCACCCATCTGCTTCAGATAGAGTCCGAGCGCGTCGTCCGAACCGGTGCCGTGCGATGTCGTTTCATCTTCGTGGGGCGCGACATCGTCGTCAACCGGCTCGAAACGTACGTAAGTCTTGTGAATGTTCATCACGGCATCTTCCGTTCTCGGAGGAGTGGAATCTGTTGTGGCGTGCTGGTTGCTTGGCGGGCGATTTTCCGTTCCGGTCCGCACTCAATTATAGACTGCTCCCAAGCGTCCCAAGGCCGCCCTCAAGAAAAAATCGGCATTCCACTGCAAAAAAGACTCTTGTACCTGCAAAACAGTTCACATTTTTTTGGAATTAGGTCGGGAAATCGGCAACGTTTATATATACTATTGTATACATGTTCCAGTTCGCGCAATTTTTTTTTGAACCGTTCGTAATCGGCAAGCGGGATTGCACTTGAACCGATTGCAAAAATCAAGGGGCGGAAATTCATTCCGAGGTGGCAACGTGGAAAGAACGTAGGTCGCCCTCAAGGGCCAGAGAGCGGCTCGGGTTTGTGCACCCCAGATCAAAATATCGACCACGGCCACGTGGCCCGCCTGACCATCCCTGTCAATTCTGGATCCAAGGTGCTCCAAACATGGCATCAAATAGCAACGACTCCGTGAAGCTAATCACAAACGATCCAACCAAGACCACGGCGGCCAGGCAGTAGAAGGTTCCTGACCCGAAAAACTGTTGCCACTCGTCTGCGGGCTCATTGACGCCCAATCGCTTGCGTTTCCGAGCAGCTAACCTATAACCAGCAAAAGTGCAGGGGATAGCGATGCAGACGAGAAGCGTGAATGCACGCTGGTTGTCGAAATCACCTGATCGAACTGCCAGAATCCAACAGACGATACTGCCAATGAGAGCCGCTACGAGGTAGCCGAGCAGACCGCCGGAGAAGAGCGAAGGCTTCTTGATTGGCGGTTCAGGTGTCTCCACCAGACTTCTCCTTTTTAAGATTGTTGCGGAGACGTTAAGGATTTTATACTCCGCGCGGGCAGGGTTGACACATAGGTGGCACAGACATTCTTGTCTGTGCGAACATCAAGCACAAACAAGAATGTCTGTGCCACCTTTCAAAGATTGTGTAAAACCGGAGTAAGCGAAGTATAGGCACGAAAGCATGAAAGAAGGCTGAGAGAATTCGATTCGTCTAACTAAACTATTGTTCTCTACCTTTCGTGATTAGCATTGTGACCGTGATTCCAAGTGGACCAGTCATCGCTATGAAAGCGCCTTATTCAAATTGGAGAGACCGGCCGCGCGCGCCGGTAGTGCACGGCGACCGCGCCGCTGCGGAGCGGATTCACCGAGACCAGCTCTAGCCGTCGGGTGTTGGGCAGCCCGCTTTGATAAAGTGTCGGGCCGTGGCCGACGATACTGGGGTGGACGAGGAACTTGTACTCGTCGATCAGATCGAGCCGATCGAGTTCGGCCGCGAGCTTGCTGCTGCCGAGGAGCACGCCGGCCGGGGTGGCGTCCTTGAGCGCTTGCACGCCCGTGCGCAGGTCGCCGGCGACGTGGTGGCTGTTGGTCCATGGGAATTCCTTTCGCGTCGACGACACCACATACTTCGGCTTGGCCTCCAGTTTGATCGCCCACTCGCGCATCGCCGGCGGCGCCTCCACGCCGCCGCGGGCGACCGCCGGCCAATAGCACTCCATCATCTCGTAGGTCACGCGGCCCCAGAGCATCGCTCCGCCCTCGTCCATGAGGCGCGTGAAGAACGCGTGAATCTCGTCGTCGGCGATTCCCTCGCGGTGGTCGACACAACCGTCGAGCGTGACATTGATGCTGAAAGTCAAGAGTCCCATGGCGGTGAGTACTCCAAAGAGCTATACGGTCAACTATCTACGATTACCAAGCGGCGGCTAACGTTGAGGATTCTATCCGTCGTGCTTCGCGCGTAAGCCTGGGTACTGTTACGAAAACTTATTCGCGAAGCACGTTGGGTAAAATCTTGTTCAAGTGAATCCTGGACCACTGATCCTCGGAATTATTGTCCTCGTACAGGCTGGCCGTTAGCCTCACTAACCCAGAGCGCGAGCGACGAGATGCCTGGGAACTTGGGTGCGCATCGAAGGTATTCCCGGCTGGTCCGCGTCAAACCAGAGACGCCGATCTAGTTAGTCGACGGAGCGAGCGTCCGCTTCGTTCCTGCTCAAGATAGACAGGCCGTGCGGCCATTCGGCTTGCCGACAGATAGGGATTTGGAAATTCAACTTTACGGAATAGGAAGGCGGTTAGTATTTCAGGATATTCTCGGTGTCGTGCTCCTTAATAAGTGTGAGTTGGTCACAAAACTTCCGATATGCAAGAATCACAGTTCTCTTGCCGATGACACCTAGTGGAGGCAGATCCCAGTCACAATACACGTTGGGACCGTTTACGTTTGCTCGAATTATCAGGCATTGGCTGTTGACGCGGTTGCAGAGCGCATGTGCTGCTTTCTCGCTGACCTCAGCCTTGAGGAAATAACCAACGCTGAAGTTAATGATGTTTTTCGCTTGGCCGCCGATGCGTACATACGCGTTGCCTACCAGCAGGCTGCCGGTTTTCTGCGGGGTGACCTCGAACATCGCCGCGTCGAAGGCTGCGTGTAGTGACTCGATA
The DNA here is from genome assembly GCA_964484265.1 of uncultured Singulisphaera sp. Lineage (GTDB taxonomy): Bacteria > Planctomycetota > Planctomycetia > Gemmatales > Gemmataceae > SIAQ01. The sequence goes on from CAZAFH010000116.1 coordinate 15,585, forward strand.
GATAAGTTCTCTTGCGTAAAAAAATCAGTCTCCGAAAGGCTAGCCTGCGTGGCACGGGGAGGCGCAGGAACCACAGGGGCCGGCTCAATGGCCGGGGTTTCGGAAACTGCTGGGAGATTCACGCCGATCCAGAGACCAGTGATCTTCGCAGCCGGAAGCCATTTCGGCAGGCCTTCGCGCCAGACCAGGTCGTTCGGCGAAAGCCGACCAGTGGAGGCGAGGAGTTTGAGGTCGGTTGTAGTCAGCGGGCCAAATTGTTTGCCCTCCCTTTGATAATGCCATTGCCCTGCCATTGCGCTTTCTCCTGTCAATTCATATACCATGGAAAAAAGGAGTCTTTAGCATCTTTACAAATAAACAGAATCGAAGTCACGGAAGAACCGCAGCGCGGCACAGCCGCAACCGAAAGGGTAAATGAAGATTGCTCCTGTTGAATGGATCGCGGCTGCTAACCATCAATCTCATTCGTCGCTAAGACTTTGCACAGCTTGCAAAGATTGGCTTTGATCGATGCGGCTCGAATTTTCATTGTATTCTCTTGGCGTCTTCGCGCCTTTGGGTGAGCTTGGTTTTTTTCGAGGACAATACCATGCAGCGACGTGATTTCGTGAAGGGCGCCGCCACCGGATTGACCGCGACGGGGCTGCCGCTGATGGCCGCGGCGGAGCAAGGCGTGTTTTCGCGGAATGGTCCCGCTGCTGCCGGGCAAGGGCGTCGGCTGCCGCCTTTGCGGATTACCGATGTGCGGACGATCATGACGCAGCCCGCCGGCATTCGGCTCGTTGTCGTCAAGGTGCTGACGAACGAGCCCGGCTTATACGGGCTCGGCTGTGCCACATTCACGCAGCGGGCGCGCGTCGTCGAAACGGCCGTGAACGGATACCTTCGGCCATTCCTCATTGGCAAGGATCCCCTGCAGATCGAAGATATCTTTCAGTCGTCGTTTGTCAGTTCGTACTGGCGCAACGGCCCCGTCCTCGGCAACGCGCTGTCCGGCGTGGACATGGCGCTGTGGGATATCGTCGCCAAGCGGGCGAACATGCCGCTCTATCAGCTTTTTGGCGGCAAATGCCGGGATGCCGTCGATACCTATTGCCATACGAGCGGCGCCACTTTCCAGCAGGTCGAGCAAGCCGCCCGGCGCGCCCGCGAACGCGGTTGGCGGCATATCCGCATCCAGGTCGCCGTGCCCGGACTCACCGGAACCTACGGCGTCGGCGGCCAGGCGCAGGGCGCGAATGAATTGCCGATCAACCGTCGCGGCGGCGTCTGGGAGCCGGGGCCGTACGTCCGCATCGTGCCGAAGCTTTTCGAGCACATGCGGCGACAGATGGGTGACGACGTCGAATTTCTCCACGATGTACACGAGCGCGTGCCGCCGATCCTCGCGATGCAGCTTTGCCGCGATGTGGAACAGTATCGCCCATTCTTCATCGAGGACCCGTTCAGCCCGGAGGATGGCGGCTATTTCGAAAAGCTGCGCGGTTTGACCAGCACGCCGATTGCCATGGGCGAGCTGTTCAACAATCCGAATGAATACCTATCACTGATCTCGAATCGGCTCATTGATTTCATCCGCATCCATATTTCGCAGATCGGCGGACTGACGCAGGCGCGCAAGGTCGCGTCGCTCTGCGAATGGTTCGGCGTGCGCACTGCCTGGCATGGGCCGGGCGACGTCTCGCCAGTGGGGCATGCCGCCAACGTGCACATCGACATCGCGACGCCGAACTTCGGCATACAGGAAGCGCGCGAATTCACCGATGCCGAGCGCGAGGTGTTCCCTGGCTGTCCCGAGCTGCGCAACGGCTATTACTGGGTCAGCGATCGCCCGGGTCTGGGCATCGATGTGAACGAGGTGGCCGCCCGGCGTTTCCCGTTCACCGACGATCCGCCCTTCGACATGCGCTGGGGCAACTACCGACGCCGCGACGGCGCCGTAATCCGGCCGTGAGGTAATCGATCGCGGCTCAAGGAGTTCACCGATGGCAAATCGATGTTTCGCCTGCGATAGCCCATTGACATCGGACGAAGTCTTCACGGGAACGTGCCCCGTCTGCAATGCGCGCCTGCCTTCGGACTCTCCTCTGCCGGTAGCGCCGCCGCGGCGGTTGGATTCCAGCGAGTCTGGCTGGGATCGCTGGCGCAAGCCGATCGTCTGGTCCTTGCTCGTCTTCACGCTGGCGAGCTTCTTCGTCCCCGGCGGGATGATCTGGTCGATTGCCACCTGGTTCTCCAAGGGGCATTCGCTGTGCGCGTGGGGCGGCTGCTACGAAAGAGCCGAGAAGACCATTCGGTACCAAAGCCCGCGCGAGTCGGCAACGATCGGCTACTGCCAGCGGCATTTCAACGCCGCACCCAAATCCCTGACGAGCGAGCGTCGAGGCCGAAGCCTGAGCGGATTGTTGACCGCGATTTTCGGGCTCGGCCCGGCCATGTTCGCACTGTGGTATTTCTTAAAAGCCGCCCAGGCCTATCAACGCGAACCTGACGCCATGAAGCATTTCGCGGCGCTGAGCCTGGCCGCTATCGTGCCAATGAACGTGGCCTCGTATTTCTACTGGATGCACCTGGAGTGGATTCTCCGCAGCAACGGCCTGTAAGCGAATTACGCTGCGTGTGCTCTTGACAAGTGCCTGAGAAGCTGTCATTATTATCAAAATGAGAAACGTTATACGTCAATCTCTGGTGTATATTCTCATCGTGTCGATGGCGTTGCCGATCGGCTGGTGCTGCGTGCTGCCCACCATTTCGTTCGCCGCCGCGGAACCCGCGAAAAAGACAAAATGCTGCTGCTGCCCGGAAGAATCCTCTCCTGCGGAACCGGCGAAACCAGCGCCGAAGCCCAAGACGCCGTTGGCCTGCTGCTGCGAACCGATGCCAGCGACCGCGCCCGAGACCTTTGACGACGGCTACCAATTCGATTTTGCTGCGGTATCTTTCGTTTTTGAATTGCCGGACGGGATCACATTTTTCGCGGAAGACGTTACCGCGAACGAAAGCCCGGGACCGTCACCTCCTTTGAATCTTCTCCATTGCGTTTGGTTGTGTTGAGCGAATCGGCTACAGATTCCCCGCGCGTTACTTGCGCGAATGAACAACCAAGTTCTCAACCAAACCGAAAAACAAGTTTCATGGAGATTTAACGATGATTACCAAAATTCTCGCAGCCGTCATGTTGACCGGAACTCTGTGGGTCGCCGGGGATGCGGCTGTTCGTAACTTCAGCTGCTGCTATTCTGGCGCGGAGTGCTGCAATCCACCGAGCGAATGCTGCTTGCTCGCCAAGACAACGACGAAAAGCTGCTGCGCGACGAAAGCGGCGAAGTCGGTCAAATCGTGCTGTGCGTCGAATTCAACGCTCGTCTCGGCGAACGCGGCGGCGCCCTGCTGCGACTCAGCGTTCACGCTCTGCTTGCGGACAGGCGACGTTGTCGAAGGCTGCTGCTGCGAGGTCGTCGATGGGCGATTCCTCTGCCTCTTGACTGGTGAGTTGCTCGACGAATGCTGCTGCATTCCGATTGAATAGAGTTCTGTCTGTCATCGAATCAACCCACATCGCTCGCGGATTTTTCCGCGAGCGTTTTCGTTTTCACGGCGTACAACAACAAGGTTCTTTTTTCCAGTTGCGAGATTAAAACGATGAAAACGCAATTCGCTTCTCTCGTCGTCCTCGTTGTCGCTGCCGTGGCGAGCGCCCAAGACATTCCGCTGTCGAAAATACTCGTGGACAAGGAAGGCTGGCGCGAAGTCGCCAAAGATTGGCCGAACGTCACTCTGCTCGAAGGAGAATCGATCGGCTCGGTACGGATCTACCAACCGACACTCGCGGGTCGGATCAACCCGAATGGCGAGGTGGTTCGGTTGCCCAAAGTCGTGGTCGGCAAGGTGATGACGGCCGAGAGCCTAATCGGCCCCAAGGGGATATATCAGATCGTGACCGACTTGAAGGGCAAGAAATCGGTTTCTTTCAGCCCTCCCGGCAAGACGACGAGTAAATCGCTAAAGATGCCTGGCCTGGCTTCGCCAAGCTGCCTTACGCTTTGGCCCGACGATGGGCATCTCGTCATCGGTGAAGCCGACGGCGCGTACCTATGGGCGGTGCGCATCGAAGCGGATGGCACGTTTGGGCCAGGCGATCGCTACTACTCCTTGCGGACCCGGCCGAAGGAGCCGCTGCCAGTGGCCGCGATGGTCATGGATGCAAGTTTTCTGATGTACGCATGCACGCCGTTGGGTGTTCAGGTGTTTGATCCGACCGGTCGGCTTTCGGGAGTGATCCTGGCGCCATCGAAAGAGCCGATGACTGCGATCACGATTGGCGGCGAGAAGGCCGACCAGCTGATCGTCGCCGCGGGAGGTCGAATCTACGCTCGCAAAATCCAGGGCAAGGCGGCATACACGCTGAAGAAGGCGAAGAAGTAAGCTCGCGAATCAAATCCACCCCAGCACTCGCGATAGCCGGGAAATGAACACGACCGCGCCGACGATCGCCGCCGTCACGCTGGCGAGAAGCACGGCGCCTGCCCCGATGTCCAGCGCCTTGTAGTTGCGTTCGCGCGTCGCCGAATCCAGGCCGCGATGCATCACTTCCAGGGCGCTGTTGATTAGCTCGGTCGCCAAGACCCCGCCGATACAGAGCAGCAGGATCGCCCATTCGACGGCCGAACATTGCAGCGCGATCGCCCCGGCGACGACAAGCGCAGCTGCGAAGAAATGCACGAAGAAACTGCTCTGCCCGCGAATGCCGTATTTCAAACCGCGCAGCGCGTCATTGAACTTCATCGACCACGGGCGGCGCGGCCTTTGTGGTTCGCCAGCCGGATCGGCGTCGAAAGCGGGTGGCCTGGCATCCATGTGCGTCCGGACTCCTGATTACCAATCTCGTCATTCGGTCGATATGAGAACGATCTACTTCTGCCACGAATTGGAATATTGATTCGCTCGAGATGCGAACCGCTCAGGCTATTGGAATCAGTGCGAACAGTTCTGACACGCGGCATTTGAAACCGGGCAGCACGTCTTCGCCAAGCAATTCGTCGGCCTCGCGAAGCCGGCTGTTCACGCCGCTCTTGCGATACACATCCACGATGCGAAGCACCGGCTCAACGACCCAAACCATCGGCACGCCCGCTTGCAAGTATTCCTCGATTTTTTCCGCCACTTCATGAGCAAGATCGCCCGGCGAAATGACCTCGACGGCAAGGTCGGGAGGAAGCGGAAAATGGCCGGTTTCGAGGAGCTTTGCAGTCAAGCGTTCGGCCTTCACAAAAGAAACGTCGGGGCGGCGCACTTTCTTGGGGTGTGTCGGGTAACACTGAATACCCAATGTGCCTGGCCAGACCAGGCCAAGCTTCATCGATTCGACATGTCCGTAAATCTTGGCAAAAACAAGACCTTCGACGAGGGCCGACATCGTACTCACGTTTCTCTCCACAAGCTGACCATCCACCAGTTCATAGCTGGCGGCGTCGTCCATGTGCAGTAACTCTTCGGGAGTGATTTCCGGCTTCGTGAGCACCTGGATCATGACAGCAACTCCTGGATCGGCCGGCCCTCGTTCAGAATCGGGATCGGGCGTTGGCCGCCGTCCATGAACTCGTGGCGGTAGTTGATGCCGAGGAAGTGATACATCGTGGCCAGCACGTCTTGCGGGCTTGCGGGACGCGAAGTCGGGTACTCGGCTCGGGTGTCGGTCGTGCCGATCATTTGACCCATGCGCAGGCCACCGCCGGCGAATACCACCGAGTTCGCACCTGGCCAATGGTCGCGGCCTGAGGTCGGGTTGATGCGTGGCGTGCGGCCGAACTCGCCATAGGTCATTACGAGCACGTTGCGATCCATGCCGCGCTCGCACAGGTCGTCCACGAGCGCCGCCAGTGCCCGGTCGTAGCGTGGCAGCAGGCGGTTCTTTAGCTCGTTGAAATTGTTGTTGTGTGTGTCCCACCCGCCCATGTTGACGGTGACATACGTCACGCCCGCCTCCACCAACCGACGTGCGAGCAACGCGCTTTGGCCCCACGAATCGCGGCCATAGCGATCACGCACTCGCGGGTCTTCACGCCGAATATCGAACGCATTGCGGCAGTCGGGACTGGTCACGATCTCGAACGCATCCTGATAGAAGCGGTCGTAGCCTTCGAGCGAACCGTCGCGATCGACATCGCGCCGCAGCGTGTCGATGCCTTGCAGCAGATCCCGGCGATTGCGGAAGCGCGTCATGTCGATGTTCGACGACAGTCGCAGGTCGCGGACGTTGAAGTCGGGACTATTCGGATCGCTCGCCGGCGTAAATGGGTTGTACGCCGCTCCGAGGTACGCCGAACCGGAATGCCCCGGCACGCTCGGCACGCAGACATACGACGGCACGCGCGGCTGATTCGAACCGCGCATCCGTGCGACGACCGAGCCAACTGCGGGGTTGAGGTTGTCGTTGATTTCAATCGTCGGCACATAACCTGTCAGCATCCAGTGCGAACCCATGCCGTGGCCGGGGTTGGTGTGCGTGACCGATCGCACGACGCTGATCTTGTCCATGAGCCGCGCTTCGTGCGGCAAGTGCTCGCTAATGCGTGTGCCGGGCACGTTTGTGGAGATTTCCTGAAACTCACCGCGAAACTCGGCCGGTGCGTTCGGCTTGAGGTCGTACATGTCGATATGACTGGCTCCGCCGCCGAGCCAAATGAGGATGACAGCGGTATCGCGCGTCGCCTCGCCGCGTTGCGTCGCCGCGGCTTTGAGGCGAAGGCTGTCCGCCAGCGTCAAGCCGCCGAGCGCGAGGGCGCCGGCTTTGATGAACCCACGGCGAGTCAACCCGTCGCAGGTGGAGTATTCGGAGCCATTTACGTTGAGCATGGAAAAGCCCTTTGAGGTAGGATGTAAGTAGTTTACACCATGCTGGACGGCGGGACAAGGCAAACAAGCAATCTCGAGGGCTTCGGTTTCTGTTTCCGCTCTTGCGATTTCGGCTTAATCACCGAGAATTAGGGTCGCCCATGCGTTGTTGGGGATGATCCAATTCTTCGCCGGAAGGAATGTTGAGATGGGCAGTATCCTGGTGCTGCTTTTGCGCTTCTTCTCGCGCCTTTCTCGCTTCCTCGGGCGTTTTTTTTCGATCCTCTGCTTCCCGCTTTTTCTTGTCCCGAATTTGTCTGAGCTGGTATAGTTTTTGCTGAGCCGCCAAATCCTTGACGATTTCGTTCCAAAGATTCTTGTCGTATACCACATAGCCATAGACTTCGAATTCGCCAGGCGGTGCGTTGGCGCCCTGACCAGCGCCGATGGGAGCAACAGACCCGGGAAAGGACTTTTCCATATAGTCGATCACGGCTTCGTAGAAGACGCGCATTTCCTCCTCTACTTGCAGTTTTTTCAATCTTCGCCGTTCGCCCGGGTCGTCAACTCCGCCGCCCTGGTCACTGCCCATAGTAACGACCATGCCCAGAATCGCCGTTACAGGAGTGGATTTGGTAATCGCCTGCATAAGCTTCATTGCAGCGGTGCCAGCGGCAAAATCCTTACCAGCCTTGGCCGCTTCGCCCAGACCATCCATGAAGCTGTCGGCCTCGAAAATGTTATTCAGCGAATTCGCCACGAAGACGGCCGTTGCCAAAACACCCGCAGCCTTCACGGCGAGTCGCCCTCCCGGGGTCATCACTTCTCCTGAGGGAATTCCGGCGCGGGCGGCTTCAAGGAAAGCCCTAGGACTCTTAGCGTTCAGCGCCTTGATAAGCTCCACGGGCGCCGCTTCATACAGTTCTTTGCTCAGGACGGCGCCCTCTTTTGTCAGGGCTTGTGCCTCCGCTGCCAGGGTCTTGCCTTCTGCGGTGAGTTGATCGGATACCTTGAGCAGATTCTCTAATTCGGCATCGCCCTGAGGCGTGCTCTTTTCCATGCGGGTCTCGAACGCATCCTGGCGTTTCTTGAAGTCGCCTTGGTTCTTCTCAAATGACTCGATGCGGGAATGATAATCCTCGATTTTTTCATGTGTTTTTTGGACCTCCGGTTTAGTTTCCTGGTTAGAAGGCTCGTTACCAGCGCCGGGTCCATGACCGCCCGATGATCCCCCCGACCCACCCGAAGCGCCGCCGACACCGGGTTCACCAACCACTACGTGTATTGGCTGCCCATTCACTTCAACCGGCACCCATTTGTCCCCTTCAAAAACCTCCACGGTATCGCTTCCCGCTGCAATTCGATATCCGGGTCCGGGTGACTTGGCCACTTCTGTTACCTTTCCCGTTTCGTCATGTACGGGTTGATCGATCAATTTCTCCACCACCACGACCTGGCGGCCTATACTTGTCGCACCGAATTCCTTGCCCGCTTCTTTGAATTGCTTGATTGCTCCATTGATGTCCGTGCCTTTCCCCTCGGCTAACAGCTTTTTGCCATCATGGGTTTCAGCGACCACATCGGGCCATTTCCTTTTTGAATCGATCTTGTAAGCCTCCCTGGCAGCCTTTCCCATATGTACAACGTTGACTTGATCGATGTCCGCAAATTCTTTAGCAGCTAAAGCTTCTTTTTGGGCATCCATTTCCACGGTCGCGTCCAGGTTTCCTTTGACCTTGTGAGCATTAGGGCCAAAGGAATTTGGGTCGATTTGCAGATTGTTGTCCGAACCCTTTCTCACCGCAGGTAAACGAGTTCTTTTGGGCGCTTTTGCTGCTTTCCAAGCGTCGTTGATCGGGTTCGCCGAGACCTGGTCATCAACGATCATCCCGGGCAGCGGGTTTTCAACCTCCTCGCCATCGCCGCTGGCGAGTTCTTCAGGCGCCGGCGGACTGGATTGCTGATTCAAAAGCTGTTCCAACAAATCGAGGGCCTCGTTGGCCTGGGCGAACTCGCGGCTGGCAATCGAAGACTTGACGATGCCGAACTGCGTTTTCAGTTCCTGCGCGCGGGTGTCGCCGTTCGCAACTGCCTCCTTGTAGGAAACGGCAAGGACAGCGAGACGATTCTTGATTTCCGACTGAAGGGCCGCCGCATCGCCTACTTTTTCGGCAGCCGCCGGCGCTACGGATGCTCCGCCGTTCAGGCTTGGTCCGATGGCCGGATTTTCAGCACGCAGATAATTCCAAAAGGAACGTAGTGCTTTGTCACAGCTAAGATTTCGGGTTGGTAAATTCGGGCGAATCAGCGAT
>CAZAFH010000117.1:0-24582 GCA_964484265.1 uncultured Singulisphaera sp.
GCAGACGCTCGGAAAGCGCGTTTTTGACGGCGGCCATCATGCGGTCGGAGCCGATGGCGATGATGCGCTCGGCGCCGGACAGCGGGATCGGTTGTTCGCCCAGCCCGCCCGAGGCGTAAGCGTGCATCGCTTCGACGATATTGCCGACGAAGGTCTTGTCCTGCGGCCGAGCGGGCGTGATGCCCGGGCCTTGGTCGGTGCTCCAGACGACGACGTCGCACGCCTTTTCGATCTCGTGGCGTTTGAACAGATCGGTCGGAGCGCGGTAGCCGGCGAAGTAGATCACCTTGTTGTTCTGCTCTTTCAAGGCCAGGGCGATGGAGAAAAGGACGGCATTGCCCAGCCCGCCGCCGGCAAGCACGACAGTCTGGCCATGCGGGATTTCGGTGGGCGTGCCGGTCGGTCCCATGAGGACGATCTTTTCGCCCGGTTCGAGGAGCGAGCAAAGCCTGCTGCTGCCGCCCATCTCCAGGACGATGAGCGAGATCAGGCCGCGCTCGCGATCGACCCAGGCGCCGGTGAGGGCGATGCCTTCCATGGTGAGCTTGATGCCGTCGGATTCCTCGGCAAAGGTCTCGTAGTTTTGCAAGCGATAGAACTCCCCGGGGCGGAAGTTGCGAGCGGCGAGCGGCGCCCGCACGACGACTTCGACGATTTGATGCGTGAGCCGCAGTGCGTCCACGACCTCGGCGACGAGCTGTTCGTCGAGCGATTCGGAGAACATCACCCAGTCGCGTTCGCGCTCGGATTGATCCTCGGGCCGCAGGCGATGCAGATCGTTTTGAAACACCCGGGCGATGTGCGGGTGGCCATCCTTCGCCGAGGCCATCGCCTTGACGACGTTTCCCGCGTAGTGCGGATGATTGTCGCCGAAGAAGGAGACGAATCGGCCCTGGTTTTCGAACGAGGTAAAGAAACCGATTTCGCCAGGAGATGCAGGGACGAGCTTCAGCATGCCGCCTTCGTCCTTGACGACATGGCTGCGGTAGAACTCCTTGCGATCGTCGAGCTGGAAGGTTCCGGGATGTTCGCGGTCGTAGGTCGTGTTGGCGCGGGTGCCGGCGGCGATCATGACGGCGCGGGCGGGAATCGTCACGAACTCGCCGGTCGATTTCCATTGCCCGTTTTCCACCGCCTGGTACTCGCAGCGAAGCTCGGCCACCGCGCCGTACTGGTCGGGGATGCACTCGACGGGATTAAGCCGCTCGGCGAAGCGGATTCCTTCTTCGAGCGACTTGGCGACCTCCTCGTGGTTGAGGCGATAGGCAGGCGAATCTTGCAATCGCTTGCGATAGACGATGGTGACGCCGCCCCAGGCACGAACGAGGCGGTTGAAGTCGGGATCGCGTCCCGCGGCAGCGGCGGCGGATCGCTCGGCGCGGATTGCTCGGCCGTGCTTCAGCCAGGTCTCCACGATGCCGCGTTCCTCTTCGTCAAGCTTCGCCCAGATCGCGGGCTCGCCGATCTTTTGGACGAGCCGGTCGTAGCGGTCGAGCGTTTTCTCGACCTGCACCACGTAATACGCCTGCATCTCGGTGGCCGTGTCGATGGCGGTAAGCCCACCGCCGATGACGACCGCGGGCAGTCGGAGTTGTAGATTCGCGAGGCTGTTCGCCTTGTACGCGCCGGTCGCTTGCAGGCCCATGAGGAAGTCGGACGCAAGGCGGACGCCGCGGAGGAGGTTGTTCTTCATCGATGCAAGTGTCGGTTTGCCTGCGCCGGCGCAGATGGCGACGTGGTCGAAGCCGAGCTTCCAGGCGTCATCGAGCGTGATGGTGCCGCCGAAACGGATGCCGTCGTACAGGCGGAACTTTTTGCGGCGCATGAGGAGCAGGTAGTTGATGTCGAGAAAGTTTTTGTCCCAGCGAACGGTGATGCCATACTCGGAGACGCCGCCGAAGCCGAGGATGATGCGCGTGTCGAGCGGGCCGGTGATGTCGTTTATGTCTTTGATCGGCTGGGGCACGCGCCGCTTGGCGCCGCGCATGCGGACGGAGAGCGGCTCGATGCGTAGGCCATCGATGCCGACGACGCCGAAGCCCTCGTTGAGCAGGTGATGTGCCAGCGTGTAACCCGCGGGCCCCATGCCGACGACGAGGATATTCTTGCCGTTGTAGGGAAGGGGATAAGGCCGGCGCAGGTTGAGCGGATTCCAGCGCGAGAGGAGCGAATAGATTTCGAAGCCGTAGGGGAGTTTGAGGACGTCGGAAAGAATGCTGGTCTCGATCTGCGGGATGTTGACGGGCGTTTGCTTCTGGTAGATGCACGCCTTCATGCAGTCGTTGCAGATGCGATGGCCCGTTCCGGCACAGAGCGGATTGTCCACCATGATCATCGCAAGCGCGCCAAGGCCGTGCCCTTCGCGTTTGAGCAGATGAGCCTCGGAGATTTTCTCGTCGAGCGGGCAGCCGGTCAGGTCGATGCCGAGCGGATTCTTTTTGACGGGGCCGCCTTTGTCGCGCAGTCCCTTCGAGCACGAGTCCTTGTCGCGCGGGTGGCAGATGATGCAGTAGTGCATCTCGCGGAGCGCTTCGCGCGGCGCCATGCGCAGGTCGGTCAGGCCGAAGCCGTCGCGGTGTCGGCGGTGCTCGGCAGGGCCTTCGAACAGCGTGGGAACGTGCGGGTCATTGAACTCGCGGGTGACGAGGTTGTCGAAATCCAGCTTTTCGGGATGCTCGAACGAGACGAACTGACGTCGGCGCGACTTGAGACTCGGATGAAACGCCAGCGCCCGCGCCCAGGCCGCGACATCGCGCTGGCGCTCGTCGCTGTTCGCCTGCTGCGCCGTGTTCCCTGCGGACTTCGCCGCCGACTGTCCGTCGAGCAACCGCAGCGCCACCTCGGCCATTTCACGCTCGGGATCGTTCGCCCATTCGCCGCGAGGCAGCACCTCGGCGACACGCTCGCGGTAGCGGAATTCGATGTCGGCGAGTTTCATGCCCGCCAGTTCTTGGCCATCGGGCGGCGCCTTGAGCACGAGCCGATCGATGAACCGCTTCTTGAATTCGCACACTCGGCCATCGTCCAGCGTGCGGCGATTGAGTGCATCCACCTCGTCGTGAATGTGGAACATGCGGGCGACGAATCGATCCAGATGGCGGGCGACTTCGATGAGAACCTCGGTCGGCGAGGATTCGCCTCTTGCGGTTTGTTCGGCGGCATGCTCGAAGCGATCCGCCAGGTTGGCATCGGCGACGCGCAACTCGGCACGGAAGAGCTGGTCGAGCGCCATCAGCCGTCGAACCCGGTTGAGGTCGGCATAGCGAAAGCCTTCGATGCCTAGCGGAAAATTCCACGCTGTCGCCTGGCTTCGAGAATTGGATGGAAGATGCACGTAATTCATGATCGCCCTCTGGAACTGCGAGTCCGCCTGGTCAGAGCCATTGTATCATCGCATGCGCGGTCGAAGTCGAAGCACAATCGAATGCCGTGTTGTCCTGGCTTTTTTTCATTCCGGAAAAAAGCAAGCGGGCTTTGTCACATTGGTACGACATGCCGTAAGGAAGGTGCACCAGATTCGAGATGAACAGCAAACAACTCAGGGTAACAAACAATGTACGACTTCATTCCGAAGGGCATGTCAACGATCACCGTCGTCATCCTGGGCGTGCAGGGTGGCAAGGTGGTTCCCGTCAGCAAGTTCACCTTGGCGCGGTCGAAGGTGGACATGGCACAGCGATTCGCGTTGCGACGGGATGGCGAGCCGGTGCTCGGTCCTTGCGTCTACCGGGAGCGGACCCGCAAGGAACTCAAGGCGGCAGGCCTTGAGAATGCTGAGTATATCGACACGCTGGTCCCACTGTGCAACACCGGCACGCCTTCCCGTGAGCCGGTGGTCGCAGCAGCGGCTTAGGATCGCCATTTAGGAGCCGCGCCAAAAGAACCTACCGATTTTGTGGTGCGGGCTTCAGCCCGCTTTCCGCCGAAAATGCGGGCTGAAGCCCGCACTACGACAATGCGAATTCGGTAACTCATATTAGCGCGGCCATTTGGATCGCAAGATTGTCGCCGATCGCTCGAATCATTTCGCATTCCCGATCCGTACGAGCCGTTTTGCGGTGCGTATCACGATGTCGCCACGAGCGAGGGCCGGCGTGGCAAGCGTCATCTCGTTGAGCGGGTTGCGCGATAGCACTTCGAATTTTTCCCCGCCGCGAATGACGTAGGTTTCGCCATCCTCGCTTAGGCAATAAATCTTGCCGTCCGCCGCCACGGGCGACGCGGTGAATTTGTCGGCGTTGGGATGGATCCGCTGTTTGGCGTAGACTTCGCGACCGGTCTTGGCGTCGTAGCACGAGAGGAATCCCTTGTCGAGCAGCACGTAAAGGTATCCGTCGTGATAGACCGGGGTCGGGTGATAGGGTCCGGCGAGTTTCTGAGTCCAGGCGATATGAGCGTTGCTGGTTTCCTTGCCGGTGAGCGAGATGTCGCCCGTGGCACCAGGCTTGATGGCGAACACCGGCCTTGTGAAGTCGAGCACATAGCCGGAGGTGACGTAGAGCAGATCCGGCCCCGCGAACGGTGTCGGAATCGAGATGATGGACATGCCCTTCAGTTCCCAGAGTTGCTTGCCCGAGAGGTCATACGATCGCACGCGATTGACGCCCGCGGTGACGATCTCGGTGCGGTCCTTGGTTTGCCAAACGAAGGGCGTGCCCCAGTTGCTCGTCTCGTCGCGCGGCGTTTTCCAGACCTCGGCGCCGGTCGTCTTGTTGAGCGCGAGAAGGTAGGATTTGTCTTCGTTGTCGTTGACGATATAGACGTGTTCGCCATGAACGATGGGCGAAGCAGCCGTGCCCCAGCCGAGCTTGGTCCTCACGGTTTCGAGTTTTCGCGTCCAGACGTGCTTGCCCGCCATATCGAAACACGACACGCCGAGGTTGCCGAAATAGACGAAAACGTGTTTGCCATCGGTGGCAGGCGTTTCCGAGGCGTAGGAGTTCTTGATGTGGATCGGGCCATTAGGCTTGCCCTGATGGACAGTGCGATCCCAGAGGATCTTTCCCGAATTAAAGTCAAGGCAAACCAGCTTCCACACATGCTCGCCCGGCGGAATCTTGCCGATAAGGTCCTGTACGTAAAGGCCAGGCCGAGACGGCGGGGTCTTGTCGTTGAGCACGGCGGTGACGAACACCTGGTCTCCCCAGATGATTGGCGAGGACCAGCCGCGGCCTGGAATTTCTGCCATCCAAATGATATTCGTCTTCTCATCCCATTTCACCGGCAGCGGCTTCGCCGACGAACCGGATCCGCCCGGCCCACGGAATTGCGGCCAATTGTCCTGGGCTAAGATTATAGGCACGATCGTCAACAGGATGGTGATCGCACTCAGGAATCGTGGCATCGCTGCATCTCCTTTGCGTTTGCCGATCAGGGCGTGTTCGGTTCGGGGTATCTCTTCAATACGCTGTCAACTGATTTGGCGAAATCGTTGGGCACGGCCTCGAACGCGTCGATTCGCCAGTGCCGCATCAGGTCCCTACCCTCAGGCACGGTGTGGGCGGTGAGCAAGCCGTCGCGGAATTGCTTCAAGGTCGTTTCATCGACTTTGCCGGGAAGATACGCGATCATGGCCGGCGGGAATAGCTCCGACTGCGAGAGCACGCGGAGGTTCTTCTCGAACACGGGGCCTCGGACTTCCTTGTAGTAACCAAGGTTGACGGAATCGATGATCACGGCCTGCGCCGTGTCGCGAGCCACGCCGTCGAGGGCATCGAAGATCGCCTTGGATTTACTGATAGAAGCAAAAAGCGCTGCCGGGTCCTTCGCTTTCGCCTCGCGGCAGAGCTTGGCGAGGTACTGCCGGCTCGGTTCGTTCGTTCCGAGTGGTATATCGATGATCTTGCCGCGCAGGTCGGCAAGGGTTTTGGCGGAATTTCGTAGGTTCACGACGACAAACGCCTGCTCCGCGTGCTTTCTGTTCACGGCGACAAGGAGTGGCTTCAGCCCTGGATGCTTCTTCCGAGCCCAGGCGAACTCATGCCCGTGAAAGATGCCGAAGTCCAGCTTCTTGAGTTGGAGCTTATCGGCGACTTCGAGCGCGCCCATTGTGGAATTGAGCACGCCATCGAGCTTGGTTGTCTTTTTCAACACATCCCTGAAGTCATCAGTCGCGACGTCGGTCACGCTTTTGGGTTGGTCCTGCAGGAAAGTCTTGGAAAGCCCGATCGTCACTGCAGCGGCGTTTTTTCCGGCGTCTGAATTCTCGGCGATAATCGTCACGCCCAAAAATACGGCGACGGCAGCGTGGATCGCAAAAATTGCGATTCGTTTGTATTCCACGAAATACTCTCCAATGTTTGAGGTAAAGGGCGAACTTCGTCACCATTTTTCTTCTTGCCGACTACGATAGATTCTGCCACAGGCGCGAAAAAACCCGAATCTCAAAATCCTGGCGACTTGGCCCGTGCCGCCGATATTCTACGGTTTGCCGTTCACGTGGGGTGTGGGAGCGGATAAAATAAACGCGTGAATGCCAGTGACGCGTCTCGATCAGGAGTTACCTGAATGGGCTTGCCGAAAGCAATCTTGGTTGAAGAGGAGTATCTCGAATTCGAGCGTTCCGCCGAGGAGCGCCACACCTACGTCGATGGCGAGATATTTGCGATGGCGGGTGAATCCGGAGAACATGCCGACATTACGATGAACGCATCCCGATCGCTTGCGAATCAACTCGACGATGGGCCGTGCCGGGTTAGGACGCAAAATACCAAGGTGCGAAGCGGTCCATCGCCACGATCACGCAAGCGGCCTGCCGGACTTTTTTCTTACCCGGACATCGTCGTTATTTGCGATGAACCGCAATACCTGGACGATTACAGGGACGTTCTGCTCAACCCAATCGTCATCGTTGAGACCCTTTCCGAATCGACAGAAGCGTTCGATCGCGGCCTGAAGTTCGCACGGTACCAGAAGTACAATCCATCGCTCAGCGATTACATTCTCATATGCCAGGATCGACCCCAGATTGACCATTACCATCGTGAAAAGGATGGGTCGTGGAAATACACGATTCACGAGGGTCTCGATGCGATCGTCACAATCGCCGCGATCCAATGTACTCTCAAGGCGGCGGAGGTCTACAAGCGAGTCAAGTTTGATGATGAGGTGGATGAGTAGTATTGACCAAAAGAAAGGCGAGAACGAGCCGTACCGAGAAAAGGCGGGCGGACGAGCACTGCGAACGATGATTTGGCAGAATATGTCGCAGTGCGATAAATCTGGTCTCGGGAGGCGAAATGACACAATGGCATCCGATCTTTGACCATTTGCTGCGGACCGTACTGCGAGATTACTACGAGGTGGAAACGAACGTGCCCGTTGGCGATTTGCCGCGGGAAGCCGATATCGTCCTGGTTCGGCGAGCGTCATCTGCCAGACCGCCTTTTCGCACTCTTTGGAAGCACCTGACACGCTGGAATGTTTTGGAATTCAAAGGACGCTACGAGTCAGCACGCGTGAAAGACGTGGACCTCCTCGTGGAAGTCGGGCTCGGCATCGATCGTCGCCTGCAGGAGAAAGAGCCGAATTCCAGGTTCAGACGGGCGGACGTGTCGTTCTGGTACCTTGCGAATTACCTCGGCAAACGGTTCCTGCATGACGTGATAGAATTAACAGGAGAGCTTGAAACCGTAAGCGCCGGACTATGGCGTGGCCACGTTGTTGGAAGACCAATCTGGCTCGTAAGCAATCGCAGCGTTCCGATTGATGCTGAGAGCGCTTCGTTGCGCATGGTCAGTGAGCAAACCGTCGAACAAACGCTTGAACTGGCCAGGTTGGTGGCGGCAAGCGCTGCTACTTGGCAGATTTATGCTCCCTTACTCGTCACGCTTTATCCCGAGGTTTGGAAGGAGATTAATATTATGGGTGCGAAGCACGGTCGCGATGAACTCAATTTAAACCTTATCCTGAAGAACGTTTCAAAAGCCGCGAGCCCAAAACAGCTCGCCGAAAGCGAAGGACTAAGAGATGTCATCGAGAAAATCGGCCTTGACGGCTGGTTGGCCGCATTAACACCCGATGAACGGCGCGAACTCGCCAAGCGGATCGCGGCGGGTACGAAATGAGAGCTGATAACATCGGTCCATCTGTGGAGTGTTGGCAAGGCTTGTAGGAGTTGCAGAGCACGAAATGAAATTTTATTACATTAACACCGATTCCAGGGTTAGGGAAGGCCCGGTACCGACCTTTGATATTTGGTTCCAACGCGGAATGGCGTTTGCCGGCGATTATTCGGGCGACAAAGGCAAGCATACCACACTATTCAGAAAGGTTGAAATTGGCGACGCTCTCTTTATGTACCACAGCGGAATCGGGTTCGTTGGCCTGGGTGAGGTTGAGGAGAAGTGGGACAAGAAATGCTACGAAGGTTCCGAGCGATGGTTATACCTCGAGGATATGATCGAATATCGTATCAAGGTCCGCTGGTCTTTCGATTGGCGGTCGGCCCCGAAATCGAAACAGACGCTGGGTCTTCCTGCTACACCGAATTATTATTGTGTGATAAGTCCTGGCAAGTACAAGGTTGTAGCGTTGGTTTCAAACCTAAAGAAAGAAGATAGAGACGCACTCAAATAATGGTCAACCGCAGGTGTACTACCCCCACTGTCGCTCGTTCCTGCACGACGGCACGATAGTGCTCGGCGGTATGGCACTCGCTTCATAATAAGTGCTTTGAGAATCAGGGACATTTCGCATGGGACTGCCAAGAGCGAATCGAACCGAAGACGAATACCTCGCCTTCGAGCGCGCTGCCGAGGAACGCCACATCTACGTCGATGGCGAGATATTCGCGATGGCGGGCGAGTCGCCGAAACATGGAGATATTACAGCGAATGCGTTCGCGTCGCTATACAATCAACTTGACGATAGCCCGTGCAGGGCTCGTGTTGCCAATACGCGGGTTCGCAGCGGGCCGCTTCCGGAGTCACGGAAACGCCCAACCGGACTATACTCTTATCCGGATATCGTGGTGATCTGCGCAGAGCCGAAGGCCGAAGTATCTTGACGATTTCGAGGATGTGCTCCTGAATACGAAGGTCATCGTCGAAGCGCTGTCGAAATCAACCGAAGCGTTTGATCGCGGTGACAAGTTGCGGCGGTATCAAAAATACAATCCGTCGCTCAGCGATTACATTCTCATCAGTCAAGAGCGGCCGCAGATGGAACATTATCGTCGGGAAAAATGATGGCTCGTGGAAATATACGATTCATGAAGGAATGAAAGCTGTCGTCAAGATTGAATCCATCAAATGTCGCCTGAAAGCGGCGGACGTCTACAAGCGAGTGGAATTTCCACACGACATTGATGATTAGTTTTTCGGCTTCGCAGGGCAGGGTTTGAAGCAATTGGCTTGACTGAAGTCGGGGAACAGGGCACAATGGGTTTACCGAAGACAATACTTGCGGAAGATGAGTATCTCGCATTCGAACGTGCTGCCGAGGAACGGCACGTCTACATCGATGGCGGGATATTCGCGATGGCCGGCGAGTCTGGCGCACACTCGGACATTATTACCAAATCCGCATACACGCTCGTGCATCAACTCGGTGACGGTCCTTGCCGAGTGCGGATCAAAGACACGAAAGTCCGCAGCGGGCCCATATCCAAGTCGTCCCGGCGGCCGGCTGGCCTTTACTCCTACCCCGACATCGTCGTGATTTGTGGAGAACCGGAATATCTGGACGATTTTCAGGATGTTATTCTAAATCCGAAAGTGATTGTTGAAACCCTGTCTGAATCAACCGAAGCCTTCGATCGCGGCGACAAGCTCAGGCGATATCAGAAATACAACCAATCGCTCACCGATTACATCCTTGTCAGCCAACACAGGCCACAGATCGAACATTTCCACCGGGAAAAGGATGGAACATCGAGGTACTCCATTCACGAAGGCTTGGAGGCAATTGTCAGGATAGATTCAATAAAATGTCAGCTCAAAGCGGCAGACGTATACAAACGAATCGAGTTCGCCGGCGAGTCCGATGAATAGGAGATACTATGGACCACTCAACCTCACAACAAAGCTACTCCCAATCCCGCCGCGCGTTTTTGCGCAATGGCACCATGGGCCTCGGTTCGATGGCACTCGCGTCGCTGCTGAACGAGGGCCGCGCTCAAGACGCGAATCCGCTGCGGCCTCGTCCCGGACATTTCCCGGGCAAGGCGAAGGCGGTCATCTTCCTCTTCATGGCTGGCGGGCCGAGCCACCTCGAACTGTTCGATCCGAAGCCGACGCTGCAACGGCTCGACGGCCAGGTCGTGCCGCCGTCCTTCACCGCGGGGCGACGGTTTGCGTTCATTCGGCCCGATGCCCGCTTGCTCGGCACGCGCCGGCGGTTCGCCAAGGCGGGGCGTGTCGGGGCTGACGTCAGCGAACTGCTTCCCTACCACCGCGACATCGTCGATGATATATGCATCCTCAAGGGCATGAAGACCGACGTCTTCAATCATGGGCCCGCGAAGGTATTTCTCAACACGGGATCGCCGCAGTTTGGCCGGCCTTCGATGGGGTCGTGGATTACCTACGGGCTCGGCAGCGAGTCGAACAGCCTGCCGTCGTTCGTCGTCTTGCAATCCGGTCCGCGCGGGCCGCGCGGCGGAGCGGCGATCTGGTCAAGCGGGTTTCTCCCGACGCTTTATTCGGGCACGCCGTTTCTGCGTGGGCCGCAGCCGATCCTCGACCTGCAATCGCCCGCCGGAGTTGGGCCACGCCAGCAAGCCGACTTCATCGATGCCGTGCGCGACCTGAATCGGATTCGGCTTCAGGAAACCGGCGACCCCGAAATCGAAACTCGCATCAATGCCTACGAGACTGCCTTCCGCATGCAGACCGCGGCGCCCGAAGTCATGAACCTCGCCACGGAAACGGCCGAGACCCTCAGGCTCTACGGCGCCGACGCCGGCCGACCGTCCTATGCGGCGAACTGTCTGCTCGCACGCCGCCTCGTGGAACGCGGGGTGCGCTATGTCCAGCTCATTCACACCGATTGGGATCACCATGGCGGGCCGCTCAATCTCGAAAATTCCATCGATCAAATCGCTCGTGAAGTCGATCAGGGCAGTTCCGCCCTCATCAAGGACCTGAAACGTCGCGGCATGCTCGATGATACTCTTGTCATCTGGGGCGGCGAATTCGGACGCACCCCCATGGGTGAACCACGCCAAAGCCTCGGACGCGATCACCACATCGACGCCTACACCATGTGGCTGGCGGGCGGCGGCATCAAACGCGGCTTCATCCACGGCCAATCCGACGAGATCGGATATAACGTCACCGACGGCTTGGTCCACGTCCACGATCTGCAAGCCACCGTGCTCCAGCAGATGGGCCTCGAACACACCCGCCTCACCTACCGCTTCCAGGGCCGCGACTTCCGCCTGACCGATGTGCACGGCCGCGTGGTGCGCGAGATATTGGCGTGATAGAGTAAAAGTTGAAAATTGCTTGCATACGACTCCGCGATCTGCCAGAATATTCTTCAATTCAACTTATCGGGGGGCGGAAGATGCGGTGTTTCCTTACGTTCGTGATTCTCGGCGTGATTGCATCCACAACACACGCCGGCGAAAAGATGCCGTCTCAAGCGGATGTTCGCAAGGCGATCGAGCGGGCGCTGCCGTTCGTCGAGAAAGACGGGCTGGCGTGGATCAAGCGGCGAGATTGCATGTCGTGCCATGTCGTCGCGTTTATGCTCTGGGCCCATGTCGAGGCGAAGTCGGCGGGCATCAAGGTCGATCAAACGAAATTGGATGAATGGACGAAATGGAGCTACGAGAAGTCCCTGGCCACGCGAGTCAACTTCAAGCTGGTGGACAAGACGCTTAAGTCGTTGCCGGCGGAACTCCAGCCGAAGCTCAACAAACTGGTGGACGAGGGATTCACACTGGAAGATGATTACGTCAAGGCACTAGCGAGATCGCTCTCTCCCGAAGAATTGAAATTGCATCAGCCAATGCTCGTGAAAGTCGCCAAACAAGGCAAGAAGACGGAACTCAACGACGGCGGCGGACTCGACACGATGGCCCAGTTGTTCCTGGCGCGTGATCCGAGCGTGAAGGGCAGCGACGCAAGCTTCTTCAAGAGCACCGCCGAACTGATGCTGGCGTTGCAAACGCCCGCCGGCACATGGAGCGCGGCCGGCCAGCAGCCTGCACGCCGCTGGCCTCGCCCGGCAGCGGATCAGACGACGACGATGTGGGCAATCCTCGCGCTGAGCGGCTACGAACAATCGACGCCCGCCATTACCAAGGGCCTGGAGAAGGCGCATGGCATGGTCAAGAAATTCAAAGGCGATCCGAATTTCGAATGGCTCGTCGCCCGCTTGCTTTACGAGCACAAGTTCGGCTCGCCGGCCGAAGTCGCGAATCGCAAGGCGGAACTGCTCAAACGCCAAAATGCCGATGGCGGCTTCAGTGCACTGCCTGGCGGAAAAAGCGAGGCGTTTTCCACGGGGCAGGGGCTCTATGCTCTGCACGTCATCGGCGTGACCAGCGGCGATAACGTGATTCGGCGCGGGCAGAAGTTCCTGCTCGACACGCAAAATCCCGACGGGTCATGGGTTCAATCGCCCGCCCTTACGAGCAATGGTAACGAAGCTCGCCACAAGAAACTCGAACCGATTTGGCGAAACTGGGCTAGTTCCTGGGCGACCATCGGCCTGGCGCGCACGCTGGAACCCAAGAAGTGACCACGGCCAGCCCTCCCGTTGACCGCCACGCGCGACCTGGTAATATACCTCAATACCTCCCGCATCCTCTTCATGGAGAAATGACCGTGACCACTTCCAATCGACGGACCTTTCTGAAGACCACGGCGGCGGCATCGGCGGCGTCCATGGCCTTTGTGCCGACGTTTGTCCATGCGCAACAAAACAACGCGACTCTTAAGATCGGCCTGATCGGTTGCGGCGGACGCGGAACCGGCGCCGCTCGTCAGGCCCTGCTCGCAGATCGCGATGTCAAACTCTGGGCCGTCGGCGATGCGTTTCAGGATCGATTGACCAGCTCTCTTGCCGATCTGCGCGGTCGGCCCAATCTCGCGAACAAGATCGATGTGCCCGCCGAACGGCAATTTGTCGGCTTCGACGCTGCCACGCAGGTCATCAACAGCGGCGTGGATGTCGTTCTCCTCTGTACGCCGCCGCACTTCCGCCCGGCCCACCTCGAAGCGGCAGTGCGTGCGAACAAGCATGTTTTCTGTGAGAAGCCGTTCGCCGTCGATGCGCCTGGCGTTCGCCGAGTCGCCGCACTCGTGGACATGGTTCAGCAGCGTCGCTTGTCGGTAGTCGCGGGGTTCTGCTGGCGCTATTACGATCCGATGCGGCAGACCGTCCGCCGGATTCACGATGGCGCGATCGGCGACATTCAGGCGCTGCACACGAACTATCTCACCGGCGCCCTTTGGCATCGCGAACGCACGCCGCAAATGTCCGACATGGAATGGCAGATGCGCAACTGGCCCTACTTCACCTGGCTGTCGGGCGATTACAACGTTGAGCAACATTGCCATAGCCTCGACAAGATGATGTGGGTAATGCGCAACACTCCGCCGCTTCGGGCCTACGGCGTTGGCGGCCGACAAACCCGCACGGGAGCCGAGTTCGGCCATATCTTCGATCACATGGCCGTGGTGTACGAATTCGCCAACAACGTGCGTTGCTTCGCCTTCTGCAGGCAGCAAGTCGGCACGCACGGCGAGACGACCGATCACATCATCGGCACGCGCGGCAAGGCGAATCTACTGGGCGTCAACCAAGAAACTCGCAATTGGCCGGCCTACTCGATCACCGGTGAGAACGCCTGGCGTCTACCCGCCGCCCAACAACGAGCGGCAATCGACATGTACCAGTCCGAGCACAATGAGTTGTTCGCCAGCATCCGCACTAGCACGCCGATCAACGATATCGAATGGGGAGCCAAGAGCACGATGCTCGCGATTCTTGGCCGCATGGTTTGCTACACGGGCCAAATGCTGACCTGGGACCAAGCGTGGAACTCGACGGAGGATCTATCGCCTCGCGACGGCTACCGCTGGGACCGCGCTCCGCAGATTCCGGCCGTCGCTCGGCCCGGCGTGACGCGATTTGCGTGATCGCTTGTGTTTCTAACCGTTCAAATCCCAGGGGTTCGGAGTGCCTTACCCCTGGGCTGGGCTGATGAAAACTATTGGAAATTCGTCGATTCTTGGCATCATGCCCAGTCAATATTCGTTGCGCGCAGAGCACCCTCTCCCCCACGAATGTGGGGGAGAGGGAGGGGTGAGGGGTCAGGGAACCTTGCAGAAGGCTCAGTCCTTGGCCAGCGATGCTGATCCGCCCCTCACCCCCTGGCCCCTCTCCCCCACATTCGTGGGGGAGAGGGGAGCAATCGCGCAACAAATTTGAGATGAATTCAGGCGTCGTATTTCATAAGCCCACCCCTGGGCTCGGGGAAAGTCATGGCTGCGGCGAAAATTCTTATTGCGGAAGATAACCCCCAGGGCGCTGAATTGCTCGAAGCGTATCTTTCGACGACCGATCATGTCATTCAAATCGCCAGTGATGGCGACGATGCACTGAAGAAAGTGGAGTCGTTTCATCCTGATCTCATACTTCTCGATGTCATGATGCCGAAGATTAGCGGTTTCGAGGTGTGCAAACGTTTGCGCGCCGCGGCGGAAACCAAAGGCGTCGTGATACTGATGATCACGGCACTCGATCAGCATCACGATATCGATCGTGCGGTGGAAGCGGGGACGAACGACTTCTTGACGAAGCCAATCAACAAGGCCGAATTGCTTCTGCGCATCAAGGCCGCCCTTGCCAGCCGACAGTTCAGCGATCCCCTCGAACAGACGCTGGCCTACATGGAAAGCGTGCAGTCGGCGGCGTGAGACCGGCCAGCCGTCACCATGCAACACACACTTCCTTTCCCTCGCGTCATTCTGAAGCCCAGGCGTGCTCGCCCTTTTTTCGGCTGGCATCCGTGGGTCTTCGCCGGCGCGATCGACCGCGTCGAAGGCGAGCCTGGCGATGGCGGCGTCGTCAATCTCGTCTCCGATGCGGGTGAATTCATCGCACGTGGTTTTTACAACTCTCAAAGCAAGATTCGCGTTCGGCTCTGCACGTGGAATGCGGACGAGGCGCTCGACGTTGAATTTTTCCGCCACAAACTGCAAAGCGCCATTCGCCTGCGCCGTGAGACCCTCGGCTTGACGGAGTCGTGCCGGCTCGTTTTCAGCGAAGCGGACGGACTATCCGGTCTGACGGTTGACCAGTTCGACCGCTGGCTCGTCGTGCAATTCACCAGCCTGGCGATGGCGCAGCGAAAGGACATTATCGCCGACCTGCTTGACGAATTGCTGCAACCCACGGGCATCTATCTCCGCACCGAACGCGGCGTGGGGCAACTCGAAGGTCTGGATCTCCGCGACGGGCCCCTGCGAGGCGAGACGCCGCCGATTGTTTCAATCTCCGAGAATGGGCTTAAACTTCAGGTCCACCTGATCGAAGGCCAAAAGACCGGATTCTATCTCGATCAACGCGACAATCGCCAGACGGTCGCTCGGCTCGCCATTGGCCGACGCATGCTTGATGCCTTTTGCTACTCCGGCGGATTCGCGCTGCACGCGGCTCGCGCCGGGGCGGCGCAGGTGCTAGGCATCGATTCGTCGGAGGCGGCGCTCAGCCTGGCTCGCGCCAATGCCGAGTTGAACGGCTTGCAGAACGTCGTTTTCGAGAAAGCGGATGTCTTTGAAAAACTCGACGGCCTGATCACGGATCACGCGTCGTTTGGTGTTATCGTACTTGATCCGCCGAAGTTCGCTCGCACCGGCAGTGCCGTGAGCGAGGCGTTGCGCGGCTATCAGCGATTGATCGCGAAAGCATTGCGATTGCTCGAAACGGACGGCGTGCTCGTCATGTGCTGTTGCTCCGGGCTGATCGAACGCCAGGCGATTCATGATTTGCTGGGGCAGGAATCGGTAAAGGCCCGGCGCGCGATGCAGATACTTGAAAGCCGCGGCGCGGCTCCGGATCACCCTGTTTCCGCGCATTGCCCGGAGACGAATTACCTCAAGTGCATTGTGTGCCGCGTCGAATAACGTTGACTCCTGGACCGCAGATGGAACCGCAGCTTGAAATATTGTTCGAGGACAACCACTGCATCGCGCTGGCCAAGCCGGCGGGATTGCTCACGCAAGGACCGGCCAATCTTCCATCGATGGAATCGCTTGTCAAGCAATATATCAAGCACAAGTACGCGAAGCCGGGCAATGTCTATCTCGGCGTGCCGCACCGCCTGGATCGACCCGTGTCGGGTATCGTGCTCTTCGCGCGTAATAGCAAATCCGCGGCACGACTCGCCGAGCAGTTCCGCGAACGGCAAGTCACCAAGCAATATTGGGCCGCCGTCGAAGGAACACTGGAGGCTGCCGAGGGGAAATGGACCGATTGGCTTCGGAAGATTCAGGACCAGGCCCACGCCGTTCGCGCGGAAGCCGATGAAGCTGGTGCAAAATTGGCGGAGTTGGAATGGCGCGTCGTGCAATCGATCCGCGGCGGCACGCTGGTGGAGTTCAAGCTGATCACGGGCCGCATGCATCAGATCCGCTTGCAGGCGTCGCTTCATGGCCATCCCGTGTTCGGCGATGCCGATTACGGCTCGACTACGAGTTTTGGGCCAGGCGCGGCGCTCCAGCGTGATCGCATAATTGCACTGCACGCGCGATCGTTGACGTTCCTGCATCCGCTCAGCTATGAGCCAATGACGCTGACAGCGCCGCTGCCGCCGACGTGGGATCTGGTTATGGGTACAGTATCAGCGGGTTGACGCCCCTCGCTCGCCAACTGGAATCGATTGATGTTAACTGCCGAGATTATTGAGCAAATTCTGAATCACATTCCTCAGCGCACGATCGGCGTCGTGGGCGATCTGTTTCTCGATCGCTATCTCGACTGCGACGAGGCATTGACGGAACCGTCGCTCGAAACGGGCCTGGATGCTTACCAGGTCACACGCGTTCGCTCCTATCCTGGCGCGGCTGGGACCGTCATCAACAACCTCGCGGCAATCGGGGTCGGGAAGATCATCCCAATCAGTATGATCGGCGATGATGGCGAAGGTTATGAATTGCGCCAAGCGTTGAGTTGCCTTACCTGCGTGGATCCATCGCAAATCGTCTCGACGGCGAGCCGCCGCACGCCGACCTACACCAAGCCGATGCTGGGAAAAGGCGGCGACATCGGACGCGAGTTGAATCGGCTTGACATCAAGAACTGGCAGCGGCTACCTACGGAGGTCGAAGCGGAATTGGTCCGGCGGCTGACCGAGGTCTGGGAAGCGTGCGATGCGATTCTTGTGCTCGATCAGGTGAGCCAACCGGAGTGCGGCGTAGTCACCACGCGAATGCGCGACGCTCTCTGCCAATGCGCAAGACGCGAACCGGGCAAACCTGTGGTTGCCGACAGCCGAGAACGGATCGCATTGTTTCGCGAGGTGATGCTCAAGCCGAATGAGCGCGAGTGCGCCCGAGCGAGTCCGGGAAATGGTGATGCGGTCGAAGGATTGCGCCGTCTGGCGGCCAGTGCGAGACGCCCCGTCTTTTGCACGCGAGGCGAGCATGGGATTCGAATCGCCAAGCCCGATGCGGAGGAGTTTGTCGATGTGCCAGCCTATGCGGTAAACCCGCCGATTGACATCGTCGGCGCGGGAGACAGCAGCAGCGCGGCGATCGCTTGCGGTTTGGCCGCCGGCGCGTCGCTTGTTGAGGCCGCCGCTTTCGGGAATCTGGTTGCGTCGATTACCATCAAGCAGATCGGTGTCACCGGAACCGCCACGCCCGCACAGATTCGATCACGATGGCAGGAACTGTGCGGTCAGGCGTAACGTAGCGTCGATTCAGATCTCCTCGTCGCAGCCGCGCAATTCCCGCAGCGCCTCGTCGCGTTCACGGCGGGTGGCTTCGATGTCGAAATGAAGGTACTTGATGTCGAGCTGCAACTGATCGACGGCTTCTTGTGCGATCTTCAACAGGCGGCTATGAAGCCGCGTGTAATGGTACAATCGATCGCAGAGAGGCAACAACCGCGTTCTTACATGCAACGGCAGTTGCTCGATCTGCTTCTTCAATTCCATCAACTCGGATGGAATCTGGTCCTTGCGCCACTCGGATTGGATCTGTGCCATGACTATATCCTGTTTGCGTATCTTCCGTGGTTGAAAATCCTGACTGCCATTAGGCGGTGCTTGCCCACAGAATAATATGAGTGCAACTCGCGTGCCGATACACGCGCCTTTCTCCCGACTACGAAATACCTGAATTTTTGGCCGTTTTGCCGCGGTTCTGAAGATTTCGTGTCTTGCGTGGTGTAAACAAAAGGCAACAGAACTGGTCTTTCTTGTTAACAAAAGATGTGTTACAAGCCCGCGCTGGATAGTCCGTGATTCCGAGTTTTCGCTCGGGGCGGCTGTAAGACTCGCGCTGTCGCAGGATGTTGCCATGACACGCTTTCGCTTTTCCTACGGATGGATGTTTTCGGCCCTGGCCCTGTCGAGCGGGTTCTTGCTGCTCGCGGGAATCGCGCTGGCGCAGACCGGCATGCACCGCAACGGCTTCGAGACGCGCGTCGGCTGGATCAAGGGCGGCGCCGACGCAGCATTTCAAGAGATTACGCATCGCATCGACGATCTGGACCCGCGCACCGGGCAGGGATCCGAATTGATCGAGCTTGATGTCAAGCAGGGTTCGTTCATTCATTACGCGTACCCGATAGGCAAAGCGCCGATCGCCGACGAACTTCGTGCCGCGGTCTGGGTCAAGGCGAATCGCCCTGGCATCCAGTTCATGGCACGCGTCGTTCTTCCCAACGAGCGCGATCCGAAAAACCTCGATTACCGCTTGACGACCTACATCCGCGGCGACACGTACCAGCAAACAGGCCGTTGGCAGCTTCTGGAGATCGGCCGGCCGGTAACTCTGGCCAAGCAACAACAGCATCTCATGAATGCCGAGTTCAAACGTTCGTTCGATTTTACCGGCGCGTACATCGACACGCTGGTGCTCAACGTCCACGGCGGGCCTGGCGCGACGAAAGTGTGGATCGACGATCTCGAGGTCGGCCCAGTTATCTCGACGGCGCCGTTTCAGACCACGGATCGCGTAGACAACAACACTCCCGCGAAGATTGCAAGTATCTCGCGGCCTAGTGGCACGGATCGCGGTGCGATTGTCAAGTTCGATGGCAATCGCCTACTCGTCGGCAAGAAGCGGATCCTCTTCCGCGCCATTCGTTACACCGACACCATGCTGCCCGTCCTTCGCAGTGCGGGTTTCAACACGATTTGCTTCGATCGCAATGTTACGCCCGCCATGGTCAACGAGGCGTCGGACATGGGCCTTTGGATCGTGCCCGAGTTCAACATCCTGAACGACAACGGCACCCCCGTTTCGGAAGATGAAATCGTCAAGCAGATTCGCCCCTATGCCGACAATGACGCGGTGCTCTTCTCGCGAATTCGCGGCGGCATCTCGTTTGAGCAATCGGCGCTCGTTTCGCGTGCCGTGCAAGCGGCGCGAGGCGCCGCGCCGGGCCGACTCATCGCGGCGGATGTCTGGGACGGCCTTCTCCCTTATTCGCGTTCGATCAATCTGCTGGGCATGCATCGCTTTCCGCTCATGACCACGCTCGAACTGCCCAAGTACCGCGAATGGCTCGAATCACGCCGCAAGCTCGCCCTGCCTGACAGCTTCACATGGACATGGATTCAGACCCATCTTCCCGATTGGTACAGCGATCTTCTTTACAATCAACCCGCTCATGCCGAGTTCAAGGAACCGGTCGGCCCGCAGCCGGAGCAGATCCGCTTGCTCGCGTACACCGCGCTGGCGACGGGTTCGCGCGGCCTGGGCTTCTGGTCGGATCGCTTTCTTGCCGACAGTCATCAGGGCCGCGATCGCTTGCTCGCCTGTGCTTTGCTGAACCAGGAAATCGACATGATCGATTCGCTGCTGGTCACGGTCGAAGATCCGCCGCAGTGGATTGACACCTCGGTGCCCGAGATCAAGGCCGCAGTGATTCGCGCCCGGCAGGGCGTCATCGTCATGCCGATTTGGCAAGGGAAGTTCTCGCAGTTCGTTCCCGGTCAGGCGGCCGCCGCCAGGCTGACGCTGACGATTCCGCAGGTTCCCGTAACCTCACAAGCCTGGGAAGTCTCGCCCGGTGAAGTACGCGGCCTGAAGACGGATCGAGCGGACCGGGGACTGCGTGTGACGCTGCCCGAGTTCGGCCTGACGTCGATTTTGGTGTTTACGTCAGACGTTCAGCTCATGGGCCGATTTCAGGATCTAGCAAGGGCTCGCCGCCAGCAGGCCGCACAGTGGTCGCACGACATGGCGCTTTACGAATACGAGAAAGTGGTCAAGGTGCAGACCCAGTTGGAACAGCTCAATGTGTCGTTGCCAGATGCGAATTCGCTGCTGGATGACGCCCGCCGACGCTTGCAAAAATCGAAGGATTCCTATGATCGCAGCCATTTCGCCGAGGCCTACCACGAGGCCAATCGCGCGTTGCGTCCGGTGCGAATCTTGATGCGAGCGCACTGGGAGAAAGCGGTTCGCGGTCTCGACACGCCAGTCGCCAGTCCGTTTGCCGTCTCGTTTTACACATTGCCGAAGCACTGGCAGTTCATCGACATCGCAAGGCGTTCGACAGCGGGATTGAATCTGCTGCGCGGCGGCGATTTCGAGATTGCCCCGGAACGCATCCAAGACGCCTGGAAATTGGATCGCCCCACTCTGGATGACATGGACATGTGGGCCGAGCGCGTTGGCGATCTCGCCGAGGTGAAGAATCCCAAGACCAAAGGCGACAATCAACCTGCCGAAGGCCGGCAGTGCCTGATGTTGAAAATACAGCCACGCCCTGGAAGGAACGTTCCGCCCGGCCTGGAGCGAACGATGCTCGCGCTGACGAGTCCGCCCGTGCGATTGCCTCCGGGCTCGCTTGTACAGATTAGCGGGTTGGTTAATATTCCAGCGCCGATCTCGGCGACGGCGGACGGCGCTCTGATGTACGACAGCGTCGGCGGGGAACCATTGGCCATTCGGTTGACGGACGCGACGTCGTGGAAAAAATTCACCGTCTACCGCCGCGTGCCCGCATCGGGAACGATCAACGTGACGCTGGCGCTTACAGGCGTCGGCACGGTCTACTTCGACGACATCCGCGTCGAACCGCTGACGCCGCCTAACTCGCCCGTCAACGGCAGCGTGCAGAAATGACACACCGCGCCTACGGACTGCTGGCCAGGGGGGGCGCTTGGCCAACAGCAAATGGCCAAGCGCTTTTGCACTTTTTCGGCCTTTTTTTGCACTTTTTGGGGGTGTTGGCCAACAAGCCGAGGGAGGGGTATAGGTATCTGCATGCAGATTATTTTGAGAAAAACAAAAAAACGCCTCGCAACCGACTTTGCATTGCCCGCCGCCAGCGCGTTACGATGATGGAAAAACGCCGGACGCATCAAACGCTACGAGCGCAAGGCGGCGTGCCAGCATCGCGTGGAGATCATTCGCACGCCGGCCGACCTTGGCATTCGTGAAGCATGCAAGGATGCCATCGCCGCCGCGCGGGGCGACTATCTCGTGCTGCTCAATAACGACACCGTCGTCACCGAGGGTTGGCTGCTCGCGCTCATCAATTTGGCGAATCTCTCGCCGACGTTTGGCATGGTTGGGCCGATGTCGAACTACGCCGCCCCGCCGCAACTTGTTGAAGCGGTGCCGTACCGCATGAAGCTCAAGCAAGGCAAAACGCCGCGCCGGTTTGGGGTCGCGGAGCGTCTGCTTGAAACCGACGCGATGCGTGCCTTCGCTGCCGAGCATCGGGAGAAAAACAAGGGAAAATGGCTGGAAACCGACCGCCTGGGCGGCTTCTGCGTGTTGCTAAAGCGCGAAGCCCTGGACCGCATCGGCCTGGTGAACCTGGAGAAATGGACCGACCTGAGCCTCTTCGACACCGACATCCTCGGCACCAAAGTTCGCCAGGCCGGCTTCACCCTGGCCTGCTGTCGCGACCTGTTCGTGCATCACTTCGGGACGCGGGTGTTTAGTCATGGAGCGAGGGAGCGACGGAATGATGACGTGCGGTGATGACCATCGCCGCCCTGCTCGAACGCTGGCTAAAAGAACACGAATCCCGAAAATTACCGATCACTCCCAACCAATTTCGCCACGTAAATTTGGCAACCCCTCGGCTCGTCATCCGACCGCGTAGCCAAATTCGTCACGCAAATTTGGCAACGAACCCGATGCTCGACCGGTTGCCAGCGTTCTCCAATATCCTCCACAATTCAGCAAACACCTCTTCGCGACGCCAAAACCCATACACCCTTAATTCGGCAACGACCACGACCACAATTCGATTGGGAACACCTGTGGATGGCTTGTGGAAGAATCATCCAGCCAGAAAAGGCTTCCACGAAATCCTTGGGCAAATCGGAACTGCACCCGAATCTATACACTCTTAAATCGGCAACAAACGCGACCAAAATTCGGTTCGGCACACTTCACTTTATCCGAGAATTCTCTTGAATTTCGCGAATGAAATAGGCGGAGGCAACGTCACCCAGAATCGTCAGGGATCGTAATCGAGTTTTTTGAGATTTCGAGAAGACTCCGGCTAGTAACGGAATAATAGACCGATGCCCGGCCTGTCGAAGCGAATAGGCTGCACGGGCGAGTTCAAATTCACTGAAAGTGTCGAGTGAATTAACAAGAATACAACTAGCGGAATAATCTTCGCTCGCGATGTCACTCAAGGCCGATATGGCCATCGACCTAACGTATGAATTCTTGTCACACATCAGGTCGGATATCACTGAAATAACTTCCGTTTTTTTTTCAAATTTCCATAATAACCATGCTGAATGAATGCGCATCACGGGACTATCTCCTTTTAGTCCGCGATTTAGGATTGCCGCAAATGTTTTTCGGTTGGTTGAATAATCCAATCCCGAAAGTTCGCGTATGGAAAATCTTGTTGGATCACTGAGTGCCATCTGAAGCTCATCAGCACTTTGAACAGAAACCGGAAAAGAAGTAGCTTCAAATCCTACTGCTGACAAGAAAACAACCAAGACAACGTTAACGCTCATGTTTTCCACACAATCATGAAATAGTTCGATACGGGATAGTTCCTACCTGTGGGTTATCCGCGAGGAGGCTGAATCAGTTTATCGAAAAAGGCTCAACATTACGGCGTACCCGTGAGCTGAATCGATGATGCCCCGCCTAGCTACTAGGAGCCTGCCCAAGCATCCGAGTTTGTGGGAGTACTCGGACAAGCTCTAGTCAACATCATTCCAAGAGTGAACCTTCACCTTATTCCACCAGCGGTCCTTGATCGGGTCGAAATCGCTCCACTCCGGCTGATCAATTATTACTGACATCCCTTTATTTTTTAGGTCGAATACAACAGTATATCCCCATGAGATCAAACCTAATGGTTGTGGGGCTTTATTTGGTTCAACCTTCACCAGATACGATTTTAAATCGTACATAACAGAAAAGCTATCAGCACCGGCAAATTGATTGAAAATCGCATTGAGACCTGCTTGATAAGTAAAGCCAAGCGCCTTATCAAAAGCAAGCTTCAAACTCTTGTTCTGATTTGCAAAACCAGTCTGCTTTGCATCGAACGGAACCTTCCATTCATCCATGAACAAAGTTGGCTTATCATCGGAAATCAACACTCCATTGTCCACATTTTGATATTTATACCGAAATAGAAGTGTGCTTTTCTTGTCTACTGAGTCAAGCGTGAACCCCGTATTGCCAATTAGCTTCTCATTCTTTCCAGTTGTGACTACCAATCTTTTCATAATATATTGTGCCCAATAGTATGTATCATTAGAGTTTTTTACGTTATAAGTCGATGCCATTGACATCCCAACCCCGATGCGAATATTTTCTACTGTACCAGTGACATTGGGATCAGGGTTGTTAAGCAAAAGGCCGGTTGAATTCAGACTGAGATCACCGCCGAAATCAATCATTGAACTCAATTTCGAAGTGCCCACCTTTCTTTGAATCTCGAGGCGCCGGACTCCAAGCCCAACTTTGAAATCCAATTTCCTTCCGTCAACCATTCGTGAAATTGGAACCAATCGTTGTTGAAGGCCGCTCGGATCATTAGCCCCTGTCGCCCTGTTGGCCACATAACGATATAAATTCGAATCACCCGCATCGAAGCCCAGCGGATCCTGCGAGATCCAGCGCCCAGTCGTCGGGTCGTAATACCGAGCCCGGTTGTATTGCAGGTCGGTCTCGACGTCGTACTCGCGCCCGGTCCACGCATAGCGCCCGCGTTCGGCGTCGTCGGTTTCATCAATGATGTTGCCGAAGCCGTCGTAGCGAAGATTGTCCTTCAGCGCACCGGTGTTATCAATGATGTCGCGCGTGCTGCCGAGGTGGTCAGTGAGCAGCCACGCGGAATCGGTGCCGTCGGTGCGGGCGATTATCTGATCGACGATGTCGCCGCGTAGGTAGTGAGTTATCAAAGAGCCACTGCCGTCCAGGTCGGCCCAGACGTCGTTGTTTTCGTTGC
>CAZAFH010000118.1:0-24533 GCA_964484265.1 uncultured Singulisphaera sp.
CCTTTTTTCGCACTTTTAGGGGGTGTTGGCCAACAAGCCGAGGGGGAGAGGGGGGGGCCACACACTGGTTTTTTCAAAAAAATCGCTACAACCCACATTGCGAACGCGATATCTGGCGCGGTAAAGTGTAGCCGGAACCGTGGCCGGGGTTGTACTCAACCCCGGCAACCTTGCAATGGCCTGGTGCCTCACCGAAAAAGCACCCAAAGACACTCCTTCACCTCAAAGAGCAACCATGCATTGGAAAAAACGGCGAATGCGTCGGCCGGCTGCCAACGTGCCGGGGCATGCTCATGAATTGACTTTTTCCTGCTATCATAACTTTCCATTTCTGAAAGCCGAACGTGCGTGCGAGTGGTTGACGGAAGCCATAGAAGATGCTCGCCGAGAACATGATTTTGCGTTGTGGGCGTATGTATTCATGCCGGAACATGTGCATCTCTTGGTATGGCCCCGGCTGGCGCAATACGACATCAGCGCCATTCTCAAGTCGATCAAACAACCGGTGGCTCTGCGCGCTATCAAGCATCTGCGTGAGCATTCGCCAGAATGGCTGCAACGGATCACGTTGAACAAAGGAGATAAAATCGAGCGTCGTTTCTTGTAAGCTGGAGGCGGGTTCGATCGAAACGCCACCGATCCGCGGTTATTATTGATTATGATCGACTACATCCACAATAATCCGGTCCGTCGAGAATTGGCGGCGACCCCGGAAGATTGGAAATGGTCAAGCGCAGGATGGTGCGAAGGAAAGAACCTGCTGCGCCCTGACGCTGTCGACTTCGACGGTATGACAGCGTATTTTGGCGGCAAGGGTGAATAGAGGATGAACTCGCTGCCGCTTCGCCGGGGTTGAGTACAACCCCGGCCACGGTCCCCCCTTGTCCGAGGAGTTCAACTATTATTCCGATCCGGAAAATTTAGCTGCCACGCGGTTTAGTGATCAAACACTCGCACTTGGCCGATTCTATCAGGCACGATAATGAGAAGAAACCTAATAATATTGGCGGTGGCGCTGGCCACAGCTACCGTCGCCTTCGTACTCGGATTTGCAGGAGGTCCATCTCCTCGATTGGCGTTCGGTAACACGGGCGTCGATCAATGGACGCCTGCGCAGTTTTCTCCAGACGGCAAGTATATTTTGGTTCGAGGATATCGAGACAATTCTAGGCGCGGTCCACCATATGACGGTGAACTCCAACTTTGGGATGTTCTCACTGGAAAAATTCTTACGACATTCCTTCTAACGGATGAAAAGCCAACTCAAATCATTCATCGTGTGGGATTCTCG
This sequence comes from uncultured Singulisphaera sp., assembly GCA_964484265.1. GTDB lineage: Bacteria > Planctomycetota > Planctomycetia > Gemmatales > Gemmataceae > SIAQ01. Next base: position 1,292 of record CAZAFH010000118.1, read on the forward strand.
TATGACGGCAATTTGGTGATGGCATGTGGTCAGGATTTGCCATTGGTCGTGTGGGATTTGGCGTCAAAAAAACAGATTCATGTTCTTGGAGGCACCAATCCGTCCTTTCCCAAGCCCACTATATGGGCCGTTGAGTGTTTTTCGACGTTCCCCAAAAGCACCAAAATTCTCACGTCGCAGAGCGACATCATTCGTTTATGGGACATGAAAACTGGAAAAATAGAGAAAGAAACAGACATAAATAAATATCACCGAATTTCGGATCCAGTGGCAATATTGCTTTCCAAGAACGGAAAATACGTCATTTTCGATTCTGGTACTCAAATTTCAATTTGGGATTTCAAAACAATGGACCTAAGGTTTCGTGGGACAAATCATGCCAGTGAGTTTCCAAATAAAGACTTCCTCTTGCCAAAAAATACTGCAATTTTAGGTCGAGCGCTTTCGCCGAGTGGACAGAGTTTGCTGATAACAACTCGATTCGGGGAAATTTTCGAGTTTGAAATCGAATCGGGCAAACAATCGAAAAAGTACCGACTCAATACCGACGGCGACATCCACGTCCTTGCCGTTAGTCCCAAGGGCGACAAGATCATGACGACGGGGTTTCATGGCAACACCATCGTCTATTCGTTTCCCGAATGCAAGGAAATCAAACGCATGCCAGGATATGGCCACGTGCAGTTTTCCCCCGACGGCAAAACCGCGCTTACGTTTACCAAAAATGGCCGCATGATGCTGTGGGATTTGGACAAGTAGAAATTTGCGGGGTATACCGGTCAATAGCCTCCGGGCCCGAAAAAAGGTGTCAGGCCCGCAGCTGACACTTTTTCCGCCTTTTCCCACACCTTTAACCGCCCCAGCGAATATTCTACGTGTCTCTCACTCTCTCGATCGATGAATCGCCCGCCCTAGCGATCGGCCGCTGGAATTTCCGTAGGGCTCGGGGGACGCCATACTTATCTCTTCGGTCCTGGCAGGTCGGTGCTGAGACGTTGCCACAGGGGCGGAGTCACATTACTGGACTGCCTGACCAACGACGAGTTGACCGTGATACTCGATGAAGAACTCCTACTCACCGAGAGCCTCTGATCTGGGTCTACTCCAGATCTTCGACGGGCTTGATGAGGTCGGGTTTGGCCATGAATTCACTGAGGTCGAGGTTGCCGCGGAGTTCGCCTTCGACGATTTTGAGGCGGGTTTCGAGTTCTTTGATTTTCGCCGTCATTTCAAGCATTTTCACGGACAGATCGTCCTTTGCCTTGATGCGGGGCACTTCGGGATAGTTGAGTTGGCGTTGCAGGGCGGCGAAGAGGTAGAGCGGGTCGCGGCCTTGGTTCGCCTTGGCGATTTTGCCTTCCTTCTCCGCAAAAAGCGGCGCGACTGGCGGGTCGTATTCTGGATTGGCCCGACGTTGCTCCTTGATGTACAACTCCGACCGCACGTAGATCAGATCCGCGAACTCCAGCGAACCGATCTGGCGTTGGACGAACTCGATGTACTGCTGCCAGTCGGCATCGAAAAACGGATCTTTGCGCACGCATTGCAGGCCCAGGTTGTACCCCAGGCGATTGCGGCTGAGCGTCTCGAACTGGTAGACGAATAGGCCCTGCGGCGTGGGTGTGCCGCTGCGGTACTGGGCTTCGCGCTCGAGCACCAGGAGGGCGATATCGATGCTGAAGCGGTTTTTCTCGTCCTCGGATTTCTCGATCACGAAAGCTTGAAACGGCGTGAAGTAGTGCGGCAGCTTCGCGAAGCCCGACGAAAGCAATCCCGAATGGCGAAGCTCGGTGCTGACGAACTGGATCGCCATTGGCAAGCGCGTGATCGACAGGATCTCTTCGTGAATGCGCGCGAGTACGATCTGCGTGGGGATTTGCTCGTCGATCATCCGCTCTCGAAGGGTGCGGAAGAAATAGGCCTGCTCGATATACTCATCGCGATCCAAAGCAGACATGGCGGACCTCGGACTCTTTGGAGTGCTTCAGAGGCTTCCGCTACCGATGAATCCGTCTATTAAGGCGTGACAGATCCCTGGCAGCTTCACTGAACTATTGTACGCGAGGTTGCACGAGTGCGATCGGAGCGCTATGCCGCTTTCAGAATCAGACAGGTGTTGCTGCCGCCGAAACCGAACGAGTTGGATGCGGTCGCGCGAACTTTGCACGGCTCGGCCTGGTTGGGCACGTGGCGGAGCGGGCACTCGGGATCGGGATTGTGCAAATTGATTGTCGGCGGCACGACTTGCTGATCCATTGCGACGATGCACGCCAGCGCTTCGACGGCGGCGGCGGCGGTTAGCAGGTGGCCGGTCATGCTTTTCGTCGAACTTACCGGCAACGATTCTACGTGCGATCCGAATACGCTCGTCAATACCTTCGCCTCGGCCTGATCGCCGACGGGCGTGCTTGTGGCATGCGCGTTGACGTAATCGATCTCGCTGGGATCGAGCTTCGCGTCGGCCAGGGCGTGGCGCATCGCGAGAATTGCCGGTTCGGGGTCGGGACTCGGGATAACCATGTGGTAAGCGTCGCTGGAGGCGCCGCAGCCGGCGACCTCGGCGTGGATGCGTGAACCGCGTTTGCGAGCCGAGGCGGCATTTTCGAGGACGAAGATCGCGCCGCCTTCACCCATGACGAAGCCGTCGCGATCGCGGTCGAATGGCCTGGAGGCGCCGCGCGGATCGTCATTGCGGCGAGAGAGTGCCCGCAGGTTGCCAAAGCCGGCGAGCGTCAGCGGGCCGATGGCGAGGTCGCAGGCGCCGGCGAGGCAGACATCGACCCAGCCGAGTTGAAGCCAGCGCCGCGCGAGCGCGATGGCGTGGTTGCCGCTGGCGCAGGCGGCGGAGAGCGAGGCCGTAGGCCCGGAGAGTTCGAGGCGATGCACCGAGCGCTGGGCAAGTGGTTCAAGGTGAGCTTGCGGCTGAAAGATGCGTCGGCCGCCGGCGGTGTAGTCCATTTCCCAGGTCGTAAGCCATTCAGCCGCGCTGCCGAGCACGAGGCCGACGCGCAGCTCATGTCGGCGATGCCAAAGATGAGCGTCCGACAGCGCCGTCGCGCAGCACCATAGCATGGCCTGGTCGAGCTTGGACATGCTAGCGAAATCTTCGCGGCCCCAGTTTTCCGGGCAAGGAATCTCGGAAAGCATCGCGCCGATTTGCGATGGATGGTCGTTGACGGAGAACTCGGTAATGGCACGCACGCCCGATTCGCCCTGGAGCAGCCGATCGGCGAACTCCTGGTAGGAATGCCCCAGCGGCGTGGCACAGCCGACACCCGTGATGACGATTGAATCGCGTTGCATTAGCCTTCCTCCGGGTGGCCGACGAAATCGATCTCCGCGACGACGGTTCCTCCCAACCGCCAAACGCTGGATTGCCGCTGCGCGATGGCGTTCGCACAGGAATCGAGGGTCGGCTCCGTCTTCCAGTGGAGCGAATCGTCGTCGCGCAGATCGCGAAACCGGAGTTCGCAGCCCGGCGCCGAGTTAGTCGTCGGGACTAGCGCCAGGGCGATGCTCAGGCAGTCGGGGGCGGCAAGGTCACCGCCCAAACCGGGAATGCACTCCGATTCGTGTCCGACCAGGACCAGCCACAATCCCGGCATGGCGGCATCGATCAAGAGCGACGCGGCGAGCAGAAACGTGTCGGGCACGGCATTGGGTCCGCCGCCGACACCCAAATTCGGACCATGCGACTGGAGCGCCTGGCTGATCGTTCCCGAAATCGCGTGAATCGATTGATGCGGGATAAAGTGCGGCGAGACGCCCCAGGCTCCGTCTGTCGGGTAGGCCAATATCGAACGAGCACATCGCTCTCGGCCGAGAAAATTCGTGCCTGCGATGACGCCCCAATGCCGAAAATCAGGGCGTGTGCCCGCGAAATGTTCCTGCGCGACACGCACGGCTTCCAGAGCCGTGACGGTCTGGTTGTCGGCATGTTTGAGCGACGAAGTAGAAAGCACCTCTGGCCCGATAGTCAATGGCTGCTTTCGCCACTTCGCAATCGCCTGCGGATTGGCGCGAACCGTCGCCCAGGCGGTGATCGCACAGCGAGCTGAGATGTTCAATTGTGTCGTGGTTTGCGTCGCTAACAAGGCTGCTTTCCTGGTCGGTGAGCCGGGCCGGTGGTCATGGACGCATTAATGTATATCGACATCCGAACGAATAATTCTTGGACAAACCGTCCAACATTTTCCGACAATGACGGAGCTATTGCGTTTTCCACCCAGGCGATCAAGTCCAATCGGGTCGCACTTCATCGATCCCGCTCGGCAAGCGGGACTTACTAGGCTGTGGTAAACTCGGCAAGATCGGGTATTGGCGGGTTTTCAAGGGAGAATTCATCTTGATATCACCCGCGATTTATGGTCTAGGCGTATTCACAAATTTCCCATTCAGGCCGGCCCCGTGACGAAGGAACGAAAAATAATGTCAACCTCACCGATGCTTAGCCTTGAAAAGGCCATGCGACAAAATGGACTCGTCCGCTTCGTCGAGCATTTCGCGAAACAGTATCCCGATTCCCATCTCAAAGATGTCACGGTCGATCGGCTTGGCCCGCATCGCGAGATGGAAGTAAGCGGCCATCGGGTCATCAACTTTGGCTCTGACAGTTTTCTGGGGCTCGACCAGGATCCGCGCGTGCGCGAGGCGATCGAGGAAGGCCTGCAACGATGGGGCGCGCACAACGGCGCCTCGCGAGCGTTCTCCTCGGTGCGATCGAATGAAGTAGCCGAGGAAAAACTCGCCGCCTGGCTGGGCACGGAGGCGGCGCTCATTTATCCGTCGGTCAGTCTTACGAACCTCGGCGCATTGCCGGGCCTGGTGACCAAGCGGGATCTACTCGTCATCGACGAACATGCCCACAATTCGATGCAGGACGGCGCCAAGATCGCGCAGGCCAATGGCGTGCGCGTCGTGCCGTTCAGTCACTGCGATCCCGACGACCTGGACCGCACTCTGGATGCTGCTGGCGAATACCGTGTCGCCGTCGTCGCCATCGATGGCGTCTACAGCATGACCGGCGCGCTGCCGCCGCTCGCCAAGCTGAACGAAGTCTGCCTTCGACGCAATGCCGTGCTCTATGTCGATGACGCTCACGCCACGGCCGTCCTGGGCTCGCATGGTCGCGGAACGGTGTTCGACGCGCTGGGCAATTACGACAACGCCTTTGTCATCGGTTCGCTATCGAAGGGCTTTTCTTGTTTTGGCGGGTTCATTGGCTGTAAACGCGAGTTCAAGCAGCTTCTAAAAATCCGCTCGAACACGTTCATCTTCGGTGGCCCGGTTCCGCCTGCGTACCTCGACGCGGTCTGCGTCGTGTGCGATATTCTCGCGTCCGATGAGTACGACTTGCTTCGCGCTCGCTTGACGCGCAATCTCACGCAACTCGTCCAAGGCGCGGAGAACCTTGGATTGATCGTGCTTGGCGGTGAAACGCCGATAGTGTCAATCCTCGTCGGCGACGAGGACGTGACGCTCCAGGCGGGGAAATTCCTGTTTGAAGAAGGCTTCTACGTGCAGTCGGTGACGTTCCCGGCCGTGCCCTATCACGCGGGAGTTTTGCGGATCCAGGTGAATGCGAATCATCAGCCTGCCGCGATCGCGGGACTGGTCGAAGCGCTGGCGAAATTGACTGAGCGATTCGCATTGCCGACGAAGCAGGCAGCACCAGCGGCGATGCGAAAAGCGGCTTGAGGGCGATTGGTTTAGCCGCTCGCTTCGCGCCCGCGCTCGTCTAAGGCGAGCGGCTAAACAATGTCAACGTCCCGCGATTGAGGCGCTATCGGTCTGTACGCGCACGCGGTACGATCCGGTGGAGGCATTGTTCCAGGGGCTTGGCACGACGAGCAGGTACAGCCGGCCTTCTTCGGTGACGACGCCTTCGTAGCGCTCGCCTATGTAGAATGCCTTGCCGTTCTCGCCAATCTTGCCAATCAACGATCCCGCCAAAAATTGGCCGCCTTTGCCCGCAGTGTTGTAGCCTTTCGGCGCTGCGACGTATTGGCCTGGCCCCTGGGGCCAAAGATCGACGGAACCTTCCGCCGTCACGAGGACGCGCTGCGAAGCATCGATGGTGATGTTGGTGTCGCACCACTGATCGAGCGCGCTGCCATTCTTGGCGGCGTCGACGACAAGCTCCTGCTTGCCTGCCTGCTGCTTCACGTGGATCGTGCGCAGTTCGCTCAACTTGAGCGTCACCTGCCCGAAGTGAGGCGAGCTTGCCTTAAGGGTCGGCGACTCGATCTTGCCGACGACGATGAAGTCGGTCGTGTGGATGACGTCGTCATCGCGCAGTTTCAGCAAGTCGGATTGCACGCGTTCCGATATCTGTTTGACGAGGCCGGCGGCGCGGTAGGCGACTTCCTGATCGCTGCTGCGCGATGCCTTTTGCAGCGACGGCAGGGCGAAATGCCCCGCGCCGACGAGATACTTGCCCGCGCCGTCGCGATCTCGATACATCGGGCTGGACAACCGTTTGATCGAGTTCGCGATCTGCTGATTCACGTCGGCCGGGATATGCAACCCAACTTCGATTCGGCGAATATCCGTCAGCGGAATCGTCAGCTTGCCGTACTTCGTTTTGACTTCGAGCGCCGGTTCGAGCAAGCTCATGCGGACGACGCTGCCATCGTGAAAGCGAACTTCGGAGAGAACCTGCTGTGCGGGAGAGGTGGTTGATTCTTGGGCCGAGCCGTGAGTCGAAACGCCCAGTGATACAAATAATGCCAATGTGATGGGAATCCTACCCATGTTCGGCCTCCCTTGAGGAAAAGTGTAAAATGCGATTGTGAAAGCTAGTGAAATACCTCCTGAACTAGGCCCTGGTCAGACCACGGGTCCACCTCGGGCAATCGCATTATCGGCCATCTCTGTCATTGAATCGTATCGGCAAAAAAAAAGATAGGTCAGTTTTTGTTTTTTTTATTTATTTTTATTGACGATTTCATTTTATTTCATAGTGCCGAATTAATTCCATTATCGTGACAGAATCGGGCGCAGCGCTTTTTCGAATGCATCGGCCTGGCGGAAGAAGCCGAGATCGGTCGGATGCGACGCGTCCACCGTGCCCTCGTTGTCGTCACCGAGGAGGTTCGCGCCAGGCAGATAGTGCAAGCCCTTCACGCCCGACTTAAGCAAATTTTCGTATGCCGTTTTCAACGCCGCCTGGCTTGCCTGATTGCGCTGCTTCGGAGCGAGCAACAGGTGCGCGTTGTCGTAGTTGCGGTCTTCGACGAGCAAGATCGGCGTCGCCGGGCGTTTCGCACGCAACAGCTTCACCAGCGGCTCCGTGTTCGCGGCGACTTCCTTCGCCGTCATGTTCGGCAAGCAGTCGATGACGTACACCGAAGCATCGATCTCGGCGATCAGGTTGACAACTTCCTCTTCCATTCGGCCATTGCCCGAGAAGCCGAGGTTGACGACCGGATAACCCAGCCGACGGCCGAGAATCGCCGTGTGAACCATGCCAGTGCGCGACGCACAACCGCCTTGCGTGATCGACGTGCCGTAGAAAACAATCGGCTTGCGATCGGCGGGATAAGGCACGCCCGTGGCGAGGAACTTTTCCTTGGCGATGCCAATCTCGACGGAAGTGACGCCGTTGTAAAGCGGCAGATAGACCATGTACTCGCGCGTGCCGGCGGGAATGCCGGCGGCGAGCGTCGCGGTGTTGTTCTGCTCTTTCGGCTGACCCACGCCGAGCCAGCGCCAACCCTTGTCCGTCTTCACATAAAGGTCAAGTCCGCTAACGCCCGTGGCGGCCATGTGCGGCATCGCGACTTTCGGCGACGTCAGCTTCCAGCGTGCCTGGATCGCCGTCGCATCGGTCGTGAAACGCACGCACAACCCTGCCGAGTGCCGGCTCAGCGACCAGACTGGCGGCCTTACTAGCTTCTCGGCACGCTCCGGCAGGCGATCGTAGTACGCCTTGGTGTCGGCGAACGCTTTGCCTTCGAGTTGGAGGTTCTTTACGTCGTACCAGAGTAGGTCTTTTTCCGCTACGGCTTTTTTCGGATCGAGTTTTTCCTGAGCGTGAATCGACTGGGTCAGCGCGAATAGAACGGACAGGGTGAGAGCAGGCATTCGCATGGCATTATTCTCCGTAAACGAAGGTTCTGGATATTTCCATAATGTATTGTTTAGCCGCGACGCGCAGCGGAGCGCGAAATGAATCCAAGCCGAGATGAATGCCCGCGCTCCGCTGCGCGTCGCGGCTAAACAACGTGGCTTAAAATCGCATCGGAGTTGATTCATGGTCCGAATTTTCCTGACATCGCTATTCGCACTCGCCATCGCCGTGCCTTGCCACGCCCAGGGCAAACCGAACGCGCTGACGCCGAAAGAAATCGCCGACGGTTGGATATTGCTCTTCGACGGCGAGACGACGTTTGGGTGGCGCTCTCATGACCATTCTCCCTCTGTCGCGTCTGGCGCACTGCAGATTCCAAAATCAGCACGAGTCTTTTCAAGCGCTCATTTCGATCATTGCGTATTGCAATTTGACTACAAGACGAATTCAGCAACAGCGAGAATTGAGGCATTCCATGCAAAGGGTTTGAGTGAATCGTTTGTTGTTAAAAGAATTCCACGAAGTAAAGAATGGATGTCGATAAAAATTGCGATAACTTCTTCAAAACCTGCCGACATTGAGTTAGGTGAGCGACTCCAGGTAATGGGTGCTTCTGCGATTCTTTTTCGGACGGACAATGATGATGGCTTGAGCCTCCGCAACATCAAACTCCGCCCGCTCAACACCATCTCGCTCTTCAATGGCAAAGACCTCACCGGTTGGAACGTGTTCCCCGGCAAGAAGTCCAAGTTCGCCGTCATCGATAACGCCATCAACGTCAAGGATGGCCCGGGCGATCTGCAAACCGTCGGCAAGTACAAGGACTTCGTGCTGCAACTCGAAGCGATCAGCAATGGTAAGAACCTCAACAGCGGCATCTTCTTCCGTTGCCGCGATGGCGAATATCAAAATGGCTACGAAGCTCAGATTCACAACGGGTTCGGCGAGACTCCGAAGAAATACCTGCTCGAAGAATACGACGCGAAAACGAACAAGCTGATCGGCAAGAAGGAGGCGATGTACACCGCACTCGATTTCGGCACCGGCGCCATCTATCGCCGAGTGCCCGCACGCAAACAGATGTCGAAGGACGGCGAATGGTTCAGCATGACCGTCGTCGCGCATGGCAACCACTTCGCCACCTGGGTCAACGGCATCCAGGTCACCGACTGGACCGACAACCGCCCGAAGAGCGACAACGCCCGCACCGGCTGCAAACTCGAAGCCGGCCACCTCAGCATCCAGGGCCATGACCCGACCACGGACCTGAGTTTCCGCAACTTCCGCATCGTCGAGTTTAAGTAACGAAAGTTCAAAAAAGCTCACGCAAGGGCGCAAAGCCGCGAAGGAATACCAAGAAAAATAACTAGCCACAGAGGTCACCGAGAACACAGAGAGAGTGAGTCTTGCAGCATTTCTTTCTCGGTGTTCTCTGTGGCCTCTGTGGCTAATCTCCCATTTTCTTTGCGTCTCTGCGCCTTTGCGTGAGCTTCTTCCGAGAATCAACATGCGACCAAAGACATCCGGCGGGGGTTGGGCGGCCATCTGGTATACGCTTCGCATGGCACGGCGCGTCGGGCTTCGCCGCATGTGGAAGGCGATGACCTCGAAGAATGCATGCAAAACCTGTGCACTCGGCATGGGCGGGCAGTCGGGCGGGATGCGCAACGAACTCGGGCATTGGCCCGAGGTGTGCAAGAAATCGTTCCAGGCGATGGTCGCCGACATGCAGGCCGGTATCACGCCGGAGTTCTTCGCGAAGATGTCGCTGGCGCAGATGAAGACGCTGTCGCCACGCGAACTCGAATGGTGCGGCCGGCTCACGATGCCGCAATACGCAGGGCCGGGCGATACGCATTATCGCCAAGTCGATTGGGATTTCGCATTATCACGCATCGTCGAGCAACTCAAACGCACGAAACCCGACGAGAATTTCTTCTATTGCAGCGGTCGATCGTCAAACGAAGCCGGGTTCGTACTGCAACTCTTCTCTCGCCTTTACGGTACCAACTACGTCAACAATTGCTCGTACTACTGCCATCAGGCCAGCGGGGTGGCACTCAACAACGCCCTCGGCACGGGCACGGCGACCGTCACGCTCGATGATGTCGAACACTCCGATCTCTTCTTCCTTATCGGCGGCAACCCGGCATCCAACCACCCTCGCCTCATGCGCTCGCTCATGCTGCTCAAACGGCGTGGCGGGCATGTCATCGTTATCAACCCGATCAAGGAAGTCGGCCTCGTCAATTTCAGCGTGCCTTCCGATGTACGCAGCCTGCTGTTCGGTTCGAAGATCGCCAGCCAATACCTGCAGCCACACATCGGCGGCGACATCGCGCTGCTGCTTGGCATCGCCAAGCGCGTGCTCGAAAAGACCGGCGAGGACCGCGCGTTCTTCGCACATACCGAGAACGCCGACGCCTTCCTCGAACAGGTCCGCGCGACAGGCTGGGACGAAATCGAACGCGGCAGCGGCGTCACGCGCGCCGACATCGAGCAGGCCGGCGACTTATTTTGCAGCGCCAAGAACGTCATCTTCGGCTGGACGATGGGCATCACGCATCACACGCATGGCGTGGAGAACGTGCACGCGATCGTCAATTTGGCATTGCTGCGCGGCATGGTCGGCCGGCCAGGCGCGGGGCTTTTGCCAATCCGCGGGCATTCCAATGTGCAAGGCATCGGCTCGATGGGCGTGACGCCGAACCTGAAGGAAGTGGTGTTCAATAACCTAGAAAAACATCTGAACGTAAAATTACCTACATCGCCCGGCCTGGACACAATGGCCTGCATGGACGCCGCCGACCAGGGCCGAGTGCGCTCGGCGATCTGTCTGGGCGGAAACCTGTTCGGCAGCAATCCGGATGCGAAGTACGCGCATCGCGCGCTTGGCAAGCTCGAACTGGTGACGTATCTCAATACGACGCTGAACACAGGCCACGCCTGGGGCCGGGGGCGCGAGACGCTGATTCTGCCCGTGATCGCGCGCGACGAGGAACCGGAACCGACGACTCAGGAATCGATGTTCAACTTTGTGCGGATGTCGGATGGCGGCACTCCGCGTTATCCGGCAGCGCGCGGAGAAGTGCAGATACTGTGCGACATCGCCGATCGCTTGCTCGGCTCGGTGGGACCGGTCGCTTGGAAGTCGCTGCAAACGCATTGCAACGTCCGCCAAATGATCGCGAAGATCATTCCCGGTTACGCGGCGATTGGCGATATCGATGCCAGCAAGCGCGAGTTTCAGATCGATGGACGCACGTTCCACTCGCCGAGTTTCAAGACGGCGACGGGCCGGGCGCAGTTTCGTGCCGTGCCGATCCCGCCGTTGCGCGGCCAGGCCGGGCAGCTGCGGCTGATGACGATCCGTTCCGAAGGCCAATTCAATACGGTCGTATACGAAGAGGAGGACATCTACCGCGCTCAAGAGCGGCGCGACGTGATCCTGATGGCGCAAGCCGACATTGATAGGCTCGGGCTGAAAATCGATCAGCCCGCGTTCGTGACAAGCGAGACGGGCGAGATGGCGAACATCCTCGTCCGAGCGGTGGACATCACGCCGGGCAACGCGGCCATGTATTTTCCGGAGGCGAACGTGCTCGTGCCAACGACCGTCGATCCCGCGTCGAAGACGCCAGCGTTCAAGTCGGTGCTCGTGACGGTGAGCACTAATCGACCCGAAGAGGGCGCGAAGAGATTCTCGCTTCCGACGATCGGATAGGTGATTGCATTTTGCTAAATTTCCGCGTCCTTTCACAATTATTTTCGACGGCCCTGGGATTCGCTGTTTCTTCATGTATGATGAGAGTAGGCGGCTTGCGCAAGGATAGCTCGAGACGCGTGGTCGTCCGCTGGGCGGCCGAAATTTATTGCCAGGGATGGCGGGTAGTTACGAATAACATCGACAGGCTCGAAGATTTTGCCTGGCGATGGGATGCCAAGAACTGCCGAAACCTGTACCGAGCAATCAGCAATGCTTTTGACGCTTTTGGGATTCTTGCTTGCGTTGCTTATCCTCTCCGGCCTGATTTTCCGGTTTGATAAGGTCGTCGGCGAGAAATTGATTTCGTTGGTGCGCCCACCCGCGCTAGTGCCGATTCGTCGACACGAGCGCCGTAGCGTTTTCACGACAGCCACCTGGTGGCTTTATCCAATCATGGCTCCACCAGACGGGCTACGTGCCCAATCGCGCCGGTCCCATCCGTTTCGGCGTACTTGATTAGAATGTCTCGAATCGTTCGTTGAAGCTGCAGCGATCAAAAAAGGGTAGATCTCTCCGCATTTTCGATTATTCGCGGAAAGATTTCACCGAGTTTGCGAGTGCGGCTTCGTGAAGCGGTAGACGAGCGTTCTGCCTGACTCCTGGCGCGGCTTGCACCGCCAGTCGTCTCTCTCCCATTGCGCATGCATTTTCGGGCCACGATTTGGGAGTGGCCTGTTCATGGAAATATTGCTTTTCGTGGTCGGCCTGGCGATCGGCTTGATCGCCGGCGCGGCCGTCTGTTTTGTTTGGCTTCGCCGAGTCGAGAAACAAAATCACCTTAATGCCGAAGCTCGTTCCAAGGAGATCATTACCCAAGCCGAGCGCAACGCCGAGAACATCCTCAAGGAATCGGAACTGAAGGCGAAAGATGAATTCTTCAAACGCCGCGAAGAGCTCAACCGTGAAATGGAACAATCGCGCAATCAGCAGCGCGATCAGGAACGCCGGCTTGAAAAGAAGGAAGACCTGCTCGAGCAACAAAGCGAGAGCTTGCTGAAAAAAGAAAAGCACATTCAACACACCGAAAAAAAACTGCACGAACGCAAGGAACACCTCGAAAAGAAGATCAGCGACGCCGAGCGCCTGGCGGACGAGCAACTGCGCAAACTCCATGATATCACCGGCATGTCGCGCGATGAGGCCGAGAAAACCTTGCTCGATCGGCTTGGCCGCGAACTGGCGGACGAAGTGGCGTCGCGGATACAGAAGCACGAGGAATCGATCAAATCGGTCAGCGAGGAGAAGGCGCGCCGGATCATCGCCACTTCGATTCATCGGTACGCGGCCGAGCATACCGCCGACACGACCGTCAGCACGGTCGATATTCCTTCCGACGACATGAAGGGACGAATTATCGGCCGCGAGGGCCGCAACATTCGCACGTTCGAGAAGGCGACGGGCGTGGACGTGATCGTTGACGACACGCCGGGCGTCGTTATCGTCAGTGCGTTCGACAATGTTCGGCGAGAAATCGCGCGGATTTCGCTGGGCAAGCTGATTCAGGATGGGCGCATCCATCCCTCGCGCATCGAAGAAGTCGTCAAGGAAACCTCGGAAGAGATGGACCGCAATATTTTGGAAATTGGCAAAGCCGCGGTGATGGAGGCGAACGTCGGCCACGTTCACGATAAGCTGGTGCATCTTCTGGGCCGACTCAAGTTTCGCACGAGCTATAGCCAGAACGTCCTCAATCACAGCCTCGAAGTCGCCTATTTAACCGGCATGATGGCCGACGAGCTTGGGCTGGATGGCCGACTGGCCCGGCGCTGCGGATTATTGCATGACGTCGGCAAGGCGGCAGACCACGAGATGGAGGGCGGTCATCCGAAAATCGGCGCCGAGTTGGCCAAGCGGTATGGCGAAACGTCGAAAGAGGTCCTGCACGCGATCATCGGGCACCATGACGACGTGACGGTCGATCACATCTACACCGTGCTCGTCGCCGCCGCCGACGCCATCAGTGCCGCCCGCCCGGGAGCACGCCGAGAAACCCTGGAAAAATATGTAAAAAGACTGGAAGAGCTGGAAGCGCTTGCCCAGGGCTTTCCTGGCATCGAGCACGCGTTTGCGATCCAGGCAGGCCGCGAGTTGCGCGTCATCGCCAACGCACACGTATTGTCTGATGGCGAGGCTTTGAAGACGTGTCGGGAAATTGCGAAATCGATCGAGCAGCAATTGAATTACCCTGGCGAAATCAAGGTGACCGTGGTGCGCGAAACGCGCTCCGTCGAATTCGCGCGGTGATTCAACAGAGGAGTATATGCTTGGGCTGATGAAAACCAAACGCCGCGTTCACCCGAAAAGTATTGCGCATTTTCTCCCCTCTCCCTCCGGGAGAGGGGTCGGGGGTGAGGGCAACCTGACGCACGGGCAAGTGATTTTTTGCTTGCAAAAGGCCGAGTAGCCCTCACCCCAACCCTCTCCCGGAGGGAGAGGGAGCACTTCGCGCAACGATTTCGGACGTTGGATACTGTCTCGTCACTGCGAGTTTTCAATGGTTTTCATCAGTTCAGTATATGCACAGGGGTTCGGAATACCTCGCCAAATGTGCATCATGTCAAGGAAGACTAACCACAGAGGTCACAGAGAACACCAAGTGGGATTTAGAATCAAAGTATTCTGCTCACCAACAGAACTTTTCGGACAAACCATTTTTATTGTTATTCTCTCCGTGTGCTCTGTGGTCTCTGTGGTGAATTTCTTAATTTGTGACGGAATTTGATTTGGCGGCAATCGAAGATCGGGGGCGTGCGAATGCACAAAGGGATCGCGATATCTCCGGGCGTGGCCGTGGCGCGGGCTTATTGCGTCGATTCGGCGCTGGGTCGGCGCGAGCCGCATTACCTGAGCGCCGCCGCTCTTTCCGATGAAGTTGCACGCTTCGACGCCGCCTGGAACGCCGCCAATCTCGAAATGGACGGCGTCGTCACGCAAGCCCAGCAACAGCTTGGCGAAGACGCGGCCGATATCTTCCGTGGACATCGCCAACTCTTGCGCGATCCGGCCTTGGTCGCCAAGGTCAAATCGACCATCCTGCAAAAACAGGTTGACGCACGCACCGCGTTGCACGAGTTGATCGACGAATATTCCAAACTCTTCGACAATCTTCAGGATGAGTATCTCAAGGAGCGCATGACGGATATCCGAGATGTTGTCACGCGCATCATGAATCATTTGAACATCGACGAGAAGTCGGCAAGCTTGACCGGGCAGGAACCGATCATTCTCGTCGCGCATGAGATATTTCCCTCGCAGGCATTGATCCTGGAAAAGATGCTTGTCGCCGGCATCATCACGGAGGCGGGCGGCAGCACGGGGCATGCGGCTATTCTCGCGCGGTCGCTCGGCATCCCTTCCGTTTCGGGATTGCGCGGCATCTTGAAGGAAGTCGCCACAGGGGACCTGATCGCGGTGGATGGCCGAGCCGGGTTTGTACACCTGAAACCCGACCGCGAGACCGAAGCCGCCTATCGCAAGCTGCAGCGTGAATATGTGAATCTGCGCGATCGGCTCGTGGAGAATCGCGATCAGGAAGCGGTAACGCCCGATGGCACGAGGCCGGAGCTATTGGCGAACGTCAATAGCGTCGCTGACGCCGAGGCCGCCGTGCGTGCCGGCGCGACGGGCGTGGGTCTATATCGCACGGAGTATCTCTTCCTGACTCATGCGAGCGTTCCCAGCGAGGAGGAGCAACTCGCGACGTATACCGCCGTCATCCAGGCCTCGCCGCGCCGCACGATCACGATCCGCACGCTCGATATAGGCGGCGACAAGCTTGTGCCCTATTTCGGCCATGAGCGCGAAGCCAATCCGTTCATGGGCTGGCGCAGTATTCGTATCACTTCGTCCTACCCCGAATTCTTTCAGACTCAGCTTCGCGCCATTCTTCGCGCGGCCGTGCATGGCAAGGTCAGCTTGCTCGTGCCGATGATTAGCACGCTGGAAGAGGTTCGCCAGATCAAGAGCATGCTTCGCAAGACGATCGAGCAGATGCGGCGAGACAAGATTCCGTTCGCCGCCGACGTACCGTTCGGCATCATGCTCGAGGTTCCGTCGGCCGCGCTCTGCATTCATTCGCTGCTGCGTGAAGTCGATTTCGTGTCGATCGGGTCGAACGATTTGACGCAGTACGTGATGGCCGCCGACCGAGATAATCCCAAGGTCGCTCATTTGTGTGAGCCATTCAGCCCGGCGGTATTTCGGCTTATGAGATACGTCATTCGGGCATGCCTGAAGCACGAAAAACCGGTGACGCTGTGCGGCGAGATGGCGGGTCGGCCTCGCTGCTTTCTGCCGCTCTTCGGCATGGGCCTGAGGCGATTCAGCATGAGTCCGTCGTTCGTTCCCACGATCAAGGAGCTAATCCGCGGCACGTCGATGGAGATTGCCGAGCAAACCGCGGCGCGCGTCGTTCGGCTCCGAACCTTTGCGAAGGTGCGGGATTATTTGTCAAAAGTGACGAAACAGGTCTTTCCGAATGTAACGTTTCTGGACACGACGAAGTGAGGTGAATGTGTGGCGAGCCAGGAGCGTCAGCGACTGGAGGATTCGCTACGTTTCTCCAGTCGCTGACGCTCCTGGCTCGCCAAATAGAAATTACGGCTCAGGTTTTTTTCCCCTGGCGTTCGATGTCGCTGAACGAAAACTCCACGCCGATGACGGACGTCGCGGATACATCTTTTCCCGATAGGCTCACGAAACCTCGTCGAAGCTGGACGCGCCAGAGCATGTTGTCTTTCTTTTTGATCATGCTCGCGACTTCTTGCTTGCGGTAGGCGTCATGCGTCGTGATGAAGACGTAGACCTGGTCTTTTGGCCGAATGTAGCCGTCGCCGGTTTCCTTGCCATCGATCGACTTGGCGAAGCCGAGATAGCCGCCGAAGACGTCGCTGAGGTCGGACGATTTGGATTCGAGATAGGTGAACGGCTTGGCGTCGCGGTTGGCGACGTAGCGCACGAAGGCGTCGCTCATCGGTTCGAAAGCCGTGTTCGTGGACGTGTTTTTCGTGCGGAGAACGAGCCGAAGGTCGCCTTCCCTGGTGAGCTGCACCTTTTCCGGCGTGACGAGCAGATCGCCGACCTGGATCGGCGTGCCAAGCGGCACGATTCGGCTTGCCAGCAGCGGATGATTGTGCACGGGCTGCGCCTTCGAGACACGCCGGGGCCCGCCCTTGCTCGGGTTCGGCATCGGGTCGTTGAGATATTCGAAGGGATCGGTGCTGCCTTTGGGGGCGAAGAACACGAGGTAGACGATGAAGGCCGTGGTCACGATCGCATACGGAACGAGAAAGATCATCGCGATCAACGGAAATACGCTGCGGTCATACACCGGGCGTTCACGCTTGAGCTGCGTCAGATCTGCCTCGTCGGCGGGTTGGGCGGCCTCGACCTCGGCGGGTTCTTCCTTCGGTTCCGGCTCTGGCGCCTTCGGCTTACGGGGACGCGGAACGTGCGTCGCCATCGGGTCGATTTTGATCGTCTCGTCGGCCGGGGCTTCCTTCGGCTGTTTTGCCGGAAGCTCGACTTTCGGCATGCCTTTGTTGCCAAACACGATATCCGTCGCGTCTTGCGGCGAGAAGATGCTCTCGCCGCTGGAGTCCACGCTCGGCGCCTCGGGCACCTCGGCGGCGAACGCGGAACGAGGCGGCGTCTGCACGACGCATCGGCAGTGTGGGCATTGAACCTGGCCTCCCAGATGTTCGACGCCGATCGCCATCACGTTTTTGCATTGTCCGCACTGCAATTGAACGGTTTCCATCAATCCGCTTGCTCCATGAGGCGCCATAAACCTAGATGCAATATTCTTTTGAAACCACTACAGCCAAAAAAGTTCCCGCAAAATCCGCCGACGCAAACTCGGCGAGTACTGGTTGGTATTAAATATAGTCTAACGATTCAAACTTCACATGGCTGGAGTTGGCACAGACAGCGAACCCGGCTGCGCACTCGGCAGGTTCAATGGGCGATCCCCAGTTAAACCCGACGATTACGCGAATGGGTTCGCCGAGGCGTCATTCTTGCTTCGCCGGCGCAATCGTGATGATCGATTCGCTGACGCAGGAAAATCCAACGGTCTGGCGTCGATCAGCAGCTTCAATGACGAGTTTGCCCGTCAACGATGTCGTCCGTTCATGCCTGGATACATGCCGCGCCTTGCGATCGAACAAGAGCCGGCCGTTGCTTTTTTCTGATTCGATCGTTCCCTGCACGACGCGAAACACCACGGCGGATTCATTCCGCGGAAGCTCATACCTGGTCGTGATCGTGGTTGCGATTCGGGCAATTTTCTCGACATCCTCCTCGTAGGTGTATTTGGCTTTTCCGACCAACCGACCAAAATGCGGTATCGGTTCGACGAATTCGCGTTCCCAGAATTCGCCCGGCTTGACCGCTTTCTCGGGCAACGAGCCGAAGATATCAACGAAAATGTTGTGCACCAATGCCAATGAGAAGGCCGCCGGAGCAGATTTCGTCGCGGCTTTTCCTCCGTCGGTAATTCTCTTAAGTAAATCTTCGTATCCGGTCATCACAAGAATTCGGCTCGATGACGTCATGCGCAGCATGAACACCGCGCCTTTCAGTCTTTCGGCTAATTTCGAATCGAGCAGTTCTTCCTTGCCGACACCGGCGAGGTGATGGCGGACGTCGGCAAGCGTGGCCTTGACCAGAAAATCGTCGCCGCGCTGTTCGAGCGATTGGAGTCGAACTCGCCAGATGCTTTTGCGCTCCTCGGTACTCGCCTTGCCCTGAATCTCAACGGTTTGTTTATGCGTGGCGATGCGCTCAACGTCATAGGCGATGCCGGGCGCGAGATTCCAGTGCAACAGCGTTTGCGCATTCACGGGAGAGCAATTGACGCACATGGTCAGGGCAATGAATGTGATTCGCGTCTTCACTGCGGTTTGTCCTCATTCGAATTTGCCGCTCGCGGCTTCGCGCTCAACCTGTCCAACCCGTTCGCTGGAACACACTCGGAAAACAGGAATCCTACTTCTTGCTCGTGATCGTCTCCAGCAGGTCGGTCAGCACATGATAGTTTGGCACGCTCTCCAGGGAAAGCGAGCAGGTGCCCTTTGGCCCGATGAAATCGAGCTTGCCATTTTGCACAAGCCAGTACTTCAAGTCTTTCCAGGCGATGTCTTCCTTCTTGTAGAAATCGTTAGCGCCTTTTGAAATCGCGATCCGGTCCGTCATTAGCGTGATCGGCCCAAATTCCGCTTTGCCTCCATCCCATTCACTGGACTTCTTGGCGAGCAACAACGGCTTGGTGAAGTACTGGATTTTCGCAGCAAGTTCTTTGTAGCCGGCAAGCGAGTGATCGAACGTCAGTTCGCCGCCGTCGGCCAATTTCACCGTGACATTGCTGGACCAGCCGTCAAGGTTCCCCGCCGTGAGGATGACGAACTCCATCCGCCAAACCTCGTTGACCTCGGGCCACGTTGCCGACTGATCGCCGCGAAGATTGCTCCACCATAGGCCGTTCGCATCGACCTTGATCTGGCGTGGCGCCGCACTGAATTTCCAGCCGCAATAGACAAAGAATCCCAGTCCGACAGCCATTAAGCCAAGACCGCACAGGCTGAACACGATGACCCCGCCCAGGCCGAGAGGCTCGATTCCTCGCGTGACGAGAATGGCCGCTTCGAGGACTGTGAAAAGGCTGCCGATCAAGAACGCGATAACGCCAATAATGAGCATGTTCCGCTGGCGATCGAGGAATTGACTCAGCTGAAAGATATGCGTAGATGCCGTGCGGAACTCTGCTTCTGTCAGTATCGTCGGCGCAAACGGGTCCACACCGGGATTTGCGGGTCGAGTTCGCTCCAGTGCGACATCGTCATTCATTTTTGCGTTCAGTCCGGTGAGATACGGCGACGGCTGATCCTCCAGCACGAACGGCGAATCTTCCTCCTCAACGGGTTCAGGCAGACGCGGCGGCGCGGGTGGTGGCGGCGGCGGAAGCGGCGTGGGCGGATTCGCCTGCAGCGACGGCGCCATCATCGTACCCTTGCACTTGCTGCATTGCACCCGCTTGCCAGCAGCAGTGTCCGGAATGTTCAATTGCGACTTGCAGGTTGGACATTGGCACAACATCGCCTCGTCTCCGCGTGTTTTATTTCAGACGTGTTATTCGCTTTTGCCCAAAATTCCACGCCACGATCGTATCGCGATCCGACACCGCCATGGTTTAAACCTCTCGCCTATCAGGCGATCGGGAGGCCGCGGATGGCTTCCCCGTGATTTTTTCCATGAGCACCGCCAGTACATGATAGTTTGGGATATCGCCCAGGGGCAAAGTACATGTGCTCGTCGGTCTCACAAAATCGAACTGGCCGTTTTGAATAGCCCAAGAGGTCAGGTCGTTCCAGGCAATACCTTCTTTCTTGTAAAAATCATTCGCGCCTTTTTCAACCGCGATTTTTTCCTTGAGGAGCGTGATTGGCCCGAACTCCGCCTTCCCGTCCTCCCACTCACGGCTCTTTTTGGCGAGAATCCATGGAATCGTGAAGTGCTGAATTTTCGCGGCCAGTTCCTTGTATCCCGTGAGCGAGTGATCGAACGTCACCGCGCCGCCATCGGTCAACTGTATCCTGACGTAGCTCGCCCAGTTGGCGACCCGTCCCGCTTGGAGCGTGATCGTCTCCGAGCGCCAGACGCGGACCACAGTGTCCCAGGCAATCGCGCGATCGCCCTGAAGGTTGCTCCATGCCATTCCATTTGCATCGATCTTGACTTCGCGAGGCGTCGCGCTGAATTTCCAACCACAGTATACAAATGAACTCAGGGCGATCCCCAGCGATCCCAATCCGAAAAATACGAAAGCAATCAAACCGCTGATTCCCAGAGGAACCGCCCCGCGCGTGGCGAAAATCGAAATGAAGATCACAACGAAAATCAACCCGATCAGCAGGAAACTCGCGCCGACAATGAGAGGCGCTTGCTGACGATGCAGGAACTGTCCGAGCCGAAATTGGTGCGTCGAGGGCGTGCGCATCTGCTCTTCAGTCAGCAGATCCCCCTGTCCGAATGGATCGATTTCTGGATTGTTTCCCCGGGCCGCAATCGGCGCGGATGGTGATGTTTCAGCCGAATCCTTATCAAACGCGAACGGCGAATTCTCGCTTCCTTCGGAACGCGAAACATGCCCGGGCGATAACGCTGGCACGACCGGCGGCATCGGCGCTGTCATCGTACCTTTGCATTTTCCGCATTGCACCAGCTTGCCAGCTGCCGAATCAGGAATGTTCACCTGCGTCTGGCAGTGTGGACATTGGCAAAGCATCGCCAGCCTCCAGTTTCCCGGCCTTCAAAAAAGTCCATCTCTACTTGCGAACCAGATCCACTACGATTGCGTCATGATCGGACACCGCTTCCCGAAGATGGATCGCATCCTCGCTCACGGGCTTCGAAGTCAGAACCCACGATGCCTGATCGACACGCCACCTTTTTTGAAACTCATCCGACAAAAACAAATGGTCGATGAAAGGCCCCGGCGCCAGTGTGTGCGGTAGATTGTAGTGATTCTTGCCGTGGATCGCCTTCGTCGGCGCGGCCCGCGAATAACCGCCTTCGGCGAGCGCGCGAAGCGCTCGTGAGCCCAACTCCGCGTTGAAATCGCCCACAATGATGTCGGGCCGATTCTCACCGAATGCCGACATCAAATACTCCGCCTGCTCGCCCGCCGAATCGGAATTGCTGAGGTGCACGCCCGCCACCGTCAGCCTTTCCTTCCCGCCTAGATCGAGCGTGGCGACCAGCGCGATCCGATTCTCCCAGATCGGCCGTCGCGGACGTAGCACTCTCCGTTGGCATGCTCGGATCGGCAGTCGGCTTAGCAACGCGCTGCCTTCCTCGAAACCTATCCGCAGCCGCGAGCCATTGGCCCGCGCATAGACGTGATTCCAGTCGCCTGTGATGTAGTCAACCGTGTTGCCGAATTCGGTCGAATTGCAAACTTCCTGGAGCACGACGACGTCAGCGCGGAAATGCCCGATGATGTCGTTGAGTTTGCGGTATCTTTCCTTCTGGCGGTCGAAACCCGGGTAGCCGTGCAGCACGTTCAAATTGAACAGCCGAAACGTTTGCAGGCGTTCCGTTGGCTGGTCTTTCAGGCCGGCTACCGGAATTTCCGTATCGTCATTGGCGAGCACTTCGTCGATGAAAGGTGCGACCAAACCCATCGCCAGCAGTCCGGCCGATAAATGCATGGTCCCGCTTCGTGGCAGACGTTGCCAAATCCGCCTGATGGCGAACCCGACCAGAACCGCCGAGCCGATCAAACCTCCGCCGATAAGTCCAGCGAAAAGCTCAGGCCGTGGCGTTTGATAAGTCACTCCCATCTCATACGACGGCGCACCGATCCAGCCGAGGTTCCACAATGCAGCTAAACTGCACCACGTGCCGACCCACGTCAACGCAATGGCTACGGTGGTGCCGCTCGGGCTTTTCATTAACGACTCCCGCCCGGCCGATGGAACGCGCGCCATTCGTAGCCATCGGGCAGCCGCTCGTCGCTCGCGAATTCCAGGTGCAGGATCCGCCGCCGTTGCGTCGTCCCGTCGGCCGAACGGTTGCTGCAATGGCTGACGAGCGGCCGCATCAGCAGTACGTCGCCGCTTCCTCCCAGGATCGTGACGGAAGCCTGTTCCTCCGATCCGCGATGCGATCCGGGAATCAGCTTCAATGGCCCATTGGTCTCCGTCATGTCATCGAGATGAATCCGAACCGTCAGCATCCGCTCCAGCAACCACTCCGGCGCTTCGACATGTGGCACGCCGACTTTGAACGTGGGTTTACCGAACGCCGCACTCGGCAGGCGGTTGTCGCGAACGGCAATTGTCCGATCGCGATGCCAGGGAAGCGCCCACGACTGCTCCGGCGGCTTGTCGAAAAACAACACGCGAACCAGTCCGCAGCTGGAACCCAGAATCGCCTCCACAATCGGCCAAAGTCTCGTCTTTTCCAGCATTTTTTCAACAAACTCTGGATCATTCCAAAGTAGGTTGCGAGCACCATAAATCTGCCCTGCATCGGTCCTCAACACCGATCCCGTCGTGTCATGGCGAAATATTTCTTCCAGGTCGCCGAGAATTTCGTTCGTGATTCGATTGGAAACAATGGCGGGGAATATCGCATACCCGTCATTCGCAAGTGTTTCATTCCCTGATAGTTGCAGCGCGCCCATATGTACTCTTTCCTAGTCCATTCAGAATCGCATGCCTGCCATGCCCCGCACAGTTTAACATCGACCTCGCAGAATCCAAGCGGGAATTTCACTTTTTTTTCGTCTGCCCGTTGCCGGTATTCGTGAAAGGTCTAGAATGAATTTCCACCGTTTCACTGGAACGGCGTAGTTCTTTGACAATTAGGTAGCGGAAAGAGTTGTATCTTCACAAGAGACAACT
>CAZAFH010000119.1:0-23310 GCA_964484265.1 uncultured Singulisphaera sp.
CGGCAACCTCGGCCACCTCTTCGCGTAAACCAGCAAGCGGGCGCTAAACAGACACCTTGGGAGTCACATCGGCGCCGGATGGCCGCATATATGCTGTAGGCGAAACCGTTCAGGCGCTCAGTTTTCATGACACTGTATCTTTCTCGACAAACTCGCTCTCCATAGGTAATCACGCAATTACCGCAGTCTATGAAGGCAATTCGAACTTCGCCGCGAGTACTTCGTCCATATTGAATCAGGCTGTATTGCAGCCCAGCACCATCCAACTAGTATCGTCGTCCAATCCATCTGGTTTTGCTCAGGATGTAGTTTTCACGGCGACAGTGAGTGGCATTGGTGGCCCACTTAGCGGAACCGTGACCTTTTTCGATGGCAGTAACTCGCTGGGCTCTGCATCGCTCAGCGGGAACCGGGCAATACTGCCGATATCTTCCCTGTCATTGGGTTTGCACACGATCACCGCAGTATATGGCGGCGACAGCAATTTCACTGGAAGCACATCGTCACCGTTAATCGAAACCGTCAACCACGCAAGTACGATCACCATCAGTTCCTCATCGAGTACAACACTCCCTGGCCAGTCTGTAAGTTTCACTGCCAATGTCGGTATCAATCCAAGCACTTCCAGCACGCTAGGTGGCACCGTCACGTTCATGGATGGCAGTGCCGTGTTAGCCACGGGACATATTCCCCAGCCGACCACATGGAGTAATGTGCCAAGCCTGCCGGCTGGCCTTGTTTTAGCAGCAGCCACAACAGGCCTAGATGGGCGAGTCTATGTCATGGGTGGATATAACGGAAGTGCAATCAACAGCGTCATGGCCTATGACCCGAATACTAACATTTGGACCGCATTGCCGGGCATGCCCACCCCGCGCTACGGTTTAGCGGCAGCGACAGGCCCAGATGGTCGCATCTATGTGATCGGCGGATTTAACAGCAGCTTCGTTGATACAGTTGAGGCCTATGACCCGAATACTAACAGGTGGAGCGAAGTCGCTAAGATGCCCATTGCATGTGGCTACCTCACCGCGACGACGGGCCGAGATGGTCGCGTTTATGCCATCGGCGGATATTACAACGGCAGATATGTTGATATCGTGAACGCTTACAACCCGAGCACCGATACGTGGTCCAACGTCGCCAGCATGCCTACTGCACGGATGAACCTTGGCGCTGCGACTGGCGCTGACGGTCTTATTTATGCCATCGGTGGAGTAGGCGATAGAGTCTACGACACTGTGGAGGCATACAACCCGATCAGCAAGCAGTGGATTACGGTCGCCAGTATGCCCACGGCGATCGCACAGCTCGCAACGGTGACCGGTGCGGATGGGCAAATCTACGCGATCGGCGGAACAGGCGGAAGCGACATTCTCAACACGGTTAGGGCTTATGACCCGGCTTCGGACACTTGGACGACTCTCGCGAACGTGCCTACTCCGCGTCGTGGGTTGGCAGCGGCAATGGGACTTGATGGGAGGATCTATGCCATCGGTGGTAGCGCGAATTTCAGCTTCAGCTACCTCAATACCGTGGAAGCCCTCACGTTCTCTGGCCCGAGTTTGACCGTCACCACCAGTTCACTCACCACTGGCTATCACGAGATTTTTGCCGTTTATGAGGGCAACTCCAACAGTACCGGGAGTACATCACCCATCCTGGTTCAGGCGGTTGGACAGCAAACCACCACAACATTGGCCTCGTCATCCAATCCGTCGGACTTCGGACAGTCAGTCACGTTCACGGCGACCGTAATTGGCTCAGGTGGCACGCCCAGCGGCGAGGTATCATTTCTGGATGGCGACACCCCGCTTGGCACTTCGCAACTTCAGAATGATGGAACGGCCACCATCACGACCGCCGTCTTGACTCATGGTACCAGTCCGCACACGATCACTGCCGTCTACGGCGGAGACAGCATTTTCCTTGGCAGTACATCGGCAGTTTTCCAGACAGTCAATAAAGCCAACACGGCGTTCAGCGGCCTTACCCATCCGACTATTACTTACGGCACAGGCTCGATCACCGTCTCCGGCCACCTCGGCACTGACGCTGGCCAGCCGACCGTGCCGGCTGGCGAGACGGTGAAGATCACCCTCAACAACGTGGCTCAGGATGCAACGCTCAATAACAATGGCGACTTCTCCGTTGTGTTTGCCACCAGTGCATTGGGAGTTGCCGGATCCCCGTACGAAATCGGCCTCAGCTATGCTGGCGACGGCAACTTCAACAGTGCAGCCGGTATTAGCACGTTGACGGTCACCAAGGCCAGCCAAAGCATTCTTTTCACGCTGGATAATTCGGTAAGCTTCGGTGCGGCACCGATTACGCTATCGGCCAGTGGCGGCGGGTCGGGCATCCCACCTACGTTCTCGATTGTTTCCGGACCAGGCACGCTCAATCAAAACATTCTGACATTTACCGGCATCGGCAGTGTCGTCGTCGAGGCAAACCAGCTTGGCAACGCCAACTTCACCGCAGCGCCAGCGGTCCAACGAACGATCGACGTTCTCGAAACCACTCCGCCGACTGCAGGAACCGTGAATGACGGTTCCGGCACCGATATCACTTATCAAGTCACCAATACGACAATCACCGCCAATTGGACCGGCTTCAGCGACACCGGCAGCGGCATCGCCAGCTACCAGTGGGCGATCGGAACCACTGAGGGCGGCACCGACGTGCAGGCCTTCACGAGCGTCGGCGCCGCCACCAATGCCAGTGCGTCGGGCTTGAGCCTACACGATGGCACCAAATATTTCGTCAGCGTCAGGGCAATCGACAACGTCGGAAACGTGAGCAGCAGCGCGGTGTCCGACGGCGTCACCGTGGTTGCCTACTTCGACGAATTCACCCGAACCGATAGTCCGAATCTCGGAGCCAACTGGACTATTCGCGAGGGCAGCCTGGCCGTCAGTTCACAGAATGCGGTCTCAACTGCACCGCAGGTGAGCTTGGCCACCGCCAATGGCGTTTCGTTGGCCGACGCGATCGTCAAGGCGGCGGTAACGATTCCCAATGTCAGCGGGTCGCACGCCGGTCTGATCACACGCTACAACGGCCCCAACCAGGACAATTATTACCTCGGCATGGTTTACAACAACAACGGCGTTTATCAGGCCTACATCTTCCTGAAAACGGGCACCTTTACCCAACTCGCAGTGAAGAATCTGACCGGCTTTACCGGATCCGCCAACCTTCGTTTTGAAGTAATCAACAGCAGCTTGAAGTTCTTCGTCAACGATTCCCTGGCGGTGTTCGCGTACGATTCGACATTGACGACGGCCGGCTCGGTGGGCTTGCGTTCGGGCCAGGGCGTCGTTTTCGACACCGTCATCGCCAGCGCTCATTTGCCGTTGACGAACCCCGTCACGTTGGGATTCAGCGATGATTTTGCGACGCTCAACTACGACGGAACGACAAATACGCAAACACCGACCGGCAACCAACTCGGCGCGGCCTGGAAGGAACAACTTGGCAACTTCACCGTCGCCAGTGGAACAGCGACCAGCAATGCCGGGCTCAATATCGCGACGCTCAACGGCTTATCAGCGTCTAATGTTGTCGTATCCGATACCGTGACAACGCTACCGATCGGCCAGTACGCCGGCCTGGTGGCTCGCTACTCCGGACCCGCCGACGCAAACATGTACTGGGTTGGCTTGACGAGGAACGCCGATGGGACCTCGGGCACAGCATTGATTTACCGAAATGTGAACGGCATCTGGACTTTCTTGGGTAGCAAGAACATCGCCAACATTGGCACTTCGCCAGCACTTCGTTTTGAGGTCGTCGGGACTTACCTGACGATGTTCGTGAACAACACCGTGGCCGTGGCAACCAACGATGCCGCGCTGACTGCGGGTTCGGTAGGTCTGCGTTCAACGCAAGGCGTGGTCTGGATGGGAGGATCGGCTCCGAATTCCTTCAGCGCCAGCGTGGCGAATCCGGTGGCGCTGGCATTCAGCGACTCATTCAACAGCCAACCCAATTTCGCGCAAAACTGGCGACAGAACGTCGGCAACTTCACGATCAACGCCGGGAACCTGACGAGTGCCACTGGCCTGGACGTTGCCACGCTTTATGGCGTGTCCGCCGCCGATGTCGTCGTGACGGACACCGCGACGCTGACCACGGGCCAGTACGCTGGTCTGGTCGCTCGTTACTCCGGGCCGGGCGATACGAACATGTACTGGGCAGGGTTGACGAAAAACGCCGACGGATCCGGCACGGCCATGATCTATCGCAACGTAAGCGGTGTTTGGACGCTCCTGAGCATCAGGAACATCGGCCAAATTTCCGGAGCACAGGACCTGCGTTTTGAGGTCATCAACGACAGCCCGAAGTTCTTCGTCAACGGCGTTTGGGCCACCTCAGCCAACGATACCGCGCTGACGAAAGGCTCGGTCGGTCTGCGTTCGACGCAAGGTGTCGCATGGACGGGTTCGCCCGCTTTCACGGCGAGCTTGCACACGCCCTTGACGACGCCGACGATCGCGCCGACGGCGTACAGTGACGACTTCTCATCCACGAACGCCTTCTTCGCGAATCAACTGGGCTTGAACTGGCGCGAAAACGTTGGCAACTTCACGCTCGATACGAATCTGAAGACGCTGACAAGTAACACGGGACTTGACGTCGCCACGCTCAATGGCCTGTCGGTCGCGGATGTCGTCGTCTCCGATAGCGTGAAGATTTCCTCGGGACAGTATGCCGGCCTCGTCGCTCGTTACTCAGGATCGGGCGACACGAATATGTACTGGGCCGGCATCAGTAATTTCGGCGGGTCTTACACCGCTTACATCTATCTGAACGTCAATGGCGTCTGGACGCAGTTGGCGAGCAAGAATCTTAGCAACATCACCGGACCAACGCAGGCCTTGCGTTTCGAGGTTGTCGGTAGTTTCTTGTCGATGTTCGTCAATGGAACGCTCGCCTTGTCGAGCAACGATTCCACCTTGAAGACGGGTTCGGTCGGCCTGCGATCGACCCAAGGCGCCGTGTGGACCGGTTCGCCTGCCTTCACCGCAGGCGTGGCAACCATCTCGGCTTCTTTGGACGGGGCTGGCTTCACCGAAAACTTCAACAATGCGGCCAATTTTGACACCAACTGGCGTCAGAACGTCGGCAACTTCGCCCTTAATGCCGGAACTGCGACCAGCACCACCGCCTTGAGCATTGCCACGGTTTATGGCGTGTCCGCTACCGATGTCGTGGTGACAAGCACCGCGACGCTCGCCACGGGGCAATACGCGGGTCTGGTCGCTCGTTACTCCGGTCCAGGCGATACGAACATGTACTGGGCCGGCCTGACCCAGAACGCCGACGGATCCGGCACGGCTCTACTTTATCGCAACCTCGGCGGCGCCTGGACGCTGCTGAGCAGCAGAAACATCGGCCAAATTTCCGGCGCGCAGAACCTGCGTTTCGAAGTCATCAACGACAGCCTCAAGTTCTTCGTCAACGGCGTTTGGGCCATCTCGGCCAATGCTTCCGCGCTGACGACAGGTTCCGTGGGCTTGCGTTCGACCCAGGGTGTTGAATCGTCAGCCTTCAACGCGAAACTTCATTCGGCTCTGGCGACACCAACGATCACGCCGACGGCTTTCAGCGACAACTTCTCATCCACGGATGCCGTCATCGCGAATCAACTGAGCCTGAACTGGCGGGAGAACGTCGGCAACTTCACGCTCAATACCACGGTCAGCACGCAGACATTGACTACCAACACGGGATTGGCCGTGGCCACGCTCAACGGCGTATCGCAGGCCGATGTCGTGGTAACCGGTTCCGCTAAGACACTGCCGCTCGGTCAGTGGGCCGGTCTGGTGGCGCGTTACTCCGGCCAGGGCGACACGAATATGTACTGGGCCGGTCTGACACGCAACATCGACGGCGCCGGCACCGCCGTGATCTATCGCAATCTGAGCGGCAACTGGGTGCTGCTGAGCAGCAGGAACATCGGCCAAATCACCGGAACGCAATATCTGCGATTTGAGGTCGTCAATGACAGCCTCAAATTCTTCGTCAACGGCAACTGGGCCGTGTCCGCATTCGACTCAGCATTGACGACAGGCTCCGTCGGTGTGCGTTCCACGCAAGGCACTGTCTGGACCGGCACGCCCAACGTGTTCATGGCAAGCGTGCGGGCACCATTGACGACGCCCGCGACGCCGGTGTCGTTCAGTGACAATTTCTCGACAGGCTACAACGTGGCAACAAACGTTCAGGACGCGCAAGGCAAAGAACTCGGCCTGGCCTGGAAGGAACAAGTCGGCGCCTACGACGTAAGTTTGAACGGAGCGACCGGCCTTTCCAGCCTGAACGTGGCTACTCTGAATGCCTCTCAGACCGACGCGATTTTGACCGCCAACGTGACCGTGCCGGTGAATCAGTATTTCGGCCTGGCGGTTCGCTACTCCGGTTCGGGCGACACCAACATGTACTGGGGCGCGGTGAGCAACTTCAATGGGCAATATACCGCACTCATCTACAAGAACGTCAACGGTAACTGGTCGTTCCTGGGATCCAAGAGCCTAAGTTCGTTTAACGGACTGATCGAATTCGACGTGATCGGCTCCACCCTCACCCTGAAAACGGACGGTGTCACGGCGCTCACCCTCACCGACACGTCGTTAAGCTCAGGCAAGTCCGGCATTCGCAGTACAGTCGGAGCCAAGATATCGAGCTTCAATGCATCTTGATATTGACAATTCGCAATACAAGGCCCCGAAATCTCGCGGCTTTGCC
The DNA here is from genome assembly GCA_964484265.1 of uncultured Singulisphaera sp. Taxonomy (GTDB): domain Bacteria; phylum Planctomycetota; class Planctomycetia; order Gemmatales; family Gemmataceae; genus SIAQ01. Next base: position 6,754 of record CAZAFH010000119.1, read on the forward strand.
TCAATTGCAGACCTTCCGGTTGGTTCTTCGCGCCCGCCATCGACGCTTTTTTGAAAAGCTCCCGTATAGGGTGACGACCGAAGCTTGCGCGCGTCGGTCTGCTCGACCGCCGCAGTCAAACGCGCGCAAGCATGAGTCGATCGAGCCAACGTCAAGCCAACCGACGGATGCAAGGTTTTGATTGCCGTCTCGCCGGACGCGATCATGATTTCTGCGCGGGCGGCATAGTAGCAGAGGTTGTTCTCATTGTCCGCCACACAGGAGCATTCTTGTGGGCATCGCCGTTGACACAACCTCGGATGCCCTGGATTTCAGCGGGGGGGGCGCGACTTGTCGCCCCACGGCACCGGCGACAGGCCCTGCGTGTCGCGGGCTTCGTTGACGGTCACGATTTCGTACTGATTGTCATCAGCGTAAAAAAACTCGACACTGTTACGAAGGGATATGACCAGATATAACCATTTTTCTACACGATCAACCGCCAAAACGCCGAGGATCATTTCCGTCTTTTTTCATCAGAATCTTCACCGAGTGACGCCTTCAACTCGGCAATCAACTGGTCAACCTCATCTTTCAGCCTCACAATCTCCTTTCCTTGCTCCACGGTCACTTTTGCGATTTCCTTGATCTCATGCTTGTGCGTTCCATACCGCTCAGGATACCTTCGTTCCAGCTGCCATGCTGCCGCTTGCCAAGTTACTTGTCCTGCTTGCATGATGACGCTATTAGCCCTAATCTCGCTTGTAGCCATTGCCTTTACATAGACGTAAAAAAACTTCACATAGAGCAACTCGCTTGCGCGACATAAACTCGTCTTTTCCTCCGCCATTCGCTCGACTTCACGCTGACCTCGCTTTCGCCAGTTGTAAACCGACTGGCGACTGACGCCGAGAAAAGCGCACGCGGTTTCTATGAAAAAACAATTTGGTAGCAGGTTGCGAAAATCTTCGATAAGTTTCTCGTCTAGCTTCGACGGTCGGAAGCCCGATTCAACGGATTTGCAGGTAGACAACTCAATTCGATTGGTTTTGTCGTTGTTCATAGGTGCCTACAAGTATGGCCGGAAGGACGATTGAATTCAAAATGCAAACAGCTTGAAAAAAAACATTTGTTAGATGCCGATCGTTCCCGCAGTATCGACGATGGTGGCGGACAGGGGGTAATGGTTGGTTTCATGCGCACCCTTTCGAGTTCATCGCTTCGTTGATGCCGTTCATCACCTGCATGAGTTCACCGTTTCCGCCGCAATCAATCGGGATGACAAAGCCGAACGATTTTTGGCCAGGCCGAACGCCACGCGGCCACGCCAGCGTGGGTCAACTGGTTAGGCTGGGCGTCAGCATGACGCTGCCGACGGCCACGCCGGGCGTCAAGTTCGGCAGCGATGGCCGCACGCAAGGCCGGGTCGATGTTGTGGCACGTTTGGAAAACCCACTGCAAATAGGCAGTGGGAACATCGACCACATGCTCGCCGAAGTGCTTTCCGAATGTCATTCGCATGGCTCACGTCCTTTCGGGCGTCATCGAAGGAAGATCGACGGCAGTGCTGTTCACTTCTTGCCTCTTTCGGGAATCGGGAAATCTGCCACGTAGTGCCACGTCTCCGCGCAGATCCATGTCCACATGTATACCGGCCCGCGCATCGCTTTGTCGGTGTAGGCGTCGGCGTCGGCAACCACGATGACGCAGTCGGTCGTGAACCCGTGCGGGGTGCGTGCCTGGGGGTATGTTTCGGGCAGGGGTTCGGGGTGTTGCCGCTCAGCCACGGCCACGACTGGCGGGACCGGAGCTTTGATTGGCGCGGTCGGCGGGGTAGGTATCCCAAATTTGGAACGTAGGCGGTCAAGCGGGGGATGATTCCCGCCATCTCCGCTATGTACGCTATGTAATCTTGGTTCTTTATTTCCATTTGAGTTCATTTGATAACCCTCCATGCGTGTAGAAAGAATTAAGGGCCACAGCGTACATGGCGGACATAACGGGGACATCACCCGCTCAAGGCGTCAGCGACGATACCCTTGTACACGTAAAATCGCGAACCGTAGCCACTGACTTCGCGCCGCTCGGCTTTAGGAAAGACTCGCCGTACTTCCTTGCCGAACGATCGGTCCGCCAATGGGGAATATCCGCTCAATTGACACCACGCGCGATAGGTCTGATAGAGCTGGCCGCATGGCGTTTGGTGGTCGGGCAACTCTCTGCACGTTTCAGTCAGAAACAAGCGGGCCGGATTGTTTTCAGTGCGGTATTCAGCTAACGCGGATTCGCAGACTTGTGACGCAGTAAAGCGATCCTGCCGACGCAAGCGATCCAAACCAACCAGCGCCCAATTGAAGATGCCGGGTAATTCGCCAGACGCTTCCCACCACGCCGACTTGTCCATACCGTACACTCGCCCAGGATCGTCCGCTCCGATGACGACGCGAAAAGGCATCAGTATCATCCGTCGCCATAATCCTCCGCTCCGATCGGAGAACCGTGGCCGGTTGTTCGTCGCCAACACAAGGCGAGCGGTGGGAACCGATTGGATAGGCAACTTGTGTTTGCGGTCGAACTGCATCGTGTCGCCCGACGTGAACGATTTCAGGAACCCTTCAGCAACCTTGTCGAGTTCGCCAACCTCACTACATATGTTGGCCAGTTTGCCGATGGTAGGCGTCAGTTGGAACCGCTCGCCGAAAACTTCTAGCGGAACATGCGAGCAGTTTTCCTTTCCGAGTACGGCCTCGAGCGCGGCGCAGACGACGCTTTTACCGTTGCTACCTTCACCTTCCAGGACGATAAATTTTTGGCGAGAGGTGTCAGGCGTTAAACAAAGCCCGAACCATTCCTGCAATAGGGCAATGCGCTCTTGATCGTCCTCAAGATTCCGTTTCAGGAAGGCAATCCATCGCGGACAATCGGAATCGGTGTCGAACGGATACCGCAAGCAGGTTTCCGAAAACCATCTCGGGCTATGGGGCAGAGTGATTTCGGATTTGCCCGCGAATATCGCATCAAGGTCTAATAGGCCATTGCTCAAGGCAATCAGATTGCGACGTTCCCACACTCGTCCATTCCACCACGCGGGAGGCTCGACGCTCGCCGACAATATCGTCAGCGACGCCAACGCGCCTTCGACATTGGCCAACATACCTTTCGTAATTTTGTGAACCGTGGGCAAAGCCTTGCCGGGTATCGCCGTTTCGATTGCCACGATATTCACTTTGTCCATTTCGGCTTTCGCGACCTGAGTTAGCTCAGCGCGGAGTTCTTCGTCGGGCAATTCGCGGCACGCCGAACCATCCCAGCGATACCATTGTTCGCGTCGATTAAGCAGCGTCAAGCCGTCGAGATGCTGGCAGCGCTCGGCAATAAAGAGGCGGGCCAGGCGGTGGGGGTCGTCGTCTGCTTCGTTTGGCATCGGGGCGTCGTCCGCATCCGCGCCGCCGGCGTCGGGCCGCGGTGTCGCCGGCATCGTCGTCGTCGAAACCTCCCACTCCACTGCGGCGGCCAGAGCCGTGATTTCATCGGATGCGGACACGTCGGGCGTCTCGCCACTTTCGTCTCGCCGCGCCTTGTAATCTGCGATGTCCTCCCCATCGCTCAGGCCTGGTAGTCTCACGATCTTGACGCGGGCGGGGGGCGTTAGTGCCATCAACATCCGCGCGACAGCGACGGCGTAGCGCTCGCCGGCGTCATCGGCGTCGGGCAGGATGATGGCGTCGCGCCCTGCCAGTGGCGCCCAGTCGGTCTTGTGAGGCGAGTGCGCGCCGTGCGCGCTTGTCGTCGCTGTCAGGCCGATGCCAACGGCTACGTCGGCGCACTTCTCCCCTTCGGTGATGCAGATCGGGCCACTAGACTTGAGGATTCCGGGCAGCCGATAGATCGGCCACTTGCCGGGCGGATCACCGATCCGCCAGATGTCGCCATGCCGCGAAACGGGGCGAAAAGTCTTGCCGTCGGCGGCGTCCCAACGTCCCACAACCGCGACAAGTATACCGTCAGCGTCGTGATACGGCCACATCGCCGTGCGCGTGCCGAGATGGAAGTCGAGAGCACGCATCGCAGCATGCCATTTCGGGTAGGTTTTCGGGCCGCTTGGCTTGCCGTTCCTGCTCGCTTTCCCGTTCGGCTTTGGTGCGAACAGGTGAGCCATCGTCATGCCGATTGACGCCACGATGTCCTTGACGGCGCAGCCGGCGAAGCATTTCAGCAGGACGCGCCCATCCTCGCCGGTCGAAATCGAAAGGCTCGGTCCCCGGTCATCGTGGGCGGGACAGCGTGCCGTCCATTTACCGCCGGCGCCTTTGGCGTTTTCGAGCCGCGCGAGAATTGATTCGAGTGGGCTATCGGAAGCAATCATGGTGTACGATACCTCGTGAGCGGGCGGGACCTTGCAGGGGGCACTCGCGGTTTTTTTGCGCGGTTTCGGGCGATTAGATCCCGTATTCGGATTGCAATTTTTGTTTCGCGCGGGCAGCGTCGCGCTCACGTTGCGATGGCGTGCGCGTCGGCGCGGCCGGGGTGCCTTCGCAGGTTTTCGGCAGCGAACCGAAAAACCGTTCAACGGCTTTCTCGGAAGTGATTAAGCTCTTGCCCCGCCGGAGCGCTTCGAGCTTGATGCGCGTGCCGTAACCTGATGGCAAGCCTTTTTGGATCCATCGAAAGATGGTTGAGGTGTTGACGTTGAACCGGCGAGCCAGGTCCATCAGGCGGACCGAATCGCCGCTCGCGATTTCGGCGGCTAAGCTGGAAGTGAGATTCTTGTGCATCGAAAAACCCCCTTACGGTTGCGTGACATTGCCTTCGTCACTTCAATCGTAAGAGGGTTCGGTGAGGCTTTGGAGTTGTCCCTTAATTCCCGAATTCGGGAACTTTGGGAAATACGAAAAAACACCTAGATCATTGAATTCAAATAGGCACCTTCCATCTTGAGTTCGCGGAGTATTTTTCGCGTCGTGTCTTCTCGTTGACCTTTACGGCAAACCTTCAGCCTTTTGATGATCGTTTTGACGCCGGCATGATGGCCGTCTTTGCTCTTGCCAAGTTCGTTAATCATTTGCAGGACAGTTTGTTTTCGCATATCCCAGGTGGGTCGTAGTCCGGGTTTGTCTCCGGTTGGTGCGGCCGGCGGTTCGGCAAAAGGATAAGGCGGCGGATCAGTTACCTTGGGAGCGGTGTTGCGGAAAAAAACCTCCTCGCGAATGCGCTCGACTCTTGCTTGGCCGAATGTTATTTCCTTGCGTTCCGAGTCGGAGAAATCTAGCAGGTCAGCGCATTCAGGCCATCGAGTTTCCTCAATTGGCAGATCGTTCAGCAATCCCTTACGAAGAACTTTGCGGCACAGGTCTGAGGCGGCCTCTATCGGTCCCCCGTCTATTCCGCGGCTGGATGCGATGCGAACTAATGACGCGGAAGCGATATTCTGCGCATCGAGAAGCTCTTGTTGTGCCGAGCAATATGCCACGACCCCCTCGTAAGGTTGGAGCATTTTTCCGATTTTCTTCAATGACGGATCGTACATATCGATCGGTTCGTGCGTGCCGGTCCTCTGGCGGATCTCAGCATCTTCGTGCTGGATCAAGAATACATACCATGGGACACCTTCCCAAATGCGAAGTGCGGCTCGGAGTTCAGTGATTTCTGAGCCGCTGCGCATGTCCCGTACAAAAGCCCTGATTTCTTCGCGAGTGTCAAAAAAAGGCTCCTCGGAAGAGCGTTGGATGGAGTATGTCCGTGTGGAGGGTTGTTTTTTCTTCGCAGATTTGCGATTTTTAGAACGTGGCATTGATGCACCTATCGGTTAGATCGGGCCAGCACGGAGCAAGCAGACGGGATAGGTGAACCGTTGCCGCTCTGCGCCGTTCGCGGGTAATTAGGCCGCGCCCGATGGGTTCATTATACTCTATCCGATGATTGGACAGAACTGGTACAATTCGTTCTTGCGGTCATTTCTGTCCATTGCGTCCATTGCGTCCATTCTGTCCAACATTCTTAGCCGCTCTTGCGCATCACTTCTTTCGCACGTTCCAGATCGATGCCGCTGTAGTGCAGCGTCATGTTGAGTTGGCGATGGCCCAGCACGCTGCGGGCCGCTTCCGCGCCGTGCTCGCGAAGAATGTTCAACGCTGCCGTATGGCGTAGCTGATGGACGTGGAATCGTTCGATTCCAAGCCGCTTGGCTGCGCGCCGGATGGCGTGATTGATGGCGTGATGGTCGAACCGATCGCCGGGCTTTCGGCGTGGCTTCGACTTTTTCCGGCATTGTTGGCTCGGCTGGACTGGCGACGTGCGCGCCGCGCGTTTCTGCTCCGCAATGAGGCGCTCTTGCTCGGCAGGCGAGAAGAGGTAGGCGTCGGGATCGGCCTTGAGATACCGATTCAGAATGAGCTGCGCTTGAGGGCCAAAGCAGACCGTGCGGGTATGCCCGTGGTGCGCGGTCTTGTGCTTGTCCAGCGTCGCGAACCATGCCGGGTCGGTGCGGTCGATGTCAGGCGTCTTGAGTTCACAGATCTCGCCGACGCGGGCGCCTGTCAGGAGCAGCAATCGAACGATGTCGGCGGTAATGGGTGGAAGCTCGCGAACGATGGCGTCAACAGTCTCGGGGTTCGCCGGTTCGACGGGTTCGGTTTCACGTGCCGCCGATCGGCCACGACGAAGGCCGGCAACAGTCTGAATGCCGTGATGGGTGGACGCGGGAATCAGTTCGTTTGACGCTGCCCATTTGTAGAGCAGTTTAACGCGCCCGCAATGCCTGTTCGCGGTCGTGCGTGCCAGGCCGACGGCTTGATGGGCTTTCGTTCGGTTTTCCCGTTCTTCATCGGTCATCCAGCTGCCGCTTACCATCGCCGTTCGCAATGCCTGGAACGCAAGCGGGCCAAACTCCGCCGCCGGCGTGTTGCCGTAAAGTCGGCAAAGTGGTCGCAAGGAATCCCGGCACGTCACAACCTCGCGCGTGGGTTCCTTTGTGGCGGGATCGACGTAGTAGGTTTTGGCGTGTTCGAGGAACTTGAGGACGAGTTCATCGATACTCAGGTCTTGCCGATGGCCGATGGGCATGCGTCCGCCGTTGGCGCGGAGTTGAGGCAAGAGGCGTTCGTATTCCGCCTTGCTTTCCTTGCTGCCGAACTTGCCGGGCAGGATGACCTCAGTGCGTGCTCCATCGGCTCGGTAAAACGAGACGGCGGCGCGGCCGGTTGCGGAATGTTTGCGATACGTGGGGATGGTGGAACGGGGACGTGCCATTGGTGCGGTTCCTCATGGCAAAACGTTTTGCAAATCGTTTTGCAGAATTCGAGGATTTCAACCGCACGTCTGACCATCAGACGGTAAACAAAACTTGCTTCGGTTCAACAACTTATAAAATTGGACGTTGTAGGACTTGAACCTACGACCCCCAGCGTGTCGAGCTGGTGCTCTAGCCAACTGAGCTAAACGTCCCTTTCATCTACTCAAGATAGTTCCGCAAATCGTCGGAGTCAATAGCAAGCATGCAATTTGGCAAGCCTGCCGGCATGAGAACCGTGAAACGTTGGCAACGACAGGAATGTCTGCGCCATCCATGCTTCAATCCATGCCGCGTGAAGTACATATCCCTCGCTCCGAAAGCGACACGGATGCTTCTCGGTCGGTTCACTTTAGTCGGGGAATGTTTGGCGAGGTGCGCTCATCGGTCGCGTTTGGCGCAAACCAAACGGCGGCCTCACTCGTCTTTTCGGTGAAGGGGAAGACACGTCTGCATTCCATCCAAGGAGCCGCCATGAAAAGCCGATTGTTGCTATTCACCTTGTTTCTCTGTTGCGCAGCCATGTTGCCTGGCCTCGGCGCTCAAGACGCCAAGGTAAAGGGGAAAAAGGAACCGGAGAAGACCGACATCACGGCTTCCGTCCGTGAGATGAATTCGGACAAATTCGCCTCGCCGCCAACTTCGTTCCGTGAAGGGCATGTGAAGGTTCGCCAGTTCGATGCCAAGGCAGTCACGACGACCGACACCGGTTTCTCGATCAAGCTTCCAAGCGGCGCGCCGATCCCCACGCCGACGATCTACAAGGGCAAGCTGTTCGTCAGCGGCGGGTTCCACAGCAAGGAATACTACTGCTTCGACGCCGTCACCGGAAAACTGCAATGGGCGATGGATCTCGACGACGACGGCCCGACCTCGGCCGTGTGCGACGACGACATTGCCGTCTTCAACACCGAATCCTGCACGATCTTTGCGCTCGACATCAAGACGGGCAAACAGCTATGGTCGTACTTCCTCGGCGATCCGCTCACGAGCACGCCGACCATCGCCAACGGCGTCGTGTTCACCTCCTACCCCGCCAACGGCGGCGGAGCGCCGAATCAGAACTTTAAGAACGGCCTGCCGAAAAAAGGCAAAGGCGCCATCCCGCCACCCGCGCAGAACGCCAAGCAACGCCCCGGGGCCTCGCACGTCTTCATCGCTCTCGAACTGAAAACGGGCAAGATCCTCTGGCAGAAATGGATCGATTCCGACGTCATGTCGGCGCCCGTCGCCGTCGATGACGAGGTCTATGCCACGTCGTTCGCCGGCACGGTCTACAAATTCAAACAGAAGGACGGCAACATCATCGCCGCCCATCGCAGCCGGGCGACCTCCGCGCCCGTCATCGTTGGCAAAAACGTCTACTGGACGCAGCGAGCCGACCACGGCAAAGACGAGAAATGCGCCGAGGAAATCGCCGGCATCGACCGCGACAAGGCAACGCAAGCCTTCGTCACCGCCAAACGCGTCGCGGAATACCTCGACGGCAAAGTGCAAGACAGGTCTGCCATCAAGATGGCCGGCCAGGCCCTCGATGCCAAGAACGGCTTCGCCGCCGGCGCACCCATGGCCGCCAACCCGACGGCGGCGTACAAGAACATCGGCCAGGGCAACGTCTCCACCATGCAAGCATTCCAGGGCTCGCGCATCCTCCACTACAAAGACGCCAACTACAACTGCATGGGCGACGAACTCATCAACACCGACCCGAAAGACGGCAAACTCCGCTGGAAGGTCAAGCTCAACGGCAACCTCGCCAAGCAAGGCGGGCACCTCGCCGCCCCTCCCGCTGCCGCCGGCGGTCAACTCTTCCTCGCCACCGTGCAAGGCGAAATCCTCCAGGTCGATCCGGATAAAGGCACGACGACAAAGACCTACAAAGTCGGCGCCCCCATCCGCTCCCAACCCACCATCGAAGGCGGCCGCATCTACGTCGGCACGCAAGACGGCCGCGTCATCTGCATCAACACCGGCGACGCCCGCTTCACCGGCTGGTGCACCTGGGGCGCCAACATGGCCCACACCAACATCGCCACGCCGGGGAAGAATTGAATCGAACAAATATTTCGCCCGGTTGGCCAACAAAGGGGGGCGCTTGGCCAACAGCCGATGGCCAAGCGCTTTCGCACTTTTTCGGCCTTTTTTCGCACTTTTAGGGGGTGTTGGCCAACAAGCCGAGGGGGAGAGGGGGGCCACGTTTAGCGCTCGCGTCGTCCCACGCAATCGCAAATTATTCCGCTACCGACTTTGACACCGGCAGTCCTGGCGTGTTACGATCAGGCATAGTGTGCGCGCCGAGGTGATATTTTGCCGTAAATCGGCAAGAAGCGAGGCGACAGGAACCAGGAATCTGTATGAGAATGAAGCGAAAATTTGATTGACGCGAGCGAATGCCAAGGGATAATGAGAGGAGTCTGCGGATTCCGTGTCCATAGGAGATGGGTTCCGCGGTTCAGTTCAGCATGGTTTTATCCGTAGTGCTCCGCCACGAGGCGCTCGCGAAAGCACCGCCTCTTGCACGCGGAGCACGACGGATAAAATCCTTAACGTTATGCCGCAGAGGTCCTCGTCGTGCCACCGATTGACCCTGAAGCTGTGAAACGCGATTCCGAAGCGATCATCCGACGCGCCGGCGGCGACATTTGCGATTGGCTGCCGTTTCTCGACCGCGACGCCAAGCCGCGCGAACTCGATGCTGTCGTTCGTCGTGCCTTGATTCTGAACGCGATGCTTCAGATTTACTTCAAGGCGCCCGTCGCCGTCATCAAGGATTGGATCACTCGCAATGGCTTGGCCGATGACTTATCGGAAGCGGAGCGTGAGATTCTCGACAAAGAGGATGATGACTTGACGGAACAGGAGCGGATCAATCTCTATTGGTACATCGAGGCCCTGTGGACGTTAGTGTGGGCCGGGCAGCTCGTCGATAACCTGCCATTCGATGAGGGGGTGGGAAACGAACTGGCCTCGTTATGCCCGGCACTCCAGCGAAATGAAGACGGCTCGAAACTGTCTAAGAAGATGCGGCTTCGTCCGAGCGACGAATTGTACCGAATGCTTGACCTGTATTACCGCCTGCATTGGTGGACGCGAAACTCGCAACTGACCGGGAAGGACACCGGCGTCGTGCGTCTCGACATCATCATGGAGCGTCGTAAGACGCTCGAATGGATCATGGATCCGACCTGCGATTGGGACAACGTTGAGATGAGCACGTAACCGGCGCGAAATGCGGCATAACAAGTCGCTGCAGACAGTTCGGGGCCGCATTACGGTTTTTCGCGACACCACGCTTCAGCAGCAGCCCCGGCTGCTGAGTTTTTTCGTTCGGATAGGTGGTTTTACCTAATCGCTAAAAGCGACGGGAAGCACCATCTTGCGGTTGACCGCCTTGCTTGCGGCAGCCGATTCCGTAAGACGGACGCTCCTGTTGGCCAAGCCGTCACTACCACATGGCCCCAGGCGCGGCACAAACGGGCAAGTGACTCCTCCGATCGAAGTGGGTCACCTCTCGGTGCGGCGCATCATTCCCGGTGCCGTCGCCGAGAAAAGAACGGTAGTCGCTAGCCGGCAAACGTCATGCAAGCCGAACCCGGTGATCAACCTGACAAAGCGCGCATTTCGTAACCGCGAGGCATTCGGCTCTTGCCGCGCGCCTTGCAGCTTATCCTTAACGTTCCCAGGCATGGGTTCCTTTATGATCCTGACCACCGAAGAGATGGGTGAGATACCGAACGTGAAGGCGGCGGACATTGATCGTATCTTGCCCACCGATTCATTCGGCAAGTTTGCGGTTTTGTCGGCGTCCGACACTACTTTTTTGCAGGCTGGCAACGACTGGCAGCCTACTCCAGAATGCGAAGCGTTTCTCAAAAATACTAGGTCCGATCCGTGGGTTCTTGAATACCGCGACGGCGAGTCTGGAAAGCAGTATCGTGCGCACGGCCAATTGACGTTGGACCAGGTTCGCGTCGCATTCTTGTCGTATCTGGCTGGCAGCAAAGATTGGCAAAATGCGCACGCGTGGAATGAACTCGCCCTGTGATGGCGGCGCTTCCGCTTTTTGATCGTTGCAATCGGTTCGGGTTAATTCGAAAAAATAAATTCGAGCGCCGCGATTCCCGCGGAACGCTTAAAACGCTGGAGGTGCAAACATGGTCCGCTATGCCGCTTTGATCATCCTCTCGTGCTTGATTATGTCATCCTCTTCGGCGATGGCCGGCAATCCGCCTGCTGCAGTTGCTCCGCTGCCTCCAGGGCTTTATCGCGTCACTTCCATCGACGCCTGGAGTGGCCACGTTGAACACATGCTGAACGCCAGGACCTGGGAAAAGATCGAGGTGCGTGCGGACGGAGAACGTCGGCTATTCGTCATCCACTACAAGGGTGGCCGAACGAGCACATTCGACCTGAGACCAAGCGGCCCGACCGCGCCGGCAATCTGGCGCGGCGCCGCTTTCAATGTTGCCGTGATTACCAATCCCAACGGCGGCACGCGGCTGAGAATGCATTTCTGCTACCGCGGCTTCATCCACCTCGAAAAGGCCGCGGCGTCAGCCGCTCCCTAGAACGCCATCGCAGCCCGTGAATAGATGTTACTTCGACTGAAGGCGGTGGCACAGACATTCTTGTCTGTGCGGGCGCTCAGCACAGACAGGAATGCCTGTGCCACCAATGTCTCAACCCAAGTCGGCATCGGCACGAGTTGAGAAGGACGGATCTCGCGCCGCCATTTCTTGTTGCTAATCTGCATTTCTCACCACAGAGCACACTGAGAACACAGAGCAATGCAAAGGAATTGACGATCTACGACTACGGACATTGTGCATTAGATCGAGACAACGATGGAGTGTTTTTCATCGATCCTTCAAATTTTCAGTGTATTCCTCTCTCTGTGCTCTCGGTGTTCTCTGTGGTGAGAAATCCGCGCTAAACGTTCTCCGAGTGCTATTTCTTCCCTCCGTGTAATCCGTATTCCCTCGGCGACTTCGCTCCACTATGCATCGGGCAATTTTTGCGATTGCGTAAGATCGGCAATTCGCGACAATGAGAAAACTTGAGAGTTTTTGGTATTATTTTCCTAAAATATCACTTGACGAACTTGCATAATTTGCACAAAATACATCATCATCTGTCATAATTCGTGACAGGTACTTCCCACAATCGTGCAGGATGTGCCGTGCTAGTGGAAGAACGACGCCAAAAAGTGCTGGACCTGGTAAATGAGCGGGGCTACGTGGCTCTGGGCGATTTGGCAAAGACGCTGAACGCCTCCGAATCCACGATTCGCCGGGATCTCGATTACTGGAATCAGCATGGATTGATCAAACGCACCCATGGCGGGGCGGTATTCCGCGAGGAGGCGCAGAACCTGCCATCGCTCGAGGAGCGGGCTTCGCGCGAGCTGGATGAAAAACGCCAAATCGCGCAAGCCGCGGCTTGTCGAATTGAAGACGGTGATTCCGTGCTCATGGACGGCGGCACGACGACGCTCGAACTCGCGCGGCTGCTTGTCGGCAGGCGGTTGCAGATCGTGACGAACAGTCTGCCGATCGCGAACTTGTTCGCCAATAGCCGCGAGACCGATTTGGTTATGCTGGGCGGCTACGTCTATCCGCGCACCGGAGTTGCGTTAGGACCTTTGACGATTCGCATGTTGGCCGACATTCACGTTCGCCAGGCGGCATTGAGCATCGGCGGAGTGACGGCTGAGGGGTTGTTCAACAGCAACTTGCTGCTGGTCGAGACGGAGCGTGCGATGATCCGCTGTGCCGACGAAGTCGTCGTTCTCGTGGATCATACCAAGATCGGCAAGTCGGCGCTGGCGTTCCTGTGCGGGCTGAACGAGATCGACACGATGATCGTCGATCGCGGCGCCAGTCCAGCGCAACGCGACTTGATCACCGCGGCGGACGTTCGGCTCATCGTCGCAAACGAAAAGGGACAGACCGAGGAGTTTCGCACATGATGACTCTCGATCGCGGCATCGTCGAACGCCTGGTGCGCGACGCGCTGACGAAAAAATTCCCCGACGCCCATAGCCGAAAGGCTGCGGGATCCGAGCCGGGCAAAGTCGTCGTCAACGTCTCCGCCCGCCACGCGCACGTGACGCAAGAAGACCTGGAACGCCTGTTCGGCAAAGGCCATCAACTCAAGCCGGCCAAATGGCTGTACCAGGACGGCTTCTTCGCGGCGGAAGAGACGATTACTCTCGTCGGTCCTCGGCAACGCATCATCCCGAATGTGCGCATTCTCGGGCCGTGCCGGGATCACAGCCAGGTTGAGCTGGCGTTTACCGACGCCGTCGCGCTGGGATTGGACATTCCCGTGCGCAAGAGCGGCGACATCAAGAACTCGCCGGGCTGCTGGATCATGGGTCCCGCCGGCATGATTCATCTGGAGCAAGGCGTCATTCGGCACGAACGCCATGTGCACATGGGGCCGGCGGATTTGGCGCGTTACGGAGTCAAGGATGGCGATCGCATCCATCTACGGGTCAAAAGTGATTGCTCCGCGGTGCTTGAGGATTTGCTGGTGCGCTACGGACCAGCCATCAAGCTGGAGGTTCACATCGACACCGATGAAGGCAACGCGGTGAACTATCCGCGGGCGACGAGGTTTGAGTTGTTCAAGTGAATATCAAGCCCAGGGGTGAGCGCAGCGAACCTCTGGGATCCTGAATCTATATCCCAGGGGTTCGCTGCGCTCACCCCTGGGCTTGGAGAGAATTTTCATGGCAAGCAATCTCGAAGCCCTCGGCATGATCGAAGCCAAGGGTCTGGTCACGCTGGTCGAAGCCAGTGACGCAATGTTGAAAGCCGCCAATGTGACGTTGGTCGGCTGGCAGAAGATCGGCAGCGGCCTGGTGACGGCGTTCATCGTCGGCGATGTGGCCGCGGTGAAAGCCGCCCTCGACGCCGGCGCCGCGTCTGGCGGACGCATCGGCGAAATCGTCGGCGTGCAAGTCATTCCGCGCCCGTCAGAAGACCTGGCGCGTGTGCTACCGAAGCGCGCTTAACAAATCACAAGCCCCTCGATGAGCGCAGCGATTCGCGGGGGTCGAACCCCCAGGAATCGCTGCGCTCATCCTGGGGCTTGCACAATTACAATCTCAATGAAACCAACACGAAAAAGGAAAATAGCAATGTCGAAACCAATCAATGAAGCTCTCGGCATGGTCGAGACCAAGGGCCTGATCGCCTCGATCGCCGCCGCCGACGCAATGGCGAAGGCCGCCACCGTCACGATTCTGGATCAGGTGGCGATCGGCAACGCCTTCGTGGCAACGTTCGTCAAAGGCGATGTCGGCTCCGTCCGCGCCGCCGTCGACGCCGGCGCCGCCGCCGCCCAGCAGCACGGCGAACTCGTCAGCGCTCACGTCATTCCGCGCCCGGAGGAGGCGGTGCTAGGAGTTTTCCTCGCCAAGTAACGGCTGGCGGAAGGAAAAAGCTGTCAGCTATAAGCTCTCAGCTATCAGCCAATGCAAATACAGAAAAAGGCTTATAGCGAATCGAGATAGATCGTCGATTTTTCTGGCTGAAAGCTGACAGCTTATAGCTGTTAGCTATTCACGGAGCTTCCCATGCAAGACTTTCGCAACTTGCTTGTGTGGCAGAAGAGTCATGAGTTGGTGCTCGAAGTCTATCGCCTATCGCGCGATTTTCCGCGTGAGGAACGAAATGGGCTGACGAGTCAGATTCGGCGATGTGCGACTTCGGTTCCGTCGAATATCGCAGAGGGCTCCAGCCGGGGCACTGACGCGGATTTCGCTCGATTTCTCGTCATCGCCATGGGTTCGGGTTCTGAATTGGAATACCAGTTGCTCCTGGCCCGCGACCTCGGCTACGTGGAGACAACACAGCACCGTTCCATGGAAGAGAAAGTCCGCGAGATCAAACGGATGCTCGCGTCATTGATCCAAAAGGTTCAGGGAAAATAACGGCCATCTGCGAATCTGCTGTCAGCTTTTCTGGCTGATAGCTGTTAGCTGATAGCTGATAGCTTTTTATGAAACTCCTCATCGCAAACCTCGGCAGCACGAGCTTCAAGTATCGCCTCTTCAATATGGACGGCGAGGTGGTGCTTGCACGTGGCGGCGTCGAACGCATTGGCTCGGCGCAATCCAAGTGCTTCGTCGAGGTCGGCGGGCAGCGCGAGGATTTGACGCTCGAAGCGAAGGATCACGCCGTTGCCGTCCGGCTTTGCTTGAAGCAACTGACGGACAAGCAGTGCCTGTCCAGTCCGAAAGAACTGGCGGCCATCGGTTTCAAGGCAGTACATGCCAAAGGCGTGACGGGCGTGCATCGTGTTGACGCCCGCGTACTGGCTGCGATGGAAGCTTACAACGACATCGTGCCGGCTCACAATCCGCCCTACGTGACCGCGATGCGGCTGTTGGCCAACGAGCTTCCAGATATTCCGCTCGTGGCAGCGTTCGAGACCGGGTTTCACGAAACGATACCGCCGGCACAGAAAAATTACGCCATCCCGCGCGAATGGACCGAAACGCTCGGCATCAAACGCTGGGGGTTCCACGGCGCGAGCCATCGTTACATTGCCGAGCGGGCAACGAAGCTGATCGGCAACCCGGAAGCGAAGATCGTTTCCTGTCACCTGGGCGGCAGCAGTTCGCTGTGTGCCATCAAGGCGGGGAAATCGCAAGCCACGAGCATGGGCATGACGCCGCAATCGGGCTTGCCGCAGAACAATCGCGTTGGCGATTTCGATCCGTTTGCGTTGCCTGAGTTGATACGAGCCACCGGAAAAACGCTCACCGAAATCCTGGACATTCTCGCGAACAAGTCCGGGCTCGAAGGCCTGAGCGGCAAGAGCAACGACCTCCGCGATGTCGAACTCGCCGCCCTCGCCGGCGACGCGAATTCGAAGCTCGCACTGGACGTTTATGTCGCGTCGGTTCGCCAATATCTCGGCTCGTACCTGCTTCTGCTCGGCGGCGCGGATGCCATCGTCTTCACCGGCGGCATCGGCGAAAACTCCGCCACGATGCGCGAAGCGATCTGCCAGGACCTCGGCTGGTTTGGCATCCATCTCGACGCCGACAAGAACAAGTCCGCCAAGGGCGAGACCCGCATCGAGGCCGCCAATAGCCGAGTGCAGTTGTGGATCATGCCGACCAACGAAGAACTGATCGTTGCCAGGCAAACGGCGGCGAAGCTGTCAGCTATCAGCTAACAGCTATCAGCCGAGCAAACGGAATTTCGCAATCGCAGCAATTGGTCGTCCTACACGATGTTGGTAAAGAAAATCAGGGATTTTCACCAAAAATGGGC
>CAZAFH010000120.1:0-23146 GCA_964484265.1 uncultured Singulisphaera sp.
AAGGCCGAAAAAGTGCGAAAGTGCTTGGCCATTTGCTGTTGGCCAAGCGCCCCTGACCGGGCCGCCATCGGCAGCACGAAGACACCAAATCGGCGCAGCCACACGCGGACCAGTGGCGCGATGATCTGTCTCGTCGTTCGCGGAATAGGCGCTACGCCGCCGATTGGTCAGTGCTGCGGCGGTTCGAGAGGGATTAGCTGCGGGTCGTCGGGGATTTCGAGAATTGGTTTTGCTTGGGGAATGCCGCTGACGGGCTTCCCATTGACGATCGGAATAGCCTGCATGACCGGTTTGGAGAGCGACATGTCGGGCAGGGCCATCGGCACTTCACACGATTCTTCATGGCGGGGCGTCGAGATCGCGACAGGCGGCATCGCCTTGATGGCATTTTCGAGGGGCGGGTTCTTGACGCCATTCGGTTCGTCGTCGCCCCAATGGATCCGGTAGCTCATATTGCCGATCATTAGCTCGTCGTTGGAGTGCAGGTTCCCTTCGAGCACTTTGACGCCGTTGATGCGGATGCCATTGGTGCTGCCGAGATCGCGCACGGCGATGTGATCGTTGACCTGAGCTAGCAGGCAGTGGCGGCGCGAGATTTTCCGCGAAGGGATTTGAATATCGCATTCCTGATGGCGGCCGATGAGCACGATCGGCTTATCAAGCGGGATATTCGCGCCTTCCGTCAGAGCTACCAATAATGGAACGGAATGAGGATTCATCAGGGGATGGCCCAGGCCGGTAAAAACTAATTCCAGTCTAACCGCCGCGCCGGTTTCCTGCAAGGGGCCGTCTCTCTTTTCTTTGCAGTTTCTCTATTTTGTGCTGTTTTTTCGAGACGGCCTGGGCAAAAACCACCTCGTCGAAACGGGTTCTTTTGCTCTTCAAGCAGGGAACGCTCTTTTTTTCTTGCGCGACAGTCGCTATGTTCCGCCGCGTTGTGAAAAAACCGAAAGTTGCCGGAACGACTTTCGCGCGTCGATTACGAACTCGTCAGGGAAGGACCCGCGGCGAGAATTGTAAATTCACGGAGGGAGAAGATGGCTCAGACACCGCGACCGGTGATTGGATTGAATTTGGACTTCGTACCAACCAGCAAGACGAGTCGGCCGCACCTGCGGTTGAACCAGGGCTATGCTGAATCGGTGCTGACGGCAGGCGGTCTGCCGATGTTGATGCCGATGCTGGAGCGCGAAGACGAGATTCGCGCCTTTCTGGACCGCGTGGACGGTTTCGTCCTGACGGGCGGCCTCGACATGGACCCGCGTCGTCAGGGTTTGCCGCGGCACCATGCCGTGCAACCGATGCACGAGAAACGCGAAGAGCGTGATCGGATTCTCGTTCGAATGCTGCTCGAACGCCAGATGCCGATACTGGGCCTTGGCGTGGGCATTCATCAGCTAAATACGGCGGCGGGCGGATCGATCTACCTGCACCTGCCCGAGGACTGCCCGCGCTCGATGCCTCACTGCGATTCGTCCTCGCATGGGCCGCATCGCCACCTCGTCAACCTGAAGGCGGGCACGCGATTGGAAGAGATTTACGGCGGGTCTGAATTGCTCGTCAACAGCAATCACCACCAGGGCGTCAAGCAGGTCGGCTCGCTCTTTCGGATCGCCGCCACGGCGCCGGATGGGGTGATCGAGGCGTTGGAGGCGCTTGATCCGAACTGGTTCTGCGTGGCGCTGCAATGGCATCCGGAGGCTGATCAATCGTCGGCGCTTGACCTGCAACTCTTTGAATGTTTCGTGCAAACATGCTTGCGTGAAGCGCCCGCGCTCGCGCTGGCGGCGTAGTTCAAATGCGCGCACGCCCAGGGGTGAGGTATTAGGAACCCCTGGGATATCCCAGAGACTCGGAGTACCGCGCCTCTGGGCATAATTCGGATTTGAGTACACCCATGTCGCAACGATTTCTGATCGGTGTTTCCGCATGCCGCGGCGCGGGAGGCGTCGCCGCGGCTCTCGTCCAGTCCGACGGAATCGGCGTCAATGCCTCGCTTCGCCTCAGGCATCACACGCAGATTCCGCACGGACGAGAGTTGCGGGAACTCATCCATCGCGTGACAACCCAGGAATCGCCCGAACTCCGCCACGCTGCCACGCTGCATCGCGTGCTCGGCGAATCGTATGCCCTGGCGGTCAAACAACTGTTGGATCAGTCCAACGCAACGCCTAACCTGCTCGCCTGCGTCGGCTGTATTGCCGAGCCACTCTGGCATGACGGCGACGGCAAGTATCCGTCCACCATGTCGCTGGGGATGGCCGACGTTCTCGCCGAGCGTACGGGCCTTACCGTTGTCAACGATTTCGCGAGCAAGGACATCGCCGTCGGCGGGATGGGCGTACCGCTCGAAGCATTCGTCGATGCCCGCCACCTTAGATGCGATGGCGAAAACCGAGCCGTGCTCCACCTCGATTCGATCATTTCGCTCGTGGATCTGCCCAGCCGTCGTGCTATTCAAAGTCGTCCGATCGTCGGCTTTCACGCCGCTCCTGGCATGATGCTGCTCGACGGGTTGATGCGTATTCTCACCAAAGGCAAGGAAGAATGCGACGTCGGCGGCAAGCACGCGGTGCAAGGTCACGGCATCGAATCGCTCGTAGGCCGCTGGCTGCAAAATCACTATCTGCAAAAGCCGCCGCCGAAGTGTCTGCCGCTCGGCGAATTTGGCGTCGATTTTCTCAACCGCGCCATCCAACAGACTAGCCGCGAAGGAGGCTCATTGCACGACGCGCTTTGCACGATGACGCATTTCATCGCCTGCGCCGTCGTGGATGCCGTCGATCGTCTGCTGCCAAGTCGGCCCGAACGCATTCTGGTCGCTGGGCGCGGCGCTCGAAACGGGCTGCTGTGGCACCTGCTCGAACAAAAACTCCGCCCCACGCCGATGGAACCCACCGACATGATAGGCATTCCCGCGGAATGCTACGGCGCCTTCGCCGCCGCGGCGCTCGCGGGGATGACCCTCGACGGCGTGCCGGCCAATATCTCGAGCGTCACCGGCGCCAGTGGGCAGCGTCTGCTCGGCAACGTCGTGCCCGGTTCCCCGGCCAACTGGGCGAAATGCTTGACCTGGATGGCACGCTGCGCAGCGCAACCCCTGGCCGCGGCAGCATAAAGGATTTCTCTTACATTCACGGATTACGCCCGCTTGCGGGATATTAGGGCTGCCACCCATGTCCATCTTCTTGCAAACAATTATTCTGCTCACGTTCTCGAACATATTCATGACCTTTGCATGGTATGGACACCTGGGCAGCCTGAAGGACAAGAGTTGGCTGATCGCGGTGATCGTGAGTTGGGGAATTGCGTTCTTCGAATATGTGTTGCAAGTGCCGGCGAATCGCATAGGAAGCACACAACTCGGTGTTTCCGAACTCAAGATCCTTCAGGAAGTCATCTCGTTGACAGTCTTCGTGCCTATCGCGGTGCTCTACCTCAAAGAGCCGATCAAATGGGATTATCTCTGGGCCGCGATTTGCATCGTCGGCGCGGTGTTCTTTATTTTCCGAGGGCGATTGATGGCGGGGCAAGGAACGCCCGGCACGTAAAGGCGAAAATCGATGTTCCCCATGAACCTCTTGGTACGTAAGATAATCATTCTGCAGGGACCGTAGCTCAATGGTCAGAGCAGGGGACTTGACGCAATCGGCCTAAACGGCTCGTCCGCATGGCTGACTGCAATGGGTTGCCGAGGTTTTTTCGTCGAAAGGGCTTCGGTAGAATCTGCCAAACTCGGGGAAGGCTAAAGCGGCTCGGATTGTCGTCCCAGTTCGCCACGCTAATCCCGAACCAAGCCGCTGATCGAATCGGCGGAAGGCGTAGAGACTAGACGGCAGACGCGTAAAGCGAAGGTATAGTCCAGACCACAAACCCGAAAGGGGCGGCGAAAGCCGACGTGGTACGCATAATCCCTTGGTTCTCGGTTCGAGTCCGAGCGGTCCCATCCGTTTTTTTCTGCGAGCGGCCCGAACGGCCGCCCCGTCAACGTCCTCGACGACCCGACGCCAATCGCGGAATTGCTGCAATCAAGTGTCCAAAATAAGCAACCACGGCGAGGTGATCCCTCGCCGTTTTCATTTGGCAAGCTGCTTCCTTCGGAGCATTTTTCCGGCAACGTTTCGGCATCCTCGTTCGTCGTTTAGGTAACGGTCTTTCATCAAGTTTCGGGGCCATGCCATGCTTGCAACGCTTGCTCTCGTCAGCAGTCTTTCCCTCGCGCAACCCGCGCAGAAAAACAGCGGCGTGCTCGAAATTCGCAACCGCTCGGCTGTGAACGATGCGAAGTTTCATCCGGATGGAAAACGCGTCTACCTCACAACCGAGGCGGGCATCGAAGCCTACGATATCGCCACTGGCGATAGGCTGTTTGCCGTGCCGAGTCTCGGACGCCATCTCGTCGTCGCATCGGGCGGCCAATGGATCGCCAGCGTGTCGCTCAATATCGGCATGATTTCGATCGATGGGCAGGTCGTCGTTCTGGATGCGGCGAGCGGCGCCGTCAAGCACCAAACCGCGGGGACGTATGCCGATTTCACTGCTGACGGTCGATGGCTTATCACGCACACGGGCTACCGCGTCGGGCATCCCGCGACGGATCTGCCGCCCAAAGTCGAGATCACCGATCTGACGACAGGAAAGAAACTCGAAGCCAAACTTGGTCCCGACAAGGTCTCGAAGAATAGTGGTTGGGGCAGCAACACCGCTCCGCGGTGGTTCGCCACCACGAAAGATGGCACTCTGCTCGTCGGCATCGCGTTCGGCCCAGGCGGCAAGGTCATCCCGCTGACGGCTTGCAAAGCTGCCACGGGCGAATCGGCCGAACTTCCTGACGCAGCATCATTGGCTCTTCCACGCGATGCGAAATTCAGCGACGATCGCAAACGCTACGTCGATTCCTTTCGCGTCATCGACACGGGCACCGGAAAGACGATCTCGCAGATAAAGCTACCCGAGCAACTTCAGCAGCACGGGTTGTATCCTGATTGTTCAATCACGCCCGATGGCAAGGAATTGCTAGCCGTAACGTCGCGCCGCTCCCGCTCGGGCAGCGATGAAAAGGACAACGTCCAGGTTACGATGCTCGCTGGATTGCAGCTTTTCGACGCCGACACCGGCGCATGGAAACGGACCGTCGCCGAGGCTATTGATGTGCATGCGCTGCCGATCATGCCCAAGAAAAAGCTCGGCAGCGTGTCGCGCCTCGCGCCTCGCTTCGTCGTCAATCCGCAACGGACGCATGCCGTTTCGTACCATGGCGACGGTTCCTTGAAAGTCTGGGAAATCGCCACGGGCAGATCCACGCGCTCGCTTCGGACGGTCGGTCATTCGTCGCGCATCGAGCGTCTCGCCTTCAGCCCCGACGGCGGCCGAATCGCCTCGGCAGGCAACGACGGCGAAGTCATCGTCTGGGATGCCGTTACAGGCAAAGCAATCCAGTCGCTCCACCGCGCCGCTTACGTGGCCGATCTCGCCTTTCGCCCACGCTCCAACGAACTCGTCGGCGTCGGGTACGGCATGATCCATGTGTGGGACATCAAAGCCGGCAAACTCGTGCGAACGTTCGATCACGGCTTCAGTTTCGGCGCCGTCCGCATACACCCGGATGGCAAGTCCGCCGCCGTCGCCGATTTTCGCAGCGGCGTCATTGCGATTCTCGACCTCGAAACCGGCAAGACGCTCCATGAGCTTCGCGGCCACTCCGGGTTCGTTACCTCGATCGCGTATCACCCGGGCGGAAAAGAGCTGATGACGGTGGACCAGAGTCAGACCCTTCGCATCTGGAATCTCGAAACAGGCCGAACCCGGCTGAGTTGGAATCATGGCAAGGGATCGGACTGGAGCTACCGCGGCCGAGTTGCCATGTTTGATCGTGATGGGAAGCGCGTAATCTATGTCGATGGCACGGCGGTCGAGGTCTTTTCCGCCGAGTCGGCCAAGTCGCTTTCGCGCGTGCCTCTCAAATTCAAGAACAGCGCGACCGTGCAGTCGGCATCGATTCACCCCGATGGATCGCGCGTCGTCCTGGCGAGCTACCGCGACACGGAATTGCTGGAATTCGATGCCACCACCGGCGCCGTATTGCGAACGCACGAAAATCATGCCGTGAGCACGCTGTGTGTCGTCAACAGTCCCGACGGTAGTCGAATGGCATCGACGGGCTATGATGCAATCATCCGCATTACTTCAATAGAAAAATAGAAAGTGATTCGGAGGATTTCATGACCGCTGAACCGACATCCGCTCCGCCGCGAACCTGGCCGTTGATCGCGGCGGGTGTTTTCTTTCTGTTGCTTGGCCCCGCCATCGGTGTTGTGATGACGGCGCTGGAGAAGCTGATCACGCCCTGGTATCTCCCCATCCTGGCCACGATTGGCGTGGCGCTGCTGGCCGCGGCATTCGTGCGTCGGCCCGGTATCTTGCGAGGCGTACTCGTGGGGCTAGCGTTGCTGCCGACGGTTTTCGCCTGGCTGATTGTCGCGGTTTTCGCGCGAACTCCCGAGTACACGGGCCCGGCCACCGTCGGGAACCGGATTCCGACGTTCACCGCGAAATACACGGATGGGCGCGAGTTTTCGAATGGCGAGGTCGAGACCGGCGGCCCGGCCGTGCTTCTCTTTTACCGCGGGCACTGGTGAGGGATTTGCATGATCGAGCTCGGGCAGCTCGAAACACACTCGCAAGAATTCAAGGCAAAAGGCATTCGTGTTTTCGCGATTTCCAATGACGATGTCGATACGGCCAAATTGACTCAGGAAAAGTTTCCGCACCTCTCCATCATCGCCGATCCTCAACAGACGATGGCGAAGGCCTTGGCCGTCGTACACGAGGGCGTGGCGCCGGGCGGCAAAGACACCAACGCGCCGACGACGTTCCTCGTCAACGCCGGCGAAGTGCGCTGGCTGTTCCGCCCCGACAGCATCATCGAACGATTGCCCGCCGTGGACCTGCTGGCGGCGATCGACGGCGCGTTAAAATCAAGATAATTGCAACCGCTCAATCACCCCTCGCGCTCGCCGAAAGCGAGCATCTAAACGGAGCCTCAGGACGGCTGTGAGGCCAAACGGCCTTGAAGCCATTCGGATTCCTCCGCGGTCAATGGCGGGATAAGCGGCTGTTTGTAATCAATGTCGCGATAGTACCGAAACTGTTCGTAAATATCATCCACGAACTTCTGCATCGGCAGCACGATATCTGCATCCGGTTTCAATAGCGGGATCGGCAGGTTTGGTAGCCGCTTCGAGAAGTACACGGGCCAAACCCGGCATGCCGGCGACGATTCGCGTTTTGCCACGAGAAACGTGTAGGGACTCGTCGGCCAAACGTCCGCCATCGGCATGCGCTCGCCGCCGCGCAGGAGATCGATTTCGACCAGGTTCACGCCGCCCAGCAGCATCGAACGCCGTTTGCGTTGGTAGAGGTCCCATCCCTCGCTGCCGCGCCGTTTGTTTGTTGGAGAGAGCACTTCGATGCACGTCACGAGTTCGCGATTCGCATCGCGTAGATAGATGTCGATGAACACCTCACGATGCTCTTCGGTCACGGGCGCATTCATCAGGATCGAGTCATCCTCCTGTGCCGTTCCTGGATTAAGAACTGCAACGGTAGCGCCGCCGATATTTGGGCCTGCTTTCTTTGTGATGCCGACATCCGGTATGAACGAATGTCGTTCTTCGTGTCCCTCGCCGCCGTTCACTACGATATAGGACCGTTCGGATTTTCGAACTGCATAACGATCCGGCACGGCGGCGGCGAGCGCCCTTGCCAGCTCATCAATCAGGCTCGGGTGAAAGTCCTCGAACAACCGCGCGTTTTCGATGTATGGGTCCATGCCGGGAAACGGGGATTTCATTGCGTTGCTCCCAGTGAAAATCGCTTCACTGCTATTTTATCACGTAATCCGGCCGTGAGTTTGCGTCTGTCCTGCGAATGGCGAATCGCTTACAATTGGTAGTGCGTCCATCGCTTGCCAGGATCGCGCGAACGCTAAACGAGGACACGCATGCACCGCACTCTTCTCTCCGGGCTACTTCTTCTTGCTGCCAATACCCTTCACGCACAAGACGCGCCGCTGCCGGCACGCGTCGCCGCGGCGAAGATGTCGCTGCCGCCCGGGTTCAAGGCGACGCTGTTCGCCGGCGAACCGGACGTCGTTCAGCCGATCGGGTTCTGTTTCGACGATCGTGGCCGAGTCTGGGTCGCGGAGTGTCTGTCGTATCCGAACTGGCAGACGGATCCGAAGAAGGGCAAGGACCGCATCGTCATCCTCGAAGACACCGACGGCGACGGCGTTCACGATAAACGCACCGTCTTCGCCGACAACATCGCCAATATCTCCGGCATCCAGTACGGCTTCGGCGGCGTCTGGGTCTGCGCGATCCCGAACCTGCTCTTCATCCCGATCAAGGACGACAAACCCGCCGGCCCGGCACAAATCGTGCTTGACGGCTGGGACACGAAAGCTCGCCACAACGTCTTCAATAGCCCCACCTGGGGTCCCGACGGCTGGCTCTACGGCTGTAACGGCATCCTCTCCAATTCCAAGGTCGGTGCTCCCGGCACGCCCGACAAGGACCGCGTGAAGATGAACTGCGGCGTCTGGCGTTATCACCCGACTAAGAAGAAATTCGAAGTCGTTGCCCACGGCACCACCAACCCGTGGGGCCTGGCCTTCGACGAGCACGGCGAGATGTTTATTACCAACTGCGTCATCGATCATCTCTTCCACATCGTCCCCGGCGGCCATTACCAGCGCATGTTTGGCAACGACTTGAATCCGCATGTGTATAAACTTATGCCGTCCATCTGCGACCACCTGCACTGGGGCGGCGGTTCGTGGACCAGTTCGCGTGCTCCCGGCGCCGGACGCGGCACGGAAACGCAGGATGGCTACAAAATCCACAGCGCCGCCGGCGGTGGGCATGCCCATGTCGGCTGCATGATCTACCTCGGCGACAACTGGCCCGCTCGCTATCGCAACGGCGTGTTCATGTGCAACATCCACGGCAACCGCATCAACCACGACATCCTCGAACGCAACGGCTCCACCTACGTCGCCCGCCACGCCAAGGACTTCATGCACGCCAACGACCCGTGGTTCCGCGGCATCGCGATCCACTACGGCCCCGACGGCGGCGTCTACGTAGCCGACTGGACCGACACCGGCGAATGCCACAATTACCAGGTAGCCGACAAAACCAACGGCCGCATCTTCAAAATCACCTACGGCGACGCGAAACCCTTCAAGGGCGACCTGGCGAAGCTGAGCGATTTGGAATTGGCGAAGTTGCAAATCCACAAGAACGAATGGATGGTGCGGCACGCGCGGCGGTTGTTGCAGGAAAGAAGCGCCAAGCGCAACCTCGATCCCAATTCCGTTGCGGCGCTCGATAAGATGTTCACTGTTTACGGAACGTTAGGCGCCTTACAAGTCCTTTATGCGTCCAAAAATCTCGGCCCGGAAAAGCTCCAAAGGATCGCGGAAAATGGAGACGAATATAACGAGTATGGCCGCGCATGGGCGATTCGGTTGTTCATGGATAATGTCGAATGGCTCGACAAATCTGGCGGGTTTATTAGTCATATCGCCCGAACAGAACGATCACCATTGGTGCGCATGCATTTGGCGTCTGTATGCCAACGAATGAACTCGGTCAGTCTTCTACAGAAGCTTTCTCGATACCATACAGCCGTCCAACTCACCTACCATGCTGAGGACACCAACGATCCATTTTTGCCGCTAATGTATTGGCACGCCATTGAGCCCATCGTCCCCAAATCCGGCAAGCTGACATCAGAATTGTCGTATCAAAAAGTTCCTATGGTTCACCAATTCGTTGCGCGGAGAGTTACAGAGGAATACGTGAAGGGCTCGGATGGCGAGATGGAATTGTTTGAAACTTTGATTAGTGGAATTGGCGATCGCGCGAAGCCGCCGTATTGCCGAGATGTCCTTCGAGGAATTCAGGAAGGGCTAAGCGGACGTCGTCAGGCGAAAATGCCGGACGCCTGGAAAACTGCCTATCCCCTCCTCATCGAAAGCCCGCTCGCAGAAGTCCGCGAACGCGCTCTCGCCCTCGCCGTGCAGTTCGGCGACGAGCGTGCCTTCACGCTGCTGCGTAAGATCGTGCCGGATCGCGAGCAGTCGGCTCGGCAGCGGGAGGATGCGCTCAAGACGTTGCTGTTTCAGCAGAAGGCCGATCTCGTGCCGATGTTGCACGATCTGCTCGGCGATGCCGTGCTGCGCCGAGCCGCGATTCGTGGCCTGGCCGCTTATGACGACGCCAAGACGCCGACGCTGCTGCTCGCCGGCTATCCGAAGTGGGATGCCGACGAACGCACCGATGCCATCCAGACGCTGTCGTCGCGCAGCTCGTATGCGATCGCGCTGCTCGATGCCATCGATGCGAAGACGGTCGCGCGGGGCGACATCAGTTCGTTCAACATCCGCCAACTGCAAACGCTCAAGTCGCCCGAACTCAACGCCAAGTTGACCAAGATCATCGGCGAAGTGCGGCCCGCGTCCGCCGACAAGGTCAAGCTGATGGCCAAGTACAAGGCCGACCTGAAGCCGAACGTGCTCAAGCAAGCGAACCTCGCCAATGGCCGGGCGATTTACAACAAGGCATGTGCGAGCTGTCATCGCCTGTTCGGCGAAGGCAGCGACATCGGCCCGGACATCACCGGAGCGCAACGCACCAATATCGACTACTTGCTCGAGAACATCCTCGACCCCAGCGCCATCGTGCCGCGCGAGTATCAGATCAACATCGTCGAGACGAAAGGAGGCCGAGTGCTGAGCGGCATCGTCAAGCGCGAGAATGAGGCGTCGATCACGTTGCAATTGCCGAACGAGCGAGTGGTGATACCGAAGGCCGACATCGAAACGCGTTCGCCGACGAAGCTCTCGATGATGCCGGACGGGGCGTTCGACCAGTTGCGGATCGAGGAGGTGCGTGACTTGATCGGGTATCTAATGAGTCCGAATCAGGTTGGATTGAAGAAGTGATCGATTTCGTTTAGCGTTCGCGTGGCGCCGGGCGAACGCTAGATGGGGAGGGGTCGGCTCATCGCTTTTTGACGGGTGCTTTGGGGGCAAGCATTGCCTCCATTTCCTCCTCGCTGATAAGTCCGTTTTCCACCAGGTGTATGCGAGCCGAAAGTGCGTCCGTGACGCGCACCAATTCATTTGGTTTTTTTTCTACCAAAACAATGATCGTGTTTGAAGCGGGGTGCTCGTAGCGAAGCCACTTTGGTTCAAACCGCTCACGGGTAAATCCGAGGTGGGAAAGCACCTTGTCCAGCTGCCTGTAGGTAATCGGTTTATTTTCCATGATGACGGTTCCTTTGCGAGAGTTTCATTTGCTGAATGCGAAACTGGCGAAATAAATCGACAGCCGCCATGTCGAGGCGATTTTTAATGGGAATACGTACGGTGACTCGGTCCTGATCCGCAGTGAAATCATCGCCAGCCACGTTCTTTTCGTCAAGATATTCTTGCACATGAATCCAATATGCCTTGTCCTCCTGTCCGTCATAGACTGCCAAAATCACCGGCATCCATTCCTCTTGCTAAGCCTTTAAATCAGTGACCTCAATTCGATGCGAAATGAAAGGGCCGACTTTGAGGAGTTGACGCGAATCAGTTGCCTTAATTTGAAAGAGGACTTGGCCTGGCTCCACGCCTCCTTGATCATCGTAGGTTAGCATTACCAGATCGATCCCGTAGTCGGTGTCCGGCCGGTTGACGGCAAATCCGCGAAGAAGAATCTGGCGTTCCACGTGGTTAATGCTCAGGTCGGCCAACACGTGCTCTCGCGTTCGCAGTTTCCGTTCGTGAGGCTGACGTTTGCGGGCCATGCTCGAATCTCGCAGTTCTTCTCATTTCATCCCGATATTAACGTAACAGCCATACCAGGACAAAGCCCAATCCCTCGCGGTGTTCATTTCGTCTTCATGGGTATATGCCATTCCCCCCTTTTCAAAGGAATTCACGATGCAGCATCCGAAGTATATCCCGTTGACTCTCCTGACATTTCTCGGCCTGGCGGGCCTCGGCTCCGCCAAAGCTGGCGTCATCGCCATCCCGCCGCCGGGGCCGGCGCGCGTCGCGAAGGCGGACGCGGTTATCGTTGGCAAGGTCGAAGGGCTTGAGCCGGCCGATGTAAAGGCCGGTACTGCGATGTTTCGTATCGCGGTTGTCAAAGTCGAAGACGCCATCAGGGGCGCCAAGGATGCGAAGACCTTGCGGATCGCTTTCACGCCGCCGGTAAAGCAAAACCCGATGGTTTTCGTGAGCGGTCCAAGGCCGATACAACTCACCGTGGGGCAGGGTGGTTTGTTTATCCTCAAGAAACACGCGACGGAGAATTTCTACACGATCGGCGGCATCGTCGGGTATTACATCAACAGTGAGAAGAACGCCAATTTCGCCAAGGAAGTCGCATCGGCCAAGGCGGCGGCAGCGATTACCGCCGACCCGAAGTCTAGCCTGAAATCCAAGGATGCCGGCGAACGCCTGCTCGCCGCGGCCGTGCTGCTCTTCGATTACCGCACCTACCGTGGCCCGAAGTCGACGGAGGAACCGATCGACGCCGACGTAAGCAAGCAAATCATGCAGGTCATCGCCGACGGCGACTGGAAATCGGGGTTCGATTTTATGTCGCTGCAGCCTCATCCGCAGCAGCTTTTTCAGCTGCTCGGCGTCGGTGCGAAGGATGGCTTCGTCATTCCCAACGGCGGCAACTACCAGACGGCGGCACAGGCCTGGGTGCGTGCGAACAGTCAGAAATACCGCGTCAAACGATTCGTCGCCAATTGACGGAGACCAAGCCGCTGCTTGCGAATTGGTAACTGTTTTGGTATCCTCTCTATACCACCGATTTGCCTGCGAGGATCCCATGATTACCGACAGTGACGCCGACGTGCGGCAGCGCGGCGCGTTTACCCTGATCGAACTGCTCGTGGTGATCGCCATCATCGCGATTTTGATCGCCCTGCTCGTGCCGGCGGTGCAGAAGGTCCGCGAGGCGGCGGCACGCACGCAATGCTCAAACAACCTCAAGCAACTCTCGCTGGCGATGCATGGCTACCACGACAACTACAAGGAATTTCCGCTGTCCTACAACCTGAATATGGCCGTCACCAATGGCAACTGGGGATGGGGGCCGAAGGTGTTGCCCTTCATAGATCAGACCGTCGTGCAGGCGGCGCTCAATCCGGGCAACTACACGAGCGACATCCCTCCCGCCAACGCGCAGACGCAGTTCGTGATGGCAGTGATGATCTGTCCCGCCGACTATTCGCCGCCGATCAATGCATTGGCGAAAAACTACGCGAAGAATAACTATCCCGCGAGTCAACAGATATGCGCGGCGGGAACAAACGTGCAGGCCGTGAAGATTGCGCATGTCACCGATGGCACAAGCAACACGTTCATGATCGGCGAGCGCGACGGCGTGAATGGTCACCCTGCCGTTTGGATCGGCCGAGTGCAAGGCATCACCGATGCCGTCGTTTACGGCCGGGCGGATCTGCCGCTCAATACCAAGTATGTTGGCGGCAGCGATCCAAACTGCACGCGCCACGCGTGGACGAGTTTGCACCCCGGCGGGGCACATTTTGCCTTCGCGGATGGCACGGTGCGATTCGTCGCAACCAGCATCGAAAGCCACGTCGGCTATACCAACAGTTGCCCTGGTATGGTTAATACCGCAAATTTCCTTTATCAGAATCTCTATCGCCGGGATGACAATACACCGGTGACGTTGCCGTGACAGGATCCTTCCATGCTGAAACATCTCGCCTTCGCAATCCTGTTTTGCTCGGTTGTCCTCTTTGCAGGTTGCGCCGATGCCGGCAAAGCTCGCCTCAAGGGGACGGTTGTCTTCGATGGCGCTCCTGTCGAAGAAGGCAGCATTTCGTTTCTGCCCGCCGACGGGACTACGAGCCGCAAGGCGTCGGCTGCCATATTGAACGGCGAGTTCGACATTCCCGGCGATCGCGCGCCGTCGCCAGGGAAGTTCAAAGTCGAGATTTCGTGGATGAAGAAGACCGGCAAGAAGATCGCCTCGGCCGACCCGGGAATCATGGCTGACGAGACGAAGGAAGCGATTCCCGCGAAGTTCAATCGCGAGACCACGTTGATTCGAGATCTTGTCGCTGGAGAGAACAAGTTGGAATTCAAGCTTGAACCGTAACTGGACTACGTGAATACCGTAGCCATCACGCTCCGCGTGATGGATTTTGAAGTCAACTCGCAATTGCCTCACCTATAACCGAAGAATTCAACACATCCATCACGCGGAGCGTGATGGCTACGGTAACCTGCGATTTTGATTCGTGACATGAGGACCCGCCGTGTTCTATCATCGATTGACATTTGCTGTACCTATTGCGTTCACAATCCTCACATCGTCACTCTTCGCGCAGGCCCCGGCCTGGAAAGCCGGCGTCGCCAAGGCGGTAATCACGCCGGAGAAGGCCGTCTGGCTGGCGGGCTACGGATCCAAGCGAGTGCCCGATGGCAAGTTGCACGATCTCTGGATGAAAGCTCTCGCATTGGAGGATCCGAAAGGCCAGCGCGTCGTGCTCGTCACCAGTGATTTCCAGGGCGTGCCGAAGGAGATGAGCGACCGCGTATTCGCGCAGCTTCGCGCGAAGCTCAAGCTTGAACGGCATCAGGTGATGATCACGTTTTCGCACAATCATTGCGGGCCAAGGCTCGGGCTTGATCTGGTCGATTATTACCCCGTGGAGGCGGAGCAGGAGAAGCTTGTTGACGAATACACCGCGCAAATGGAAACGCGCATAGTGGCGATGATCGCGGAAGCGCTGGCGAAACTGGCGCCGGCAGCACTCGCCATCGGCGAGGGCAAGGCGGCGTTCGCCGTCAATCGCCGCAACAATCGCGAGGCCGATGTGCCAGCGATCCTGGCGAAGGGCGAACCGCTCAAGGGGCCCGTTGATCACGCCGTGCCGGTGATGACGGTAATCGGATCCGACAAAAAGCTCGTCGCGATCGTGTTCGGCTATGCCTGCCATCCAACCACTCTCAGCTTCACGAAATGGTGCGGCGATTATCCAGGGTTTGCTCAAATCGCACTCGAGAAAAATCATCCCGGCGCGCTGGCGATGTTCGTCAATACCTGTGGCGGCGACCAGAATCCGCTGCCTCGCCGCAAGGTCGAACTTTGCGAGAAGTATGGCCAAATGCTCGCCGACGGCGTGGAAGAGGCACTGAAAAAACCGCTCAAGACTGTCTCGCCGGGATTGCGGACGGCGTTTGAATACGTAAATTTACCCTACGAAAAAACCATTACACGGGCCGATCTCGAAAAGTTTAAGGACGACAAGAACGCCATCCGCAAGCGCTGGGCCGAACGGCTGCTGAAAAAGCTCGACGCCGGCGAGAAATTCGGCGCCACCTATCCGTATCCGATTCATGCCTGGCGATTGGGCGAGGAGATGCTCGTCCTCGGCATGGGCGCCGAGACGGTCGTCGATTACGCGCTCCGCTTCAAGCTGAAGTATGGCCCGGGAACCTGGGTGTGCGGCTACACCGACGACATGATTTCCTACATCCCGTCGCGCCGCGTTTGGCTGGAAGGCGGGTATGAGGGCGGTCCAAACCTCTACGAGTACGGCCGACCGGCATTGCGCTGGGCGGGCGACATGGAAGACCGCATCGCCGATGGCGTGCATCGCCTCGCCAAAAAAGTGGGGCGATGATTTCGTTTAGCCGCGACGCGCCAGCGGAGCGCGAATGCGTTACCTCAGACA
This sequence comes from uncultured Singulisphaera sp., assembly GCA_964484265.1. Taxonomy (GTDB): domain Bacteria; phylum Planctomycetota; class Planctomycetia; order Gemmatales; family Gemmataceae; genus SIAQ01. Next base: position 15,781 of record CAZAFH010000120.1, read on the forward strand.
ATTTGTCCGCGCTCCGCTGGCGCGTCGCGGCTAAACCTATAACATATCCTGCGGATCGATATCCACGGTCACCTCGACTCCCGAGGGCACGCTCACGCTCGGCAATGCCGTGCGGAGCACCTGATGCAACACGCCCGAACTGGCGCTGTGCATCTGGAAGTGATAGCGGAAGTAACCTTTCAAGCGAAACACCGGCGCCTCGGCCGGTCCCAGCAGACGCAGATCTGCGGGTTCGCCTGCTTTCTGTCGATTTTCGAGAGTGATGCGAAAAGCATCGGCGAGCCGATCGGCATAGTCGTTGCCAGCCTTTTCATCCTTGCAGCGCACGACGAGTCTGGCCATGCGATGAATCGGTGGATAGTTGTGAGTCTTGCGCTGCTTCATCTCCGCGGCAGCGAAAGTCAGGTAGTCGTGCGTCGCCGCCAGCGTGATTGCGGGGTGCTCCGGCTGCCAGGTTTGTACGTACACCAGACCGCCTTGCGAGCCGCGCCCCGTTCGACCCGCGACCTGTGCGAGCAACTGGAACGTCCGCTCGGCAGCGCGAAAGTCGGCATGATGCAGACCGACATCGGCATTGATGACGCCGACGAGAGTGACATTGGGGAAGTCGAGTCCCTTGGCGATCATCTGCGTACCGAGCAGGATGTGGATCTCGCCATGGCGAAACGCATCGAGCACGCGCTGATGGCTGCCTGGTCGCTTCATCGTGTCGCTGTCCATGCGTTGCACGATCTTGTCGGCAAACTTCATCTCGATTTCCGCCTGCAGCTTCTCCGTGCCCATGCCTTGATACAGAACCTGGCCCTGACCGCAGATAGGGCAATTGACCGACGGCTTCTGCTCATAGCCGCAGTAATGGCACATCGAAATGTGCGTTTCCTTGTGATACGTCAGCGACAGGTCGCAGAACTTGCACTGCTCGACATGGCCACACGCGGGGCAGTGCAGATGCGTCGCGAATCCCCGGCGATTGAGCAGCAGCATGATCTGCCCGCCGGTGTCGAGTGCGGATTTCATCGCCCGTTCGAGCGTCGGCGCGATCCCGTGCGGTTTCTTGTCGGGATGCCGATCGTGCCGAAGGTCCACGAGTTTGACGAGCGGGAGCGGTCGGTCCATGACGCGTCTGGGCAACGTCAGCAGTGTGTAGTTGCCCTTTTCCGCGTTGTGCCAGCTCTCGAGGGACGGCGTCGCCGAGCCGAGAAGGATCGGGATATTCTCGATCCGCGCACGCATGACGGCGACGTCGCGCGCGTGGTAGCGCGGAGTCGATTCCTGCTTGAAGCTGGCCTCGTGCTCTTCGTCGATGACGATCAGTCCGAGCTTGCGCGTTGGCGCGAAGACGGCACTGCGCGCGCCGACGACGACTTGCACCTGCCCACGGGCAATACGCCGCCAATGGTTGCCTCGCTCGGCGGCGTGAAGATGGCTGTGCAACACGGCGATGCTTTGAAATCTGCCGCGAAAGGCGTCGATCGTTTGCGGCGTGAGGCTGATTTCGGGAACGAGGACGAGCGCCTCCTTGCCCTGGTTTACGACGGCTTCGATCGCGCGAAGGTAAAGCTCGGTCTTGCCGCTGCCCGTGATGCCGTGCAGCAAAAAGGTGTGGAACGCATTCGCCGCCAGCACAGGCTCGATGCTATTCCAGGCCGACTGTTGATCTTCCGTCAACGCCAACGATTCGGCGCGTGGCGGCGCGTTTCTAGCGGGTCGTTCATGTTTCTCTTCCGCGTTGGACTCCGTCGATTGCGAGATGCGCGTTGCGTGATCGATGCGGCCAACTTTGCGCTGCACGTAGCCTTTCTCGACAAGCGCGGCAATCGGGCCGGGGCCGGTCTCGGTCTCATCCATCACGGTGCGTAGTTCGTGCAAGCCCGGGTTCGCGTGCATGAATTCGAGCACGCGCCGCTGCTTGGGCGGAAGGTGTGGCCGATCTTTCGGCAGAAGGGATTCGGGCACGAGTTCGAGAAACGGCACCGCCCGCGTTCCCGCCTGCTTCTTCACGCCGGCGGGGATGACGACATTGAGCACCTGGCCCCAACCGCACAGGTAGTAGTCGGCCATCCAGCGCGTGAGTTGAAGCAGCGGCGCCGTCAACAGCGCTTCCTCGTCGAGCACTTGCAGAATCGCCTTGACCTTGCGCTCCGGCGGCGTTTCCGTCACGCCGACACAGAAGCCGGGCGTCTGCTTGTCGCCTCGCCCGAACGGCACGAGGACGCGCCTCCCTACCGTGATCTGCGTGCGCAGGTCGGCGGGCACGGCATAGGTGAAGGCATGATCCAGCGGGCGGTCAAACACGATCTCGGCAAAGAGCGGCGGACCGGCGTCGCCGGCTGCGGCTTCAAAAAGGCTCGGTTGCATGGCGGCTCCAGGCAATGGGAATGGAAGCACCATGAAATAATGTAATCGATCGAAATGCCCGACGCGATGTCGGTTGTGGGAAAATTTTGAATATTGTGGAAAGCCCAGAGGAGAGCGTACCGAACCCCTGGGATTCGTAGGACAGTGAGACTTGTCCCAGGGGTTCGCTGCAATCACCCCTGGGCGTAAACTGTGTCATTGATGGGCCGGTGCGCCTGGAACCGCATCGCCTGCTTCCACGTGACGCATGACGCTGAAGCGATAACCGAACGCGAAATAGATTACCAGGCCGAGAGCAAGCCATGCGAACAAACGAATCCAGGTCGCAAACGGCAAGAACATCATCAAGGTCAGGTTGACAAGTATTCCCAAAGGTGCGACGAGAAACACGACTGGACAACGGAAAGGCCGCGGCGCTTCAGGCCGTTTTATGCGAAGTATCAATACCGCCGCGCAAACGACAACGAAGGCGAACAGCGTTCCAATGTTGACCATTTTCTCTAGATCGGCGATCGGAGTAAACGCAGCAATTACCGCCATGGAAACGCCGGTGACGATGGTTGAAATATGCGGCGTTTGGTATTTTTCATGCACGGCGCCAAAGATGTTATGAGGCATCAAGCCGTCACGCGCCATCGCCAAGAAGATGCGCGATTGGCTGAGAAATGTGATCAGAAGCACGCTTGTCAGGCCAGCCAGGGCGCCGCCCGCGATCAGAATTGACGCGACCCGACGGAACCCCGGGCTTCCCACGTCATCCGGCATATCCGTAAACGCACTTGCGACGGCGGAATGAACATTGATATCTGGATATGGCACCATTCCTGTGATTACGGCGCATACTCCCACGTAAAGCACCGTGCAGATTGCCAAAGACGCCAGGATACCGATCGGAACATCTCGCGAAGGTTTTATTGCCTCTTCAGAGTGCGTCGAAATCGAATCAAATCCAATGAACGCAAAAAAGACCAGAGCAGCACCAAGCATGATACCCGAAATGCCATACGGCATGAAAGGAGATCTCGTCTGATCGTCGAGTTTTTCCAGAGTCTCATTGACGCCGAATTCTGCGATCATTCCCCATTTTTCGACCTTCATCTTCTCAACCGTTTTCTTGTTGCTCGCCTGGGCAATCACCGCTTCGGCAACAGCGATATCAAGCTCTTCAGTGGGAAGGTCGCTTGCGTGTTTTTTCTTAAGAGCTTGCCAATAAGCGATTTCCTTGTTGCCGTCTTTGTCCGCGAGGCGAGTAAATAGCAGGGCAGTGCTGTGCCGAAGGATCGTTTCCGTACGCGTTTCTTCTCTGCCTGAGGAATCTTTCTGCTTCGTCTGGTGAGAAACAATCAGCGTCGATTTGTCGCCATACTTCGCCGTTAAATTCAAGACCTTTGCCTTTTCTGGATCGTGAGTTAGCTTCACGGCAGCTTCTAGTAAGGCATTCTCCATCGCAGCATAGTCACTCGATTTTCTTTCGAGATTGATCTGCTCAGGGGTTTTGCGAGCACCAACAGGGATATCGAACCAGTTGCTTGTTTTCACATACATGAATCCGGCGCCGATCACAAAAAGTACGACGCCTAGTTTTACCAACACGAGCACAGTATTTGATGCGGCACTTTCGCGGATGCCAATGACGAGAACTGCCGTGCATACAAGGAGAATCAGCGAGCCCGGAAGGTTGATGATTGCATCGGGATTCGTAAACGGCTCATTGCACAAATAGGGTGGGATCTCGCCGAACCCAATTTCTTTAAGAAGTTTGTTCAAATATTTTGCCCATACAGCTGCGACAACACTCGCTGCCATCGCATACTCGAGAATCAAATCCCAGCCAATAATCCACGCAAATATCTCACCCAGCGTGGCATAAGCGTAGGTGTACGCACTACCCGCGACGGGCGCCATTGATGCAAATTCTGAGTAGCAGAACGCTGCCAGAGCGCAAGCAACCCCCGCCACGATATATGAGAGAATGACGCTCGGTCCCGCGTCATTGGCGGCAACTTCGCCCGTCATCACGAAGATGCCCGCGCCGATGATCGCGCCGACGCCTAGCGACGTCAGGCCGACCGGACCAAGCACGCGCTTGAGCCGATTCTCGCCTTTCGCCTCGGCATCAAGCATTTCCAACGTCTTGGTCGCGAAGATTCGATTCCAGAACATCAGGCATCCTTTTTGATAATTGGAAAATCAAGCCCAGGGGTGAGCACAGCGAACCCCTGGGATCACGGCCATCCCAGGGGTTCGCTGCGTTCACTCCTGGGCTTCTCCCTCGTTTTTTTTCTTCCACAAAAAATACACCGGTATCCCAGCCAGGACGATGATAAAACTCGGCCAACTGTAGACCGGTTTGACGATCAACAAACTGAACATGATCGCCGCACACAAAATAATGTATAGAGCAGGCAGCACGGGATAACCCCACGCCTTGTACGGTCGAGGTGCGTCCGGCAGCCTTTTTCGCAGTACGAAAACCGCGGACACAGTCAGCACGTAAAAGAGCAGGGCCGCGAAGATGATGTAGTCGAGCAGTTCGTTGTAACTTCCCGAGAAGATCAGCACGATCGACCAGCCGCATTGCAGCCAAAGCCCGGCGGCGGGAACGCCATTCTTGTTCAGTCGGCCGACGGCGGAAAAGAACAAGCCATCCTTTGCCATCGCGTAGTAAAGGCGCGGGCCCATCATCGTCAGGCCGTTGACACAGCCGAACGTGGAGATCATGATGATCGCAGCCATGCCCATGACGCCGAAGCGCGGGCTGACGCGCTCGAGCACCGCCGTGCCTACGCGATCATCTTTGGCATGATCGATGCCGCGGAGCAGCGATGCATTCTCGACGGCAGGATCGACATCTGCTTGTCCTCGCATGGGCAATGCCGCCAGATAGGCGAAATTCGCCAGGACGTAGAGCACGATCACCAGTCCGGTTCCGAGCAGCAGACTCCACGGCAAGGTTCGCTGCGGATCCTTGACCTCCCCCGCGATGAAGGTGACGTTGTTCCACGCGTCGGCTGAGAACAAAGCCCCGACCATGGCGCCGCTCAGAACAAGCATCACGGCCAAGGGAGTCCACGGCGCAAATTTGACGACCTGGGCGAACGATTTCGTTTCGGTGATGCCGCTCCAGATATTCGTCGTGTTCTGTGCGACCGCATCGGGATGGGAGGCCACGGTAAGCCCGAGTACGATCAATACTCCCAGGCCGAGGGTCTTCGACACCGTGAAAATATTCTGCACCCAGCGGCCCTCGCGGACGCCGAGGCCATTGATCGCCGTCAACACGACGGCCAACACCACGGCGACCAGCTGGCCGGAGGTGATCGCAAACCCATCGCGATCGATGAGCTTCATCGGCTCCTCCATCCACGGCACGGGCATCTCCACCACGAGCCTGGATTCGGAGAATACGAACAGCTTGTAAGTCGTGCCCAGCGCCGGCACGAACACGCCCAGGAACTTCGCAAACGCCACACTGACCGCTGCAATGAATCCAGTCTGAATAACGAGAAATAGCGTCCAGCCGTACAGAAACGCCGAGAGCGGGCCATACGCTTCGCGAAGGAAGACGTACTGCCCGCCCGCGTGCGGCATCATGCTCGCAAGCTCGGCATAGGCGAGAGCGCCGATGATGGTCATGATCCCCGTAAGAAGCCAAACGACGATAAGCCAGCCCGAAGAGCCGACGTCCTGCGCGATAAAGCAGGAGACGATGAAGATGCCAGACCCGATCATCGACCCCGCCACCAGCATCGTGGCGTCGAACAGGCCGATTCGTTGCCCAAATCCGTTCGGCTCACTCATGGGATTGGTCCGTGGTCCATTGATGTTAATCTTAGGTTTTACGTTGAATTGCACGCTCTGACTACCGATTACCGGCAAAATTGAAAATCGAGGCGATTCGCGCGAACCTTTCGCTCTTCGCCATCGTCTCTCTTTTGGAAAGTCGAAACGCTCTACCTTTACATGGGACCACCATGTTCTTTCATCGCTTCCATCTCTGCTCTTCTTCGCATCGGCGTTCATCGTCCGCGTGCTCGCATTGTAGTTAATCCGAATCTCGGCGAGCGGGGGGCGTTAGCCCCTGATTCTTTAACGATCTTCCAATTCAAGTGAAACCAAGAAACAGAATCAGGGGGCTTACGCCCCCCCGCTCGCCCAAATACCTGGAAGGGCAAGCCAATGGGCGATGGCAGCCGTCTCGAAAACGGCCGAGCGTAACAGCCTTGAGGGTTCAACTCCCTCTCCTTCCGCTCAACATAAATGCAATCCGCGCCCGGAGAATTCTCACCTAAATCGCCGAAGGTTAGACGCTCCCGTCCAAGGACCAAGGACCACGGACCACGGACCACGGACCACGGACAAATTGAGGAAGGTAGCCGGATATTGGTTGGCCGGACCACTTTGCTAAAGTGGGTCCCTGAAAAATGGGAGGAGGGTTCGAATCCCTCACCTTCCGCTCACGATGGTGATCGTAGTGTAATGGTTTGGCACGCGGCTCTGTGAAAGCCGAGGCGGCGGGTTCGATTCCCCCCGATCACCCTTGTTTCTTCTCGTCACTCGCCACTCTTCACTCGTCACTACCTATGACGCTGGGGCTGGACGGCCAGGCAGCCGGCTGCAACCCGGCTTCAAGTGGGTTCAACTCCCACCGGCGTCTTGATATTCGATCGGTTCCTGTTTACGTTTTGCGCTCGCATAAACCTTGCCGCATCATCAAGCTTATCCGCGGTAACCCGGCATCCATCCGCCGTACGGTTGCACAAAATCCCAATCCTGTTCCGGTCGGCCAATGCGGATCTCTGTCGATGCGCTGCCTCGCGGGGCATTCGGCAGCCAGTAACCGTAAACCGTCCAGATCAGGTGATAGCCGGCGACCATGGTGGGTTCCTCCTGGGGGACGAAATTCATCGTGAAGGACACGCGAGCGCTAAACGTAAACAGAAAACCTCCCAGGCTTGCGTTTAGCGCTCGCATTGCCATTGCCGCGAATGTACCTATTTCCGCATTA
>CAZAFH010000121.1:0-23003 GCA_964484265.1 uncultured Singulisphaera sp.
TGCCAGCCAGAATCGCTCCTTCGCCACGCCCACAAAGTTGTGGGGAACTCGCAGTCCCACCGGGAGAGGGGGGCGGGGGTGAGGGCCGCAGGTCGCATGCAATGCTGAGATTTGTCTGGTATTGCCATCGTCAAGCGGCCCTCACCCCTTCCCTCTCCCGGTGGGAGAGGGAGCACTTCGCGCAACGATTTTCGATCGTGGTTATCGTTAACTCATCGAATTTCCAACTGTAGAAACAAAGCCGCAAGCGCTAATGCCTATCAGACCGCGCCCAGACTCGGCGGCGCTTCGCCCTCAACCACGTCGGCAGTATGGGCGAGCTGAATCGCTTCATCCGTGCTCGTCGGATCGACCTCGCGGCAACTGGCGGTCAGGCGATCGCTGATGTCGCGCAGGTCCGCCTGCCACGATTCCGGCGCGACGCCGACCGGCGTGACCTGGGAGAATTCGCCGAGCAATAGAATTAGCCGCAAGAAGTGGCGGAAGATGATTCCTTCCTGTTTGACGAGATCGCGCGATTGCACGTACTTGTTGAAATTTCCTTCAAATCGCAGCAGCTCTGCCGCGGACCATACGGGTTGCGTGATCACGTCGGTCACGTCGGGATAGAGCGCGTCAAAGAGCAAACGCAGCTTCTCGGCAAGCGTCGGCGCGCGGGCCTCGCGTTCCTGCCAGGGGACATATTCGTCGTCGTCATCATCGTCTGTCGCTTCGGGCTTCGCCTGGATCAAACCGCGGCGAATTAGTTCTTCGTCGAGCCGAGTCTGCGCCAAAGGTCCAGGCGGCAGATCCTCCGGCCAGGGCACGCGCACATAGCGCAACACCGAGCGCGGCATCTCCAGCACGCTTTCAAATGCCTGCAGGCGCTCATCGCGATCGGCAATGGCAAGATGTTCGAGAAGGAATGCCGCGTAAAGCGGATGCACGCTGCGAAAGGGCAAAAGCTGGTCGAGCTTGGCAGTGGGCGTCGCGGTGACGATAGGCGAGCGGGGGGCGTCAGCCCCCTGATTCTCCTGCGAGCCCGGAAGATTCAAAGAATCAGGGGACTGACGTCCCCCGCTCGCCAAGGGATTGGGCTCCAGCGTAACGAAGCCCGCGCTTGCGAGCGTCATCAACATGCCGTCGAGCTGTTTCTCCTGCGCGACGATGCGGTTATCGTCCATCAGGCGTTTGCGAATCACCGTGCGAATACGCGATACCTCCGGCGATAGCTTCAGCAAATACGCCAGCAAGCGCCACGGCAGCGGGCCTTTGCTGTAAAGCTTGCCTGGCGGTGCTGCTTGCAGCTGCTTGAATTGGCCCTCGGTCCAGTACAAACGCGTGTCGCTTTTCGAGGGCTTTTTCTTCTTCAGGTCCTTCTTCGCTTTCAGCAAACCGAGATCGCGCGTGTCCTCGGGGATCGAATCGAACTTCACCTTCCAGCGAAACAGCTTCACGTCATCGTCATGCGCGACCGCATAGACGTAGCCGCGGTCATCAAACTGCGGCCTGCCCGCCCGGCCAAACATCTGCTGGGCGCTGCTGGCGTCGATCAGTTTTTGCTTCTCCGCTGGGCCTTTGACGAGTGACGACAGCACGACGGACCGCGCCGGCAGATTGATACCCGACGCCAGCGTCTCGGTGCAGATCACGACGGACAGCAGCTTGCGATTGAACAACTCCTCGACCACGCGCCGGTACTTGGGCAGCAGCCCCGCGTGATGCACGCCGACGCCGCGATGCAGCATCTGCTTGATCTTCGGGCCGACGCCTTGCGTCCATTCGAGCTTGTTGACCTCGGCATGCAGCGGGCCTTTCTGCGCTTCGTTCAAAAGCGGCAGGCCTTTCAACTGCTCCGCGAGATTCCAGCATTCATCGCGGTTGAAACAGAACACCAGTGCGGGCACTCGCCGGGTGGCTGCGTCGCCCTTGCACATCAACACAACCTGCTCGGTCAGAAATTGATCCGGGACCCATTCATACGTCAGCGGGACTTTGCGCTCCTTGCTCTCGACGAGTTCCAGCTTGCGCTGATGGCAGCGCTCAAGCCAATTCATGAACTCGCGCGAATTGCCCACCGTGGCGGAGAGGAGCAGCAGCCGAACGTGCTTCGGTAACAGCGCGAGAGAAAGCTCCCAGACGATGCCGCGCTCTGGGTCGGCAAAGCTGTGGAACTCGTCCATGACGACAGCGGCGACCTTGCTGAAATCGAACGCCTCGGGGTGCAGCAGCCGATTGAGCAGAATCTCGGCCACGACGACGAGGATGCGTGCCTCGGGATTGACTCGGCGATTGCCGGTGACGAGGCCGACATCGTCTTCGCGAAAGCCCCAGCGCACGGCCATCGCCTGCATCTCGCGGAATTTCTGTTCGGTAAGCGCGATGAGCGGCGTGGTGTAATAGGCGACGGAACCGGTGTGCAGAGCCTCGAAGAGGGCCGCCTGGGCGATGAGCGTCTTGCCCGTGCCTGTCGGCGCGCAAACCATGACGCCCTGCTCGGACATGAACCAGGCGAGCAGCGCTTCCTCCTGCGCGGGGTAAGGCGTGTAGGGAAGCTGCGTCAGATACTGTTCCGCGAGTTGATCGCGCGTGGGAATGGTCATGCGGATGTTTTAAGAAAAATGTGAAGCAAGCCCCACCATGAGCGCAGCGATTGGTGGGGGTCGCGCTCGCGGCAGCCACAACCCCACCAATCGCTGCGCTCATGGTGGGGCTTGTTAATCCTTCCCCGTCAATTCGCGCACCAGTTCGGCGACGAGCGTCGGGTCGCGTTTTTGCAGCAGGTGCTCGATGCGAGCCGCGGGAACTTCGAGTTTTTGCATCGCCTTGCCGGCGGCTTCCCAGGCTTTGTCCTGCTTCTTCTTGCCCTCGGCAAGATAGAGCTCGCCGACAAGCTCGGAGAGGCGCTGCAAGCCGATGGTGTCGGCATTGTCGTAGTAGCGCTTGATGATTTTTTGCTGATAGGCGGTGTAGTTGCCTTTACCTTCGCTCATGGTCGATTCCTTTCAAAAAAAAGGAATCTCACGCAAAGGCGCAGAGACGCAAAGAAAGCCAAGAATAGTATCGTCAGACCGATATCCCTTTTGCGCCTTTGCGACTTTGCGTGAGATTCTTTTTTGACAGTTACCCCCAGCAGACCAGGCCCGGTTCGAAGGCGTTGCCGAGGTTTGCGTGGCGAGGCAGGACGCGGACGGTGTAGCCGTAGTGTCCGCTCGATTGGCAGCGGATCTTGCCCTTGAAGCTCCAGGATGAGCCGGAGTGGTCGCCGTTGGAGCTCATGGCAATCGTCGCTGGTTGCGGGATTTCGCCGGCGTTGTCGATGATGCCGTGGAAGAGCTGGACCTCGACGTCGTCGGGCGTGAGTCCGCCGAGGCTGATGCGGGCGGCGATATCGAACTCGGCGCCTACGTGCATGGCGTCCTTGCCGTCGGCGTCGATACGTTCGACACGAACCTGGGGCCATTCACGCATCAGTTTACGCCGCCAGGTCGATAGCTCCGTGGCCGACTTGAGATTCGCCCCGGCGAGGTGCGAGAACCGCAACGCGGACGGGACATAGCTGACGCGCGTGTACTCTTCCACCATGCGATGCGTGTTGAAGACCGGGCAGACGGTCTTCATCGCGTTCTTCATGTAATTGATCCAGCCGCGCGGCAACCCGTCGGCGGATCGATTGTAGTAGAGCGGAACGATCTCTTGTTCGAGGATGTCATAGATCGCTCGGCTCTCGACGTCGTCCTGGTAGGTGCGGTCGTTGTCGGCGTACTCTTCGCCGGCGCCGATGGCCCAGCCGTTGTCTCCCGTGTAGGCTTCACACCACCAGCCGTCGAGGATGGATAGGTTTAATCCGCCGTTGACGCAGACCTTCATGCCGCTCGTTCCCGAGGCTTCGAGAGGCCGACGCGGGTTGTTCAGCCAAACATCGACGCCCTGGACGAGGAAGCGTGCGACGTTGATGTCGTAATCCTCGAGGAAGACCATGCGGCGGCGGAATTCCGGGCGTCGGCAGACGTGGACGATCTCGGCGATCAGCTCTTTGCCGCCGTGATCGCGGGGATGGGCCTTGCCCGCGAAAATGATCTGCACGGGGCGGTCCTTGTTGTTGAGGATTGCCGCGAGGCGTTCGATGTTGCGGAAGATGAGCGTGCCGCGTTTGTAGGTGGCGAATCGCCGGGCGAAGCCGATGGTCAGCGCTTCGGGGTCGAGCACTTCATCGGCGCGGGCGATTTCGGACGGCGTGGCGCCGCGGCGTTCCAGTTGGGAGTGTAGACGCTTGCGGGCGAAGACGACGAGCCGTTCGCGACGGCGTTCGTGCGTGCGCCAGAGTTCGGCGTTGGGTATGTTGTCAACCTTTTTCCAGATCGTGTGGTCGGTTGGGCGCTGCTCCCAGTTCGTGCCGAGGTAGCGGTCGTAGAGCAGGGAAAAGTCCGCCGCCATCCAGGTGCGCGTGTGCACGCCATTGGTGATGGAGGTGATGGGAATTTCGGTCTCGGGCAGGTTCGGGTAGATTGCGTTCCACATATGGCGCGAGACCCGGCCATGCAGCTGGCTGACGCCGTTGCTGATGTTGGAAAGGCGAATCGCGAGCACGGTCATGCAGAACGGCTCGTTCGAATCGCGTGGATTTTGACGGCCTAGACCGATGAAATCGTCCCACGAGATTTGCAGACCGGTTTGGTAATTCGCGAAATAATGCTGTAGCAGCTGCGGCGCGAACACATCGTTGCCCGCGGGCACGGGAGTGTGCGTCGTGAAGCATGTGCCGGCGGCGACGGCTTCGCGTGCGCCGGCGAAATCGAGACCGTGCTCTTCCATCATGAGGCGAATGCGCTCCAGGCCGCAGAACGCCGAATGGCCTTCATTCATATGGCAAACCGCGGGCATCTTGCCCAGCGCGCGCAGAGCGCGGATTCCGCCTACGCCGAGCACGATCTCCTGGCGAATGCGCATGTCGTGATCGCCGCCGTACAGCCGAGCCGTGATCTGGCGATCATCCGGATTGTTCTGCGGTATGTTCGTGTCAAGCAGATACAGAGGCACGCGGCCGACTTGAAGTTTCCAGATGCGGATCGACACATCGCGGCCAGGTAGCGAGATCTTTACCAGCAACGGCGAACCGTCGGGTTTGCATTCCGCGACGAGAGGCAGATTGAAGAAGTCGTTTTCGGGATAGCGTTCCTGCTGCCAGCCATCGACATTGAGATACTGGCGGAAGTAGCCTTCGCGGTACATCAAGCCGACGCCTGTCAACGGCAAGCCGAGATCCGATGCCGACTTGAGGTGGTCGCCCGCCAGGAGGCCGAGGCCGCCGGAATAGATCGGCACGCTCTCGTGAAGGCCGAACTCCGCCGAGAAGTAGGCGATGCGATGGCGATCCAGCGCGGCTTCGGGGTCGTCGTCTTTCTTGATGTAGGTTTCGTGAAACCAGGTCGATGCGCCGAGATACCGATTCAGCGCTTCGGTGACGCGAGCGAGATGGGCCATGAAGCCTTCGTCTTCGCGCAATTCCTCCAGGCGATCCTGGTCAATGGTCGCTAATAGTTTGACGGGACTGTGCTCGGCTTTCTCGAATTTCACCTCGTCGATGCGCCGGAATAGCGAAATCGCGTCATGATTCCAGCACCACCACAGGTTATAGGATATCTGGTTCAATCCTTGTAATTCGCTGGGCAGGTTGGGCAACACCGTGAATGTCCGTAAAGGTCGCGTCGCCATTAGCAATCACCTCTCCACTCGTTGATAGGAAAACTCCCTAGATTCAACATATCTTGCCCAATCGGATCGGCAATCGTAGTCCCGATTGTTACAATTATCCTCGATCCAATCGATTCCTCGCTCTTGTCGCCGGAACGGCTGGGTGAGGTTCTAGATATCCCTGGCTCGGACGAGATCTATACCGTTCTTCTGAGTGTCCGATGGTCCCTAGTAACGATACCAAGAACTCGAAGGAGAATGTCATGAACGAACGCCGCTGCTTCGCCCAATCGTTTCTGCTAAGTTCAATAGTCCTCGTCGCAATGGGCACCACGCGTCTGAATGCGCAGGAGTCGTGGATTGGCAAAAGCGTGTTGCACAATAAGCCGACCAATCAGGTGAAGTTCGGAGACCGCATCGACGGCAAAGAGGTCACCTACGCATTTTCGGGCATTTGGCCCTTCACAGTTCGCGCGGAGCGAGATGGCTGGCTTCGCATCCACGATCGCCGTCATGAGGGCTGGGTAGACAAGGCCGATTTTGTCCTCGCCAGCGATGCGGTCGAGTATTTCACGCGCCAACTCGATGCCAACCCCAGGAATACGTTCGCCCTGAATATGCGCGGCGGCGGGTGGCAGGAAAGAAAAGAATACGACAAGGCCATCCGCGATTATGACGCCGCCATCGCTATCAATCCGAGCGAGCCAGGCGCTTTCAACAACCGAGGAGCGGCCAGGAAGGACAAGAAAGAATACGATTTGGCAATCGCAGACTACTCCGAAGCGATCCGCCTCGATCCGAAAGTGCCGGTCTACCACATCAACCGCGGCGTCGCTTGGCGAATGAAAAACGAATTCGACAAGGCCATCGCCGACTACGACGAGACGATCCGTTTGGAACCTCGCTACGCTATGGCCTTTTTCAGCCGCGGCGTCTGCTTGTATCTCAAGAAGGAATACGACAAGGCAATTAAGGACTATGACGAATCAATTCGCCTGGATCCAAAGTACGCGCCGGCCCATCTCGAGCGAGGCCTCGTCTGGCGAATGAAGAACGAATACAACAGGGCGATCGCGAATTACGATGAAGCAATTCGCCTGGCGCCTAAAGTGGCCGCTGGATTCTATCATCGTGGCATTTCACGATTGCTCTTGAAGCAGTACTCCGAGTCTATCAAGGATTTTGACGAGGCAATCCGGCTGAATCCGAAATATGCCCCTGCCTTTCGCGAACGAGGGATAGCGCACAAGAACCTCCATCAATACCCAAAGGCTCTGGCGGATTACGAGTCGGCGATCCGAATAAATCCCAATTATCCGACAGCGATGGCCGATCAGGCCTGGCTGCTTGCCACTTGTCCCGATGCTGCGATTCGCGACGGCAAGAGAGCTGTAACCGTTGCCAAGAAGGCCTGTGAGTTGAATAACCACAGGACCGCTGCGCACGTTAGCACCCTTGCCGCTGCGTACGCCGAAGCCGGCGATTTCAAGGAAGCCGTCTATTGGCAGAATCGGGTATTTGAATTCTCCGACTACATGAAGTCGTTTGGCAACGCAGCCAGGCAGCGCTTGAAACTTTACGAAACCGGTAAGGCATTTCACGAACCTACTCCGCCCTGAGGCGGTAGCTTCTTGAATTACACGTGCGTTTTTCACTTTGCCGAGTCTCTCGCGGGCGGTACAAACGTGAGATAAAGCCCGTATGGAATGGAACCCGAGCTGTGCGCTCTAAGCCTGTGCGCCTATACAATGGCTGATATTTCTTACGAACGAAAGGACTCATTCCATGCGTACCCTCATCACTGGCGGCGCCGGCTTCATCGGCTCTCACCTCTGCGAACGCTTCTTGGCCGAAGGCCATGAGGTCGTCTGCGTCGATAACTTCATCACGGGCAATCCCCTCAATATCGAGCACCTGCGGGCGAATCCGAAGTTTTCGTTCCTGCGGCACAACATCTCGAACCACATCGAGATCGACGGACCGATCGACAACATCCTCCACTTCGCCTCGCCCGCAAGCCCCGTCGATTACTTACGTCACCCGATCGCCACGCTCAAAGTCGGCTCGCTCGGCACGCACAACTCGCTCGGATTGGCCAAGGCCAAAGGCGCGCGCTATCTCCTCGCCAGCACCAGCGAAGTCTACGGCGACCCCGAACGCCATCCGCAACGCGAAGACTACTGGGGCAACGTCAATCCGATCGGCATCCGCGGCGTCTACGACGAGGCCAAACGCTTCGCCGAGGCGATGACCATGGCCTACCACCGCACGCACGGGCTCAACACGCACATCGTCCGCATCTTCAACACCTATGGCCCGCGCATGCGACTTGACGATGGCCGAGTCGTGCCCAACCTCATGGGCCAGGCGCTGCGCAACGAATCGCTGACCGTCTATGGCGATGGTTCCCAGACGCGCAGTTTCTGCTTCGTCACCGATCTCGTCGATGGCATCTACCGCCTGCTGAACTGCGAGTTTCACGAACCCGTGAACATCGGCAACCCGAACGAAGTCAGCATACTTGATTTCGCCAAGGAGATCGTCGCACTGTCCGAGGGGAAGCACACCATCGAATTCCGCCCCTTGCCGCAAGACGATCCCAAAGTGCGCAAGCCCGACATCGGCCGCGCCCGGTCGCTCTTGAGCTGGGAGCCAACGGTCGATCGCAAGGAAGGCATGCGGCGAACGATGGAGTATTTCCGCGGGCTCGTGATGAAGGCGAAAGCATGAGTGTCGTTCGGCCTGGGTAAGACGCTATCCGGAAAGAATCGATGGGAAGTCGATGGTGGTCTGGGCGCCAGACGGCGGCGACAGACGAAACGGAATGGCGCCGTTTTTTCATTTATCGTAACGCGCAGGTAGAGAGCGACGCAAAGTCAGTAGGAGTGTTTTTTTTGATTTATGCAAAATAAACTGCATGCAGTTCCCTATACCCCTCCCTCGGCTTGTTGGCCAACACCCCCTAAAAGCGCAAAAAAAGGCCGAAAAAGTGCGAAAGCGCTTGGCCATTTGCTGTTGGCCAAGCGCCCCCCCTATTGGCCAAGCGCCACCTGTCGGCCCGGGCGCGTTCGGCTTGTTGGCGTGTGGCTGGCAGGTTAGTCGTCGTCGTTGTGCCGTTGTGGAGTTCGCTGGTCGTGGTGAATTTTAGCGTCGGCGATTCGCGCAAGGCTTTCTTTCCGGATAGCCTCTAAGAGGCCAACATGTCCACGCACTGGCCGATTCGCTAGACTGGTTCCATCAAGTGAGGGGCATATGGGACTACGCACCGTATTTCACGATTGGCATGCCGGTCACGGCGGACGCATGGTCGATTTCGCGGGCTGGGACATGCCCGTGCAATACACGACGATCATCGACGAGCATTCCGCCGTCCGCACCGCTGCCGGGCTATTCGACATCAGCCACATGGGCCGGCTGTCGCTCCACGGTCCGGATGCGTTGGCGTTGATCCAGAAAATCTACACCAACAACGCCGCCACGATGAAGGACCACCAAGTCCGCTACGGTCTCGTATGCAACGACAAGGGCGGCATCCTCGATGACGTGCTCGTTTACCGCTGGCCGTATGGCTGGGCGATAGTCGTGAACGCCAGCAACCGGACGAAGATCATCGACTGGATCAACGAGAGCAAAGGTTCGCTCGACGTGACCATGGAAGACCAGACGCTCTCGACGTGCATGGTCGCCGTGCAAGGACCGAAAGCGCTCGAACTGGTCGCCGGGCTGAACGATGCGGACGCGAGCAAGCTGGGCTATTACTTCGCGGCTCCGACGCTTTGCATGGGGCATCAGGCCATCGTCAGCCGAACGGGCTACACCGGCGAAGACGGCGTCGAAATCATGATCAACAACGAACACGGCGTCGCGCTGTGGGAGGAACTCGTGAAGCGCGGCGCGAAGCCCGCCGGCCTCGGTTGCCGCGATACGCTAAGACTGGAAGCGGCGATGCCTCTTTATGGGCACGAGCTGAACGAGGAAATCGATCCGTTCCAGGCCGGCCTGGCCTGGGCCGTCAAGATGGACAAGGGCGATTTTCGCGGCAGAGCCGCTATTCTCGATCGCCAGAAAGACGGCAAACTTCGCCGCCGTGTCGGGCTCGAATTGCAATCCAAGCGCATCGCCCGGGA
The DNA here is from genome assembly GCA_964484265.1 of uncultured Singulisphaera sp. Classification (GTDB taxonomy): domain Bacteria; phylum Planctomycetota; class Planctomycetia; order Gemmatales; family Gemmataceae; genus SIAQ01. The sequence continues at coordinate 9,801 of CAZAFH010000121.1, forward strand.
AGGCGCGATCGTGAAGGCCGACGGCAAGGATGTCGGCGTCGTCACCAGCGGCACGCATTCGCCCACCTTCGGCAAGCCGATCGCCATGGCCTATGTCGATCCCGAGTTCCAGGCCGTCGGCACAAAGCTAGTTGTCGATATTCGTGGCAACGAAGAACCGGCTGTTGTCGTCGCAATGCCGTTCTATAAACGCAAATAACTCCAAAGCCCAATGGCGAGCGCAGCGAGCCGTTGGGATGTTCAATAACGATGATCCCAACGGCTCGCTGCGCTCGCCATTGGGCATGGATGAACAAACGATGATCCCGAACAATCTCCGCTATGCCGAAACGCACGAATGGGTCAGCGTCGATGGCGATATCGCCACGGTGGGTATTACCAAATTCGCCGTCGAACAACTCACCGACCTCGTCTTCGTCGAAATGAAGAAAGCAGGCAAGACGGTGGCGGCGAAAGAACCCGTCGGCCAGGTCGAATCCGTCAAATCGGTGAACGACGTCTATGCCCCAATCGCCGGAGAAATCATCGCCAAGAACGACGCCATCGAAAAAGACACCGCCATCGTCACCGCGGACCCCTTCGGCAACGGCTGGATGGTCAAGATCAAAATGTCCTCGAAGGCCGACCTCGACAAACTGCTCACGCCGGCCCAATACGAAGCACAGATCGCGTCGCAAGGGCATTGAGCGTTCTCCGCTTGCCGTTTAGCGCTCGCGTGGAATATTCCGAGCGCTACACCGCAAGCAGATGCCGAGATGCTATAATAGTTAGTAGAGCCGCGGGCGGATTGATCCTCATTTCCAACAACTCGTGCGGCAAGGGAGGCGCGTCATGGTTCAGCTTCCGGTTTTCGACCGTGGCGAAGCACTAAGGCGCTTGCTCAGGAGCGAAAAGCTCTTGCGGGAGATGATCGCGATCTTCCTGCGCGATCTGCCGAGATTGAACTCGCTACTAGAACGGGCCCTTGAGGCGAAGTCCATCGACGCCCTCAAATTGGCTTCGCATTCCTTGAAAGGATCTGCCAGCCAGGTCGGCGGACGCGCGGTTGCGGAAAGCGCCTGGCATATCGAGAAAGCCGCGGACTCCGGAAACCTGCCCCTGGCCATGGAATTGGCGGCATCGCTAAAGGACGAACTCAATGATCTCGTGAAGATTCTGGAAAACGAATTGGCGAAGGCCCCGGCATAATTGCCAATTCCTACCCTGGTTGTTCAAGATGCCTACAATCTTGATCGTTGATGACACTCCCGTCGAACGCATCGCCGTCGGGCGAATGGTCGAAGCGCTCGAAGAATTTCACGTTCTGTACGCCGAAGACGGCAAGCAAGCCATCGAAATCACCTCGGCCGAACTGCCCGATCTCATCCTCACCGACCTGCACATGCCGGAAATGGACGGACTGGAACTCGTTCAGGAAATCCGGTCCCGTTTTCCGATGATTCCGGTCGTCATCATGACGGCATTTGGCAGCGAGAAGATCGCCATCCAGGCCTTGAAACGCGGCGCGGCGAATTACGTGCCGAAGGCCAACCTCGGCTCCGAACTGCCCGACGTGCTGGATGCCGTGCTCGCCAGCTCCTCCGATCAGCGAGCCCAAAGGCGATTACTTTCAAATCTTGCCGAATCCACGTCGCGATTTCGGATCGAGAGCGACATCGCGCTGATTCCGCCGCTCGTCGGATACTTCAATGAAAATCTGTCTCGCCTGGGAATTTTCGACGACGTCGCGCGCGTTCGCATCAGCGTCGCACTGCGCGAGGCGCTGATGAACGCGATCGTGCATGGGAACCTCGAAGTCAGTTCGGAGTTGCGCGAAGAGGACCTCGACGGATACTATCGCCTCATCTCCGAACGCCAAAAGGTCAGCCCCTATCTGGCGCGGCGCATCGACGTGTCGGCTATCGAGTCCGCGAATGAAGTTCGATATACGATCCGCGATGAAGGCGCCGGCTTCGATCCGGAAGGCGTCCCCGATCCCACAAGCCCCGAAAACATGGAAAAAGCCAGCGGACGCGGACTTTTGCTCATCCGAACCTTCATGGACGAAGTCCAGCACAATCGCCACGGCAACGAAATCACGATGTGCAAGCGCGCGCAATCGGCAAAATAACCCGCGCCTGTTTCTCAGGATGTAATTTTCGAGGAGCCGATCATGCATGGTTTACGCCGACTGGTCGGCTTTCTCTTCTGGTTCACTGCGCCGATGCCGATCCTCGCGCAGCCGAAGCACCTCGATGCGTTCGGCGATCCGCTGCCTGCGCAGGCTCTGCATCGATTCGGCACGGCGAGATTATGCACGCAGGGTGAAGTGATGTCGTTGGCGTTCTGCGCGGACGGCTCGCTGCTAGCCGCCGCGGATCGGCACGGATGCGTTTATGCATGGGAGACAGCGACCGGCAAGATCCGCCTGGCGACGGAACCCGGCGTCGGTAAGCGCGTCGCTATTTCAGCCGACGGACATTGGCTGGCCTATGGCGACGACGGCCCCTTCGAGATTCGCAACCTCCGCAAGGACGAACCGCCCTATTGCACCCTCGGCCCTGGACCGCGGGCGTTTACCTTTTCCCCCGATGGCAAACAAATCGCCGTCGCGATCGCCGCCGCCGACAGCACCGAAATCGCCCTGTACGACGTGCAATCCGGCCAGGCCCTTCGCCGATACGCGGGTTTCGACGGCGATCCAGCGGCATTCGCATTCAGCCCCGATGGCAAACGCCTCGCCCTGGTCGGTTCCTCGCAAGAAGAAAAAGAAAAGAAGTCCGACGTACGACTCGTCGTTTGGGATGTCGCCAAGGGCAACGTGATCCGCAAGCTGAAAACGCCAGGCAATCAGCCCAAGCAACCTGTCTTCCTGCCCGACAACAAAACTCTCGTCGTGCAAATCTCCGGCCGACTGGTCGCCTGGAATGTTCCGCTCGGCGAGCGCGTCGAAAAAATCAATCATCTCATCGGCACCGCCTTCGCTCTCGATGCGGACGCAAAGAAATTGGCCACCACCGACGGACCGAGTGTCCTCGATTTCACTTCGCGCGAGGCGATCCATGAATTCGAAGCCCCGAGCTTGCTTCGCAATCTTGCCATGTCCGCCAACGGAAAATGGCTCGCGGCATGCTCGGCACGCTTCGACTCGGCCTCGCCGCGCATCATGCTGTGGGATCTCACAACGGGCAAGGAACACACGATCGACGGGGCCCATCGTCATTACGTCGATGCCGTCGCCTTCGCGCATGACGGCGCCACGATCGCGACGGCGTCGCATGTCGAAGGACGCGCGCGCGTCTGGGACGCCAAGACGGCAAAACAACGATTCGTGCTCAACATCGATAGCCTGGCCGCCAAACAAAGCGGCGGCCCCCGCAGCCGGCGCCTACTCACGGACGGCCTCGCCTACGGCCCGGACAACCAGGAGCTATTCATCTCCGGCCAGCGCTGGAGTCTAAAGACCGGCGCCCCGATTCCGCTGGAAAGCGATGGCGACTTCCGCTTCGATCAGGCGAATAGCCGACGCGCCGTGCTCTCCACCGATGGCCGACTCGCAGGCAGCTTCCTCAACGGCAACGCGCTGCTCTTTTGGCAGCCGCGCTCGGCGAAAAAACTGAGCCGAATCGAGCCCGATGGAAAGCTCAAGGGCGACTGGTTCTCGCTGGCGTTTTCGCCCGACGATCGCCTGGCGGCGACAGGGATGTGGTTCCCGCCTCGCCGGGATGTCGTCGACGAGGTGCTCGATCCCACGGTCCATATCTGGGACATCGCCAAAGGAGTGCGCGTAAAAAGCCTGCGCCATCGCACGACTCCCGTTGCTCGTGTCATGTTCTCGCCCGACGGCGAAACGCTCGCCATCGTGAGCTTCCCCGCTCAGCTGGAACTCTGGCATTTGGCAAGCGGTCGGCTGTTGCGCGAAATGAATCTCGACGATCTCGAAGAATTGCCTCGCGTCTATGCGTTCCCGACACTCGCGTTCGCGCCGCATGGACAGTGGATCGCTTTCGCGCACGAGCCTGCGTCGATCATGATCCTGGAAACAATGACGGGCAAGGAAATGGTGAGGCTCAAAGGACATCAGGGCCTCATCAGCAGTCTGGCGTTTTCGCCCGATAGCCGCCGGCTTCTTTCCGGCGGCCGGGATACGACGGCGATGCTATGGTCGGTGCTGCCGGCGGAGGATCCAACGCCCAAAAATTGGCCCAGCGACGACAAACTCTGGGACGACCTCGGCGGTGCTCCGGGACCGGCCTACCGCATCGCGTGGGCGCTTGTTAAGAACCCAGAGAAGGCGCTTGCAATCCTCGCTCCGAATCTCAAGGGCGATACGGGGGCGCCGGAGAAAGAGATTCGCGAACTCGTCGAAAAGCTCAGTTCCGAGAAATTCGCCCAGCGCGACGCCGCCATTCGCCGTCTCAAGCAGATCGGCACCCGCGCCTTTCCCGCGCTGGAGGCAGCGCTCAAGAACGCACCCAATCTCGAAACGACTCGCCGTATCGAAGGCTTGCTGCGAACCGTGCAAACTTCGCTCACGCCAGAGACGCTGCGCGATATTCGCGGCATGATGATTCTGGAATTGATCGGCACGCCCCAGGCCATTCGCTTGCTCGAAACGCTCGCAAATGGCGACCCCGCCGCGGCGAAAACTCGGCTCGCCCGGTCAGCCTTGGCCCGGATGAAATCAGCCCGGCCAACCTGATCGTCACTTCTTCTGCTGCGTTTTCGGAAGATAAGTCAGCCAATGCGCCACACCGCCGACACAGACATTCAAGCTAATGATCAACGCCAGTCCCCAGGCGCCAAAGTACAGCGTCAGCTGCGTGAACGGCAGGCGTTTCATGACGATGCCGTAGAGGCGAAACGGGAACACGACATCCTTGAACGTGAGCGTCGGATCGTCCGGCGCGACGCGCATCAGCCCGATGAATTGGCCCAGCAGCATCACGCCAAGCCCGATGGCCGAGCCTATCGTCGTCACGAGAGCGCGTTCCAACGGCTTGAGCGGCACGAATCGCCCCAGCGCTATCACGGAGACGACGACAATCACCAGACCGAGCAGACTAATCCACATCCATGCGGGCAGCTGGGTGACCGCCGATCCTGTCGCGCTGAGCGTCGTCGGGCCAACGGCCTCGTCGGGTAGCGTATTTTTTTGACTCTCGTTCAGCGAGTGGCAGTATCCGCACGCCTTGCACCAGCCCAGGCCTTGAGGATCGATCAACGGCTTGCCGCAGCGCGGGCAATCGGCCGCGATCGATTCGCTCGACGTTGAAATGAATTGGCTCATCTGGGGGGATTCCAGAAATAGGGCTGGCGTTCATGCGTCCAGCCGAGTGTTTGCAGAAGCTTGCTACTCATCCGAATAGCAACTGGATCGAGTATGCCGGTACTTTCACGTATTGGCAGCCGACCTCGTACTGTTCTGACATTTCCTTGCTCGGGCTGCAGCTGCGAACTTCCAATTCGACCCACGGCGCCATTTCGCCCGCCCGGACGGGGCGAACGACGATGATCGCGCCCACGGGGAGTTCGTCGTAACAGGCAATCCGCATTCCGCCCACGGAGCGGTCCAAAAGCGAGGCGACGATCGCCGCGGCCTTGTCCTCGGGAAACGCAAGATGCAACTCCACCGGGTTTCCCTGCCGGCGAAACATCGTGCGTTTTTCTTGCTTCGGAGCCGACTCTTCCGGCGGCGCTTTCGCGACCGGCTCGCTCGATTCGCCAGTCGTGCGCTGAGTGAACGCACAGGCGCCGCCGAGAATTATCAAAAAGATGCCCCCGGGAACCCAGATAAACGCATACGGCAGAAGAAAGATGCTTTGCAGAAAATCCACGGCTCCATACCTCAACAGCAAAGTCGCGCCCGACATTTTTTCGTTGGGAACCGCATGCGTATTTGGCGGCTCGAACGAGAAGAGATCGCACTGCCGCAAACCTAGCACGATTTTGCCGGATTTGCAAATTTTACCGAGGAGTGATTGAGAATCGGCAATAATTCGAGACTTGAACGCGGCCAGTTCCGCCACCGAATTGCCAGTACGGCGAAACATCACGTGTCAATAACTTTTAATAATTGAATAATTAAAAGTGACTCTCCCTCATTGTTGTGGAAAAATCCAAGCTCACGCAAAGTCGCAAAGGCCGCAAAGAAATTCAGAAGATGTGTAACAGTAAAGGCATGTATTGATCTCACTCTTCGCGCCTTTGCGCCTTTGCGTGAGCTTCCTCCACGAATTTGACGGAGACCCTTAAAAGTTAATCGCGTCGAATCCCCACCATTCGCCATTCTCGTGGCGGGGCCTGGAGATCATTTCCCCTTCAGCCGTTTCGCCAGAGCGTCGATCTGGGCCTTGCAGGCTTTCCTTGCCTCGCCATAACCCTTCGGGTTGATGTTCGGCGTCTTCAGATAATCGAGCACGATCTGCTCGGCCGCGACGAGCTCGGAACACGCGTGCGCAGTCTCCGAGGCGACTTCGTTCGGGATCGTCGTCACGCCATTGCGGTCACCGTGCAGCAACATGCCCGGCGTGATCTGGATGCCGCCGACATGCACGGGCACATGTACCTGGAGAATATGGCAGTAGCCGTGGGCACAAATCGCGCCGTCGGCGAAGCACGGGAAGCTCATCGCTTCGACCTGATCGAGATCGCGTGCCGCCCCGCTCGTTATTAAGCCTGCGGCGCCGAACGCCTTGTAGGTCGTGCACATGACTTCGCCGAACGTCGCCGACATCACGGGCGTGTCGAGGTCCTGAAATACGACAATCGGCGGTCCCGGAATCTCGGCGAAGGCGGCGACTTGCTGGTCCAGGCCGGAATAGACGTTGCCCGAGGTCGGCGGAAATGCCGAGCGAAACGTCGCCGTCGAGGCGTAGCCAACCATCGGCGGAAGTTTCGGATAGCACGCCTGGATGCGCTTGTCCATGTAAAACGCCGTGCGCGAACCGATATCGAATAACTCGACGACGTTGCAGATCGTCGGCGTGTCGTACTTCTTCAAGAGCGCCAGGTCCGCGGCGGAAACTGCTTTGATCTGAGACATGAAAAATTTTCCAAGCCCCATCATGAGCGCAGCGAATGGTGGGGGTCATTGTCACGGGTTCTTCGATCCCCACCAATCGCTGCGCTCATGGTGGGGCTTGGAAATTCAAACCATTTCATCCGCATGATAACTCGAACGCACGAACGGGCCGCTGGCGACTTCGCGGAAGCCGAGCGAGCGGGCCAGCACTGCCAGCTCATCGAACTCCGCCGGCGGCAGGTAGCGCGCGACCGGGATGTGCTTCAGCGTCGGCGTCAGGTATTGCCCGAGCGTCAGCACATCGCAACCAGCGGAACGCAGATCGCCGAACACGTCGAGAAGTTCCTCGCGCGTTTCGCCCAGGCCGAGCATCAACCCGCTTTTGGTGATAATGTGCGGCGCCTTTGCCTTGACGCGCGCCAAGAGGTCGAGCGAACGCTGATACTCCGCTCGACCGCGGACCTTCTTGTAAAAGCGAGGCACGGTTTCGGTGTTGTGGTTGAACACTTCGGGCTGGGCTTCGATAACGCGATCGATCGCTGCGCTATCGCCGAGAAAGTCCGGCGTGAGCACTTCGACACGAGCCGAGGTGCGAGCGCGAACGGCGATCACGCATTGGTAGAAATGCTCCGCGCCGCCATCGGGCAGGTCGTCGCGCGTCACCGACGTGATGACGACGTGCTTCAATCCGAGTCGATGCGCCGCCTCGGCGACGCGCGCGGGTTCGTCGGCTTCGAGCGCGTCCGGCGTGCCGCGAGGCACGGAGCAGAACCCGCATGGCCGGGTGCATAGGTTGCCCATGACCATGAACGTGGCGGTGCGGCGCGACCAGCACTCAGGCCGATTCGGGCAGCGGGCGCTTTCGCATACGGTCTCCAGACCAAGCTCGTGGATCAGATTGTTGGTGAAGAAATTTTCATTGCCGACCGGAAGCGGGCGTTTCAGCCAATCGGGCAAGCGACGCGCGGGTTCGGCCGGCGGGAGGGCGGATTCCGGCGCGATTACGGGAAGGGTCAACATAGGTCACGCATTTCCGCTCTGGTCGCTAGTTCTACCAAATTCCAAAAAATCGCTGCATTCTGCCCTTCCGCCAGACCGACTATTGTAATAGCCGCGCGCTGGCGACGCAGAATGGCGCTCTTTCCTTGCGTTAGTTTAGTGGAGAAGCGCGTCAGCGAACATGCGAGAAACCTGCCTAATGCGCGGACCTGATCGCGCGTCGAAAATTTGGAAAAATGCAAAAGCTGAGTAAAATCTAGGGACGGGCAACCTGCATCCACCGGTAACATTACCTCGCCCGGCTGCGATTCTTCCTCGTTTGAAGGACGCCGATTCCATGAAACCTTTCGTTCACTTTCTACGAACTAATTCACGCCGGCTATTTGGTACGGCCACGTGTGTGCTTGCGCTGACCCTGTTCGGCACGACCGCCGCCGCCAGCGATACCGTGGAGAAACTGCGCGAGGTGCTCAAGACAGGCAGCATCGAACCGACGCAGCAAGAGATCATCGCACAGAAGCAAAAAATACGGACGGTTGTCCAACAGCTTCGCTACATCGGCGATATTCGGCAGGCGTACTTTCTCAAGGACTGGAACAACCCGACGGACGCCGCTGAGATTCGAGCGGAGTTTGAAAACATCAAGAAGGAAGTCGGCGAGATGCTCTACAAGCGGATTTTCGCCGCCGCCCAGGGCGAGGAACTCCAGCAGTTGGCCGCCGCCATGCATGTTGTCGAGATCGCGGAGAACGACGTCCCGATCGAACGTAAGCCCGCCGGTAAGTTTGCCGCCGCCTTCGCACCGATCTTGATCGGGAAGAACGGCCTTGTGAAGAACCCGAGCATCACCGTTCGGCAGGCGGCGATACATGCCCTTGGCAAGATCACACCGTCGCCGGATGCCGCTCTGGACTCACTCGATGATGTGTTACGCAACGACCAACTCGGCCCGCGCCGCCTGGCGGCTTACGCGCTCTACGATCTCGTCAAGAACGCCCATTACCTCAATCGCGAGCAGGAACTGCGCACCCTGGAGCGCTCGATTCTCGCCGCCGGCTTCGGCCTGACGGACGCCGACGATCAAGTGCGAGGCCACTGCCTTGAAGCCATCAAGCTCGCCGCCGAGCGAAACATCGATTACCCCTGGCTGATCGATCCGATGCAGCTCACGGTGATTGATGGAAAGGTCATCCCCGCGAAAGCGTTTGTCAAAGTCGTCGAGGCGTATGCCAAGGCGACGCCGAAACTATTGCAATCGCTGAGCGACCCAAATCCCAACATCAAACTGACGGCAATGATGGCGCTGGAGAAAATCAGCCTGGCGCGAGCCCGAGTCATTAGCAGGATCGCGGATAAAACCGCCGAGGTCAATCCCGCTCAAAACCTCACGCGCGCTCAGGTATTGAAGAAAAACGGCATTCCCGATTCGCTGGGCAACATGGTGGAAAAAGGCTGGCTTACCGTCGCCCACCTGCTCCAGCGCGGCCCCGATGCCGAGTCTTCCGGAGTACGCCAGCGAGCGGCTCAGCTTTTGGAGGTTCTTGCCGAGGAGATCGATCTCACGTCTGCGGAGTTGCACAAGAACAACGCCCGGGAGCGCCGGCGATTCGCGGACGCCGTCACCGCTGGCCTGCTCGACACGGACCGCTTCGTGCGCTTGACCTCGACGCGTATGCTGCGCGCGATTGAGCCTTCGCTGATTGATCGCGAGTCAGTGATCGCGATCGGCTATATCCTTGTCGATCACAAGCAGAATGACGCGGACCTTTCCGACGCGGCTGCGAAGACCCTGGAATCGATCGCCAAGAACAAGGATGGCAGCCGGGTGGCCTCCGCCGCCGCGCCGTTTTTACAGGCTGTGCTCATCGATCCAAAGAAGGACGACGAGACCCGCACCGGCGCCATCAAGGCCTTGATCGCGATCGGCGGCAGCGAGTCGCGAAAGGCCATCCCGCAGATCATTCAGGTACTGGGAAGCTCGGACGTCCGCGTTCGCCGAATCGCTGCCGAGGCGCTCGGCCGTCTCGGCAGATCGGATGATGCTCAGGTGGTCGAAGGCGCTCTCCGCGCCTTGCGTGCCGCCCTTCGCGACGACGACGCCGAGGTTCGGCTCAACTCCACCGAGGCGATTCTGAGCATCAGCCAGAAGAAGGGACTATAGTAACGTCCGGCGAGGCTGGCCGCGCAAGCGGCAGGTTGAGTCTTGCGATCGTACGTTCAACCAGCCGCTTACGCGGCCAGGCTCGCCGGATACCTCACTTTTGCTTTTGAACAAATTTACACTACCATATCGATAATACTCTTCTCCCCCTCAGGTCCGCGCCATGCTTGACGAACTCGCTCGTGACGATGTCCTGCGCACGGTGGACGCGATGATCGCCGAGCTGCTCGAAACGGCTCGCATAACCGGTCCGCCGGTCGATGTCATTGCGCTCGCACAGGAGCACCTTGGTTTTCTCGTTTGCGTCGATAGCCGACAACCGCAACGCGGGCGCGCACAGCGCACGCTTGGCAAGAAGCAAATCTACCTCAAGCCAGAACCGCGCGAGGAACGCCACCAGTGGACCGTCGCTCACGAAATCGGCGAACACCTCAAGAGTGAATTATTGGCCAGGCTCGGCATCGAACCCGGTCAGACCCGCGCGATGGCTGGCGAGTCGCTTGCCAACCTTTTCGCTTACCGCCTGCTCGTGCCGACGCAATGGTTCAAGACCGACGCGCCGGCGCTCGGCTACGATCTGCTCGCGCTCAAGACGCGCTATGCGACGTCGAGCCATGAGGTCATTGCGATGCGTTTTCTCGACCTTCCTGCGCCGTGCGTGGTGACGATCCTCGACAACGAAAAAGTTAGCCGCCGCAAGGGCAACACGTTCACGCTCAAGAAGGCGTTGCTGCCGATCGAAAAGCGCTGCTGGGACCAAGTCCATCAATCCGGCGAGAGCGCAACGCTGCGCGAAGCCGAGTGGACAGTGACCGGTTGGCCCGTGCACGAGTTGGACTGGAAGCGTGAAATCCTGCGGACGGAACGCGAGGAGTGGTGAGGAAAAAGGAAACCGTCCGTCAGGCCGAATCGTTGCTCAACATTTTCAGGATGTGTTTCGCCAAATGCTCTTTGATTTCGCGATGGCGAGGCACAGGTTGAGCGACCCCGGATTTGGGATTCTGATACCAGTCGTGCTTGCCCTTGCTGCGAATGAGAACGCACCCGAAGCCCTTGATCGCCTTGAGCAGATCGACACGCTTCACGAGATCACCAGTTCTTCAACTCTGCGGATACCGGGAATTTCACGGCTAGAGATGTCGCGATAAAGATCGGTGAGATGGGCCTTCAGGTCACTCAGAGATTTGCCCTGTGTCCAATAATCAGGGTATTCCTGGAGATAGCCGAGCCAGGCGTTATCTTCTTCCCAGACGACAATTTTGACGGATTGGCACATTCACGGAACTCCAGTGCTACTTCAGGCATACTACTCCTGGCACGATTGCAGGTCAAGTGTCTGCCGATTTCAGCTTCCACTGCTTCTTCAGCTTCTTGAAAAGCTCCTTCAGGGAGATTTCGTAATGGTCGAAGATGACTTCGTCGTAGCCAAAATTCTCGCGATTGAATTTGAGCGCGGGCAGTAGCACATCCTTTCGAGTGACGTCGTCGAGATCAATGCCGATGAACGGGTACTCGTTGCCGTTGTCTTCGGTTTTCAGATCCATTTGAATCGAAGCGATGTTGTCAATCGCCAGCTGCCTGCGGAGTTCGCCGTTGCCCATGATGGAACGAAGGTAGGTTCGGCCAAGGACCAGGCGCTCCTGGCGGAAGATCGAATAGATGAATTTACCGCACATAAAAACGCAGACGAGGAACAATGCCAGAAATAACAGAAAGCCGATCGGACCCATAATCAGCAGGACGGTCTTGTTGTTCTGCGTTTTCACGAAACCCATTCCCGCGAGCAGAGCGCCAACACTCGCGGCCATGCCGAGTAGACAGATGACGGCCAATCCAGCGGTGAGAAGGATTTGCCCCATCAGTTTGGTCGCGGCAAGTTTGAACACGGGGCCGTCCTCAGGTTCGACGATGTCGCCTACCTTGGCTCGGCGGCCTGATTTCTTTTTCGGTTTTTTCCCCGCCGCCGGCTTGGCAGAGTCTTCGGTGACGCCATAGCCGTTGTCATCAGCGTTCAATTCGATCGTTTCACCGCACTTGAGACACGCAACGGAAATCGCGTCTGCGTCTTTCGGGGGTTTCACTTTGGATTCGCAATGGGGACAAATGATTGTTGCCATGAAGAGTCTCATGCATAATCGTTTTTCAGGGTTAATTTTTCATCCGAGCCGCATCCGTGAGGGAGCGGCCGACAGAATCCCTCGCGAAAATTGTATCCAATCGTACGCCACCCATATTTCCGAGCCGCGACCGTAAGGGAGCGGCCGACAAGATCCCTCGCGAAAATTGTATCCAATCGGGCGCATTCCTGGTTGCCGCTCCCTTACGGTCGCGGCTCGGAAATGCTATGCGATTCAGTGGATGTATCAGGCATCGGGTAAGCCGACATCACATCGCCCTGCTGGTGTAACGTGTAGTGAACCGTGTCCTCGACTGCTTCGTTCGTCCACAGGTATCGCGTACTGCCGTGGCGAGCCCAGCGCTGACGCCCGTGTTCATCATTGCCAGCTTCAGTCAAACGGCGACTCGAATACGCTTTCAAGTCATTCATAATCTTTTCAGGATCGGCATTCGCTTCGATCACAATATGCACATGCGTTGATCGTACATGCGCTGCCAATAGCCGCCATTTCCGATAGGCACACACCTCACGAATCGTGGTCAGCACCACTTCGCGACGTGGATGATCCATGACATATGGCATGTCATTCATCTGTTGTTTCTTCGCTGCCTGACGCGCTTCGCTTGGCGGAATGAAAGGCGTTCCCGGCAGATTGTGGATATTATCCACGGAGCCGTTCTCGTCGCCATGTAGGCGTGCTCCGTAGCAGCTGAACGTAATGAAATAGGCCAAGGCGCGAGTGTTTTCGGTATCCCGAATGTCGCCGCTCATCGGGGCATACTCCCAGGTAGAAAAGAATTTCCCAGCCGCGACTGTGAGCGAGTGGCCGACAGAATCCCTCGCGACAATCGCATCCATTCGTGCGCCACCCACATTTCCGAGCCGCGACCGTCAGGGAGCGGCCGACAAGATCCGTCGCGA
>CAZAFH010000122.1:0-22954 GCA_964484265.1 uncultured Singulisphaera sp.
TCCTCAAACCCGAGGACATCTGCAAAGTCGATTACGCCGGCAAGCAGATTTCCGGCTCGCGCAAGCGCACCAGCGAAGTGCTGCTCCATCTTGCCGTGTACAAGAATCGGCCCGACATCAACGCCGTCGTGCACTGCCATCCGCCGTATGCGACGGCATTCGCAGTCGCGCATGAGCCGATCCCGAAGTGCGTGCTGCCCGAAGTCGAGGTATTCCTCGGCGAAGTGCCGATCGCGAAGTACGCCACGCCAGGCGATCAACGCTTGCCGAACACGATCATTCCGTATGTCAAGGATTGCAACACGATCCTGCTCGCGAATCATGGCACCGTGTCATGGGGCACGACGGTCGAACTCGCGTACTTCAATACCGAGATCATCGACGCCTACTGCAAGATTCTGCTCATCGCCAAGCAACTGGGCCGGGTGAACTACTTCAGCGAAAAAGACACGCAGGAGTTGATGGAGTTCAAAAAGCGCATCAAGATCGACGACCCTCGCTTGCACATCCCCGACTGCGAAGTCTGCGGCCCCAGCATCTTCGCCAACGGCTACGGTGACTTCGTGCCCGAACCTTACGCCTTCTTACGGCAAGGCCAGGAACCGACGAGCTACACCGACGAGACCTCTGCCGATTGCGGTTGCACCACGACCTGCGCGAACCCGTCGCAGAAGCCCGAAGTCAAAGTGAAGGACATGGAAGAACTCGTCCGCGTCGTCACCGAGAAGGTGATGGCGGCACTGTCGGAATCGAAGGCGTGAAACGCAAATTCCTAACTTGAATTTTCCGCTTGCGGCTTAGCGCTCAACAGGGCACCGTGCTGAGCGCTAAGCCGCAAGCGGAAACTGGACCAAAGAATAAAGGCTCCCCATCATGAAAGTCAGCATCATCGGCGGCGGTGGACTCGTTGGCAGTTCGACGGCGTTCGCACTGCAGTGCGGCGGCGTTGTCAGCAGCATTTGCTTGATCGACGCCAACGCGGAGAAGGCACAAGGCGAGGCGCTCGATCTCCTGCACGGCACCAGCCTCGTGGCGGACCAGCGCATCTACGCCGGTGACATGAGCGAGGTCGCATCCAGCCAAATCGTCGTCATCACTGCCGGGCTGCGACGCAAACCGGACGAGAGCCGGCTCGATCTCATCAATCGCAACGTCGATCTCTTCAGCGGCATCCTCACGCAGATGAAGTCGGCAGGCGTAAAGGAAAACACCTACGTCATCGTCGTCAGCAATCCGGTCGATGTGCTCACCTATCTCGCGGTGAAGAAGCTCGGTCTTCCCTGGCAGCGCGTTCTCGGTCTGGGCACAGTGCTCGACACGACGCGCTTCCGAAGCAACCTTGCCAAACGCTTGCAAGTGCCCGCGACGCAAGTCAACGCCCTGATCCTCGGCGAACATGGCGACAGCATGACGCCGATCTGGTCGAGCGCGACCATCAACGGCTTGCCGATGGAACAATGGCCGGGGTTCGACGCCAGCCTTGCGAGGGAGATGTTCGAAACAACCAAGACCTCCGGCGCCCAGGTCATCAAGCTGAAAGGCGGCGCGGGCTTCGCTGTCGGCCTGTCGATCCGCGAAGTCGTGCATGCCATCGCGCTTGACAATCGCCGCATTCTGCCGGTCAGCACGCTCGTCAACGGACCGTATGGCATCCATGACGTGTGCCTGTCCGTGCCGACCGAAGTCGGCTGTGGCGGCGCTCGCAAGCAGATTGAACTCGCACTGACGCCGAAAGAACGACTCGGACTGCAAGGCTCGGCACGCGTCTTGCGTGAAACGATCAATCAGGTCGAAGCGCGGCTCTCCGGCGCTGCACCTTCATCCGCGACGCCTACGGGCGGCAACGCGAAACCGGCGGAACGCGGGATTCCTCGCTCGGCGTGGGGGGCGAAGAAATAAGGAAATACAAATGCAAACGAGAAATAGTGAACGGTAAATAGTAAATGACAAATGGAGGGATGCCATGAAAGGTGATGAACTCTCCGAACGATTTCTCGAATTTGCTGCTCGAATCATCGTACTCGTTCAATCGTTGCCAAACGATCGGGCAGGTCGACACATCAGTGGGCAGCTTTTACGTTGTGGCACCTCGATAGGCGCCAACTATGAAGAGGCTCGCGGCGCGGAAAGCCAGGCGGATTTCATTCACAAAATTGGCGTTGCGTGGAAAGAATCACGCGAATCGAAGTATTGGCTGAGACTGATACAGAAATCAAAATTACTAGCGTCAGAAAGACTGAATGCGCTCATTCAAGAGGCAAGTGAGATTTCTGCAATCCTTGCAAAATCACACCTGACAGCCAGAAGTCGTCAGAAGGAGAACACGTTGCCAAGCAGTGACTGAATTTTCGTTTGTCATTTACTATTTACCGTTTGCTATTTCTCATTCGCATTCTTGCAATTGAATTTCGATGATTAAATCACTCGACGAAAAGCTGTCCCGCATCCACGCCAATCCCGGCGGAGCCAAGGATTTCATCCTCGCCGACGCCAAGGATGCCGACATGGCTCTCGGTCTCGGCGCGACGGGCAAATCGCCCGAATCGCATACCGGCGAGATTCGCTATCGCACGCTGCAAGAATACCGCGATCAGATCGAGCAGATCGTGCAGCAAGGTCTCGTCGATATCATGCTGATGTCGGCTCATACCAACGAAATCCTCACGATCCAAAAGCGCATCTTTGACAATAGCCACGTCACGCCCGCGGCCCGAGGCAACGACACCACGGACGTCCACGTCATGCGCGGCGGACGCAGCCCGATGCAGCCTGCCCTGCCTTTTCGCACCGCGACGCTCGATCACATCCAGTGTGGCCATCTTGATTGCGCGCCGACCGAGAGGCATCTCGGCGCCAACCTGGGGTTGTACAGTATCACCTTCCAGAACGACAACGTCATCGACCGTGAGGCGCTCGAACGCTACAAGGAATTTCGCATCGAAGCCGAGCGCAAGGGCTTTCGCCATTTCCTCGAAGTGTTCGATCCGAACCGCCCTGAATCGGTCGACCCCACGAAGCTTGGCGACTACATCAACGATGCCATCGTGCGTACTCTGGCAGGCGTCACAGCGAAGGGCCGACCGATCTTTCTCAAGATCGTCTACCACGGTCCGAAGGCGATGGAAGACCTGGTTCGCTACGACCCGCATCTCGTCGTCGGCATCCTCGGCGGCTCGGCTGGCACGACCTATGACGCCTTCAAACTTCTTGCCGAGGCACGCAAGTACGGCGCTCGTGTCGCGCTCTATGGCCGAAAGATCAATAACGCCGAAAATCAACTAGCGTTTGTGCGCTTCCTGCGCTGGATCGCTGACGGCGAGATCAGCCCCGAAGAAGCGGTACGGGCGTATCACGGCGTGCTGCAACAGCTCAATATCACGCCCGCTCGCACCCTCGAAGCCGACATGACCTTGCAGACCGGCATTATGAGTTACGGCGGCGATGGCAAAACGATCAGCGTGCCTGAAATGAAAAACGAGGCGGCGACCACGAAGCACGAGCCTGTAGTTTTCGAGAAATCGGCCAATCAAAAAGCCAAATGGGCGCGCTTGCTCGCAGACGACTGATTCAAATCATCAGCGACAATCCGGCTCGAAAGAGCGATTGTTTCTTTTTTCCCACCTTTGTCGAATTTGCAAGCTATATTCAATTTGATGGTTGAAATGGAATGCCTCGGAACCATTCCGTTTCCCTCCCACCGTAATTCGTGACATGGAGACAGAGAGATGGCACCCGTCATTAACATGAAAGAGGCTCGCGCCTCCAGCGATGAATCCACGTACAACGGCGAGGAAAGCTTGAGCCTTGGCGATTTTGAAGCCGAGCTGCGCCGGCTTTCGGCCGCCAATGAGGAGCTTCTCGGCGAATTTCAAACGCAAGACGCCGAGCCGCATGACTGCGGCGCACCTCTCGATCCAGACGAACTCGAAGCGCTGCGCCTCGAAAATGCTGAACTTCGCCTGCGAGTGCAGGAACTCGAAGCACTGGCGTCTGGCCAGGGCGAAGAACTCTGGATGGAACGGCAGCGCGAGTACGAAATGCTGCTCGAAGAGAAGTCGGAGGTCATCCGCACACTGCACTCCAAAATGCAAGAGATGCAGGAATCCGCCGGACCGAGCGCGCCGACCTCGGCGGGTTTGACCACGGGCGTCGGCCAGGCTGAAGAAATCCTCCGTCTCAAACGCGAGTTGGAAGATCAGCGCCGGCAGATCGAGCAAGACGAGCAGGAGATGATGTCGCAGATGCGCCAGATGGAAATGCAGATGGCAAGGGAACGCGCTGAAATGGCGCGCCAACGCCAGGAAATGCAACGCCTGAAATCCGACCTCGACCGCGAAATCGAAGCGAATAGTCGTGACCCACAGCTTCGCGAACGGCTACAAACCCTCGCTCGGCCCAAGACCGTTTCATCTATTCCGCAGGGCGCCGCCAGTCCCGCCGAGCCTCCAGCCGCCCAAAAAAGCAGCGGCTTCTTCCGCCGAATCTTTGGCTAACGGCGTTCACTTAAAACGCAATCATGATATCTTCCGCGTTCTGCCGCTTGCGGCTTAGCGCTCAGCATGGCACCCTGTTGAGCGCTAAGCCGCAAGCGGCAAAAACAAATCGGGAAGTCGTTTTTCGTGCACTACCAATTTGCGTTGAAATAATCCGCAACACGAGATGCAAGCACGCTGCCTTGCTCGGTGCAGTCGTTGAGGGCGACACCCCTATACGCATTGCCGCCCAGAAATAGTCCGGTATGCTTCGCGCAGTGAGCTTCGATTTTGCCGACCCGATCCGCATGGCCAAGATGGTACTGCGGAATAGCGCGGTTCCAGCGGATGATTTTGTGGAAGATCGGCTCCGCGGTAATGTTCATGGCGAGCCGAAGTTCCACCCGCATCGCACCTATCAATTTTGCGTCATTCCAATCGACGACATCCGCCCGATGCCATCCGCCCGCCATGGCGCGGAGCAAGATCGTGCCGTCCGGCGCTCGGCCTGGATAGATCGACGAACACCACTGCACGCCGAGCAAATCGCGCCGATGGCTCTGCGGGGCGATGAACCCGAAGCCATCGGTGGACATCGGCACGTCGCCCTGGCGAAACGCCAGCGCAATGACCGCGACCCGGTTGTACGGGATCTCGGCGATTTGTGCAGAAAGCCCCTCGTCGAGTCCGGCGAGGATTTCCGCTTGTTTCCACGCCGGGCACGTCAATATCACCGCGTCGGCCTCGAACGAGTCGTTTCCTTCACCGTGCAAAATCCAACCCTTCGCGTCTGCGGATCGGCGAATACTTCGGATTGCAACTCCATACTCGGGAGATTGCCGAAGGCTGGCGGCAAGCTGCTCGACCAGCGTCCGCATGCCGCCTCGTAGCGACCAGAGTTTGCCCGCACGCTGATAAGGCACACCTTTCGCCTTCGCCTCGGCCCGACGTTTCTTGGCAGCGCCGGCGAACCCCTTCATGACGCTGCCGTATTCCTGCTCCAGTTCGGCGATTCGCGGAAAGCATGCAGACAGGCTGAGTAATTTCGGATCGCCCGCGTAAATTCCGGTGACCAGTGCGTCAGCGAAAACGTCTGCCGCCTCGTTTCCCGCGCGTCGGCGTGCGAAGGCGTCGATCGACTCGTCAGTGGTATCGACGCGCTTGCTTCGAAACCGCTCCCAGAGCAATGACAACTTGCCGCGCCAGCTGAGCAAATCTGTCCGTAGAAACGCGCCAAAGCCGGCGGGCAGGGGCTTGAGCTTGCCGTCGAGGAAAAGGTAGCGGTTCTTGGCGGCGGACTCGCTGGATTGCACGAGGCGATCGTCGAGTCCGATATCGCGAGCCAGCTGGAGCGTCGTGGGTTTGGTGTCGAGAAACCCGTTCGGCCCGATTTCGACGACGAAACCGTTTTCGTGCAGAGACCAGGTCGTGCCTCCGGGCCGATCGTTGGCTTCGAGTACGCGCACCACGGCTGTCGGGAGCAGCGACTGCAAACGATACGCAGCCGAAAGCCCCGAGACGCCGCCGCCGATGATGATGATGCGTGGAGATTGCACAACACGGATCCAGATGGATTGAGTTAACGGCCCGCGGTCTAGCGCTCGGAAGATCCAACGTTGAACGCTAGGCCGCAAGCGGAAAACCGCGAAGTTACTTCTTCAGCGCGAAGAGATGTCCCGTCGCTTCCATTTGCACGGCGTAGAGCGAGGTCCGCGCGGTCACGTAGAGCGTGTCGAAGTTAGCGCCGCCAAAGGTGGCGTTGGAAGGTTGCTCGGGAAAGGCGATGATGCCGAGCAGTTTGCCGGCGGGGCTGAAGACCTGCAGGCCCAGCCCCGAGGTGATATAGAGGTTGCCCTTGGAATCGACGGCGAGGCCATCGCCGCCGGTGCCTTTTTTGCCTTCCGCCTGACGAAGCGTGCAGAAGACCTTGCCCTTGCCGATCTTGCCCGGTGATTCGATTGGATAGGCCATCATGTCGGATTGGCTAGAGGGAATAACGTAGAGCGTTTTCTCGTCCGGCGACAGGATAACGCCGTTCGGGTTCGGCAAATTGTCGATGAGCCGTGTGACCTTGCCATCGCCGGCGGTGAAGTAGACGCCGAGCTTTTTCTGCGGGAACGGCTTGGGAGCGCGGAAGCTGGGGTCGGTGAAGTAGATGCCATCGCTCTTGTCGATGACGAGGTCGTTCGGCGCGTTGAAGCGGTTGCCGTCGTATTTGTCGATGACGACACGTTTCTTCTTGGTAGCCAGGTCATAGGCGACGAGTTGGCCGTCCATCTCGCAGGCGACGAGTTCGCCCTTGCTGTTGAACATCAAGCCGTTGGCGTGATTGGATTTTTCGACGAACACCGACAGCTTTCCTTGAAGATCGACCTTGTAAATCTTTTCGTCGGGGATGTCGCTGAAATAGATATTGCCCTTGGCGTCGGCGGCAGGCCCTTCGGTGAATTTGAAGTTGCCATGCAGCTTGGTGATCTTGCCCTTGGGGCCGATGCCTGCGATCGGTTTGGATTTCTCCTGAGCGTCAACGGTTCCCGTGACCGCGAGGATGCAAACAGTTAGAATGGTGAATCGCTTCATGAATGAGGTCCTGGTTGGTTGTGGAATAGACATCGGCGAGGTTCGCCTGGGGCAGATTATTGTAAAGGCGAAAGCGGGAATCGTCCTGTCTGCGGATCAACGGCGCGGCGCCGGGTCGGCGCCCATCGTCGCCTGGCGCAGCCAGCGAACGAGAGCCGCCGGCGTCGGGATCTCCGGATCGATTTGCAGCGTGTCCGCATCGAAAGCGGGCCGCGCGGGAGCGTAAGCCGCGATCTGCGCGAGGCGCGTCGTCGGGCGATTCTGCCCGTCCACCGGCGCGAGCAGGCGAACGTACGCGGGCGCCAGGCCAAGCAACAGACCGGGAATGTCGCCGGCGGTGATCGCGCCGGGAACGACGACGTCAGCCGGGATGTAGCAAAACGGACTTGCGAGTGTCGATTGAAAGTCAATCAACCCACCCTCGGCAAGCACGGCGCGTACGTCATCCTCGTACAGCGCGAGGAGCAGCGCCAGCAGGGCGCCGCCCGGTTCGCTCGGCGCGGGTCGATCGATGCCGTGCGGCACGTGCAGGTTGCGCTCGGCGGGATGTGTCGGCGCAAACGAATCGCCCCAGACAGCCAGGCGCTTGGCGTCCACCTCGGGATGCGCCTTCAGCCAGCGCCAGATCGAGCGCAGGTCGCGCAGCCGATTCCCGACCGCCGTCTTGCCTACCATCAAGTCGCCAGCCGCGAGAGTATTGCTTGGGCTGCCGCGGCCACGGGCATCCGACGGACTCGTCTCTCCCGTGCCGCGAAGGTCCGGCAAGGCGACGGCGAACCCGGCGTCAAGGTATGCCGCGATCTGCTTGGGCCGCCCTGCGAGAAACGCCTGCTTGCCCGCCTGCGCGACGGCGACGATCGTCGGCACTCGAATTCCCATGCGGTGCGGCGGAATCAGGATCGCCATCGGCACGACAATCCCTGGCTCGACCATGACGGCATGGCGTTCGACGCGGATTTTGCCCATCGTCAGATCGTCTTGCGGAAACTTGAGCACGCTCGGCGGTGTTCTAGGTTCGACCGGGCCGAGCAATTTCGCCCAGTCGTTGCGAAGCTGCGTTCGCCTTGCAGCGGGTTTTAGTGCCGCCAGTTTCGCGCGGGCTGCCTCGGCGCGTTCCTTGGCAATCGTGGAAAAAAGTTCGTGCGTCGGCCTGGCGCGAAACTCTCGGAGCACGTCGGGCGTGAAGCACATCAGTTCCGCCTCGTCGCGGCGATTTTCGTACTCCTTCTTCGGATTCGGAATCGCCAGCCAGCGTTCCAGCGTCGGATAGAGCAACTCGCGATTGATCGGTAGCCAGTGCGTGTTCGCCGGCGCCTGTCCGGAGACGAAGCCTCGCCCAGCAACGCCGACGAGCGAATCGTCGGCGCCATAAAATCCGTAGACTTTTTTCAGCCGTTTCCAGACCGGGTCATGATCGTGATCCCAGTAGAATTCGTGGTTGTAAATGAGCTTCCGCGGTGCTCCAGAAGCGATGATCGTCCAGTGCAAGAAACCGTCGCGTGCGGACAAACGCAGATTGCGCGTCGTCTCCCAGCTTGGGTTGCCCGTGAACTCGAAGGTCTCATCGGCATCGGGCGGAAATGGAAACGCCGACTCCGGCTGCGGGCCGCCGAAGTTCATGATCGCGGCTGCGGTGATGCGCGGATCGAGCGCGAAGGCGACACCGGCGACATCGCCGCCGCCCGCGGGTTCGCTGACGATGAGGATTCGCTTCGCATCCACGCCAGGCTGAGCGACAAGATAATCGACGCCGCGTGCGAGATCGTACGCCAGCCAGCCCATCAAACTATCGCCAAGCAAATGCAATTGCATGCCGAGATCGTGCCGAAAGAAATAATCCTGTTGTTCGAGCTTGAACGGCTTGTCGAAATCATTCGCCGTCACGAAGTGATGCACCCGGCGTTCGCCGTGGCCGAGATGGTCCGGCACGATGACGACGCAGCCGGCTCGGGCCCAGGTCATCGCCATGTCCTGCCGCCAGCCGGTGTTTTTGGGCCGTTGGTGGCTGAGCGCGAGGATCACGCCGGGCATCGACGCGGTCGGCTTCGTGGGTCGATAGACATTGGCGGCGACGAGCAATCCAGGCCGACTTTCGTAGACGACATTGTCGACAAAATAGCCATCGCCAGATCGAGTCCGCACGACACGCGATTTCAACGGCTTCGGCGCCGGCGGAAAAGAGCCAAGCGATTCACGCAATGCCTGGATGCGGACATCGCGAAACTTTTCCCAATCGGCCCGGGTCTTGATCGTCTGCCAGGCCTTCAGGTCGCGCAGGTTGGCTTCACGCAGGTCGGCTTTGCTCGCGCGTCCTAGCATCGCCGCCAGTGGATTATCGCGCACCTTGCCGAGCACGAGCACCCGAGCGTCGAGCGAGCGCAACGAATCGGCCAGGTCCTCCTGCGCGAAGGAGTGGGAGCAACACGACGAGACAATTATTATGGAAAGGAAAGCTCGGCACATGATGGCCTCATTGTTATCCGCAAGCCCAGGGGTGAGCGCAGCGAACCCCTGGGATCAAAACCTTCCGCTTCGCAACAAGCCCAGGGATTCGCTGCGCTCACCCCTGGGCTTACCATTGAAACACGCTCGCGGCAGTTTTGCCCAGCAACCACTCGCGATCCGACGCCGACAGGAACGCCAGCCGTTGCTGGATGAGATCCACGCTCGCGCCATACCTATGCGGCGGCAACACCTGGAAGGGACTATCACTTTCCCACATGCATCGCTCCGGGCCAAACGCACTCACCGTTCGCTCAATCAATCCTCCGAGATCGTCGTACGGCGGCGCTTTGCGGCCAAGCGCATAGAACGCGCCGATCTTTACGTACACTTTCCGATGTCGCGCCAGCCGGCACAACGCCTCGATGTCGCCTTCGCGGATTTCGCCTTCGCTTCCGATTCGCGCGAGGTGATCGATAATCACCGTCGTACCCGGAAAATCGCTGCACATGCGATCGACCTCGACGAGACCGTCGGCGTCGATCAGGCAGCTCAACGCTTGCCCGGTGCGCTCGGCACAGGCGAACATCGTCGCGAAACCGGCAGGACGAAGCCACTCGCCCGGCGGTCTGCCAGCGAGTCTCGGGTGGATGCGAAACGCCTTTATGCCGCGCGGCTCAAGCTCTGCCATCGTGCGGTCCACGTCGGGCGCATGCACATCGATGACGGCTGTGCCTACGAACGTGTCGGGAAACCGCGCGATCGTATCGAGCATGTAGGAATTATCGAACCCGTAGAAGCTGATCTGGATCAGATTGATGCGTTCGACCCCGCATGGCCGGGCGTGCGCGAGCAACGTCTCCGGCGGGAACGCCATCGGCCAACCTTCGAGTCTTGCGAATCCTGGCGCGAGCGGATAGCGAGCGTCGTCATCGGTCCAAACATGAACGTGTGCATCGATCAGCATGAAAACGCGGCCCGAAAAAACGCCAGTGGCACAGACATTCCTGTCTGTGGAAATGTCTCGCACAGACAGGAATGTCTGCGCCACATCCTGATCGACCGACGTGCTACCCTTGCGGATCGGGCGATTCACGATTATATTATCTTTTTCCCCTGGATTGTCTCACACGCATGAATTGAGGATTGCGCGATGGTCGATACGATCATGATCGATTTGAAAGCCCTGATGGTCGAACGTGAAGACTGCGACGCAGGTACGGTCGAAAAGCTCCGCAACGGACTGGCGCAGGGCAAAAACCAGTACCGCGCATTGCGCGAATCCGCCGAGGCCCTCAAGAAGAAAGTCGATGCCAACGCCGGCACGGCAACGGGCAAACGCTGGCATCTCAAACTCGGCATTGCCCAGTACTTTATCGGCCATCTCACCGACGCCGTCGAAAACTTCAAGCAATCCGAAGGCGCACTCGCCAACTTTTACCTCGGTAAAGCGCTCCTCGAAAAACAGCAGCTCGACGAAGCGCTCAAGGCATTCGAAAAAGCCGAGAAGTCCGGCTACAACAGCAACCAGGTCAAGCTGCAAAAGGCCGGCATCTACCGTCTAAAGGGCGATATCGCTCACGCACGATCGACGCTTAAAGAAGTCGAAAATCAAGCGAGCCACAACCCCGAGTACCATTTCCAGGCCGCGAGCTGTTATCTTCACGATGGCTTGCGCGACAAGGCCGTCGAACACTTTGAAAAAGCCACCGAGCTTGACCCGAGCCATACTGGCGCCCTGTTCCAACTCGGTCACTGCAATGATCTCGTCGGCAACGACGACGAGGCGATCAGCTACTACGAACGCTGCATGAGCCATCCGCCGCTGCATGTCGGCTTGCTCATAAACCTTGGCATCCTCTACGAAGACAACGACAAGTACGATAAGGCAGCCGAATGCTATCGCCGAGTGCTCAGCGCCGACCCGAATCACGATCAGGCCCGGCTGTTCCTGAAAGACGCCGAGGCTTCGCTGACGATGTACTACAACCCGGAAGCCGAGGCTGCGAGCAGCAGGTTCAACCAGGTATTGGAAATCCCGGTCACCGATTTCGAGCTTTCGGTACGCAGCCGAAACTGCCTGAAGAAGATGAACATCCGCACGCTCGGCGATCTGACGCGCGTCAGCGAGCAGCAACTTCTGAGCAGCAAGAACTTCGGCGAAACCTCGCTCAACGAGATCAAGACCATCCTCTCCGCCAAGAACTTGCGCGTCGGTCAGGCGCTTGAGCAGGGCGGCGGCGTCGATCGCCGTTTCGTTCCCGCCCAGCAACTCAGCGAAGCCGAGCAGGCGCTGCTCAACAAGCCGGTGAGCGAATTGAACCTCTCCGTTCGCGCTCGCAAGTGCATGAATCGGCTCAACATCGCTTCGCTGGCCGAACTGGTCCACCGCAGTGCCGATGAATTGCTGGAAGCGAAAAATTTCGGTATGACTTCGCTCAACGAAGTCCGCGAAAAACTCCGCCAGTTGGGCCTCAACCTCCGCGGCGATTGATGACTTCCAATTTCATAAAAGGAATCTCACGCAAAGGCGCAGAGACGCAAAGAAAAATTGCATAAACGAACATTCCCTTTGCGTCTCTGCGCCTTCGCGTGAGATATCTTCATACCCCATGACACCCAGCGACTATGCACTCGATCTTGCTCGCCGCGCCAGGGCAGCGTCGCGCATGCTGGCGCCGGTGATCGGGCAGAAGAAAAACCGCTGGCTGAATCTCGCCGCCGACGCGCTAATACGGCGCACTCCCGAAATCCTGTCCGCGAATGCCAGCGACGTCTCTTCCGCGACCGACGCCAAGCTCACCGCTGCCAATATCGACCGCTTGCGTTTGACGCCGGACCGCATCCGCGCCGCTGCCGAGGGCCTGCGCGAAATCGCTGCACTGCCCGATCCGGTGGGCCGGGTGCTCGACAGCAGCGTTCGGCCCAACGGACTCCACGTCAACAAAGTCAGCGTGCCGCTCGGCGTCATCTTCTTCATATACGAATCACGGCCCAACGTCACGATCGACGCCGCCGGCCTGTGCGTGAAGAGCGGCAACGCGATCATCCTGCGCGGCGGGAAGGAAGCGCTGGCGTCCAACAGTATCCTCCACGCCATTCTGCAAGTCGCGCTGCGTGAAGCCGATCTGCCTGCCGATGCCGTGCAACTCGTCAACTCGAGCGACCGCGAGATCGTCGGCCAGCTGTTGAAGCAGGACCGCTACATCGATCTCGCCATCCCGCGCGGCGGCGAGAGCTTGATCCGCCGGGTCGCCGACGAAGCGACCATGCCGGTGCTCAAACATTACATGGGCAACTGCCATGTCTATGTCGATGAATCCGCCGACCTGGACATGGCCGAGGCAATCGTCGTCAACGGTAAATGCCAGAGGCCTGGCGTCTGCAACGCGACCGAAAGCCTGCTCGTGCATACCGATATCGCGGGCAAATTCCTGCCGCGCGTCGCCGCCGCCCTTAGCGCGAAGGGCGTAGAGCTGCGCGGATGCGCTGCCACCAGGCAACATGTCCCCACAGCTAATCCCGCCAGCGAGGCCGACTTCGCCGCCGAGTTTCTCGATCTCATCCTGTCGATCCGCGTCGTGCAGAACATCGGCGAAGCGATTGAGCACATCGCAAAATACGGGTCCGGCCACACCGAAACCATCGTGACGCGCGACCTGAACGCAGCCCACAAGTTCACTACGGAAGTCGATTCCGCTGCCGTGCTCGTCAACGCCAGTACGCGTTTCAACGACGGCTTCGAGTTCGGCCTGGGCGCAGAGATCGGCATCAGCACCGACAAATTCCACGCCCGCGGCCCCTGCGGCCTGCAAGAACTGTGCAGCTACAAGTACGTAGTGCACGGCAACGGGCAGGTGCGCGGGTGAGGCTGGATTGCAAGATTGACGTTCCTCGTTACCGCCCTCGCCTTGCCACGCGATCGTTCCCAAACATTCCGCCCCGCGAGGGCCGGTGAATTATTGCGTTTGTTCCAACGTGGGAGAATATTGTGGCAGGCGAAATTCCAACGGCTGAAGAGCCAACTCCTTCGTTATCGTGGTACGCTCGGAATCGTGAACGGATCCTGGCCGAAGCGAAGAAGCGGTATGAGTCCGACCCGGCACATCGGAGGGCAGCGCGAAAAGCCGCCCGGCAGCGCTACCACGATGACCCGGTCTACCGGGCGGCGGTCATCGCCCGAGCCAAAGAGCGGACGGCTCGCATCCGCGCGGCGAATCCGACAGGCCTGCCGCGGCCTCTCGTGATCCGCCTGCCCGCGGCGCGCAAGTCGCAGCGCGATGTTCTCCGACAGCGAGCGATGGTCAAACTGTGGTGGGGTGGCCGTCCGCTGACGGCGCTGGAGTTGTCGCAGGTGCCGCCGTCGGCTCGCCACGCCGCAGTCGAGGCACGGCCGCGAACACTGGCCGAAGTGGCGGCGTTGTTCGGGATATCGCGGGAGCGAGTCCGGCAGATCATCGAACCTGTGGTGAAGGCGTCCGAGGTCTAGGCATTCGTTCCATCAGATTACCGCCTCGTAGGCTGAGATTGAAGGGTGTGCTTTGAGATACTCAGTTGCTCCATCGCCCAATAATCTCCGTAAAAACTCGCGGTGCTTCATTTCTGGCGACCAGTCCGGATAGAGTTGTTCAATTCGGCTTTTTATCATGATACAGGCAGCGCGGTGGGCCGAGTTTGCCAGCGCAATACGCTCCGCGGGTGTCTTGGCAGCCAAAATCGCGGCCGTGGTCCAGTCGATGACTTCGATTCGTAACTGTGCCATGCCAGCATTCTAACCGATTCCAGACAGAAGACCAGAGACTCGGAGCGTACACGTGCGTTGGAAGAGTCGATGTATTTCGTGTGATCCCAGCGATTGCCGGTCGAAACCTTACGGATTCGTACCGAATCTGAGTGTCGAACAGAAGTCCTGGCACCCAAATATTTTAGGAAAATGAAATCACCCCAGTGACTCCGAGTACACCCGCTGCACTTGCTGATTTGAGCTTGACTCGATTCTGCGAATCGCTTATGGTTTTCCCAAATATGCCATCTGGATGATGGTTGAAGTTGGCGGCGAAGATTGGGCGAACTGGGGTGAACTGCGTGTTTACTCTCGTGGACGATCCATCGGACTGCCAAGAGCGAGCGAGCAATATCATGGATGATAAGGTTAGGTCGCTAGATAGCCTGGCAGAAGCTCTCGCGCGGTTGCGAGAGCAGGGGCGGCGCATCGTGCATTGCCATGGCGTATTCGACCTGCTGCACGTCGGCCATATTAGGCATTTCCAACAAGCACGCCAGCATGGCGACGTTCTCGTCGTCACCTTGACTCCAGATCGATTCGTCAACAAAGGCGTCAATCGGCCGGCATTTCCGGAAGCCTTGCGCGCGGAAGTAATAGCGTCGCTCGGCTGCGTCGATTATGTCGCGATCAATCAGTGGTCGAGTGCCGTGGAGACGATCGCGCTGTTGCGCCCCCACGTGTTCGCCAAGGGCGGCGAATTCAATAATTTGAAGGACACGATTGGCCACGTCTCCAAGGAATCCGACGCCGTACGAGCAATCGGCGGGACGATCGTCTTCACCGAAGATATCACGTTCAGTTCCTCCGCGCTGATCAATCAATATCTGACTCATGTGCCCGATCGTGCGCGCGAGTTTTTGGGCGAATTTCTCAATCGCCATACTGCGGAAGAGATCATTCGGCCGCTATTGGAAGCAAGCCAGATGCGCGTACTCATCGTCGGAGAGACGATAATCGATGAATATGCCTATTGTGAAGCGATTGGCAAATCGGGTAAAGAGCCGGTGATGGTGAGCCGATATTTTCGCAGCGACCGATTCGGCGGAGGCGTCGTTGCGTGCGCCAACCACGTGGCAAGCTTCTGCGAAAACGTGGACGTGCTCACATTCCTGGGCGAAGGCGGCGATCAAGAAGAGTTCGTCCGCAACACGCTAAAGCCTGGCGTCACTCCGCATTTTCGTTACAAGCGCTCCGCGCCGACTATTGTCAAGAAACGCTATGTGGAGCAGTATCTTTCGCAAAAGATGTTCGAGATCTATCAGATCAATGATGAAGCACTTGACGCCGATCAGAACGACGAGTTCTGTCGGTCGCTTGAATCGATGCTTCCGGAGTACGACCTCGTGATCGTGGCCGATTATGGCCATGGCATGATCAGCTCCGAAGCGATTCGCCAGCTATGCGAGAAGGCGCGATTTCTCGTGGTGAACACACAATCCAACGCGGGCAATCATGGCTTCAACACTATCTCCAAGTACCATCGAGCAGACTACATCTCGTTGGCGCAGCGCGAGTTCGCCCTCGAGACACGCAATGGCCGAATGTCGCCCGAAGAGATGATTAGGCACGTGGCGGCGAAATTGCAATGCCCGGTCGTGATGATGACGCAGGGCAGGCATGGAAGCATCACCTACAACCAGACGGATGGCTTCGTCGTCACTCCAGCATTCGCCACGACGGTTCTGGACCGGGTCGGAGCTGGAGACGCGGTGCTTTGCGTGACGGCCCTTTGTGCTGCCCAGAACACTCCGTCGGACGTGCTCGGGTTTATTGGAAACGTGGTCGGCGCCGAGGCGGTCAATATCCTCGGGAATCAGAAGTTCGTCGAAAAGATTCCACTATGCCGGCACATTGAATGCCTGCTAAAGATGCATCACCGCGTGGATCGAAAAGCGGTCACCGCGACACCATCTCGAATCGCTGGATAGGATTCCAGAAGATTGGAAAATCGGTAAGTAGTTGGAACTCAGCACGAATCTCTCAAGGATGAGAAATAATGAGTGAAATCAAGACGGTTCTTGTTACAGGCGGAGCCGGCTACGTCGGCGCGGTGCTCGTTCCGAAATTGTTGGCATCGGGTTACCACGTACGTGTACTCGATCTCTTCCTTTTTGGTGAAGACGTGCTCTCCGGCGTAAGTGGCCATCCTCGGCTACAGCAAATTCATGCCGATCTGCGCGATCAAATTCAACTCAGGCGCCATCTCAAAGGCTGCGACGCCGTCATTCACCTGGCGTGCATTTCAAACGATCCGAGTTTCGAGTTGGATCCCTCACTCGGAAAATCGATCAATTACGATGCGTTTTTCGGACTCGTTGATGAATCCATTGCAGCGGGGGTGCGTCGGTTTATATACGCGTCCTCTTCAAGCGTGTATGGCGTGAAGGACGAGCCAAACGTCAACGAAGATTTGCCGCTGCTTCCATTGACCGACTATTCAAAGTACAAAGCGATGTGCGAGGAAGTACTGCAGCAAAAGCGGCGTCCTGGCTTTACGACTTTGACACTACGGCCAGCGACGGTCTGCGGTTACTCCCCGCGCCAACGGTTGGATCTGTCAGTGAATATTCTGACGAACCACGCTTATCACAATCGGCGAATCACCGTATTCGGTGGAAGCCAGCTTCGCCCGAATCTACACATTGAAGATATGACGGACCTTTATGTGGAATGCCTGCAACTACCGAGTGCCCGAATCGACGGGAAAATTTTCAATGCCGGCTACCAAAATCTGGCGCTAAGTCGAATCGCCGAGGTCGTTCGCGATATCGTTGGTACGGACGTCTCGATCGTGACAACGCCGACGGACGACCTTCGATCATATCATATCTCGTCGGACAAGATATGGCGTGAGCTGGGATGGAAGCCAAAGCGGACCGTGGAAGACGCCGTAAAGGATCTCGTCGAGGCATTCAAGGAAAACAAGATTCCTAATGCGATGACCGACAAGAAATATTTTAACATCAAAACAATGCAGAATGTTCAGCTAAGCACCAGCAGGGCAGCGGCGTGACGATGCGTCATTGATTCGCGGCACACTTATATCGATTCTAGCTAACGCCGCGCAAGGGCCGTCTTCTTAGGTTCGGGAGTGAAGAATGCAAAGGGAATTAGTCAAATCGTTGTTACACGGCATGATGCGGATTCGCATGGTCGAGGAGGCCATCGCGGATGTGTATCCGGAGCAAGAAATTCGCTGCCCCGTGCATCTGTGTATTGGTCAGGAGGCGGTGGCCGAGGGGGTTTGCGCTCAGTTGAATTCGACGGATCGAGTGATGAGCGGACATCGCTCGCATGGTCATTATCTCGCAAAAGGCGGGAACCTGCGTGACATGATGGCGGAGATGTATGGCAAGTCCACAGGATGCTGCGGGGGCAAAGGCGGATCGATGCACTTGATCGACTTGGACGCTGGATTCTGGGGCGCCACGCCGATCGTCGCCAGCACGATTCCCATTGCCGTTGGCCTGGCGTTCGAGGCTTTCATGCGAAAAAAAGAATCGGTAACGGTCGCCTTCCTTGGCGATGCAGCGACCGAAGAAGGAACGTTCCACGAGGCAATTCATTTCGCCGCTCTCAAGAAACTGCCGATCGTCTTTGTTTGCGAAAACAACTTCTACTCCGTTTACTCGCCGCTATCCGTCCGACAACCCGAGGGCCGGGAGATCGCCGGTCTCGCTCGCGGCCATGGAGTGTTCAGTCAGCAGGGCGATGGCAATGACGTGCTCGAAGTTCACGAACTCGCAGGCGAGGCTGTCCAACGAGCGCGCGATGGCCATGGTCCTAGTTTTCTTGAATTCACGACCTATCGCTGGCGCGAACACTGTGGCCCGAATTACGACAATGATCTCGGCTATCGCACCGAAGGAGAATATCTCGAATGGCGGCCTAAATGCCCCATCGAGCGGTTCCGAGCGTTTGCCTTCGCGAAACGCTTCTTGACTGGGGACGACGTGCAGAGCATGGCGAATGACATTCACGCCGAGATCGAGGACGCGATTCAATTCGCACGCGAAAGTCCGTTTCCCTCCCGATTCGACCTGATGAATGGCGTCTACGCTGAGAACCTCAGCAATGAAAGGGTAATCCGAAATGTCGCGTGATCTGAAATTCGCACAGGCGATTCGCGAAGCGCTTGACTTTTGCATGGGACGAGACGAGTCGGTCTACCTCATCGGACTCGGAGTGCCGGACCCCAAAGGTATCTTCGGCACGACATCGGGCCTTCAGAAGAAATACGGCGCCGAGCGCGTGCTCGACATGCCGTGTGCCGAGAATGGCATGACGGGAGTCGCAATCGGATCAGCACTTGCAGGAATGCGCCCGGTGATGACGCACCAGCGCATCGATTTCGCATTGCTTGCGGTGGAACAGCTAGTTAACCAGGCGGCCAAATGGCATCATATGTTTGACGGCAAGCTGCGTGTTCCCTTGGTCGTGCGTTTGATCGTGGGGCGCGGATGGGGCCAGGGGCCTCAACATTCGCAAAGCTTGCAATCGATATTCGCTCATATTCCGGGCCTCAAGGTGGTCATGCCTGCTTGCCCGGCCGACGCCAAGGGGCTAATGATCTCGGCCATCGAAGACGATAATCCGGTGCTCTACATCGAGCATCGTTGGCTACACAACCTTTCGGGTCCGGTCCCCGATGGGAATTTCCGTGTTCCGATCGGCAAGGCGCGCGTCGCCCGTGCCGGGGAGGACGTCACAATCGTTGCTACTTCCTATGCAGTGGTCGATGCTCTTCGCGCGGCCGAGAGCCTCGGGCAGGACGGCATTCGCGCCGAAGTGATTGACGCACGCAGCATCGTTCCGCTCGACGAAGCGACGATTGTTCATTCCGTTGCAAAGACGGGCCGACTCATCGTATGCGACACGAGTTGGAAGCATTGTGGATTCTCCGCTGAGATCGTCGCGCGGGTCGCTGAGAATCCGGACTTGCGATTAAAGTGCCCGCCGCGCCGCTTGACGCTGCCGGCGTGCCCCACGCCGACTTCACAGGGGCTGAACGCTCATTTCTATCCGCAACCGTGGGATCTGGATGACATGGTACGCCAGATGTTTGACATCAGCCCAGCTCCGCTCAGTCGTTGGACCGCGGCGAAATCCGCCCCGCTCGACGTGCCTGATTCTAGCTTTACGGGTCCGTTTTAGGATTGAGGCGGCATCGGCAGGTTTGCCGTCACGGAAAAAAAGCAATCAAGCTGCGAGGTGAGATAATGAAAGATTCGTTCAAATTTGCCGTGCTAGGAAGCAATTCCTTCTCTGGCGCCGATTTCGTCGATCTGCTCTTGGATGATCCGCGGAACGAGGTGATTGGGATTAGCCGTTCCCCCGAGAAGAGCCGGTTGTTTCTCCCGTATCTTCGGCGTGAGGCGCCGAGTTTCCGCTTCCATCAACTTGACATGAATCATGACGGCGAGGAGATACTTTCCGTCCTGGATGAATTTCAGCCGCAGGTCGTTGTCAATTTCGCTGCGCAGAGCGAAGTCGCGCCTAGTTGGGTACATCCCGAGCATTGGTTCCAAACCAATGTCGTCTCGTTGTCCTGGCTCATGATGCGTTTGAAGGATCGGTCCTACCTGAAGCGGTATCTTCACGTATCCTCGCCAGAGGTATACGGAACGTGTCATGGGCGCATCGATGAGTCCGCCCCGATGAACCCGTCCACGCCGTATGCAGCCTCCAAGGCCGCCGCAGATTTTTTCCTGGCGACATTGGTCAAGAATTTCAATTTCCCGCTGGTGACGGTCCGAGCCACGAATGTCTACGGCGCCCATCAACAGCTTTGGAAGATCATTCCCCGTAGCGCAATCAATCTGAGAAGCGGACGTAAGATTCAGCTTCACGGAGGCGGCAAGGCGATTAAATCGTTTATCCACATACGAGATATTTCGCGCGGCGAGCTTGCCATCGCACTTCATGGCAAACCCGGAAATCTGTACCATCTTTCGCCCGACAATAACGGATTCGAAGTGCGTGAAGTCGTCAGCCGAATCTGCAAGCTGATGGGCAAGAACTTCGAGCGATGTACGGAGTCCGTTGGAGAGCGGCTCGGGCAGGATGCTGCCTATGTGATCGACTCGACTCGCGCCCGCACGGAGCTCGGATGGAAACCGACAATCACCATAGACGAGGGGCTTCACGGTGTTGTCGATTGGGTAAACGAAAACTGGGGCGCCATCACCATGGAGAACCTCGAATATCGTCATGCGGCGTGAAAATTGACGGGGCGTGTTGCAACCAATCAGCAGCCCGAACTCGGGAAAACTCCGCAGGACCAGCCATATAGGGTCAGCGGTAACTTAAATCGTTTATCCACGATGCTTTACAAAAACAGCATGGGTGTTTTTCGCCAATGTCATGTTCGTAAAACCTTATTTCCACGTGACTTAAGTTGCAGCTGGCCCTGACCAGCCGTAGCGGGTCATTCAATTCGGACGGCTCAAACAGGGAGAATTCGATGGGAATTTCGGCCAAGATGCTCAAAATACTGTTAAAAGAATCCAAACGTCAGCCCTTTATGGGAGAGCTGCTCACGCTCGGGAAGCAACACACATTTGTTACGGAAAAGGATTTAAGTGATCAGTTGCTGGAAGAAGGACTGCCCATCGCCAACCACATTCCCAAGAAACTTCAAAACAATACAACTTACCCTGAATTAGCTGAAAAAGGGTATTTAGATGATATTTCAGTATTCCGGTCGATCGGTTTTGATGCCTGCACGTCTGTTGATTACTCGGATTATGAAGGGGCGGACTATATTTTTGACCTAAACAAGACTGACATTCCGGAAGGACTCGTCAATCGGTTTGATGTGATTATTGATGGAGGAACAACCGAGCATATCTTTCATATTCCTAATGTATTGTTGAATATATTCAAAATGCTCCGTGTCGGCGGAAGGATTATTCATCTTGCCCCTTCGTCAAATCACATCGATCATGGCTTTTATATGTTTTCTCCCACACTTTTCTCTGACTTTTACCAGGTTAATCAATTCGATCTGAACTATATTGACTTATTTCGATACACCCCAAATCACACGGTGGATCCATGGGAAATAAGCAGCTATTCACCCGGATGCCTTGAGCGTGTGAGTTTCGGTGGACTCGACGATGCCATGTATGGTATTGTCAGCGTAGCCACAAAAACCTCGCGATCTACGGGGCATATTGTCCCATTACAAGGCGAGTATGAGAGGACGTGGGGCCGCTTCGAAAAGAGAAATCAGCCGAATCCTGACCTAGCCCAATCTAAGCTTGGGAATAGCAATGTAGGTGTCGATAATCTCAGTACAGTCGTTCATGACGCGAATAGACCCGCGACAAGCACGGACGGCGTCTGCATGGATGAATGGGCGCAGAGGCAGGGAATTTTCTTCGGAAGAAGCAAAGAATGTTTGAAAAAGGTTCCGTGGATCTATGACGCGATCCGTTTCGGCTACCGGAGTGCCATGTGGGCGCCGAGATTCGTTAAGAAAAATCTAACAAGGAAGAAGGCTGCCCCGCTTACAGGGGAAAAAAAGGGGCTCGGACTGCCGGTGGTAAATCGGATATAAGAATCGAGGGATAGCTTCTTGGAGTAAATGATTGAAAGCGAATTACGAAGTGGTAATCGGATATCTGAATTGTGCATGCTGATGACATATGCGTGCACTGATGTGTTTTAGGCGTCAGACCGGCCATCGAATTTTGTGTCGCTTTTACGATCTGCGTTTGTGCTGTTCCTAATAACTATCGTCTTTTTTAGGTAACAATGAAAGGAATCATTGATGATTACGCCGTCACTCGCCCGAATGCTTGCTCAAGAACATATTTATAAGCCAATCACGGGAAGAGTTCTCTGTCTTGGACGTCAACTTATCACAATGACGCATGCCGAAGCGATCGGCATTCTTCGCGCGGAAGGAATGAAAATTCCTGACGCAGTAATCAGGGATACGGAAAGCTGCGTCGAGACCAAGAATCGTTTTTCGGATGGAAGACAATTCATCACCGACTATGCGTTCTTTCAACTGTTTGGAATCAATGATCTTCGCTCCATGGACGTAACGGATTACGAGGGAGCCGAGATCGTTCACAATCTGAACTACAGGATTCCCGATGAGTTGCGGGGGAAGTTCGACTTCATCATTGATGGTGGCACGTTTGACCATCTAATAGATATCAAGATTTGCTTTGAAAATGTCGTGAACCTGCTCTCTGTGGGTGGCCGTGTATTTCAATGGAACGCCGCGTCTAATTATGTGGGTGCAGCTTACATTTCCTTTGGCCCGGATTTTTTCCGCGATTATTACGTCGTGAACAATTTTTCGGATTGCAAGGTATACATTGCCGAGGCCGACTGCATGGGCCAAATGGCGGATTGGGATATTTACTATTTGGACAAGCCCGAGAAACTTGCGTCGTATACGTCCGGGCGATATCAGATGGTGCTGGTAATTGCCGAGAAGGCGGCTGATTCGACGGCGGGGAAAATTCCAATACAAGTGCATTATCGGCAGGCTAAGGATGCCGCGGAGTTTGCCGAGGGCGAGCGCCGCGTGAAGAATTCGAGCCGCCCTGTATGGCAAGGACGAACTCCCGTTGCCGTCGCTGTCGAGGCGCCGCCTTCGCCGCCGGCGCGGCCACTCTATCGTCGAGTATTGAGCCGACTCAAACGGGCTATTCTA
>CAZAFH010000123.1:0-22866 GCA_964484265.1 uncultured Singulisphaera sp.
CCGGTGACCTGTGGCTGCTCGGCAACCATCGCTTGCTTTGCGGCGACTCGAGCAAGTCCGAGGATGTGGATTGCCTGCTCGACGGCGCACCGATTCACCTGGTCAACACCGACCCGCCGTACAACGTGAAGGTCGAGCCGCGCTCCAACAACGCCATCGCCGCCGGCTTGTCGTCGTTCGAGGGGACCAATCATCATCAGGGCCTGGACCTGGCCCGCCACCCCGAGAAATCGAAACCGACGCAGAAAAAGCTGCGGCCCAAGGACCGGCCGCTCGCCAATGACTTCGTGTCGGACGAGGCGTTCGAACAGATGCTCGACGCATGGTTCGGCAACCTGGCCCGAGTGCTGTTGCCGGGACGCGGGTTCTACATCTGGGGCGGCTATGCCAACTGCGCCAATTATCCGCCGGTGCTGAAGGCGAAGGAGCTTTACTTCTCCCAGGCGATCATCTGGGTGAAGGAGCATCCCGTCCTGACCCGCAAGGATTTTATGGGCAATCACGAATGGTGTTTCTACGGCTGGCGCGAAGGCGCCGCGCACGTCTTCCTTGGCCCCAACAACGCGGTCGATGTCTGGTCGATCAAGAAGGTCAATCCACAGAGCATGATCCACCTGACCGAGAAGCCCGTCGAACTCGCGGTGCGGGCGATGCAGTATTCGTCGCGGGCCGGCGAGAACGTGATCGACCTGTTCGGCGGGTCCGGTTCGACGCTGATCGCCGCCGAGCAGACGGGGCGCAAGGCGTTCCTGATGGAGCTCGATCCGCTGTACTGCGACGTCATCGTTGAGCGTTTCGAGAAGTTCACGGGCAAAAAGGCCGAGCGGCTGCCCGCAAAGCAGGAGGCCACGGCATGATTTACCTGGCGTCGCCCTACTCAAATCCCGATCCGGCAATCCGCGAGCAGCGATTCCGTGCGGCGTGCCGCGCCGCGGCGGCGCTTCTGCGCGTCGGGCATGCAGTCTTCTCGCCGATCGCTTACAGCCACGCGCTCGTTGAACATGGCTTGCCGGGTGGTTGGTCATTTTGGGAACACCACGACCGGGAGTTGCTGGCTCGGTGTGACGAGGTGATCGTGTTGCAGCTTGACGGTTGGATCGAAAGCGTGGGCGTGCAAGCGGAGATCGCACTGGCCCGCGGGTTAGGCAAGCCTTTGCATTTTGTGGAGCCGAGCCTTTTGGACGCGTGGCGAACGCCCACGTTGGCGTCCGTGGCGACGGAGGTCGCGAGATGACGAGGGACGCGACCAACGAGAAGACGCCGCGACACGCGGCGTCGTGGGCGAACCGTGGCGTAGGCAGGCTACGCCTTGGCGGCGAACTTGCCGCGCTCGGTCTTGGTGAACCGGGCGTCTTTGCCCTCGGTGGTGATCTCGCGCAAGATCGCTGAGTAAAGAGTCGCCTGCGGCGTCTTCCCGCCGGGGCTGGTCCAGTACCCTTTCGCGGCCATCGCGTCGATCATCTCCTTGCAGGTCATCGCTTGCTCGCTCTCGCCAAGGACCTTGGCGGCAGCGTCCAGGCAGCCGACCTTTTTCGGCTTGGCCACGATCTCGGACTTGGCCTTCGCGGGCGTCGTCGCCTTGGCCTTCGCGCCCTTCTTGACGGGCGTGGCGTCGGCCGGAGCAGCGACGACTTTCAGCTTGGTGGTGTTCTCTTCGCCATGATGTTTCTCCCGTTACGGTGTTGCGAAATGCGGCGTCGCGGACATCGCGATGCTTCGCAGGGTCAGTGACTTACCTCGCGTCGCGGGAGGGTTCAAGCGAAGCTGGCCAGAATTCTGAAGATTTTTCGGAGGCCTGGTCATGGCCGAAAACCACGAAGCGGCGGGCCTGAACCCCAACGCCTTGACGCTCGCGAACGCCGTCCGGCTGCTGACTCGCGCCGGCGGGCAGCCGATCACCGTCGATATGCTCGAGGCCGACCTCGCAGCGGGCGCTCCGACCAATCCCGACGGAACGATCAACCTGGTTCACTACGCTGCCTGGCTTGTTCGAGGAATGGGACGTGATTGACCCGCGTAAACTGCGGCCGAGCGATCTATGCCGCCTGCTCAACTCCACCCCCCTGGGTGAGGTGATCAGCGAGCGGCAGCTTCACCGCCATCGCTCGCGGGCCGGAATGCGGATCGGCGACGCGCGGCATGTGGACCTGTTGCGCTACGTCGCTTGGCTGGTGCAGGTCCGGCACGCGCCGAAGCCAGAATCCGATGTTGATCCCTACGAAGCGGTCAAAGAGCGCACGCACGCGCGCAACCAGGCGATCTCGCTGGCCGGCCGCGACGTCGGGGCGCTGCCGGACGA
Organism: uncultured Singulisphaera sp.; assembly: GCA_964484265.1. GTDB lineage: Bacteria > Planctomycetota > Planctomycetia > Gemmatales > Gemmataceae > SIAQ01. The sequence continues at coordinate 2,300 of CAZAFH010000123.1, forward strand.
GGTGAACGTGCCCCGGCGCCGACGCGCGGCGGCGGATTTCCGCTACTTCTGTGAGGCGTACTTTCCGCTGACGTTTTCGCTGCCGTGGTCGCCCGATCACTTGAAGGTTATTTCCAAGATCGAACAAGCCGTGCTGCGCGGCGGCCTGTTCGCCATGGCTATGCCGCGTGGATCAGGGAAATCCGTCCTGGCCGAGTGCGCCTGCATTTGGGCCGTCCTCAACGGCCATCGCGAATTCGTGTGCTTGATCGGCTCGGACGAAGGTCACGCGATGGACATGCTCGACGCCATCAAGATGGAACTTGACGGCAATGATCTCTTGCTCGTCGATTACCCGGAAGTGGCTCATCCCATCCAGAGTCTCGACGGCATCGCCAATCGCTGTAACGGCCAACTCTACCAAGGCGAACGAACCCACATCGGCTGGACCGCCCGCGACGTTGTATTGCCGACGTTAAAGCCCAAAGACTGGCTGGCGCGTGAGGATCGACAGGAGTTCGTGAGACCTGACGGCTTCTCGCTGGCGTCGGGCGCTATCATCAAAGTCGCTGGCATCACGGGCCGCATTCGCGGCATGAAATACAAGCGCGCGGACGGCAAGACCGTGCGGCCGAGCTTGGTCGTGCTGGACGATCCTCAGACGGATGAAGCCGCGCGAAGCCCTAGCCAGTGCGCCACGCGCGAGAGCATTCTGGCTGGCGCCGTTCTCGGCCTGGCGGGTCCCGGCAAAAAGATCTCCGGGATCATGCCTTGCACGGTCATTCGTCCAAGCGACATGACCGACAACATTCTCGACCGTGACAAGCACCCTGAGTGGAATGGCGAGCGGACCAAGATGGTCTGTTCGTTCCCGGCCGACGAGAAGCTGTGGCAGCGCTACGCCGAGATTCGCGCAGAGAGCATGAGGCAAGGCAACGCCGGTGACGAAGCCACGGAGTTCTATCGGCAGAACCGCGACGCCATGGACGCAGGCTCGCGCGTCGCCTGGCCTGAACGGTTCAACCATGACGAACTGTCGGCCATCCAACACGCGATGAATCTGAAACTGCAAGACGAGGCTGCCTTCTACGCCGAATATCAAAATGAACCGTTGCCAACGGAGACGGCCACTGATGACGAGTTGACGGCCGACCAGATCGCATCGAAATTCAATCGCATGCAGCGCGGCGACGTGCCAGTCAGTTGCGATCACGTCACTGCCTTTATCGACATTCAGGCAAACCTGTTGTTCTGGGTTGTTGCCGGCTGGGAAGGTGATTTCACCGGCTACGTGCTGGACTACGGGACATTTTTCGATCAGAAGCGAACGTGCTTTACGCTTCGCGACGCGCGCCTCACGCTGACCGGTGTGACCGGCGCGGCGGGTCTCGAAGGCGCCATCTATGCCGGGCTAGAGAAGCTCACGACGGATTTGCTCGGCCGTGCCTGGAGTAGAGACGATGGCGCCGACCTGCGAATCGAGCGCTGCCTCATCGACGCCAACTGGGGTTCGTCTACAGACGTGGTCTATCAGTTCTGTCGGCAGTCGGCGCACGCTGGCATCGTGTTACCCAGTCACGGACGATTCGTCGGCGCATCGAGCCAGCCATTTTCCGAATACAAACGCAAGCCCGGTGATCGTGTCGGCTTCAATTGGCGCATGCCAAATGTTCGAGGCCGGCGCGCGGTGCGGCACGTGCTCTTCGACACCAATTTTTGGAAATCGTTCGTCCATGCCCGATTGGCCGTGCCGATGGGAGAAAAAGGATGCTTGTCGCTATTCGGCGAAAAAGCAGAGACACATCGCCTGTTCGCGGACCATCTCACGGCCGAGTATCGGGTGATGACCGAGGGCCGTGGTCGCACCGTTGACGAATGGAAGATGCGTCCCGAACGTGGCGACAACCACTGGTTCGATTGCCTCGTCGGTTGTGCCGTAGCAGCATCCATTCAAGGTGCGATTCTACCAGGCACCGACGGCCGTGAGCCCGCCAGACGCGGGCGCGTCAGCTTCGCCGAGTTGCAACGGAGGGCCCGCCGATGAAGGCGAAGCAAGTCAAGCGTGACGAGCTCGGAATCGCGTGTTCTCGGTGCAGGTGTCGGCATTTCAAGACCACGAACACGGAACCGCTGCGCGACGGTCGCATTCGCCGGCGAAAATCGTGTCGGCATTGCGGGAGGAAGATCGTCACCTTTGAAGCTCTGCCCACATCAACAGGCTCCGATTGCCATATGTAGCACTTTCTCCGAAAGAACCACGTTTCAGCGGACAACTCAGGAACAGACGGCGTACCTAACAAGCATCACGGGTGCAAGTAGCCGATTCGTAGCACTCGGAACTGCTTTGCTGGGTGGATGCAATGTCCGACGAGCTTGACCAAGCCATTGAAGAGAACGCAAAGGGGCCGGCAAAGGCTTCCAATGACACCGGCAGTGTCGAACAGCATCCGCTTTCCGAGCAGATCGAAGCCGACCGCTATCTCGCAGCGAAGAAAGCCGCCCAGGATAAGAAGCGTGGCTTGAAACTCAACAAACTTGTCCCGCCGGGAGCCAACTGATTGTTTCGCTGGTTGTCAGACCTGTTCAAGTCGGCTTCACCGAAACGAAGAGCGCGGGTGATTCGTGCCCGTTACGACGCCGCCGCGACCAACCCGGACAACCGACGACACTGGGCCAACGCCGATGGTCTCTCCGCGAATGCCGCCAACAACGCCGAGGTGCGGCGCATCTTGCGGAACCGGTCGCGTTACGAGGTCGCCAACAACAGCTACGCCCGTGGCATTGTGCTGACCTTGGCCAACGATGTGATCGGGACGGGACCGCGACTGCAAATGCTCACCAGCGACGTTGGAGCGAATCGCCGGATTGAATTGGCTTTCGGGAAGTGGGCCAAGGCGATTGGCCTCGCTGAAAAACTCCGCACGATGCGGATGGCTCGCGCCACGGATGGCGAATCTTTTTCGATGCTGATCAGCAATCCCAAGTTGCCGACCGAAGTGCAACTGGATTTGCGTGTGATCGAAGCGGACCAAGTCGCGACACCGGACTTGGCATCCTTGAGTGCCCCTGTTGTTGATGGGATTGTCTTCGACGTGTTCGGCAATCCCATCGAGTACCACGTACTGCGTGAGCATCCCGGCGGGAACGCACGACTAACAACTTCCGAGTATGACCGCGTACCGGCCGGGTCAATGTTGCACTGGTTCCGTGCTGACCGCGCAGGCCAGGCTCGCGGCATCCCAGACATCATGCCTGCGCTGCCGCTCTTCGCTCAACTGCGGCGCTTTACGCTTGCGGTGATCGCTGCTGCGGAGACCGCGGCGGACTTTGCCGGCATCCTTTATACCGATGCCCCGGCAGGCGGCGAATCGGAAGCTGCCGAGCCTTTCGAGCCAATCGAGTTGGAACAGCGAGCCCTGGTGACAATGCCGGGCGGCTGGAAGATGTCCCAACTCGAAAGTCAACAGCCCGCCACGACCTATGCCGAGTTCAAGAAAGAGATCCTCAACGAAATCGCTCGCTGTCTGAACATGCCGTTCAATGTCGCGGCCGGGAATTCGTCGGGCTACAACTACGCGTCCGGCAGGCTCGATCACCAAACGTACTTCAAAGCAATCCGCGTCGATCAGGCAAACCTGGAATGCGTCGTCCTCGATCGCGCTCTCGAGGCGTGGCTTGAAGAAGCGGCACTCATTGGCGGCTTCTTGCCTCGCGGCCTGGATGTCCACGGCGACTACCTGCACCAGTGGTTTTGGGATTCGCAAGAGCATGTGGATCCTGCCAAGGAGGCGACGGCCCAGGCCACGCGTTTGGCGAGCAACACAACCACGCTGGCTTATGAATACGCCCGCCAGGGCCGGGATTGGGAAGAGGCCCTGCGTCAACGGGCCAAGGAAGTTGCACTGATGCAGGAACTCGGGCTTGCCACGGAGCAAGCCCTCCCAGCGGTTCCAAAGGAGACCAAAGATGAAACCGACCAGCCAGAAGCCCAATGGACAGCATGACGCCGGTGTGCCACGGCAGCTCACGCTCAGTGCCACGGCAACCATTGACCTGACCGCAGGCGCGGGCGCTGATGAGAAGGCGCTGCCGCGATTCCGCATGGTCGCCTACACCGGCGCGCCCATGCGAATCGCCGGCTGGCGTCATCCGGTCGTCTTGGACCTGGCTGGTCTGGCGATCCCATCGCAATCGCGCCCCATTCGCTTTGGCCACGACCCGTTGTCCGGCGTCGGACACACCGATGCCATCCACCTGGAAGACGGCCAGCTCGTGGCGTCGGGCGTCGTGTCGCGCGACACGTCGGCTGCTCGCGAAATCGTTGTCTCGGCCAAGAACGGTTTCCCTTGGCAAGCGTCGGTCGGCGCCGGCGTCGAGGAATTCGAGTTCGTCAAAGAGAACCAGAAAGTCGTCGTCAACGGCCGGGCACTGACCGGCCCTCTGAACGTCGTTCGCAAGTCGACCTTGGGGGAAATCAGCTTTGTCGATCTCGGCGCGGATGGTCGCACGAGCGCGACCGTCGCGGCAACCCACTCTTCAGGAGACGCAGCAGTGAACAACTCGGATGCGAACACGGATGTACCAGAAGCAAGTGATTCGAGTCGCGTGGATACGCCCCCAGCCAATTCGCAAACGACCTCCGATGCCGTTCGTGCCCAAGCACTTGTGGAGACCAGCCGCATCGCGGCCATCCGTCGCATCTGTGCGGGCCGGCACGCCGACATTGAAGCACGGGCCATTCAAGAAAGCTGGGACGCAACCCGGTGTGAGCTGGAAGTCCTCCGTGCCGACCGTCCGCGTGCGCCGTCGGTCCACGTCCCTGACAACACGGTCACGGTGACCGTGCTCGAAGCCGCGTGTCTCTTGACTGCCAAGCTCGGCCGGGTCGAGGAGATGTACGAGCCGCAGACGCTCGATCTGGCTGCCAAGCGTTTCCGTGGCGGCATCGGCCTGCAGGAGTTGCTCTTGGAAGCGGCCTGGGCCAATGGCTACACCGGTCGCAACTTCCGCGATAGCCGGGAGGTCCTTCGCTTCGCGTTCGGGCGCGGGATTGAAGCGGGGTTCTCGAGCATCGATACCGGCGGCATCCTCTCGAACGTCGCCAACAAGTTCCTCTTGGATGGCTTCTTTTCCGTCGAACGCACCTGGCGCAACATCTGCGCGGTGCGCAACGTCAGCGACTTCAAAACCGTGACGAGCTACCGCCTGGTCGGCAAGGACCAGTACGAGGCCGTCGCGCCTGGCGGCGAACTCAAGCACGGCACGCTCGGAGAAGAAAAGTACGAGAACCGCGCCGACACGTACGGCTTGATGCTCTCCATCGACCGCCGCGACATCATCAACGACGACCTGGGCGCCATCACGACGGTGCCTCGCAAGCTCGGTCGGGGGTCTGGCCTGAAGATCAACGATGTGTTCTGGACGATCTTCATGGCCAACAGCGCGTTCTTCACGGCGGGCCGCAACAGCTACCTGACAGGCGCCGCCACGGCGCTCGGGATCGACGGCCTGACCTCGGGCGAAGTCGCGTTCATGGACCAGGTTGATTCCGACGGCAAGCCGATCGGAATCATGCCGGCGATCCTGCTGGTGCCGACGGCGCTCTCGGCCATCGGTTCGCAACTCTTCAAGTCCCTTGAGCTGCGCGACAACACGGCGAGCGTGAAGTACCCGATCACCAACCCGCACCAGGGCAAGTTCCGTGTCGAGGTGAGCCGCTACCTCGGCAACAGCAAGTACGCCGGTTACTCGAGCAAGGCATGGTATCTGTTGGCCGAGCCGACGGACCTACCGGTGATCGAGGTCGCGTTTCTGAACGGCCAGGAGGCGCCGACCATTGAGACGGCCGACGCGGACTTCAACGTCCTCGGCGTACAGATGCGCGGCTACCACGACTTTGGCGTTGCTCTGCAAGACTATCGCGGCGGCGTGAAGGCCAAGGGCGAGGCGTAATCACCAGACGCAATCAAAGGAGACCAACCAATGGCTCAAGCCACTTTTGTTCACGAAGGATGTTCCATCGACTACACGCCCAACGCGGATGTTGCAGTGGGCGATGTCATCGTGCAGAGCGATCTGGTCGGCGTCGCCAAGCAGGCCATCGCGGCCAACAAGCTCGGCGCGCTGACCGTCGAGGGCGTCTTCGACTTCGCCAAGGCGACTGGCGGCGGGTCGGGAATCGCGGTCGGCACCACGGTGTACTGGGACGACACGAACAACGTCGCCACGGCCACGGCGACCAGCAACAAGCTGCTCGGCAAGGTCGTCAAGGCGACGGCTGACGCGGACACCACGGTGCGTGTCCGGCTCATGCAGTAATCGCGGAGGCCGCGCATGGCGAACCTGCTCGCAAACGGCATGGCCTGGCTCAATGACCAGCTTGCCGAGCATGTCGCGGTGACGATGCGGTTCCATCGCAAGGGCCAGAGCGTCGAGGTTCAGGTTATCCCGCGCACGCCTGCGACGCCGCCGATCTCGCCAGGAGGTGCGCCGCTCAATCCGAGCATCTACGAGCGCGATCTCGACGTGCGCTTGGCGGATCTGGCGAGCGTCCTCGGCACAACGATGCCGTCCTCGTTCGATTACTTCACCGAGGAGATCAATGGGCGACAGGTGGTTTACAAGATCACACAGCCCATCGGCGGCGGGCCTCGGTTTGATTGGGTCAACGGTGATCGCGGGCCGGAAGCGCGGATTCGGATTCACACCAAGCAAACCGGTGCAGCCACTGGCGAAGGGGACTTGAAGCTTGGCAAGCAGGCGGTCGCCGGGAATGGGACGCTGACATGATTGGCACCGGCACGCTGACGCTTGAGGCACTGCACGGCACTGGCCTCGGCGTGCGCTGGGTGGTTGGCCGGGGAACCTTGAATGCGGGAAGGATGCAGGCGGCAGCGATCGGCATTCGACGCCCGCCTCCTCCTCCAGCGCCACCCAAGATCACGGTGCTTCGCGACGCGCTCGTCGCGGACATCAACGCCACGGTCAAGCCGAGCTCGCCGACAGCGTTCGTGGCCGAGGCGGCGTACAGCGTGATTGATTCGGAAGCGTTGAAGGTTTGCGTCCTTGGCGTGGACCTATCCGAGGAGCACGACGCCGCCAAAGAAACGGACACACAGCACTTGCAGGTCCACGTTGTCGTGCGGCAGAAGGTGGAGCCAACGGATGTCGCGGAGAACGATCGGCTCCTGGCGCTCGCGCATGCCATCGCGAACCGCTACAAGCTCGATACCGATGTGAGCCAACTGAGCGCGGAGTTGGCCAACGTCGGACAAATGGTGCTGGTCGAGAAACGGTGGTTCCCGCTCTATCACCGCTACTTGATGGACACGACGGGCTTCTTCCACAGCGAGTTGGTACTGACGTTCCGTGAATGGGTGGATCGGCCATGAGCCAAATCACGACAAGCTTCTCCAGCAATCTTGACGGCAAGCCGATCTTGTCCGCCGCCGACCGCGCCGAGCAGAAGTTGCTGATGCAGTTCGGCGCCTATGTGATGCGAACGGCGAAGCGATCCATCAAGAAGGGCGGGCCGAAGCAAACGTCAACGCCAGGTGAGCCGCCCGTGGGGCATGGCCAGGAGCTGTACGCGAACTTCATCGCGTTTGCCCACGATCCGGCGCGCCACGAGGTCGTGATCGGCAGCCAGCTTCTGAGCGGGACATTGGGCGATGTCGCGCCCGAGAAGATCGAGTACGGCGGCACCGAGGCAATCATCGTTGGCAAGTGGCCGTTCCGCAAGCGGAAGGTCGTGAATTACCTGCCGCGTCCCGCAATGCGTCTCGCCTACGACGTCGCAGTCAAGAAGTTCCTGCCCAAGCTGATCGAGAACAGCATCGTGCCGTGAACTGAGGTGGACCATGCCCCGACCACTCGGGACCGAATTGACGATCAACCGCAACACCGGACCCAACTGGGCATCGCCGGCGTGGACGCGCGTTCGAGGCATCCAGGATGCCAAGCTCAACATCCAACCCGCGGGCATGGTCAAGTCGAGCGACCGCTCTGTCGCGGTCGATACCGAGATCCCGGCCCGGTTCAAGGTCGAGGTCGAAGCAACAGCGTTCTGGAATGGCGGTGCTGGCCTGACGGCACTGCGTGCGGCGTTCCTCAACGGGACGCCGATCGAGTTGGCGGTGCTGTACGGGGCGGCGGCAACCGGCAAGAAGGGCGTTCGCGCTGAATGGGCTGTCACGCAGTTCCCGCTTGAGTTCCCGCTGGGCGACAACCAGAAGATTGCGATCAAGCTGCAGCCGCATGCGGACTACGCGAACGAGCCGCTGTTCTACACCGACGCGACAAGCAGCGCCGGCACGGCCGAGACGATCTCGACCAAGAAAGTTGGCGCGACGGCATCCGTCAGCGTTTCCGACGGCACGCCGATCGGCGCGGCGATGGACATCAAGCTCGGCCTGCAGCCCGGGGCACTCATCGATTCGAGCGACCGCGACACGATCTTTGACGTGGTCAAGCCGACACGATTCAAGTTCGAGCCGGAGTTCTCGTTCCTGTGGAACCCGTCAAACACGCAACTCATGTCGCTCTACACGGCGGCGACGACGAATGGCCCCATCGAGCTTTTCATCCTCGACGGCGCCTATGCGACCTCTGGCAGTTGGGGCGTGCATTCGGACTGGGCGATCAACGGCTTCCCGGTGGACGCCAAGCTCAAGGACGGCCAACTCGTGACCGTCAAGCTGACGCCGCATGGCGACGGCACGACGCCGCCGGCCTTCTACACGGTTTCGTGATTCTTGCGGGGGACGTTTAGATGTTCAACAAGCATTTCACTGACCGCAAGGGCCGACGGTGGGAGCTCGATCTCACCTGGTTCTCGGTCCAACAGCTCAAGCGCGAGATCGGCCTCGACATCGAGTCGCTCGTGCCCAAGCACGGCGACGCCAAGGGCGCGAGTTTCCAGGCGTTCCACGACTTCATCACGGATGGTCTGCGCTTGTTCGAGGCACTCTGGTTGTTGCTCAAGCCCGAATGCGAGCGGCAGAACATCACGCAAGAGGATTTCGGCTCGGGCTTCGGCGGCGACACGTTCGAGGCCGCGGGCATGGCGTTTACGCAGGCGCTGATCGATTTTTTCCCGAACCACCTCCGAAAGGCCCTGCTTCGGAAGGTTCTCGAAAAGGGCAAGGCGGCAATGGCGATTGCGGGAGCGCGACTGGCCAAGGAGATGGACAAGATCGACCTGGAGACGCTGGTCAACAGCAACGTCGACGAAGCCTTGAAGAAATCGTCTGGCGAACTGCCGGGGCTGCCGGCGTCGCCAATCCCGGCCCCTACAGCCTGAGACGACTGGCTTGGATGGCGTGGGGCCGCGAAGAGTTTGAGTGGGAACGCTTCAGTCACCTGATGGCGGTCGTGTTCAACACGAGCATCTGGGACACCTCGAAAACCAGCCCGAAGCAGCCCCGCGACTTCAATCCATTGCGGCATGACGGCGAGAGCGGACCGGTTGAAGCCGACGACGAAGCTTACCGAATCGTGGAGCGGATGACCGATGGCGAGCAAGGCGAGCATTGAGGCCGGGCGCGGGCATGTGACGCTCGAGACTCGCAACCTGCTCCAGAAGGGGCTGGACGAGGCAAAGGCGACGCTACAAGCCTGGGGCACCACGGTCATGGCGATTGGCGCTGCCGTCGCCGCGACTGGCGTGTTGATCGCTGCGCCGTTCCTTCAGGGCCTCGATACGCTTGCCGCCTGGGGCAAGGAGATGCGCACGGCCATGCGCCAGACCGGGATGAGCTTCGAGGAACTCGACCTGGCGATGGATGGGACCCGAACCTCAGCCGATGAGCTTGTCCCCGCGATTGCCAAGATGGACGAGTTCATCTTCAGCGCCGCGAACGGCTCGCGCGAGGCAAATCAAGCGCTTGCCGAGATGGGCATTTCACTGAGCGACCTGCAACACGCAAGCCAGGGCGACCGGTTGCTTCTGCTTGCCGATGGCCTCAACCGCATCGGCGACGCCGGCCAGCGCATTGCCCGTCAGCGCGACGTGTTCGGACGCGGCGGCTTGAGCCTCAACATCGAAGGCGGCTCTGCCGGGATGCGGTCGCGTGCTGCGCGCGCGGACTACTTGGAAGGCGAGACTCTGAACTCGCGCGCCACGCTGGAACTGGTCGGCCAGTACAGCACGGCGAAGCGTGAGTTCGGCATGGCGATGGCCGGCTTCTGGGCAACGCTCGGCGCAGCGGCCGCGCCGGTCATGACCGATTTCCTCCGGATGATCACGCAGATCGTTGTCGGCGTGCGACAGTGGCTGGAAGCGAATCGGCCGCTCTTGACCACGATCTTCTACGTCGCGGACAAGCTCATCCTGCTCGGCACCATCATTGGATTTGTCGGCAGCATGATCTACGCCGGGGCCTATGCGTTCACCTTCATCGGCGGGGCGATCAGCATTGTCGGCGGCGTGATCTCGTGGTTCGTCTCGCTGGCATCGGGCGGCTTCGGCCTGTTGACGGTTCTGTCGTGGGGTTGGGGAGCGGCGACGTTTGCCGCCGGCATGATCGCGACAGGGGCATTGCTCGTTTACAAGACCGGCCTGCTGGCCTTGACCGCGATCACCTGGCTATGGAATGCCGCCGGCGCCGTGTTGGCAGCAGTCCTTGGATTGTTCAGCGGCGCAGCGACCGTGGCGACCGGAGCAACAGGCGGCTACACGATCGGTTTGATCGCTGCCTGGATCTGGGAGAACATCTGCTCGGTCGGCATCACGCTCCTCATCACCGCGCTCGGCGCGCTGGTCATCGCCATTGGCGCAGTCGTTCTCGCTCTCGGCGGATTCATCATCTTTGCTGTTGCCGTGGCGTTTTTGCCCATGGCGATCAGCTCCCTCGCGGATGCATTTGTCGATCTGTGGGAATCGATTGGGAACAGCACTTGGTTCGCCAATCTCACCAACATGTTCGGCGCGGTCGTCGGCACCGCACAGACGGCGTGGGCCGGCATCAAGGCGGCGTTCGATGCCGGCGAGTGGGGCCTGCTTTGGGAAATCCTGAAGGTGACCGCACTGCTGGAGTGGGAACACATCAGCAACTACGCGATGGGCGTTTTCTACTACTGGAAGGACGCGATCAGCGACACATTCGATGAAGCATGGACTTACATCAAAGTCACTTTCGTGGCGGTCTGGGGCGAGGTCAAGGCGCTGTTCTTCGATGGGATCGCCGCCATCGCCAGCGGCTTCACGGCGATGGTCAACGTGATCATCGTGGCGCTGAACGGAATGATCGGGCGCGTGGTTCAGGGCATGAACTCGATCATCGACATGATCAACAACACGATCTCGCGGCTTCCCCAATCAGTGCGCAACACGCTTGGCATCGGCACGCTCTCGCGGGCTACCGCGCCCGAGCTACAAACCGTCGCCGATGGCGGCCAGCGCTTTCGCGACATGGCCCAGGCCGAACGGCGAAGCACGCAAGACCAGGTCCGCGATATCGAGAGCCAAGCGATTGCCGACTGGTTCGATGAGCAGGTTCGCCGCGTCGAGCGTGACACAGCGCTTGCCGAGGGGAATCAGGCCCGCGTTGCGGAACTCAATGCCGAGCTTGAGGATCTGACGGCGTATGCGGAATTCCTGCGAGACTCGCAGCCGGCATTGGCAGGTGCTGGCGAGGCAATGGGGCGAAGCCCCGGCATGACCGGCTCGCCTACGACGCATGTTGCGGGCTCATTCTCGGCTGCGGTCATCGCTGGATTCATCGGCGCGTCGATGGGCGCCGGCGAGACGCGCGGCGAACGCGAGACACGCATGGCCCGTGAACGCCTTGACGAGATCCTCCGCGAGTTGGAACGTCGGCCCGGGGTGGTGATGGGGTAAGAGATGTCGATCCGTTGGCGTGAAGAATCCCGACAAGAGATCGGGCTGAAGTTCAACGACCCGGCGTCACGGCGGGAGTGGTTGTTCACCGGCTCAAACGACCGCAACGCGATCATTGCAGCGGCGGCGGCAGTGATCCCGGCCATCGATGTCGTAGGCGGCGTGCCGCTGTTCTACGACCACCACGACATCAAGGAGGAATCGACGGGCGCATGGCGAGTCAAAGTCGAATGGCGCAAGAACCCAACCTATTGGGAACTGTCCATCGACACGACGGGCGGCACGGGCAAGATCCTCCAGTCGTTCGCGACCGTGCGCGGATACGACTGCGAAGGCGCCATGCGGACCTTCAACCAGGATCCTCGCCAATGGATCGACACCGGCCTGATCTCGGACTTCCAGCGGGCGATCGGCGTCAACGGCAACAACATCGAGGGTGTCGATGTCATCATCCCGAAATTCGACTTCTCGATCAATTACAAGCTGCGCCTGAGCACGCTGTCGTCGCTCTACCTCATGACGCTCTACGACCTGACGGGCAAGGTCAACGACAAGAACTACGTGCTGGCGTGGAAGGGCCAGACGCTGACGTTCCGGCCGGGCGACCTGCGCTTCCTCGGCTCGCCGGCGAAGATTTCTAGCGATGACAACCTGGACATCACGTTTCGATTCAGTGCCTCGAAGCGAATCGAAGTCTTCGAGGCGGATGAGGTGTGGTTGCCCGGCGGCGATTACGACGCTGGCGACCTGGTGGAGCACCTGGACGACGACAACGTGCCGCGCGTTTATCGCTGCTTGGTTGGCCACACAGCGGCGGGCGACACGGAGCCGCCCAACGCGGACCTCTGGGAGCATGCGAACCTGACCATCGGCGACAGCTTGCCGATCGAAAAACGTGGCTGGGAGTATCTGTGGGTGCGCTATGAAGAAGGCCTTGATCGCGAGACGAACCAGATGGTCCGCCGGCCCATCGCGGCCTACGTGGAGCAGGTGTGTCGCTATGGCAACTTTGATTTGCTTGGCATTTAGCCTGGTGTTTTGCATGGGCGATCCGTTCAGAACCCTGACGCCTGGTGATCCGGTCGGCGCGGGCGAAGGTCCGTTCAACGCCCAATGGCACAACATGGCCACGGAAGCGATCCGCGTTAGCCAGCGCGCCACGCCTCCGGGCATGACGCCGCGCGAGGTGGTCAAGGAACGAGACACCGACATCTGGGTCGCCAATCTCACCGAGGAGGACATCAACGAGTACCGACCGGTGGGCCTGGGCGACCTCGCGATCTATCCGTCCGACGATGGCGACTTCCGCTAGCGGCTTTGCTTCCTCTCGGACAAGCTCGACAGCGATCGGCCGTTCGGGATCGCCCAAGGCCCCATCGGCGCGGGCAAGCTTTACGTCTGCAAGCTCGCCGCCGGACCTGGCGGGCAACCCCCGAACAAAAAGTGGCTGCGCCTGATGGGCGACGCGGTTCCGTGGATCGTCAGTGCTACCTACGATCCTTTCGAGTATGTCACCTACATTGGCCCCGCCGATCCGTGGACCGATGGGCAAGGCTACGTCGCCGGCGATTTGGTCGAGGCAGATGCCGTCGTCTACCAGTGCGTCGCGGCGCACGTTGCGGAGCCGGACAATGCGCCTCCCGATGAAGACTTCTGGGAGGTCTACGCCGGCGAGCACTACATCGCCTTGGTTCAGAACATTGGCCGTGAGCCGCCGATAAACCCGGCGTATTGGCTGCGGATCGGCCCACATCGTGGCATCTGGAATCGCGGCGACACCTACGCCCCAGGCGACGTCGTTCTCGACCCACAGCTTGGCCGCATCATCGTAGACGGCGTCACGCGAGCGCGGCTCGTCGTGTTGCAGGCTGGGCACCAGTACGCTCGAGTCACCGAAGACGGCCTGGAAAGCGCTGGCTCGGGGCCTGTCGAAATTCTGTGGCGTCAGGGCGGCATCGGCGAGCAATGGGCCGTCGTCCGTCTGTGTTGCGGCACCGGCCTCAAGCCGCCCAAGCGCATTGGCGACGCCGAGATGTACCTGCCGACGTTCGAGTGCGCCGGTATTGCCACGTTCATCTTCCGGCCGGGCGGTGAGCTGGTCACGGGTGCGATGTTGCTCGATGGCGCCGGCACCCACAGCTATCCGGCGCGCATGGGAAACGGCACATTGGCGCTCGGCCCGTTGGTGTTGGGCGGCTATGGCCTCGTCTACGATCCGCCGCCATCGGGCAGACTATACCTCGGTGCGATGGAATGTGCCGGCGCTGGCGTCCGCACCAATCCACCGGTCGGAAGTGGCGCAATTGCCTTGGCCGCGCCGCAGCTCGTCGGCTTCGGTTTCACCAGCCAACCGGTTCGCAATGGCTCAGGTTCGCTTGCTCTGGCCGCAATCAGCATTACATCGAGCGGCGGCGGGTACACGAGCACGGCGATGTTCGTGGCCAAGATGACCAATCCCATCTTCGACCCGGCGACTGGTCGATGGGTCTACGACTGGATCGAGCAGACCATTGAGCCCGCCAACGGCGATTACCAGGACCTGGCAGGCGGCAAATCAGGCAACACCAGCGCTGGCCCCTTCATGCGCGAGCGGAACAACACGCTGGTCGCCGTTCCCGTCTTCAGCCTGGCCCGACTGCGCGGAGCGTGGAACAGCCAACCGCTCTACGACTTCGAGCATTGTTGCTCGAAGGGTGCTGCTGCCGCTGGCGGATCGCTCGTCCTCGGGGCGATGATCTGCGAAGGGGACGGGCTCGTGATGCCGCCGCCTCCCGTTGATGGCGATTGCGATCTGGTACTCAGCGCAATGGTGTGCGCCGGGAGCGGCTATTCAAACGCTTACTCAGTCCATGTCGGCACGGGCAATCCACAACTTGGCCCGACAGTCGTTGCCGGCATTGGGTTGTCAAGCACGTACTCGGTCCACGTCGGCGTCGGCAAGCCCGTTCATGGCGGGATGGTCCTTGCAGGCGTGGGCAATGTGGAAGCGCCCCAGTTTGCCGGCATCGGCACTGGCCAGACTGGGGAGATGACCTGCGCGGGATTCGGGCTTGCGAGCGAGTTCTCCGTCAACGTCGGCAACGGCATCACCCAGCAGGCCCCAATGACCTGCGCTGGGAGCGGGACCGTGCTTGCGCCGGTCTATTCGGGCAACGCTGACCTTCAATTGGCATCGATGGATGTTGGCGGAAAGGGCCTGTCGAGCGCTGAGTCCGTGCATGTCGGGGTCGGCCCTATTCAGCTCGGCGTCATGCTATGCGCCGGGAACGGTCAATTCCTTCCGATCAAGCTCGGCGTCGGCAACCTGTCGCTTCCAGCATTAGTGTGCATGGGACTCGCCGAGGCATGGATCGACACGCTGGATTCTTCCGAGGGCGGGATCGCCGCCGGCGGCAGCCATCAAGTGCTCGCGGACCTCGGCACGGACGGCGGCGTCTCAGCCGGCGGAAGCCATCAGGTTCTTTCAGATCTCGGCACCGATGGCGGCGTGGCTCCAGGTGGTAGCCACCAGGTACTGGCGGACCTTGGAACCGATGGCGGCGTTGCAACCGGCGGCAACGACTAGGAGGCGAGCGATGCCCAACGAACTTGTGATCTGCGACGACGCGCTCGTGCGTCAGATGGCCGTTCTCAGGGACAACTTCCTGAGCGGAGCGAGCTTGCTTCTTTACAAGACGAACATCACGCCGGCGCACGGCGACGTGATCGGCACGTATGCATCGGACGAGGCGGATTTCAGCGGATACGGTGCGCCGACGCCCTCCTGGTCGGCCGTGACGATCAGCTCCAACCGCGCCAAGAGCACAGGCTCGCCCATCAGTTGGACCAAGAGCGGAGCGACGGGCAACACGATCTACGGCTACTTGCTTCGGCGCAACACGGGCACGCTGATCGGGGCACGCAAGTTCGCCAGCTCCATCGACATGAACGACGACGGCGACAACATGACGGTGCAACCGATCTGCACGCTCGTCGATCAGGCGATCTTGAATTCCGCGTCATCGAGCTTTGTATGGTGCAACGGAGCATTGCAGGAATTCGCCGACGTCCTGGTCGGGACAGGAGACGGCATCTGGGCCAACACTCTGCACCTGTTCAAGGACAGCGGCCTGACTCCATCGCGGTCGGACACGGAGGCGACCTACACCGCCAGTGGCGTCGAGGCCGATTTCAGCGGCTACAGTCCGGTCGGCATCACCTGGCAAGCCGACGTGCTCGTCAGCAATCAGGTGCGAATCCCGGCCGATCCGATTGTCTGGACCAAGAACGGGGCCACTGGAAACACGATCTACGGCTACTTCATTCTCGACTACCTGGGACGTCTGGTCGGCGCGAAGAAGTACGACACGTCCGTGGCGATGACCGCCAACGGCCAGCAACACACCGCGCAGATTGTTTACACGATTGAAAGCGAGCTCTAGCCGAGTGCTAGACTCAGAACCTCAAACCCACAGGGGAATGCCATGAAGATTTCCGATTCCGCTCGCAACGCCTGCGTCAACGCCGTGGCCGGCCTCCTCGACGGTGGCTCGTCCAACGCCAACATCACCATCCGCACAGGCGCCGCGCCGACGAACACGACCGACCCCGATGCGGGCACGCTTCTGGCCACGCTGCCGATGAGCGACCCCGCCTTCGCCTCGGCCTCCGGCGGCACCGCGACCGCCAACGCGATCACCAGCGACACGAACATCGCCGCGACGGGCACCGCCGGCCACTTCCGCGCCAAGGATTCGAGTGGCAACACGGTCTTCCAGGGATCGTGTGGAACTTCGGGCGCCGACATCAACTTTGATTCAGTCTCGTTCATCGCGGGCGGCACGTGCGCGATTTCCAGCCTGACACTCACCCAACCCGCGTCGTGATGCATTCGATTGCCGACCAACCACCGGAGGAATCGTTAGATGCTGACCTTTCCGTTTCCAGACATGCAGATCCGTGGCGCGGGGACCGTGAACCCGCCGCCGCTAACCGATCAAGACCTAGCCGCAATGTGGGGCCGGGCAGAGAAGGCAGAGGATCAACAGGTTCGCACCGATTTGTTTCGGCTGCTGACTGCGGTCGAAGCGCTCACCGACACCTTGGGAAGGGGGAAGTAATGAACGCCGCTCTCGTTCTGTTGGCCGCATGCACGATCGCGCAGCCGGCCGACCCATTGAAATTGCCCACGGAGGTCAAAGGACAGCCGGGCAAGTTTATCACGATCAAGGCCGCGACGATGGGCAAGCAGGTTCGCTGGCGCGCCGTCGATCCGGGTCTTGAGATCCTTGATGATTTACCCAGCCTAAAGGAAGGCAAGGAGATTCGCTGCATCGCCTGCAAGCCCGGACGTTATCGCGTCGAGGCTTACACGTCGATCAACGATGAGCCGACGCCGATCGTCGTCTGCACGGTGGTCGTCGGCAATGCGCCGCCTGGCCCGAACCCGCCGCCCAATCCCAATCCACCCAATCCGAACCCGCCGAATCCAACTCCACCCAATCCACCGATTGATCCGATGGTCGCCAAGTTTTCCGCAGCGCTCGCCGGCGACGGCGGATCAACGCCGGTTAATCGCGCTCAATTGATCGCGCTGATTGGCCTATACGAGGCGGCTGCCGACCATGCGGCAAAGCCCGGCATCACGACTGTCGGCATGTTGCTCGAGGACATCCGCAAAGTCGCCTACGGCGAAGGCGGTCAGCCTGGTCTCATCCGGCCGGACGTGCTCGTCGGCGTGCGAAAAGCGATCTCGGCCGAGGTTGTCAGCGTCCTGGGCGACGAGCCAAGCGTGCAACTAGACGCGGCAACGCGCGCCCGCGCAATTGACACGTTTCGCCACATCGCCGCAGCGTTAGCGAATTTGCAAAGGTGAGTATCATGGTTCGCCCGCTACTCAAATTTGGAGGACAGAGATGATTCCTAAGAACTGGAAAGCCTATCTGACTTGGGCGATCGGCGTAGCGATCATCGCATTGTTGGTCGCCTGGGGCCTATTGCCCAAGGACACACCGATCCCGCCGCCGCCGCTGCCAACGTTCGATGAAGCACAAATCCAGGAACGTTGCGGATGGCAACGGGATGACCAAGCCGTCAAGGCGGTTGCCGACACGCTACTGTTCAAGGCTTTTGCCGACACGCCGGCTGGCCAGGCGGCGGACCCATTGCCGGATCATGTGTATCTCTGGGAGTCCTTCAACAAGGTGCTTGGCCGAGGACCACCGTCGAAGGACCAGGGACAGATTGGTTCGTGCGTTTCCTTCGGCACCAACAACGCCGTAACTTACACGCTCGCGACGCAGCTCGCGACGCAAGGAGGTGACGCCGGCCAATTTCGCGACATCGCCGAGGAGGTCACCTACGGCGGCTCGCGCGTCCAGGTCGGCGGCGGCCGGATTCGTGGCGATGGCTCGGTCGGCGCCTGGGCCGCGCAGTTCGTGAACAAGTGGGGCATCGTCGCACGTGAAAAGCACGGCGAGTATGACCTGACGACGTACAGCGTGTCGCGGTGTCGGGAGTTTGGTAGCCGAGGCGTGCCAGCGCCGCTCCAGGAGATCGCGAAGCAGCGGGCCGTCAAGGACATCACCCTAGTAAAGACCTGGGCCGAAGCGAAGAAGGCGCTAGCCAGCGGCTACGCCATTGCGGTGTGCAGTGATCGCGGCTTTCGGATGCAGCGCGATTCCAACGGGATTTGCGAGCCGTCAGGCCAGTGGAACCACTGCATGGCCATCATCGGATATGCCACGATCAACGGTCGCGAGTACGGCCGGATCGAGAACTCCTGGGGGCCAAACGCGCACACAGGGCCTCTCGGACCAGGCAACCCACCGCCGTCGGGGTTTTATGCGGACTCGAAGGTCATCCACGGCATGCTTGGACAAGGCGATTCGTGGGCGTTTTCGGCCGTGCAAGGATGGCCTGCCCGCAAACTGAATTGGTTCATTCGCCACGACAACCGCGCCGAACCACTGGAACGGTTGGCGCTCAACGGACGAAGGGAGGTGCTGTATGCGATGGCTCCTTAGTTTGGCAATGGCGTTCGCGTGCGCGTTCGCCTGCTACACCCAGGATGTGGACTTGGCAACTGCCAAGGCGAAGGCATCGTTTGCATTGGCCGGGCTCAAACGCGACGCGTTGCCGACGTCCGATGCCAAGACCAAGGCTGCTGCAGGTCTCAAAAAGCGCCAGGAGGAGCGCGACCATAGCTGTTTGGACGATCTAGGCGAGGCGCTCAAGCGGGCCGATGCGGAAAAGAAGCCCTTGTTCATCCTCGTCGGCATGGGGTGTCACGATGCGCCTGGAATCCGCCAAGACTTTCCTGGTGCGGTGTGGGTGCATGTCGGTAACTCGTTCAACGGTAACTCGACGCCGCGATTGCTTGTACGACCGGTTGGTTCGCCGACCGGAATTCCGTTCTTTCGGAAGGACTTTAGCCCAGGCACGCCCGCCGAGATTCGCGAGCTTCTGCGCCAGACGCCGGGCCGCGCGTCGGCAGAAAGCGACGTGCAGGTCTGGCCGACAATGCCGAGGCGAGGCCGTAGCTCTGCCGCCGACTGCTGACGTTGAGCTCCTGGCTGCGGTCGTGTAGCCGGAATCCACGGTCGGCGCCGATCGGGTCGGCGTCGACCACCAAGAAAAGCGGCAAACCATTTTCCCAACGAGAGGAGAGCACGCTATGCATTTGCGAATTCTGCAAGACAGTCGTCTTCGTGACGCCATCCGTGGCGTCGAACAGCAAAGCGGCAAACCGCTGCTGGACATCCTCGCCGTCGTGTTCGCGCATCTGCCGGAAATCCTGGCGGCTATCAACAATCCCACGGCGCTGATCGCATTGATCCTGTCGTTGCTCCAGCAACCGAAGGCCATCGCTTGAGGCTGAAAGTGGCGACGACACCGCAATGCCCAGAGTTCATTGCGGTCTCGGATTTAGTCCGAGGCCGCTTTCTTTCCCTTTTTCCTCCGCCTGATGTTGAACTCCCGCCTTGCGATTTCAGCCCTTAGCCGCGTCGCTTGCCGCCCCGTCGGATCCTAGGCTTGCGGTAGCGCTTGACCTGTCGCGGCATTATCTCAACAAACTCATTCGTATTGATCGCTGCATTAATGAGTCTTCCCTCCCCGTCCTTGACGGAGATCTTCTCAGGCACACCCTCAAACACGACGAAAAAAAAGCCATTGTCGTGAGTCATCGTCGTGATGTTCTCCCCTTCCGAGGTGTGAAATTCCAGTTTGCTCTTCACTCTCTCGTCCTTGCGTCCAATCAGCCGACCAATTGAAAAACGCAAACTATTCGGAATCAGGATTGATTCCTGCCGTTGATCGGACGAATACCTCAGATTCTTGAACCCAAGCCCAAGCAGCTTTTCTTCCGACTGCCGTGTACGATGAGGATTCGCATTGGCGAAGAGGATGCCCCGAACCACTTCTCTTGAATTTGAAACCAGCTCGCGGCCAAGAGATAGTGCCGCTTCTGCGTGTTCCGGCTCGACCTCAATGCACACTGTATCTATTTCAAATCTCCGAATTTGACATTGGCTCCGAACCAGCATGCAGAAGCCAAGGGCTGCTTCGACGGTTGAAAAAATGGTGTCTGTTTAGCGCCCTCTGGCCATTCTGGGCGAAAATCCGCATAATTTCGTGCAGCTGACGTGGGTCGTCACTGGCGAGGTTTGCATGGACGCTGTTTCTTTTCAACAACTGCAAGCTGAGAATCAAACGCTTCGCGAAGAAAACGCTCAGCTTCAGCAGACCATTCGCGATCTCCTCAAACGAC
>CAZAFH010000124.1:0-22680 GCA_964484265.1 uncultured Singulisphaera sp.
CGGCAACCTCGGCCACCTCTTCGCGTAAACCAGCAAGCGGGCGCTAAACAGACACAATAAATAACACACTTCGTCTGCGCCTCATTATTGACGTAGTCTTCCATCTGGTCCATTGGTCCGCGGTTTACAACCAAGGGTTGTGGGATAAAATTCCTCTTTGCTTCATTATTGGTTACGATGCTTCCGCCCTTACCGCCAAACCTTGCTGCGATCAAGTGCCCACGATCCCACCGTGTTGGTGGAGGAAGTGCATTCCACCTCGCAGTTTCGCCGAATAAATTTAATTCCGCTCGATCTTGCCCGGTATCCTTCTGCTGCAAAAACGCCAGTCCCCAAGTTGCCCTGTCGTGTTGGTCTAGCTGACCGTAGAAAATATTGGAGCAAGGGCAATCGCCCTCGATTTTCTGCATCTTTTCTCGAATTCGTTCAAGCGCATTCTGAAATTGCTGTTGATAATTCACCAATGCTGCCAACGCGGGATCCGGCTCTTCCAATAACCGGATTCTCCCATTTTCGAGCCGATTCCCCAACAGCCTTCCTTGAAGCGGTTCAGGCGGTACCAACAGCGGCGCTTTCGCCGCGTGAATCACAACCCCTATCAGTGCAGGTACCTTATTGGGAACCGCCCCTGCTGCTGCAGGTGCTCCGCCAACTACCGCTGGCACCGCAGGTGCGCCGCCATTTTGCTTGCGGAGGAACCCTGCTGCAGGTGCTCCGCCGACTACCGCTGGCGCCGCAGGTGCGCCGCCGACCGCGTTGTTTTGTCGAGCCGCCCCCTTCTTGGATCCGATTCGCACGCCAGTGAGCGTTAGTACCGCATCAATTACTGCGGATCCAGTTCTCTGATGTGCCTCCTCCGAGGTCAGTATTTTCCCATCATTTGCCCCGCCGATGTTGACGCCGTGATAAGCTTCAACGCCCATCCAAATTGCACTTGTCACCGGCAAATTCCGAAATACGCCTTGTGCTACAGATGATAAGCCGCTGTCTCCGTTGTTTATTGCATGTCTAATGTCCTTCGCAGCACCGTATGCACGACCGACATAAGGAAGCATTCCAGCGGCGGCGTCAAGAAAAGATAGGACGCCCGATCCGACACCATCGCGTTTTCCAACTTCAATGGGCTGAACGATCGCGGCGCCAATCCCTGTTCGCAGAAAATCAGCGCCCCGAATGAATGCCTTTGTATCATCGCCAAGAAAATTTGCATGATCCGTTAGATAAGAGACGATTGTTCCGCTCGGATCGGTCGTCATCGTCGGCCTATTATTCACATACCTATAAAGATTGCTATCGCCCGCGTCGTAGCCCAGCGGGTCTTGCGTGATCCAGCGTCCCGTGCTCGCGTCGTAGTAACGCGCGCGGTTGTACTGCATCGCGATTTCGACGTCGATTTCGCGGCTGGTCCAGGCGTAGCGGCCACGCTCGGCGCTGTTGGTTTCGCTGAGGATGTTGCCGAACGCGTCGTAGGTGATGGCGTCTTTGACGACGCCGTCGTTGTCGATGATGGTGCGGATCGAGCCCTGGTGATCCGTGAGATACCAGCGTGGCGTCGTGCCATTGATACGCGCGAGGATTTCGTCAACCTTGTCGCCGCGTAGGTAACGAGTTGTCAAAGAGCCGCCGGAGGTGAAGTCACCCCAGATGTCGAAGTTTTCGGTGCCGATGGCGCCAGGCTTGGCCGGGTTCCAGCCGTCGTAGGCGAAACGCGTGATCGTCGAATCGACGGAAAAAGGTGTCAGGACCGAATGGCACTGCCGCTTATGTAGTAACGAGTTACGTCAACCGCTGGACATGCCGTTCGCAATGAATGCCGCTAATCCCTGGTTTTCGTAAATTCAGTGGATGCCTCGATCGGTGGCGATTGACGTAAGTCCTTTAATAACAAGCAACAGTGCCATTCGGTCCTGACACCTTTTCCCCTTTTCCGCGCGGAAGTCAACGTTCTATTCTGATGAATGGATGGCTTCATATCGTTTGGTTCACATTGACATCTCGGCTCTATGCGCCTAAATTGAATCGTATCAAGTCCTTTTGGAATGGAAATGAATACCAATCTTTCTTTGCTGTCACGTTCAAAACGGCCGAACCTTGGCGGGCGTCGTGGATTCACTCTGATCGAATTGCTCGTCGTGATTGCGATCATTGCGATTTTGATCGCCTTGCTCGTGCCGGCGGTGCAAAAGGTCCGCGAGGCGGCTTCGCGGACACAGTGTTTGAACAACTTGAAACAGATGGCCCTCGGACTGCATGGCTATCACGACGCGAACAAGGCCTTGCCGCCCGCGTGCAATCCGAAGAATCTTCTCGCGTTTCACGTCTATATCTTGCCTTACGTCGATCAAACGCCGGCCTACGACGGTTTCAATTTCGCGGCGCCTTATAGCAACGCAACGAATATTAGCCAGGGGCTGATAGTCGTTCCACCTTACATGTGCCCTGCCCAGGATGTCGAAAAGTATACCCAGTACGGAACGGCCGAATGGTCCGGCGGGACGACGATCACCTACACGACGCATTATTATTCCATCGCAGGTCCGAAAGGAACCAACCCGAAGACCGGCGTGCCTTATGCAATGCTCGTCACGG
Organism: uncultured Singulisphaera sp.; assembly: GCA_964484265.1. GTDB lineage: Bacteria > Planctomycetota > Planctomycetia > Gemmatales > Gemmataceae > SIAQ01. The sequence continues at coordinate 2,590 of CAZAFH010000124.1, forward strand.
GCGTGCAGGGCGACATCGCCACCCAGGGCATGCTCGGCATGGCGACGAGCGTCAAACTCGTGCAAGCGACCGATGGCACCTCCAACACCTTGATGCTCGGCGAGCACTCCTGGACCGGAGCCAAAAGCTACCGTATTTGGGTGCGAGGCGCCTTCAGTGTCAACGAATTGACCGCCGCCCGCAATGTGGCTAACACCATTAGCTCCACGGGATACAACGGATCCAATAACTTCAACGACGTCAGCTTTGGCAGCATGCATCCAACCAAAGGAGCGCATTTCGCTTTCGCCGACGGAACCGTGCGATTCGTCACGCCCGACATCAACTTCGGCACGTACCTGAGCCTGGCGAGCAAAGACGGCGAGGAAACGGTATCGCTCGATTTCTGACCTATTGACTACCGAGAAAATCCACGAACATGCCGTGCCTTTCCAAGTATTTCTGTTTGCTTCTTCTCGCTATTGCCGCGACGGTATTCACCGGGTGTGGCGGCGGTCCGAAGACTTTTGACGTCTCCGGAACCGTCACCTTCGACGGCAAACCGATCCCCGCAGGCCGAATCGATTTCTTCCCTGACTTTGCAAAGGGCAACGACGGACCACAAGGTTTCGCCATCATCAAGAACGGCAAATTCGACACGCGACAAGCCGGCCAGGGCCACGGCGGCGGCGCTCTCCTCGTCCGCATCGAAGGCTTCGACGGGAAATCCGACGACCCCAGTTTCTTCGGCAATCCGATCTTCGTCGCCCATCAGTTCTCTCGCGAACTTCCCAAAGAAGCCACGACCCAAACCTTCGACGTCCCTGCCAGCGCCGCCAAAAATCTCGTCGTTCCAACCGGACCGAAGTCGTGAGCTTAGCGAAAGATCACGCGCAAGTTCTTGCATTCAGTGCGTTTCACGTCTGCGTCCTACTTAATTTGCGTGCCTGTTCCTTCCGTGACGGCTGCGTATGATGACGTCGTGGCGAGACTCCTCGCCATCGCGAACCATTTCCCGTGGGTTTCGAACCACGGACTCGTGCCAAAGGACTCACCGATGCGACGGATATGCCTGCTCACCTCGTTCTTGTTGTTTTTGAGCGTCTTCTCCACGGGATGCGGCCGACGCAATCCCAGGAACGAAGACATCGATCCCGAGGTAAAAGTCCAGGTCGTTCCACCAAAGGTCCTTGTCAAGGCAAACCAGGACGAGCCAAAGGCCAAGGGCGACGTCGAAGTTCCGCCTGCAAAGAAGGCCGGCAACGGTCCGGCGGCCGCAGATGACAAGCAAGAGAAATACGACGCTGCCATCGGCGAAGCACTGCTCGCGATGGCCGAACGCAAATGGCAAGACGCGCTGGTCGCGCTGGAAGCTGCCAAGAGCTTCGACGATACCGAGTTTGTCCGCGCTGAAATCGCGCGGGTTCGCGAACGCCTCGATCAAGACGATGCGAGCAAAGACGTCGTCAAGAACATCGCGGCCGTCATCAACGACGGCAAGGCCGAGGAAGCCGTCAAGCTCGTCAATGACGCGCTCAAGGAATTCGGCGACGGCGACGACGCAGCCAAGCTTGTTCAACTCAAACTCCAGGCCGATGCGCTGCAAGGCGTGCAGATCAAGGAAGACGACGAAACTCGCTTCAAGAGGTTCAAGGCCGAGGGGGAAAAAGCCCTCGCGGACAAGAATCTCCGCGCCGCCGCCATCTCTTTCGAATTGGCGATCCAGTCGAAGAATGACGCCGATTTGCAAAAGACCTACGAGGACCTGCGCGACCGCCTCGAACGTTACGACGCGCTTCGGCGAAAGGCGGCGAATCTTCGCAAGGATCCAAACCAGCTCGACGAGGCGCTCGAGGCGCTAAAGGCTGCCTCGCTCGACTGGGATACCGTGCAGATTCGCAACGACATCGACGAAATTCGCCTGGCGAAAGAGAAGCGGCGCGACACCGTCAGCGTGGCGAATTTTGAAATCCGCAATGACGTCGGCATACCCGACGCGGGTTCAGCCATCGCCGACGAACTATTGCCGAAACTCAAGGCAAAGTACGATCTCGTCGAGCGTGGCCAACTTGCGAAGATCGTGGGCGAGCTAAAGCTGGAAAAAGACCTCGCGATGGACGCCGAGGCACAGAAGGAGGTCGCCCGGCTTGCCAAGGTCCGTTACCTCGTCGTCGGCAGCGTGTCTCGCCTCGGCGGCGTCACCGTACGCGCTCGCCTCATCGACATGCAGTCGGGGTTAGTCGTCCAGACCGGCAAGCTCGTGGCCGCCAACATCGAAGAGGCGATGAATCAAATTCCGGATCTAGCCAAACAGCTGTTGATGAACGACGACGAGAAGGCCCAGTTTGACCAGGAAATGCAGCAGAACGTCGCCAAGAAGGTTGCGATCGTCCCCGACAACGCCGTCCCGCCGCCCGCGCCGCTGCCGCCGGAACCGGGCGCGGAAATGGTGGCCGCGCCGGCGATGAATCTCAATCCCGCGCCGCCCGCGGTGGAAGGCATCAAGGTTGATGCATTCAAGAATTTCGCGCCGCAACCGGCCGAGATGATCCCCGCGCCGGCCGGCCCGCCAGAACCGGCGATGCAAAACCGCCTCGTGTTCGCCGCCGTGGAGCTTGGCGACGACTTCCTTCGTGCCGGGCGTGCTCGTGATGCCTTGAGGCAGTTCGAGTTCGCCCTGGTGCTGGCGCCGAACAACTTCGACATCCGGCTTCGGCTCGAGCGCGTGCGTGCGGTGCTGCCGCCGCAACCGGTGGTCGTGGTGCAGCAGCCGATCATTGTCCGCCCGCGCCTGGCGATCATGCCGTTCGTGACAGTTGGCAATCGCTTTGTCGTGCCTCCGTCGCTTGGCGAATGGACGCCGACGAATCTCTCGCCGTATTTCGCGCAGCGCTATGAGGTGGTGGATCCTGCCATTGTGTACTGGTTCATGGGGCGCATGGGCATCACGATGCGTGACCTCACGGTCGATCCCGCCGCACGCCGTTGGTTGGGCCGGGCGGTCGGGGTACGTTATTTCCTGCTCGGCAATCACATCGAGACGGCCAGCTTCGATGTCAACGCTTACTTGATCGATGCCGAGTTCGGTTTCTTGCAAGGGCATGGCCGAATTCACGTTCGCAATCGCAACGAGCTTCGCTTGCGCTTGCCAGAGCTCGCCCAACTGACGATGATGACGGAGGCCGAACGCCTGGCTTACCTGGCTGCTCGGGAACAGCAGGAATTCGTGGCGTTCGTCAGCGCGGGCAATCGCAACATGGAACTGGGCCGCTACGCCGACGCGGTGGTCGATTTCCGGGCGGCATTGCAGCGTCGGCCAGGAAACGTGCAGGTGCAGTTCCTGCTCAGCCAGGCCGTGGAGCGTGCGCGTTTTCAGGAATGGGAACAGGCACGCCACCGGGCATTCCTGCAGCAGCAAGCTGCCGCGGAGGCGGCTCGGCAGCGTCAAATCGCTCTGGCGCGCGAAGCCGAGGAGGCACGTTTGCGCGCGATCGCCCTGGCGGCGAAGCGCGACGCGAACCAGACGCAGGTTCACCTTCAGCTTCGTATCAATGCTCAGAATCAGCTGCTGACGCAAGCAAAAGTGGCCCTCCAGACGAAGAATTTCGGCATCTCGGTCAGCCTGTTTCAGGGCGCCTTCAATCTGACGCCTGCCGCTCCGCCGTCGGCCGTCGTCGTGCCGATGCCGGCGCCCGCGCCGATCGTCTTTCAGGACTTCGCTCAAGCCCGTTTGCAAGCCCAGCAAGCCGAGCAACTGCGAATCGCTCAGCAAACCGCGGCCCGCGAGGAAGCGCTCCGAAAAGAGCGCGAGCGTGAGCTTCAAGTCGCACAGGCGAAACTCGAAGCCGAGCGGAAGGCTGCGGAAGAGAAACTCGCCGCGATTCGCGCCGCCCAAAAATCGCGCGACGATCAGGGATTCGCCAACTCGATCATGCAGGGCCAGCGACTACTTACTTCGGGCAATTACGCTCAGGCGTTGACCGCGTTTCAAGGAGCGCTGCGATTTGCCTACTCTTCCAAACAACGCGAGCAGGTCAACCAGTACATCGAGGTGATCTCGCAACGCCAGGCGGAAGCGCTGGCGAAATCCGATGCCGAGCGCAAAGAGATCGAACGAAAACTGCTCGTCGAACGTGAACGCCGCAAGGCTGCCGAGGCGACGGCCAAGCTCAACGAGGAGAACTATCGAACCGCATTGTCCTTGGCTCGGAAAGCACTCGCCGGGCGCGAATACGATCTTGCCGAGACTCAGTTCGAGACAGCGCGAAAAATCCGTGCGACTGACGACGTGCTTTCGGGCCTCCGCGCGGTGCAAGCGGGCCGAACCACGCGACTCGCGGAACTGAAAAAGAATGAAGAAACGCAAAAGCAGGCCGAGACGATTCGGCAATTGATCGTCACCGGCAACGCCGCCCTGGACGCCAAGAAGTATTCCGCGGCGGTCAAGACGTTTCAGCAGGCGCGCAAACTCGCGCCGGACAGCATCGAAGTCATGACAGGCCTGACTCGCGCGGAGCAGGCCCACAACCGAGAAGTCGCCGAGGCCCATGCGAAATCCGTAGGGCTTGAGCAAGCGCAGAAGCTGGGCCGTCTGCTCAAGAGCGGCCAGGCCAACATCGCCGCGAAGCAGTACGAGGCCGCTGTCGCAAACCTGAGCGAAGCTGCCAAGCTCGATCCAACGAATCCCGCGGTTGCGTCGGAATTGAAGAAAGCGATCGCCGGCCGCGACGCCCAATTCGCCGACGCCAAGGCGCAGGCCGCCGCCAAGGCGCGTGCGGTCACCTATCAGAAATGGCTGGGTGACGGCCGGGCGGCTTTGGCCAGCAAACGCTATCCCGATGCCATCAAGGCGTTCACGGAAGCTCAGAAGGTGTTGCCCGGCGACAAGGCATCGAGCGACTACCTTCTCGAAGCACAGCAGGCAAAGCTCGCGGCCGACGAAGCGATCGCCGCTGCCGCCAAGACGCGAGCCGAGCAGATCCGCAAGGCAGGCGAGTTGCAGAAGTCACTGGCGATGGTTCGCAGCCTGTTGGCGAAGAATGACCTCGCTGGCGCCGGCAAAGCGATCGCCCAGGTGAAGGCTCTCGATCCCGCCAGCACCGATGTGCAAAAGGCGCAGCGCGATCTCGAGCAAGCCGTGCAGCGTGCGAACGCCGCCGCAGAGGCCGAGCGAAAGCGAGACCAGCAATTCCAGTCGCTGCTCGCCACGGGCAAGGCGGCGCTGACGGGCAAGCGTTATTCCGAAGCGATCAAGGCGCTCGCCAGTGCTACGACGCTCGTGCCCGCCAACAAGGAGGCACAGGACCTCTTCCGCCGCGCCCAGATCGAACAACGCGCCGCCGAGGAAGCCGCCGCCAAATCGAAGTTGCAAGACCTGTTGAACACGGGTAACGCGGCACTGAAGGTGAAAAACCTCGACGCGGCCGAGAAAGCGTTCCGCGCCGCGAGTCTGGTCGATCCGGCCAACCCGCAGATCGTCAAGGGCCTGAAGGACATCGAATCGGCTCGTGGCGCTATAGCCGCCGAGAAGCTCCGCCTCGCGGAATTTGCCGGCGCCTACGCGGACGCGCAGAAGGCGCTGCTCGCAAAGAACTATGACTCGGCGATTCTTTCGCTCCAAAAAGCGTTGAGGGCCATGCCCAACGAAGTCAACGCTTTGAAGTTGCTGCAACAGGCACAGCTAGAGCAGAACGCCGCGGGCAAGACCCAACTCGCTTTCACCAAGGCGATGAGCGCCGGAGACAAGGCAATGGCCCTGAAAAGTTACAGCGTCGCCGTCAAGCAATACACGGATGCAACCAAGCTGAATCCGACCGACGCCCTGGCGAGGCAACGGCTGTTGCAGGCACAGCAGGCACTCGCCGACGCCAACCAGCAGGCCGCCGCAGCGGAACAAAAACGCAAGAGCGAGTACGCCAGCCTGATGAAGCAAGGCGACACAGCAATGGCGGGAAAACGATTCAGCGACGCGCTGACAGCGTATCAGGGTGCGCTGAAAATCTATACCAAGGACCCCGCAGCGATTCGCGGTTGGCAGGATGCGTCCAAAGCTCTGAACGCAAGCAAAACGAAAACCACGCCGCCGCCGGTCGAAACCAAGCAAGACGCTTTTGAACAAGCAATGAAAAAAGCGGCCGGTTTGGAGAAAGAGCAGAAGTACGGCGAGGCAATGAAGGCGTATCAGGAAGCGCTGAAGATTCGCCCCAAGGACAACGAAGCGTTGGCTGGGATGAAAAAGAACCAGTTCGCAAACCACGTGGTGCAAGGCCAGCAATACCAGCGAAACGCCATGTTCCTCGACGCAACACGCGAATACGAAGCCGCCCTGCGTTTGCAGCCGAACAACCCGTTCGTGCTGAAGTTGCTCAAGCAGGTTCAGCAAAAGAAGAAGTGACGAAGGATTTGATATTTGGCGAGCCGGGAGAGTAAGCGACTGGAGCCGTTACAATCCTCCAGTCGCTTACTCTCCTGGCTCGCCAAAATTAATAATGTCTGAGCAAGCTATTCGGCGCCGCCGTCAGTCGGAGGCGCACTCGGCACGCCGAATTCCACCTGCACGTGTGCCAGGTCGTTCGGCGTCACTTCCAGATGCACGATGTCGCCCGAGCGATTCGCCTCCAGCAAGAACTGGCCGCGCGTATCGAATACGGCTGCCCGTTGCGGATCGCGCACGCAGCGGAGCTCCGCCAGGCCGCTGTAGTTCGCACATTCCAGCAATCGCGCGGTCACCGTGTCGGGCACGCCCTCCCTGCTTGCCGACGCTTCAATCGGCCCGGGCATCATGCGCGTCAGCAGAAGGTTCGACGCATCGACATGAAACAACCAACCCGACGCGCCGATGTGAGGCGGACCTTTCGTGGTCGGCACGACTCCGATCGGCGAGGTGAAGCCCCACGCGGTTTGCATCGGCACGTCGCGGTCGAATGCAATCCCGAATTCAAACGTCGTGCATTTCTCGCCTTCAGGAACCATGATCACATCGACCATTCGCGAACCCTGTTTCTGATGAAACGGCAAGCCGCCCGTCAGCAGGGTGACCGACATAGCGCCAAGGCGGACATCAAGGTAGTCGGGCGTCTGCGGCCGAGGGTGTGTCGTGATGTAGCCCATGCCGTTAAATCCGCGCACGAGTGTCGCGCGTTCGTCGCGCCAGGCGAAACGCGAACCAAAGTAAGCGTGCCAGCCGTACCCAGCGGGAGGCTGCTGCGGTGTGATGTCGACGCGCATCTCCAGCAGCGGTCTGCCCATCCACAGGCGGAATCGTTGCTGGAAGGTCGCGAGCACCTGATCCTGTTCGCCAAGCAAAAAGCCGTCGGAAACAATTTCGGCGAGAGCCGGGCCGGACGACGTTACCTTGATCTCCTTGGCGATCATTCGGCTCGAGGGATTGAAGACGAGCATCTGCCCGAGCCGGCTGATGCGCGTCTTGTGATCGCGAATCGCCTTGAGCCCGCCTGTTTTCGCATCGATCTCGACTTCAAAGAAATCGTTGCGTATCGTGTTCGAAGCGGCATCCGCGGCACGCATCTTCAGCACTATCGCCGGCGTTCCCGGCGGACCTTCGCGAGGCACCCAGGCGAAACCTAGCGGCGGCACCTCGATAACGGCTCGCAGTTTTTCGCCGTCCAGCTGGCACGCTTTCACGACCCCGCCGATCGGCAGGAGATGCCGTGCACCGTCGAATTCCAGAGCGACGCGCCGGGTAAATCCGCACGGATTCAGGATCATGTAGCCAGGACGATTCGGCTCGGCCCGCGATTGCAATCGTTCCGCCAGCACCGTGGCGACGTGACGCTCGGCCTCGCTCAGATCCGCCGGCGGCGCGAGCGTTGCCTCCGCCTCCGCTTCGATCCGCGTCAATCGTTCGTAAACGTCGAGCGTATCGCCCGGCCCCGAGATCGCGCGATGTAGAGCCGCGTACGTCCAAACGGCATCGATGCGCCGCCTGGTTCGTTGATGGCGCGGAAACGCACTGACGGGATTTTCGGATTTGGCGTTGATGCGGTCGCTGAGGAAGTCGAAGTGAAAATCATCCGCCGTCATCGTGGACGGATATTCGCTCGGCATGACTTCCGTCAAGTAGCGAGAGAAGGTCGTCCACTGCCCGAGAAGCGGCGCGAGCCGGGCCAATTCGATCAGGTCGCGATGCCAAACCGCTGTTGGCTTGTCCCGATGCATCAAAAACACCGTCGCGGCCTGGTCTTCGCGCGTCGTCTTGAACCAGGTATGACCCAGGTTGAAATAGGTCTCCGCACTGTCGGCGAATTTCGGCTGCCGGGCGAACGCGTCCACCTGTTTGCCATCCGGCGATGGCCAACTCACGACGACATTCGAGTAGTGCGGCAATCCGCAGTTCTCGTCGAACGTGAGAAACAACGCCTTGGTGATCCCGTTGGAACTAAGGAAGAGAGGCAAATGCGGATGGTAGCCGAATTTCTTTCGCGCATAGACATGCACGTCTGCTCCCAGCAGTTCCTTGGCCCGGTCAAGTCCGTGGCGTAGGTTCCAGAGCTGCGAATCGATCGGCAGAATCGGATCTTCGCGCTCGATGTATCCGCCGCACAGCACCTCGGCCCGTTCGCTCTGCACCGCATCGCGCAATTCCGCGAATCGCGCCGGCGCCTTCTCCGCGAGAACCTCTAGCGAGTGCGCGTCGCAGATCAGGTTGGTTGGCACGCCTAGTTCCAGCGCGGCGGGAGATGCCTGCTCGTGAGAACCTGCATCCATGAATGAAACGTCGAGCAGATGAATCGCCACCGGGTAAAGAACTTCGCGCGCCGACAGCATCTTCGAGACAGCAGAGACGAGGACATCGCGCCATTGAACCGGCGCCGGCGCCGATTCAGGTTGCGCGGCTGGCGGATCGGCGTTGTCGGCCGAGTCGCCGGGGGTATCCGGCGGGTCATCGAACATGCCATCGTCGGGAGGATTCTCCGGCGTCAATGGCGGTAGGGCGGCGCTAGCCGGCGTGTAGGGAAAACCGGCTCGCAAGGCGACGGCGTGTTGCACTTCGTCCCAGAACGAGGCCTGATCGAGCAGCATCTCGTGCTCCATCGCCTCGGTCAGCGCCGCCAGCATCTGATGGCCCCACCCCAGCCCGAAGAATGGGCCAAGCTCCGCTTCGCTCAGGTCGGCGCCATCCTTCCATCCGAAACCCGGCGAACCCTCGGCACGCAGTGCCTCGCGCAGGTTGCTCAGCGTGACGGCACGATCCGGCGTCGCCCGGAAGACGATCGAGCCGACTTGCTTCACACGCTCGTCCCAGTCATCGGGAAAATAGTTCGGCGGAGTTTCCGGCAGCGCGTAGATCATTCCCGGCTTCGGCGTCTCGTGATCGTAGGTTGTCTCGCAGCGCGGCGGCTCCTTCGCCTGCCACATCACCGCCGGATGCCACAAGGCCGTGAAGCCATTCAGCCACGACGCCATGTCCTCGTCGGAAAGCGTCATGGCATACTGTGCGGGAAATTTGTAGGGACTAAGTAAGACGAGTTCGTGAGTTTTCATGTTGTATAGTCAGTAGTCCGTAGTCCTTGGTCCGTAGCTCGCAGGTATTATATTGCGTATGTGGGATAGATCGAACCTTTCGCGTGGCTACTATGTCGCGCTCCGCGTTTGCCACGGACTACGGACTGGGCACTATCGCGCCGCGCGAATGATGCCGAGGAAATCGTCGGCTTTCAGGCTGGCGCCGCCGACGAGCGCGCCATCGACATCGGGTTGGGAAAGCAGCGTCGCCGCGTTGTCCGGCTTGACGCTGCCGCCGTACTGGATGACGAGAGCGTCGGCCGCGCTTTGACCGCACAACTGGCCGACACGCTTGCGGACGAACGCGTGGGCATCCTGTGCCTGCTGCGGCGTGGCGTTGACGCCCGTGCCGATCGCCCAGACCGGTTCGTAGGCGATGACGATTTTCGTTAGTAACTCGGCCGTGATGTTCGTGAGGGAACCGGTGAGTTGGGCGTCGAGCACGGCGTCGGTCTTGTTGGCCTTGCGCTCGTCCAGCGTTTCGCCGATGCACAGGATTACCTTCAATCCCGCCTTCAGCGCGGCATGTGTTTTCTCGTTGATAAATGCGTCGGTTTCCTTGAAGATCTGCCGACGTTCACTGTGCCCCAGGATCACATATTGGCAACCCACATCCACGAGCATGGCGGGGGAGACCTCTCCCGTAAACGCACCATCATTCTTTGGGTAGCAGTTCTGAGCTCCCAGTGCGACAGGCGAACCCTGCACCGCTTGCCCGACGCGCGACAGAAACGGAAAGGGCGGACAAACGGCGACGGTGACGCTCGCATCGCCGGCGAGTCCCTTGACGATGCCGGCCGCCAGCAATTCGCCGGTGATGCTCGCTGTGTTCATCTTCCAGTTGCCCGCGATGAATTTCTTTCGCATGAAGTTATTCCTTTTTGTGTTCCGAATACTGACGCGCCCGACAAAAGTCCGAATTATCGTAGCCATCACGCTCCGCGTGATGGATTTTTCGGGTACCGGCGAAAAATTCGGCCATATTCACCGGTTTCAGGAAATCCATCACGCGGAGCGTGATGGCTACAGTAATACAATGCGACATTTGTCGAGCGCATCAATACTTGCTCTTTACAAGTCCCGAGGCAATTCGCGAATCGCCCAATCGATCTCCGCCTGGCCTGATTCGCGCAAAGCCAGGTTGACGCGCGAAAACGGCTTGCTGCCAAAAAAACCGGTTCGCGCGGACAATGGCGACGGATGCGCCGACTCGATTATCGTATGACGCGCGAGGTCGATCAGCTTCTTCTTCTTCGCCTGCGCGGGCTTTCCCCACAGCACGAATATCAGCGTCTTCGACTGGCAGCTCAACCGCTGAATCACGGCATCAGTGAACGTCTCCCACCCCTTGCCGCGATGCGAGTTCGCCGAATGAGCGCGGACAGTGAGCACGGTGTTGAGCAAGAGCACGCCCTGTTTGGCCCAATTCAGCAGGCAGCCATGAGACGCCGGAACGATGCCGAGGTCGTCTTGAAGTTCTTTGAAAATATTCCGCAGCGACGCGGGAATGGCGACGCCGGGCATGACCGAAAACGCCAGTCCATGCGCCTGGCCGACGTCGTGGTACGGATCCTGCCCGAGAATCACGACGCGAACGGCGTCCACCGGCGTGAGGCCGAACGCGGCGAAAACATCTTCTTCCGCCGGAAACACTTGTTGTTCGGCTCGTTCGTTGTTGAGAAAGGTCTGTAAATCCTGAAAATAAGGCTTGGCGATTTCGTCCGCGAGAAACGAACTCCAAGCCGGCGGAAGTTGCATCATTGCGCGAGCACCCGTTCCATCATTTCAGTTTCCTGCGGATTTCTTCTCTTTCGGAATTTGAGAGACGGTTTAGAAAAAAGGCCAGCGCTTTTTTCATCCGCTTCGGATCCGAAGCGAAATGGTCAAGCACCTGGTCTTCGCCGATTTGGGTAATTGTTTCTTGCATACCCATGAATTCCACGAGAGGCTTGATTTGGAATTTCGGTCCATTCCTGGCTGTTTTTGCCATGGCTATCAGCTCCTTTAGAGTGGACGAGTGCAGACTACCGAGGAATTGGCTATACATCTCCCAAAGCATCTCGTCATTTGCAATCAAACTCGCGGCTTCTTCTTCCTTTTTGGCCGTCTCTACCCCCAGGATATGAAACGGTACACTATCATGATCCACTGGAAGATCGACTCCGCTTACAAAGAAGAGGTATCGATCAAGGATCTGGCTTCTCCAGATCCCTTCGTCTATTTGATTCAAACCGCCCAGCCTACGTGCGGCTTGGGAGTGAAACGTCTTGCCGATTCGGCTCGCGAGAAACCAGATAGAGAATTCATTTTCCGGCGTTCTGTGGCGTTTTTGTTTCGAATAGTTCTCGTTCATTCGGCGGTGAATTCCTAAACCTAATTCTATCAGAAGATCAAGGTCATTGGTTCGAGGCGTGACCGTTGGCCCCTTGTATTCAAGAACATTCCATCTTGTTAGATGTTTCCAAATTCCGCGAAACGAAAGCGGGACAGCGTCTTTTCGTCGAAGTAGGACGAGATCGGCCTCTCGCGGAATATCTCCAACCGCGATGTTTGTCAGGACTTCGTAGGATTCGCTGACTAACGGCCGTAGCAAGTATGTAAACAATGGATGCCACTGAATTGCCATCTCAGAACGTCTTTCCGACCAAGTCCGCGAGCTTGCGAATCTGCTCCATCAATGATGCGTAGCCGGGAGGCAGTAACGCCTGCGGGCCGTCGGAGAGCGCTTTCTCGGGGCAGCTATGAACCTCGATGTGAACGCCATCCGCCCCAGCAGCGACCGACGCCAATGCCATCGGCGGAATCAGGTCGGGCCGGCCGGTCGCATGGCTTGGATCGACTATGATCGGCAGGTGGCTTTGCCCTTTCACATTCGGCACGGCGCTCATGTCGAGCATGTTGCGCGTCGAATCTTCAAACGATCGCACGCCGCGCTCGCACAGGACGACGTTGGGGTTTCCTTCCGCAAGGACGTACTCCGCGGACATCAGCAAGTCCTTTACCGTCGCGCTCATGCCGCGTTTCATGAGCACGGGTTTCTTCGTTTGGCCGATCTCTTTGAGCAGATCGAAGTTCTGCATATTGCGAGCGCCGATTTGGAACATGTGGGCGTACCGCTCGACGAGCGGAATCTGCCGCGGATCCATGACCTCGGTGACGACGGGCATGTCGTGCTTTTGGCCGATGTCGCGCAGAATCTTCAGCCCTTCCTCACCAAGGCCCTGGAAACTGTACGGACTCGTGCGCGGCTTGAACGCTCCGCCGCGAAGAATATTGGCGCCAGCCTTCTTGATCGGGCCCGCGATTTCGTCGAGCACCGCCAGGCTTTCGATTGCGCATGGCCCAGCGATCATCGCGAGATTTCCGCCGCCAATTTTGACGTTGCCCACGTTCACGATCGTATCTTTCTTCGTGAACTCTCGGCTCGCCAACTTGAACGGCTTCATGATCGGCAGCACTTGCTCGACGCCAGGAATCGCCTGCAGCGGCTGCGCTCGCAGTTTGTTCTCGTCGCCGATGACTCCGATAATGGTCCGATGTTCGCCCGTGGAGACATGAGGTTTCAGCCCCAAGTCGTGAATGCGTTCGACGACATGGTCGATCTCGGTGGGAGTGGCGCCGGGTTTCAAAACGATGATCATGGAAAAGGTCCCATCGGGTATTATTCTGATCGTAATTGAAGTAATACGACAAGCAAAGGGCGTGGCTAGTGTCCACTCATGAACACCGTAGCCATCACGCTCCGCGTGATGGTCTTTTTGACATCTCGGCAACCGCCGTTGTCTTCGCGAACTCAATGCAGATCCATCACGCAGAGCGTGATGGCTACGGTAAAGACTAGTCGCTCGCCTCTTCGAGGTATGGCGCCGGATCAGGCCAGGTTTCTGGCGCCGGGTCGATTGACAGGGTCGGGATCAACTCCTCCTGGATAACGATCGCACGCGTCGGTTCCGTAGCGGCGGCGACCTCGGCGAAACAGGCGTCCATCTCGCGCCAGAACGCCTCCAGGTCCAGACCCAGGTGCCGGCTGCCGTAGCGGTTCATGTAGTCCCGGCTCGAACGATAGAGCTTGGCGGCGCCGCGGACGTTGCCATTGCAGAAGTGGCACAATCCCACCGCTGCCTGAATCAGGCCCTGGTAGAATTGTTTGTCGGAGTCGAACGTTTCCATCCAAAGCGATTCCCAGACCTCGTGGGCCTCGAAAAAATCGCCACGATTGAATAGAACGATACCGGCCAAATAACGCGGGTCATACGGGATTTCAATGTCGGCCATGGGGTTATTGTACCGCAAATGCTATCACGACGCATCCCCTTGGCCGACCTTGCCGACCTGTGTCGGATCCTGCACCACAACCTCAGTGCCGGGCTGACGATTCATCGCATCATGAAGCAGCAGGCCGAGCGCGGCCGGCGTTCACTTCGCGATGTCGCGGGGCGGATCGCGGAAAAGCTGAAGAACGGCAGCAGCCTCATCGACGCGCTCGACGGCGAACAGCATGCCTTTCCGCCGCTGTTTCTTTCCATGTGCCGAGTCGGCGAATCGACGGGACACTTGCCGGAGATCTTTGGCGAACTCGAAAAATACTGCCAGCTCGAATTGCAACTTCGCAGGCAATTTCGCAGTCAGACCTTTCTGCCGATCATCCAGTTCATCGCAGCCGTATTCATTCTGGCAGGCGTGATCTACGTTCTCGGCCTGATTGCTTCCCTACGCGGCGGGCCACCGATGCTGTCGATCTTCGGCCTGACGGGCGCGGCAGGTTCGCTGGCGTTCCTCGGCACGGTCGGCGGAACCCTCCTTTCGCTGGCGATTCTTTATTACATCATTGCGAAACTTGGCACGCAAGCGATCTGGGCACATCGACTGCTGCTTCGGCTGCCGATCATCGGGCCTTGCCTGTACGCCATCGCCATGGCGCGGTTCACGCTTGCGCTGCGGTTGACGCTCGATTCGGGCTTGCCCGTCGCTCAGGCGCTTCGCCTGAGCATGGAGGCGACCGGCAACGCCCATTTCGTGAAACAGGCCGACGAGGCGATTGTTGCCGTGAAGTCGGGCAAATCGTTGCGCAAGGCGATGCGGGCGACAGGGCTTTTTGGCGACGAATTTCTCGAGATCTTATCGAGTGCCGAGGAGGGCGGACGCGTGCCGGAAATGATGCAGCATCAGCTTGAGTATTGGCGAGAGGAAGCGACAAGCCGAATGACGTTGCTCACCCGCGCTGCGGGCGGGGTGGTATGGCTGTGCGTCGCGGGGTTCATCATCTGGGCGATCTTTCGCTTGGCGAGCGTCTACTTCGATGCGCTGTCGGGGATTAAATAGACGTTGAACGCGTAAGCACAGCGCAAGCATTGAAGTTGCGCAGTTATTCGTCGTACTCGACAAAATGCAACGATAAATAGTAAACGGTAAATAGTAAACGAGAAATGACCAAGCAAAACACTTTATCATTTACTATTTACCGTTTACGATTTATCGTTGCATTTTTGGCGTTCGCTACTCTGTGGCGTCATATTACCAATCACAATGGCCAACTACAAAAAGCACAAGCGAAGGGGCTACCGCCGCTCAGCTCTCGGCATCGTACCCAAACTCGCGCAGTTCCTGCGAGCAACGGCACGCTTTGGCGATCTTCGCGGCCCACTGGACGGCAGCTTCGCGCGACGGCAGTTCCAGCACACAGAAGCCGCCGTCGAACTCCCTGGTCTGCGGGTAGGTCTCGTTCGTGACGGTGCAGTCAGCCGCGACCATTTGCGGCGCGACAGCGGCATTGATCCCACCGCCAAACACATAGACGCCGGCACCCTTCGCCTCGCGTATGACCGCCCGTGCCGCTTCGTCTACGGCAGGCATGTCCTCGGCGGCGACAGTCATCGCCGATGCGGGGAAGGAGACCAGGTACTTCGCCATCGTGCGGTCCTACGGGCTGGGGGTTTGGATTTGGGTGGGTGAGGGCTAACGGCCAAGGTCACGCGCCGACGCCGCCCGTATAACTTCTAACCTTAATGACGCATAATGCAGCCCCGGTCGCAGTGCAACGGATTCTTCTGCGTCATCTAACGGCACCGTCTACCACTGCTTGTTGGCACTTGCCAACTTTCCTTCCAAATTCGATTTGAATCTTGTTCAACGCAGACGATTTGAAAAACCTGAACCATTGCTTGGATCGTCAAATCATCCGTCAACGCCAACGGCGTTGCATCCCAAAGCCCAGGGTTCGCGCAGCGTACCCTGGGAAAACGAAAGCCTCAATTCTGGAACGCTGAAGGCGTTCCATCAACTTCACACTGATGGAACACCTTCGGCGTTCCCATCGACGTTTGCTATTTCCCAGGGTAGGCTGCGTCAACCCTGGGCTTTGAGATGGAACACCTTTGGTGTTCTGGTGAGTTCACTGCGTCGGAGTGATTATCAGAGGCAAGAATGCGCAATTACAAGACTCGCGCTTTGGGCTAACAGGCTTCAATCGCCATCACTCCACCCGCACCACCGTTGCCGACTCGCACAACCCCATCGGCTGGCGGTCGATCATGCGCAACGTTGCCGGCAGGTGATGCTGCAATAGCGCTGGCGAACTGCGGTGGCCGAACAACAAGGTGCTGCGTGGGTGCTTCTCGAGTTCGGCAATTAGCTTGGCCACGTCTTTGCTGCGGAAGGTGCGGAAGTCGGAGCGTTCGACTCCGAACGATACCGAATCGATGTTGCGCGGGAAGCAGAAGATCGGCACGCTCGGATCGCCGCAGCGGACGTGCATCTTCTCGGCATCGCCCATCGGGGCGCGCTCGGCGGCGTAGATTGGCACGAGGATCCAGTGCATGCCGGCGGACAGCAGCCAGAAAACCGCGATGACGCTCCACACCGCGCGGGAGCGATGCCAATCGGCGCGTGCGACGAAACACCCGAGCGCCAGGCAGAGCGGCGGAATCGCCGGAAGGATATACGTTGGCAGCTTGCTTCCAGCCATCGAGAAAAACGCCACGCACCAGAGCGACGACAGCAGCAGATAGCCCATCGCCGGGCAGCGCGCGTTCGACTCCGCCGCGTTCGTCGAGCCGAGAAAACGCAGCAGCGGTTTCGCGAACAGCAGCGCTGGCAGGATCGAGAACGCCAGGATCGGCACATAGAACCACACGGGTCGCACGTGGTCGAACGGCTCAACGAATCGCTGCACATTGTGCTTGAGCAGAAAATACTGCGTGAACTCAGGCCGTTCGATGCAGACCGCGGCATACCACGGCAGGCTCACCGCCACGGCCATTGCCAGGTAGACGCACCACATCCCAAGCCCGATCCGTGATCTCTCGGCCGCCAGCCAGCGATGCGCCAGCAGTGGAGGCATGATCAGCACCACCGCGACAGGCCCCTTTGTCAGTGCGCCGAGCCCGCAGGCGAAAGCCGACGCCAGCCACCAACCTCGGTGTAGTTTGTCTCCACGCTGAGCCAGGAAAGCAAGCATGCTGGCAAGCGATATCCACAGCGTCAGCATCCCATCGAGCACGAGCAATCGCCCGACGCCGAGAAAGAACGGCGACACGATGAGCAGCAGCGCTCCCCAGAAGGCCGAGCGTTCGCCAACCAGCTGCCGACCGAGTGCATACATCGCTAGCACGGTCGCATGCATCGCCAGCGCCGGGATCAGTCGCGCAACCCAGATTTGGCAGCCGAAGACCAGATACGCCAACATCACGCTCCAATAAAAGAGCGGCGGTTTGTCGAGGTACGGTTCGCCCTGAAGCGTCGGCACGATCCACTCGTTGGCGACAAGCATCTCGCGCGGGATCTGGGCGTAGCGCCCCTCGTCGGGTTCGAAGAGATGAAACGCCATGCAGGGGTACAATAACAATCCCGACAGCACGAACAACCAGCCGAACGAACGAGCATCGAATCGGCTCGGATCGATCGAGCCCCGGAATAGGACGTGCGTCCATAGCCACGGCAGCCAGCCGACGAGATGCGTCGGCGTTCCGACCGTCGTGATCTTGGCCAACGGCGGCGCGTCGATTTCGATGCGGCTCGGCGGGGTGATTGTTTTCATCCGGCTTCCATTCTGGGCGATATTTATTATGTCCGCAGCTTGCCAAAACACCGTGATGCCTGTCAATGCCGACTCGCGCTTGAGTGATTGGGGCGATTTCGGTAAAATGCCGATGGTTTCGCCTTGCTTTGCACCTGTTGGGGGGATACACGCCATGATTCGTTCGGTTTACGCTCTCGTAGCCACGCTTTTTGCTGCCTCCGCTGTCGGCGCGCAAGACACGCGCAAAGTGGAGTTCAATCGCGACATTCGGCCAATTCTTTCGAACAACTGCTTCGTTTGCCACGGTCCGGACAATAACCTCCGCAAGGCGAAACTGCGACTCGACGACGAAAAAGACGCGCACGCCAAGGTCATTGCCGTCGGCAAGCCGATGGAGAGCGAGTTGTTTCTGCGCATGATCACGTCGGAAGGCGATAAGGTGATGCCGCCGACGAAGACGAACAAGAAGCTGACGAAACACGAAATCGCACTGGTGAAGGCGTGGATCGAGCAAGGGGCGAAATACGAAGGCCACTGGTCGCTGATTGCACCGCGCAAGCACGCCGTGCCAGCTGTGAAGAACGCGGCCTGGCCGAGGAACGACATCGACCGGTTCGTCCTGGCTCGGTTGGAGAAGGAAGGCGTCGTGCCCTCATTCGAGGCCGATCGCCGTACGTTGATTCGCCGGCTTTCGTTCGACCTGATCGGTCTGCCGCCGACGCCGGAAGAGGTCGAGGCGTTCCTCGCGGATACCAGTCCGAACGCCTATGAGAAAGTCGTCGATCGCCTGCTCAACTCGAAGCATTTCGGCGAACGAATGGCAGTGCACTGGCTGGACGTGGTGCGCTATGCCGACACGGCTGGATACCACAGCGACAACAATCGCGATGTGTGGATGTATCGCGACTGGGTCATCGGCGCCTTCAACTCAAACATGCCGTTCCAACAATTCGCCATCCAACAAATTGCGGGCGATCTCTTGCCAAATCCGACGAGCGAGCAAAAGATTGCATCGGGGCACAATCGTCTTCTTCAGACGACCCAGGAAGGCGGCTCGCAACCAAAGGAATACACCGCGAAATACGCCGCCGACCGCGTTCGCAACTTCTCGACCGCCTGGCTCGGGTTGACGCTCGGCTGCACGGAATGCCACGACCACAAATACGACCCCTTCACCACGAAAGAGTTTTACCAGCTCGCGGCTTTCTTTGCCGATATTCAGGAAAAGGCCGTCGGCGGGCAAGTCCAGACGCCGATCATGACTTCCGAGATTCAGGAGAAGCTCAGATTGCTCGATGCCGAGATCGCCGAAATGATGAAGAAAATCGCCGAGCTGCCGAAAGCAGATGTCAAGGCGGCACAGGCGAAGCTCGCGCAGGTGCAGAAACAAAAAGCCGCCGTGCAGAAAGCAATCCCGACGACGCTGATCTCGACCTCGGTCACGCCGCGCATGGTGCGGATACTTCGTCGAGGCAACTGGCTGGACAACAGTGGCGAAATTGTCGAACCCGGCGTCCCGGCGGCCTTGCATGGCATGAAAATCGAGAAAGACAAAAAACGCGCGACTCGGCTCGATCTCGCCAATTGGCTTGTCGCTTCCGAAAATCCGCTGACATCGCGCGTGTTCGTCAATCGGCTCTGGATGCTATTCCTCGGTCAGGGTATCGTCAAAACAGCCGACGATTTCGGCGCTCTCGGTTCCTGGCCGACACACCCGGAATTACTCGATTGGCTCGCGCTCGATTTCGATGCCAGCGGCGGCGACATCAAGCGGGCCATCCGCCAGATCGTCACCTCGGCGACCTATCGGCAATCGTCGAAGGGTACGCCGGAGTTGCGTCAGCGCGACCCCTACAACCAACTCATCGCACGCCAGGATCGCTTCCGACTCGATGCCGAATTCATCCGCGACAACGCGCTAGCCGTCAGCGGCCTGCTTGTCGAAAAAATCGGCGGCCCGAGCGTGAAGCCTTATCAGCCTGCGGGCTACTGGCGTTACCTCAATTTCCCCATGCGCGAATGGACCAACGACAGGGGCGAGAACCAGTACCGCCGCGGGTTGTACACGTTCTGGCAGCGGACGTTCTTGCAACCCAGTTTGCTTGCGTTTGATGCATCGACGCGCGAGGAGTGCACCGTCGAGCGTCCGCGCAGCAACACGCCGCAGCAGGCCCTGGTGCTACTGAACGATCCGACCTACGTTGAGGCGTCGCGCGTCTTCGCCGAGCGCGTGATAAGATCACGCAAGACGACGGCGGACCGCATCCAGGTGGCTTTCCAAATCGCGCTTCAACGACAAGCAAATAAGGCGGAAGCGAAAGTGCTGTCGAATCTGTACGAGCAACACCGCAAGCACTATGACGCCCATGCGAAAGAAGCCCAGGCGCTGCTAGGCATTGGCTACACTCCAGCGGGAAAAGAATTGGCCATCGCCGAGTTGGCGGCGTGGGCCTCGGTCACGCGCGTGATCCTGAACCTGCACGAAACAATCACGCGCGATTGATAACACAAGCCCAGGGGTGGGCTGATGAAAACCAAACGCTGCGTTCATCCGAAAAGTATTGCGCATT
>CAZAFH010000125.1:0-22180 GCA_964484265.1 uncultured Singulisphaera sp.
CCCTCTCCCGGAGGGAGAGGGGAGAGATGTGAATGCCTGCCACCAGTTGGGACGCGTCGCATCGATGTGGCCGGTCAACGTCATGAGTTCGCCCGGCGTAAGATCGTCGCGGATGCCGCCGGCGGCATTGGTCGCGATTAGGATGGACGCGCCGAGTTCGTGGGCGATGTGGATCGGCTGCACCACGCGACGCCAGGCATAGCCTTCGTAAAAGTGTAGCCGACCGGCGAAGACGAGCACCGGCACGCCGACCCATCGGCCCAGCAAAAGCGCTCCGCGATGCCCAGGCACGCCTGCCGCGTCCATGCCCGGCACGTTGCCGAATGCCAACTCGACGGCGTCCGTCAGCCGATCGGCGACATCGCTCAGGCCGGAACCCAGCACAAGGGCGACGCGCGGCTGCATGCCGTGCGCGGCGAGCGTCATCTCAGCGTAATCGCGCAGGAGCCGATTCATGTCGTTTCGTTCTCGCCCCAACGCTCGAACAACTTGTGCTCGACTCCGAGCTGATCGCAGATGCGCCCGACGATGAAATCAATCGCGTCGTCCAGACTTCGCGGTTTCGTGTAGAATCCCGGCGACGCAGGAAGCACCACGGCGCCGACCTCGGCACATATTGTCAGGTTGCGCAGCTGCACCACGCTCAACGGCGTTTCGCGAGGCACCAGGATCAGCTTTCGGCGCTCCTTCAAATGGACATCCGCGGCACGATGGATCAGGTTCTGCGATAACCCATGAGCAATCGCCGAGACCGTGCCCGAACTGCACGGGCAGATGACCATCCCGCCGGTGAGAAACGAGCCGGAGGCGATACCCGCGAAAAAATTACGATAATCGTGGTATTGCACGCGGGCTTCAAGTTTCGGATCGATTGAAATGCCGAAAAAATCGCCGAGACGGAAGTTCGCGAGTTCGATGCGGCGATCGAGTTCCTGCTCGAATACTTGAACGGCGGCGGGACTCAGCACGAGATGAACGGTTCGACCCGCTCGCAGCAAAACATCAAGTAGCCGAACACCGTAAGCGGATCCGCTGGCGCCGGTCATCGCGAGCACAAGATCATCGGCGGCCATGGCTTTTTCCTTGGTCTTTCGCCTAGGATTTGTTGTCGGTTTTTTTGTCTGGGTGAGATCGTTGCATCACGCGGTCGGCCATGCTTTCCGCCACGGAGTCGAGTTTCTCGGTCACCGGGCCGACGATGGGCGGCATTTCCGTTGGGTTTCCAGTGACGACCGGTTTTCGCCAAAAACGGTACAGAAGATAGATTGTCACACCCGCTAGAAGCACCAGTACGATGATCGGCTTTACCATTTGCGATTGGCGCACAATATCAATGATGCTGTCAGTGAACCAGTAGCCGAGAAAGAACAACACACTCACGCCGGGTATCGCATAGACTCCGTCGGCGAATAGGAAATAGGTCAACGGCAACTTCGTGATGCCAGCCGTCAGAAAAATCGGCGCGCGTATTCCTGGCGTCAGCCGGGCGAAGAGAAGGATCTTCACGCCATATTTTTGAAAGTTCTCGGAAATGCTCGCGAATCGCTCAGGCGGCAGGAGCTTGTTGCGAATAAAAGGCAACTCGACCAGTTTCGCGCCCCAGAATCGGCCGATCAAATACAGGAAACTGTCACCAATGATGACGCCCACGATGCAAACGGGCAACATGATCCAAATACTGATGTCAGCCTGCGTCGCCAGCACGCCGCCGAGCACGATAGGCATTTCTTCGGGCATGGGAAACCCCAGTCCCGTCGCCAGGATACCCACGAAGACGCCGATGTAACCCCAGCTTTGAATAAATTCCTGCATGCGATTCCGTTGCTATTTTCTCAGCGTGGTCTGGCGCTCGTTCGACACGGCACAAGGGCCTGATTTCACGTGGAAATTTTCTTGGTCGATTGGAATCATAAAAAAACACCGTCCAGGGTACAATACAAACTTCACACGGGATTTTCTCATGAAACTTGGACTCATCAACTCCGCTTGGGCTCAGGCAGGGCGCGATACGGCGTATGGCATCCGCATGACCAAGGAAATCGGCTTCGACACGATCGATATTTTCGCCGACCCGCTTGATATCGACGTCAAGGAGCGCAAACTCATCAAACGCGAATGCGAACTTGCGGATCTGCCGATCGTCAGCGTGGCGTGCGTCGCGGTCGGACTCGTCGATTTCAATCCGAGCGTGCAGCGGTTTCACGTGCAGCGTTGCCGGGCGTACCTCGACATGGTCTACGAATTCGAGGCGAAAAATCTCCTGCTCGTGCTGGGCGAATATATCTGGGAGCAGCAGGTCATTCCGCCGAAGGAGCAGTGGGAGATCGCCGTGCGCAACACGCGCGAGCTTGGGAAATACGCTGCCGACCTGGGCGTGCAGATCGCCCTGGAACTAGAACCGTTCAAGCTGTCGCTGCTTAACAACGTCGAGAACATGGTGCGTTTCATCGACGACGTGAACCATCCCGCAGTGCGCGCGAATATCGATATTTCGCACCTCGAACTCGCCCAGGTCAAGCCCGAGGAATTGCGCCGGCTCAAAGGGAAGGCGATCCATGTCCACCTGAGCGATTGCGATGGCAAAGTCCACGGCGATCTGCCGCCAGGCCGCGGCGTCATGGATTTCGCCCCGTACTTGCGCGAGATCAAGGCGCTCGGCATCGACGGTGCGATCAGCATCGAGTTGGAGTATTCGCCTGAACCCGCCAAAATCGCCGACTGGGTGCGCGAGGCCTACACTGCGACGGACCACCTGCTGCAAGCGGCGGGA
Source organism: uncultured Singulisphaera sp. (assembly GCA_964484265.1). Taxonomy (GTDB): domain Bacteria; phylum Planctomycetota; class Planctomycetia; order Gemmatales; family Gemmataceae; genus SIAQ01. The sequence goes on from CAZAFH010000125.1 coordinate 2,771, forward strand.
TTGCGGGGGTAACGTCAATTGGCACTTCTACCCCCACCATTCGCTGCGCTCATGGTGGGGCTTGGTTGAATCTGTTCACGCCATCCCCAGATTTTTCAACACCTCGGCCGTGCTCGGGACGCGGTTCAGGCAATAGAAGTGAAAACCTGCAACGCGATTCATCAGCTTCGCGCAGATCTCCGTACAGACCTCGACACCGAGTTGCCGAATCGATTCGTCGTCGCTGGCGTATTTTTCGATTTTGTGCAATATCGGCGTCGGCAGCCTCGATCCGCACAGCGACGTGAATCGCTTGATCTGAGCAGCATTCAAGAATGGCAAAATGCCAGGCACGATCGGCACTTTCACGTTCCGCTTGTTGCGCAGGTAGTCTTCCATGTCGAGGAAGTCGCTCCAGTCGTAGAAGAGCTGCGTGATGAGAAATTCCGCGCCGGCTTCCACCTTCTCTGCCGCGTAGTCCCAGTCGCGATGCTTGTGGCGTGCCTCGACGTGGCCCTCGGGATAGACGGCTGCGCCTATGCAGATTTTGGACCTGCCGCGAATGAATCGCACAAGATCGGTCGCATTGGCGAAGCCGCCCTCGGTGGCCTGGAACGTCAGCTGATCTTTCGGCGGATCGCCGCGCAGCGCCAGCACGTTTTCGAAGCCGCGTTGAAGAATGTCGTCGAGAAAATCGCCGAGCATCGCTTGCGTGGAACCGACGCAGGTGAGGTGAGGCATCGATTCGATGCCGCATTTGTCGCGCAGCCGTTGAACGATGCGTGTCGTGCTGTCGCGCGTTCCGCCGCCTGCGCCATAAGTGACGGAGATGAACGCGGGGTTGAGCTTTTGCAAACCGGGCACGGTGTCCGTGAAGAGTGCCTCGATGCCGGCGTCGCTTTTTGGCGGGAAGAACTCGAAAGAAATCGTCGGCGTCGGTCTGTCGTATAGGTCGCTGATTCGCAAGCGAAACTCCTTAATTGCTTGGCGAGCGAGGGGCGTAAGCCCCCTGAATTTCTATTGACGTCATGAGAATCAGGGGGCTTACGCCCCCCGCTCGCCGATCGCGGCCAGGAACAAAATTTTCCATCATTTTATGGGAAAACCCGTCGAGTGACGTTAGTATACTCCGGGGGGAAATCCTGTCTTGTCCACGGAGTCGTGCATGTTTCGCTCATGGTCCGCTTTGGCAGTCTTCATTGGCGTTGCAGTCGGCACGGCATGTTCGCAGCCGCCGACGCCGATCCCTACCGCCGCCGACGTGGAAGCGTTGCTCATCAAGGAACCGATCACGGACAAATCCTGGCCGATCTGGAAGGATCGCCTGACGTCCTGGTTTGGCGACAAGTCTCGGCAAACGGATGCCGGGTACAAGGCGGCGCAGCGCTTTGTGCGTGAAAAGGCAGGAGCCCAGCCATCGCTTCCGCCGCCCTATGACGCCGATCATCTCGCTTGGTATTTTCTTGGCTCGTCATTCCTTGACGACCAACCGCTCACGCCCGATTCGCTGCCCCATGCCGAGACGGCCTATGAACGCGCCATCAAGTTGAAACCCGGGTTTGCGCGAGGCCATCGCAATCTCGCGATCGCGCTCATGGCGCAGGTGAAACCTGCCGCGAAACCAAACGAGCTTTCCAACATCCTCGATCCGAATCCGAATCTCAAACGAGCTCAGAAGGAACTGGACGAAGCCGATCGGCTCGATCCGAATCTGCAACTGGCGGGATTTCGCGGCATGTTGTTCCAGCGCCGTGGAATGTTCCCGGCGGCCATCGCGAAATTTCAGGACGCCCTGAACCAGGAACCAGAGAACTCGCACTGGGCGGTGATGATCGCCCAATGCGCGCTCGTGGATACACAGGTGCGGTTCCCCGCGGCACAGGTCGCGCCGCTCGCTGCACGATTTCCAAACGACGGCGTGCTTGCGACGTACTACTCGCTCTGTCTGGCAGCCGAGAATCGCAATAGCGAAGCCCGTGCCCAGCTGCAAAAAGCACGAACACTCGGCGTGAACCCGGCGCTCATCCTTCCGCCCAATGCCCTGAATCATATCGAGAACACGCCGGACCATCCCACGGGGCCGCGCGATTGGATCGACTGGTACCTGCTGACGATGAAATGGTTCGGCATCGTCTACGTCGGCCTGATCGTGCTGATGGCGGCTTCCGGCGCCGTGCTCGCCTTCCTGACACGAGGTACCAGAGCGCTGGACCTCCTCAAACAGCAACCGGCGGATGGTTTGGTCCGCGAGGGTTTGGTCGCGCGGGTCGCCAGCGAGAATCTGCTCGCCCGCCTGTACGGCATCGCGCTAATGCTCGGCCTCATCCTCTTCTACATCGCGATCCCGTTTGTGATCGTTGGGCTTCTTGGCGGCACGGGAATTCTGCTCTACTACATGTTTCAGGCGTCGCGCATCTCCGTTCGCGCCGTGGCGCTTGTCGTGATTGTCGGCGGTCTCAGTGCGTGGGCGGTGTTCAAGAGCTTATTTAGCAAGCCGGCGACTGGCGGGTTCGGTATCCTCAAATCGCCCAGTCAGTGTCCGCGTTTGCACGATTTGCTCGCCGAGGTCGCGGAGACGGTCAACACCGATCGCGTCGATGAAGTCTATCTATCGCCCGGCGCCGCCATCGGCGTGCATCAAGAGGGACGCGGACCGTTCGGCATGTTCGGTGTCAGCAAACGCGTACTCACGCTTGGGTTCTGCACGCTGCGGTTTCTCACCGTCGGCGAACTCAAGGCCATTCTGGCGCACGAGTACGCGCATTTCAGCCATAGCGATACGTTTTACAGCAGATTCATTTACCAGGTCCACATCAGCATTTCCGAGGCGATCTTTGGCATGCAAGGCGCCGGCGGAATCTTCTCCTATGCGAATCCGTTTTACTGGTTTCTTTGGCTTTATTACAAGAGTTACTCACTGCTCTCAGCCGGGTATTCGCGGTCGCGCGAGTTTCTCGCTGATCGCATGGCTGCGTCGCTGTTCGGCCCGGCGCAGTTCGGCAGCGCGCTCCGAAAGGTCAGCACGGATGGTGCATTGTTCGAGATGACGATCTATGAAAACATCAGCTCCCTGCTTCAACAACAGCAGCAGTTCGTCAACATGTACGACGCCTTCGCGCATTTCCGCAATGAGCAGATGACGCAGGAAGAACGCGACAAGCTCCAGACGGATCTTCATGCCGAACAGGGATCGCTGTTCGCATCGCACCCGACGTTCAACGAGCGCATCGAGGCGATCGCTCAATTGCCTGATCCCGACGCAAAGGACGACCGACCAGCGCTCGAACTGTTCGACGAAGTTCGCGAACTCGAAGAGGAACTGACGAAGTTCCTCACCGATTACATGGCCTATTTGCAGATTCTCGCCCAACAGGCGGCACAGGAGCAGTAAACGCGGTTTTCGTTTAGCCGCTCGCCTTCGGCGCAGGCTAAACAAGGGTTGCATCCAGGAGTTTCATCATGATTCGTACGTGTGGATTCATCGTATCGCTCGGCCTTGGTTGTGCGTTGATCTCCGCCAGCGCGCAGGATAAATCTACCGCTCCGCCAGGTCTGGTCGCGCCGGGAGTCGTTGCGGAAGCGGCGGGTACGGTTGCGTTTCTCGAAGGACCTGCTGTCGATGCCGACGGCAACGTCTTCGTTTCCGATATCGCGGGCAATCGCATCCTCAAAATGGATCCCAAGGGCCGACTCTCGGTCTGGCGGATCGACAGCGGGCGGACCAATGGCAACACGTTTGACGCTCAGGGCCGACTCATCAGCTGCGAGGGCAACGAGCAAGGCAAAGGCCGACGCCGAATCGTTCGCACCGATTTCAAAACCAGCGTTATCACGATCCTCACCGACAACTACGAAGGCAAGCGCTACAACAGCCCCAATGACGCCTGCGTCGATTCCAAGGGCCGAATCTGGTTTACCGATCCCTATTATGGCCCCGATCGCAAACAACTTGAAATGGACGTCGAAGGCGTTTACCGCATCGACACGACCGATGAAGGCTTCCGGGTCAAACGCGTTCTCACGCAGAAAGAGATCGAACGGCCCAACGGCATCGCCATCACGCCCGATGCCAAGACGCTCTACGTCATCGACAGTCATCCGAAGCCGGGCGGCAATCGCAAGGTCTGGGCCTTCGATGTCGCCAACGATGGCTCGCTGAGCAAGCAACGTCTCGTCTACGATTTCGGCAAAGGCAGGGGCGGCGATGGAATGCGGCTCGACGTCCAGGGCAATCTCTGGGTCGCTGCGGGTATCTCCGTCAAACGCGGGCCGGGCGAGACGCTCGATAATCCGCCGGGTGTTTACGTCATTTCGCCAAAGGGTAAGCTGCTCGGTCGAATCGATGTGCCGGAGAATCTCATCACTAATGTCGCGTTCGGCGGTCCGGACCTCAAGACGCTTTACGTCACCGCGGGCAAGACGATTTACCGCTTCCCGACGCTGGTGTCAGGGTATGCCGTTTATCCGCAGCGAAAGTAATCGATGTTTAGCCGCTCGCCTTCGGCGAGCGCGAGATGCGTCTTGTTCGCGCTCGCTAAACGCGAGCGGCAAACCTGCATTTCTCACCACAGAGGACACAGAGTACACGGAGCAATCAAGAATTGACGAGAGACAACAAAGGATATAGAGCCTTTGATCGAGACAAAGATGGATTGTTTTTCATCGACCTTCACTATTTCCTTGGTATTCCTCTCTCTGTGCTCTCAGTGTTCTCTGTGGTGAGGAATCCCGGCTGAACGTTCTGCCCACAAATTTTCCCCTATCCGCGCGCGCGGGACGTTCGTGCCTCGTCTTATTGTTAGACAATCATGATGACCGAATCCGAAACAAACCTGGTCATTTGTGCACAACGCGGCGATGAGGCGGCGTTTGAGGGGTTGGTGCGCCGCGTTTCTCGGCTTATCTACGCGAGGCTCTATCTCGAAGTTGGCGATGCCCATTTGGCGGAGGATTTGCTGCAAGACACGCTGTTGGCCGCCTATCGGACGCTGAAACAATTGACGAATGTGGAGCGATTCCGCCCGTGGATCCTGCGAATAGCCCAGAATATCGCGATCGACGCCATCCGCCATCAGTCGCGCAAGAAGCGAACGCCCGAACCCGAGGTGCTGAAATTTCGGCGTGACATGCTGGTCGTACCGACGCCCGAGGAAGAGATGGAGCGATCCGAGACGCGCGAGCGCTTGCTCGTGGCTCTGCGTGCGATGCCTGACGAATACCGCCTACCTCTCATTTTGCGCTACTTTGTCGGCGCCGATTACGAAACGATCCAACAACAGATGGGCCTATCCAACGGCTCGCTGCGCGGCATGCTCCATCGCGGCATGATGCGGCTACGAGCGGAGATGCAGAAAGAAACCCTTGCCCAGGGGTGAGGTACTCCGAACCCCTGGGATCCATCGCTGCCATCACGATAAATGACTGACATCGGCGAGCGGGGGGCGTAAACCCCCTGATTCGGATGGCAACGATCGAAGAATCAGGGGGCCTACGCCCCCCGCTTGCCAATGATATTTTTTCGCCTTTGGAGCATTGCCATGTCGAATCACGCGTGGACGCAAGAAAATCTGGCCGCCTACACCATGGGCGGGCTTTCCGCGCAAGAATGTGCCGATCTCGAAACGCATCTCGCCGGTTGCGCGGAATGCTCGGCAATTCTCAATGAAACCCGTGACGTGGAGAAAATCATGGATGACCTCTTTTCGCATGTTCACCCCGATGCCGGTCTGGAAGAGAGAGCGCTTCAGTCGCTGCAGGGCCGAAAGAACAAGCCGGTGCGTCGGCGGGCGAATTGGCTGCTGTTCGTCGGTTCCGCCGCCGCGGTGCTGGTGCTCGGCCTGGTCGGCGCGATCGCGCAATCGCTGCTCGAAGGCGGCATGTTGCCCGGCGGACCGGTGGCGCAGAATCGTGCGAAAAAGTCCTTTTTTGGGCTGTTTAGAGAAGAGGCGATTACGGCGGAGCCATCAGCCGGGGAAAGAAAAGAATCGTTTAACGTCACCGATGTCGATCCCTCTCCGAATCCGAGCGAAAGCGACAAGAAGATCAACTACAGCGTGGACCGAATCGCGGACGTGAGCGTGCCGGGCATGGTTCCCGCGGATCAGGCCATCGGCATTAAGGATGGCGACAAGACCGCGCCGCCGGTGGATCTTCCAGCGCCCGGCGGGTTCGGCAGCGCGGGGCAGGGCGGGGCGATTCAACTTGGTAATGTCGGCGGCTACGGGCCGAAGGGGAAACCGCTTCAAGGCTCGTTCTTTGGCAGGTCCGGAGTGACTAATACCCGTCGCCCGGCGGTCGTCACCCCGGTGCTTGACGGGATCACGAAAACCTACGAGAAGGCGGGGAAAGGCGAGGGGCTGGCAGAGCAATTTGAGCGCGGGAAGCGTGAACTCGGCGTCTTCGACGATAAGCGGGCCACGGAGGGAGAATCCTCATTGAAGAAAGTGGAGGAACTCAAAAAGGCCTTGGAATTTTTCGATCGCGAGGAGAAAGGCGAAAAGGGCAAGGAGACGAAGGAATTGTCGCCGCCGAAGTCCGAAATAGCGGGAAAAGACCTGGCCGAATACTACAAGAACCACGGTTACCGTGTTGGCGGGCTGCCTGATGGCAAGCCCGGTGACAAGTCCAAGGTCATGCCGACATTCGCGGATCCCAAGGTCGGCTGGGCCATTCCGCCGATGCAGCCGGTCCCGACCGCACCTGGCATGATTGCCGGCGGCATGGGCGGCATGGGCGGCATGATGATGGGCGGAATGCCGGGCATGATGGGCGGCGGCATGGGCGGCATGGGAGGCGGCGGTGGATTCAATTTCGCCGGTTCGCCAGGCGGCGGTTTCGCCCCGCCAGTGCCAGGACCTTCGCCCTCGCTCCCGGTGCCGACCAGTCCGTCGGTGGTGGCGACGATCAGTCCTCCGACCAAGAGCAAGGGCAAAAAGGATTACTTCGTTCCGGAGCCATCAAAAAGCGACAACAAGGGTGGGAAGGCGACCGCCGGAGAGGCCGGCGCCGGCGACAAGAAGCCCGCCGAGGAGCAGGCGCAGAAGCAGCCGCCAGGCAAGCCGCCGGTGGACCCGGTGAAATCGCCGGAGACAGCCAAGCCAACGCCGAAGATCGGCCGCATGATTATCCGCACCGGCGAAATGGAGTTCGAGACCGACACCTTCGATGGCGCTCTGCAGGTCGTCTCCCGCCTCATCGCCGATGTCAAGGGCGCGTTCATCGCCACCGTCAACAGCGACAAGCTGCCCAATGGCAAGGCGCGTGGCTCCGTCGTCGTGCGCATGCCTCCGGAATTTCTTGACAAGTTCATCTACGATCTTCGCCGCGATCTGGTCAAAACAAGCGATCTCAAGAGCCAAAGGCTCGGCAGCATCGACGTGACCAAGCTCTACTACGACATCGACAGCCGCCTGCGCGCCGCCCGCACGATGGAAGATCGGCTGCTCTCCATCATCAAGACAGGCAAGGGCACGGTCAAGGAACTCGTCGAAGCCGAGCGAGAGCTAGGCGTTTGGCGAACGAAGATCGAAGAGATGGAAGGCGAACTGCGCTACTACTCCAACCAGGTGTCGCTCGCCACGCTGACGATCATCCTTTCCGAGCGCGAACTGCAAGCGCCGACCGCTCTCGTGCTCACGTCGAGCGTGAACGTGCGTCTTGAAGTGGATGACGTAAGCAAGGCGCACCAGGATGCCTTGCGTGCAGCCGAGGAAGTCAAAGGCCGAATCACGCGCTCGGATGTCAAGACGCATACGGCGGGCCAAATCGAAGCGGTGCTCAGCATCGAGGTGCCGCCCGCGAAGAAGAACACGTTCTTCCTGGCACTTAGCAAGTTGGGCATTGTCTCCGATCATCGCGAGAATTCCAGCCAGCGGACCGAGGGCGGCTCGGGCAAGCCCGGCGAACTCAAACCTCGTCAAGAGGATGTCCGCTTCGAAATTCAGATGATGAACAACGCCAACCTCATGCCCAAGCAAAGCGTGCAGCTCACAGTCGCCACGACAGACGTGAACGGCAATTACACCAAGCTTCAGGCCGAGATCGCCAAGCTCAAGGGGCAGACGCGCGACGCCCAGATCAACGAGGCCGACAAGCTGAACACCTTCGCAATCGTCGATTTCAACATCCCGACTTCCGAGAAAGGCGCCATCGACAAGCTCATCGAATCGTTTGGCGAAACGCTCTCGCGCTCGAAGTCGCAGGCGCCCGTCGGCACGCTCACGAGTGAACGCAAGTTTGGCTACTCGCTCAACATGATCGACTACGGCAGCGCCAAGCCGCGCACCGTGGACGACATGCACCTGGCAACGCTTGACGTGCCCGGCAAGGTCAAGACGATCGTCGAGGCCGTCAATGCCGCCAAGGGAAATGTTCGGCTCGCCCAGATCAACGAGAAAGACAAGCGGAACATCACCGCGCAGCTCTACTTCATCGTGGCGACGGAAGACAAGGCGAAATTCGACAAGCTGCTCGGCTCGCTTGCCTCGGTGTTGTCGAAATCGATGACGCGCACGCCCGCCAGTGAAATCGCGACGGAAAAGAAGCATGGCTACTCGGTGCAGTTGCAGGACTTCATCAGCGTCATGCCGCGAACCTCGGACGACCTGACCGTGGCCACGCAGGACGTACCCGCCAAGGTTCGCACGATCGTCGAAGCCGTGCGCATCTCCAAAGGTTATGTGCTGAATTCGCAGCTCAACGAGCAGGACAAGCTCAACATTACCGCGACGCTCACCTTCGCCGTCGATGTGGAGGAAAAGGCGACTTTCGAAAAATTGTTCGAGACCATCGGCACCGTGCTCTCCCGTGCCACGCTGCAAGCGCCGATGAATGCCGTGGCGACCGAGCAGAAGCACGGCTACTCGGTGCAACTGCGCGACATCGCCAACGTGCTGCCCCGCCAGGCCGCGAATGTCACGCTCGCCGTGACCGACGTGGCGGCAAAGTACCAGGAACTGCTCGACGCCGTGGCGAAGGCCAAGGGCCAGGTCAGCGTAAGCCAGTTGAACGAGCAGGACCGCAACAACATCAACGGCACGATCAGCTTCACCATCCCCAGCGAGCAGCGCGAAAGCCTTGATAAGCTGATCGACGCGATGGGTATGGTCGTCTCGCGCACGAAGTCACAGGCGCCCAACCAACAGCTATCCACCGAACGCAAGTTCGGCTACTCGCTGGCCCTGCGTGACTTCATCACCGTGCAGCCGAAGCACTCCCTGAGCATGACCGTTGCCGTGCAGGATGTGCCCGCGAAGTATCAACAGCTTGTCGATGCGATCGCCAAGGCCAAAGGCCGCGTGCGTGCCAGCCAGTTGAGCGAGCAGGATCGCAACAACGTCAACGCGGTCGTTGATTTCACGATCCCGACCGAGGAAAAGGCGGTCTTCGATAAATTGTTCGAGGAATTCGGCCAAACGCTGTCGCGCAACAACGTGCAGGCCGGAGTCAACGATATTTCGACTGACAAGAAGTTCGGGTACTCTTTGCAAATTCGAGACCTCGTGACGGTTTTGCCTCGCCGTTCCGTGGTGCTGACGATGGCGGCAAATGACGTGCCCGCCAAATACGCGGCGATCCAGGCCGCCGTGGCCGAGGGGAAGGGGCATGTGATCGTGAGCCACCTGAACGAGAAAGATAAACTGAACGTGACCTTCCAGTTCGACTTCAGCATTCCGATGGAAGCCAAGCCCGCGATCGACAAGGCGATTGCCGACATCGGTCCGGTGCTCTCACGCGACAATCTCCAGGCGGCGCCGAATCAGGTTGCCACCGACCGCAAGTTTGGTTTCTCGATCATCGCCCGCGATTTCGCCAATATTCCGCCGCGCGAGACCTATTTCGTTCGGCTCGCGGCCCAGGATGTGACGAACGCGTTCAATGAACTCAAGGAAAAAGCCGTCAATTCCAAGGCCGTCATCGCGGTCGCGCGAATCGACGAGGAGAACAAGTCGAAGATCTCGGCGGTGCTTGACTTCGACGTGGTCACTGCGGATAAGCAGGCCATCGAAACGCTGATATCGAAGGTCGGCGGGACGATGTCTCGCAAAACGTCGCAGGCCCAGGCGAACGAACTGGCGACGGAGGTCAAGGTCGGCTATCGTCTGATTATCGATAACGCCGCCAACGTGCCGCCGCGCGAGCGGTTCGACATCAAAGTCGAAGTGAAAAACGTCGATGAGATTGTCGATCAACTGCGGAGCCTCGCACTCGCCACCAAGGGCGGCCGCGTTTCCGATTCCAAGGTCGAACAAGAGGAGAACGGCAACGCCAAGGCGGAGATCGTGATCGACGTGCCCCTCGCTTCTCAGGACACGATCTTGAACAAGGTGAAAGCGGTCGGCACGCTCAAAAGCATGACGACGCACCCGCGCAACCTTCAGGTTCCCGACAACGAATATGCAATCGCTCGAGTCTCCGTGCACATTCGCGGCGGCCTGCCGATCGTGCCAAGCGACGAGAGCTTGTGGTCGCCGATCCGCATGGGGCTTTATCGGGCGTTCGCGATTTTCTCGTACTGTATCATGGTCGTCATCATCGGTCTGGCGGGCGTGCTGCCCTGGGTGTTGCTGTTCTATGGCAGCTTCCGCATCGTGAAATGGATGATGCGAGCGAACCCGACGACTCCCGCTGACATCAACGTGACGCTCGTTCCGGAGAAAGCCGCGGCCGAGACGAAACCCGAACCGGCGAAGACGGAGGACGCGAAGTAAATCTCCCTGGCGAGCGGGGGGCGTAAGCCCCCTGATTCTGAGAATGGTTCCAGGAATCAGGTGGCTTACCCCCCCTCGCTCGCCCCATTCATTTCATACACTTCCCTCATCGATTCCATTTGCGTCACCGAGGGAATGTCATGCGATTTACGTGTTTTGTCTTATCCGTGCTTTTACTGATTCCAACGCTAGTGCAGGCCGACGGCCCGATGGACAACCTTGCCGACAAGGTGCGCCCCGTCCCGCCTCCGGGCATCAAGCTTTCGCTGGAGGATCAGGGCGAGTTGATCGAGGGCGTCGAGAATCTCGCGGTCAAGATCGAAGCGATTCGCAAGGAATTGGCGGGTAAACCCGATCTACTCGCGTTTCTGCCTGATGTGGAGGTCTTCCACCGGGCTGTCTATTACGCTTACAAGTACAACGAATTCCACGCTGCGGGCGAAATCGCCGTCGCCAAAAAGCTGCTCAAGCAAGGCCATGACCGCGCCAACAATTTGCGCGAAGGCAAAACGCCGTGGAACACCGAGACGGGCCTGGTCGTGCGCGGCTACCTCTCGAAGATCGATGGTTCCGTGCAGCCGTATGGCCTCGTCGTTCCCGCGGATTACAAGCCTGGCGAAACCAAAAAGCGCCGCCTCGACCTCTGGTGGCATGGCCGAGGCGAAAAGCTCTCGGAGTTGAACTTCATCCAGGGCCGGCAGAAGGACAAAGGCCAATTCACGCCGGCCGGAGCGTTCGTGCTGCATCCGTATGGCCGATATTGCAACGCGAACCATTTCGCTGGCGAGATCGACACCTTCGAAGCTATCGCGCATGCCCGCAAGCATTATCCGATCGACACGAATCGCATCGTCGCCCGCGGCTTCTCGATGGGCGGGGCCGCCTGTTGGGGCTATGCAGTGCATTATCCCGGTTTGTGGGCGGCGGCGGCGCCGGGCGCCGGCTTTAGCGAAACGCCGGAGTTTTTGCGCGTATTCCAAAACGAAATCATCAAGCCCAACGCCTGGCAGAAAAAATTGCTGCACATGTACGATTGCACCGACTGGGCGGAGAACCTCTACAATTTGCCGACCGTCGCCTACTCGGGCGAAGTCGACAAGCAAAAGCAGGCCGCCGACATAATGGCCATCGCCATGAAAAAGGAAGGGCTGGAACTCGTACACATCATCGGTCCGAAGACGGGGCATTCGTATCATCCCGAAGCGAAGGCAAAGATCAACGCCCTCATCGACCCGATCGTTGAGAAAGGCCGCGATCCATTGCCCAAGAAGCTGCGCTTCACGACCTATACATTGCGCTACAACAACCTGCGTTGGCTTCGCGTCGATGGGCTTAAGGAGCACTGGGAGCGGGCACGCGTCGAGGCCGAGATCGTCGACAACGCCGAGATCAAGATCACCACGAGCAACGTGACGGGCCTGACGCTCGCCATGCCGAAGGGAATCTGCCCCTTCCCGGCAGCGAAGCAGCCGAGCGTGACGATCGATGGCCAGAAACTCGCTGGTTCTCTGCCCGGCGATGACAAATCATGGCAGAGCCGATTTCGAATTGTTTCAGGCAAGTGGCAGGCGGTCGCCGAACCTGCGACGGGCCTGGTCAAGCGTCATGGTTTGCAGGGTCCGATCGACGATGCCTTCTTGAGCAGCTTCGTCATGGTCAGGCCGACCGGAAAACCGTTGAAAGAAAAAGCCGGCAAATGGCTCGCATCGGAATTCGCTCACGCCGTCGATCATTGGCGGCGTCAATTCCGCGGCGAACTGATGCCGATCAACGACACGGAGGTGGATGACGCAACCATCGCCAAGTCGAACCTTATTCTCTGGGGCGATCCGCAAAGCAACAAGGTATTGGCGAAGATCATCGACAAGCTGCCGATCCAGTGGAACGCTAAGGGCGTCTCCGTTGGCGGCCAGACATTTTCTGGCGAGAATCAGCTACCCGTGCTAATCTATCCCAATCCGCTCAACCCAAAGAAGTATGTCGTGCTCAACAGCGGCTTCACGTTCCGCGAATACGACTACCTTAACAACGCCCGCCAGATACCGCGCCTGCCCGACTGGGCTGTGCTCGACATCAACCAGCCGCGCACGTCGCAGCGCCCCGCGGGCATCACGGCCGCGGGATTCTTTGACGAAAGCTGGAAAGTGCCGGCGGCGAAGTAAGCCTGATTTCAAGGGTATAGTTCAACAGTTCAGATTGTCGCATTTGAAAAATGAGAAAAACATTTCCGAGCCGCGACCGTGAGGGAGCGGCCGACAATATTTCTTCCGGCAAGGCACCCAGTCGGCCGCTCCCTCACGGTCGCGGCTCGGAAAAGCGTCAATGTCACCCGTCGAAAATATAACTCGGAGCAATCGCTTAGTGGTCGTCGATCACTCGACCTCCACGGTCTCGGTTTCGCCGCTCGGCAGGTCCAGGATCAGAAACGTTCGGCGAACGACCCGTTGCAAGGCGCCGGGGTTGATGACGCGCGTGATGCCGGTTCGATGTTCCTTGGCTATGTGCGTGTGCCCGTGGAAGAGGAAGTCGAATGCGTCCGCGTGTTCGAGGTCACCCAGGAGCGTCGTGTCATCGCCGTGCGTGAATGCGAGCGATTGGCCGGCGATTTCCATTTCGCCCCAGGCGCCGTGCAGCGTGCCCTGGATAGCATTGACTGCCTCGGCGATGGAGGAGCGTTCGTCGCAATTGCCGAACACGAAGTGCGTGTGCGCGGGAAAAAGCCGAACGGTGGCGGCATCTTGAATGTCGCCGCAATGCAGGATGCGTTCGACGCCGCGATCGGCCATCGCCTTCAGGGCGGCGAGAACGGAACCGGTCCGGCTGTGAGTGTCGCTGATGACGGCGATTCGCATGGTTCCCTCCTTGACTTACAACGCCGCCAGTTCACGCACGGCGGCGGTGATGCCTTTCGGATGGCGGAAAATCCCCGTGCCGACGACGAGCACATTCGCTCCGGCCTGGACCGCTACCGAAGCGGTCCGCGCGTCGATGCCGCCGTCAACTTCCAGATCACACGCGGGGTTGTGTTGCGCGATTAATTGCCGCAGGCGTGCGATGCGAACCGGGCTTTCGGGTAAAAAGGGCTGGCCCCCGAAACCGGGAAATACCGTCATACAAAGTGCAAGGTCCAGCATCGGCAGGTACGGAATGAAAACGTCAACGGGCACGTCGGGGTTGATCGCCAGCCCCGCGCGCTTTCCCGCCGCCTTGATCTCTGTCAATAGCGGCCGGGCGTCGGGCAGAACCTCGTGATGCACGATCACGAGATCGGCGCCCTTGGCGATGAACGGCTTCACGAATTTCGCCGGGTCGGTCACCATCAGATGCACCTCGACGATCAGCCGGGTGCGCGGCCGAAGCCCTTCCACGACGACCGGTCCCATGCTCAGGTTCGGCACGAAATGGCCGTCCATCACATCGACGTGTAGGCGCTGGGCGCCTGCGGCCTCCGCTTCCGCGACCTGCTCGCCAAGCCTGCTGAAATCCGCCGCCAAAATGGAAGGTGCAATGGTAATCATGCGGATATCATATGCGAGACAGCGCGGCGTGGATTGCCTGAATCCCCACCGTATGCCGCGCTAGGGTGGGGTCTGCCGTGGAGTGTGAAATGAATCTCTGGACAACCTATCGCGACGACATCATCACCAGTTTTCGCAAGCAGAAGGACCTCGCCGAAAAAGCTGCGAGCCAACTCGGCGACGATTTGTTTTTCCGCAAGCCAGGCGAGCATTCCAACAGCGTTGCAATCATCCTGAAACATGTCGCGGGCAACCTGGCGTCGCGCTGGACCGATTTCCTCACCACTGACGGCGATAAACCGCACCGCAACCGCGACGGCGAATTCGTCATCGGCCCCGACGATACCCGCGCGGAATTGCTCGCGCGATGGGAGCGCGGATTCAGTATTCTCTTTGGCTCGCTGGAGAGCCTTCTAGAGGCCGACGCGGGGCGAACGATTACCATTCGCGGGGAACCGCATGGCGTGTTGCAAGCTATCCATCGATCGCTGACGCACACATCGTATCACGTTGGCCAAATAGTGTATCTTTCGCGTCTGCTGAAAACGGACGGCTGGACCTGGATCACGATCCCGCCGCGCGGCCGATGAGTGCATCTATGCATCCAGTTCGTGGAGGTATTTTTCCTGATTCAGTATGAGATTGTTGAACACGGTGAGCGAAATGCCAAAAAAGACCGCCAGTCCGAACCCGAGCATGTAGGCCAGCGCCTGTCCGCCGAGGCGTTCGAAGGCAAGCAACGTGATGCAGCCGACGATTCCGACGCCCGCGATGGCGCCGGGAACATGCGTCACGAGCACGAGCGAACGAGTTCGCCGAGAGAGAATGTCGATCCCGCCCCACAACACGAGAAAACCCAGGACGCACCAGATGACGTAAAAGACCATCGTGGTGACGACCCCGCCGCGTGCCACGCCCGATGTGGGGCTGGGTTGAGTCAATTCCGCCTGTGCGATGGCTGCCAGATGGTTGAAAGCGCTGATGAATCGGTAGATGCAATAGACTCCGTTCAGCCCGCCCCACAGGCACGAAATCCAGCCGACGGTTCGCAGAAGTGGTGACATGGGACGACCAAGCTTGAGGCGCCGGAAGGATCCGATCCCAGGGATTTGCTGAGTTCGTCCCCGGGCTTCTCTGTGATCTTACATTATTTCTTCTTCGATGATTTCCAATCGTCGGGGCCATTCGCGAAGAAATCCCAATCTGCCAGCGGCGGGAGTGTGGGCCGAAGCATCATTTGGCGTTCCGTGCCCTCGGCCACTTGGGTGACGTCGGGTTCCAGATCGACGGTTCCCGTGCGGACCGACTGCTTCATTGCCGTCACCTGCGTCATGTTCCCGGCATCGCGTGGGAGAATTAGCTGCAGTTGAGCGAGTTCCATCTGGGCTCGCATGGCTGTCGGATCGATCTTCAGGGCTTGCTGGTAAGCCGCGGCGGCGAAGGCGTGCTTGCCCTGCAGCTTCATGACCGATGCCACGTTGCAATACGCTTCGGACTCCGAGCCGAGCGCTTGGGTCAATGTGGCTACGCCGCCGTTGTAGTCGCCTTTCTGCGCGAGCGTCATGCCGAGGCTGATGCGTGCGTGATTGTGATTGTTGTCGAAGAAGACCGCATCGGTATAGTTCTTGAGAGCCGTATCAAAATGCCCGCGGCGATAAGCGAGATCTCCCAGGCTGTTCAAAGCATCGGCATCGCGCGGATTGTGCTGAAGCAGCAGCTTATACTCTTGTTCGGCGCGATCCGGGGCGTTGTTGCGATCGTACAGCGCGGCAAGTTTGCGCGTCGCCAGGACGACCATCGGCCCGCCGGCTTCGCGCATCTTTTCGTAGACCGCCGCTGCTTCAGATGGTTTGCCATCGCGCTCCAGGGCTTCGGCGCGTTTGATCCACTGCTGCGTGACATCAACAGCCGCCGTCGGCGCTGGCTTTGGCGCCTCGGCAGGTTTCTTCAGGTCGGGCAGGTTGTTCTTCGCAGCTTTTTCGCCGAACAGGTGCACGCACCCGAACTGAGGCCAAAGCCCCAGCAGCAGCACAAAGAACGTAACACGCCAGGTATAGCGCATGGGTGGCTCCTCATCCCCAAATCGGAGCAAAGGTCTCAGTCCGTGTTGCGCATCACGCCACCCCATGGCATGACGCGCATTCTACGGCCCCCGATAATTCAACTCAAGAGGCGAGCCTTATAACGCGAGCAAATAAAAAAGAAAGAGCAATTTGCTAAAGTTTACGTTGTTGCATGGCAAAGAATCTCTCGCAAAGGCGCAGAGACGCGAAGAGGGGGAACAAAGCAAAGTCGCACAATCCCCAGAATTGTGTGCATCTCGGAATCATTTTCGCTGTATACTAACACCAGTGATGAATGACTAATGACCAATGACACGAGGTTGACAATGCCGCGCCGACCCATGAATCGCCGAACGTTTCTTCGCGCCTCCGGAGTTTGCGTGGCGCTGCCGTTCCTCGACGCGATGACCCGCGCGCAAGAGCGTCGGCCCGCGGCGCCGAAACGCATGGTGCTCATCGGCCGGCCTCTCGGCATGCACACGCCGTTTCTTTTTCCCGAACAAGCGGGCCGCGATCACGCCCACACACGCTACACGCGAATCCTCGATTCCCATCGCAATGCCTACACCGTTTTCTCTGGCATGTCGCATCGCGGCTATTCGCCAGGGCATCATAACGACATTGCCCTTTTCACCGGCGCGCCTCCCGAGGGCATCCGACTCAACGACGTTCGCAACACGATTTCGCTCGACCAGGAAGTCGCTTCGCACATTGGCCGCGAGACGCGCTTCGGTTCGCTCGTGCTCGGCGGCACGGGTTACGCGTGGAATCGCCGCGGCGTGCGCGTGCCCGGTGCGAACTGGGCGAGCAGCGTCTTCCGCCAGCTATTCATCGAAGGCACGCCCGAGGAAATTGCACGCGAAATTCGCCGACTCCAGGATGGCCGCAGCATTCTCGATGAACTGCGCGGCCAGGCGCGAACGCTCGCGGCGAATCTCGGCCCGGCTGACCGCCAACGGCTCGACCTGCTGCTGACCTCGATCCGCGAAGCCGAGCAACGCCTGCAGCAAGACGAAGCGTGGATCAACCGCCCGAAACCGCGCGTCAACGTGCCGCAACCCGCTCCGGTTCTTGGCGCGGGCCAGTTGATCGCGCGCAGCCGGCAGTGGTATGACGTCGTCCATCTCGCACTGCAAACCGATTCGACGCGCGTTGTCTCGCTTTCGCTCGGTTCACAGGAACGCCCGATCATCGACGGCGTCACCCTCGGCCATCACGACGCCTCGCACCATGGACAAGACGGCTCGAAAATCGAACAACTGGCGATGATCGAAGAAGCAGAACTGCGGATCTTCAATGGTTTCCTGAACAGACTCAAGGAAACCCGCGAAGGCGACGAGACGCTGCTCGATCGCGTCATGGTCATGTACACGAGCAACCTCAGCAACGCCTCCGCCCACTCGGTGGACAACCTCCCCATTGTGCTCGTCGGCGGCGGTCTCCGCCATCAGGGCCACGTCGCTTATGATCGCCGCAACAACCGCCCGATGTCGAACCTGTTCCTGCGCATGCTGCACCAGATGGGCATCGAATCCCGCGCGTTCGGCACCAGCACCGGCGCGGTGAGCGAGGTGTGATCGGCGAGCCGTGCTCCGCAAGAAGGCAGTTTAAGGAAATGTTGACCCAATCGGTGCCTATACCGAGCGAATCGTCGCGAAATTGACTCACTGAATCAGAATATCCTGCCACAACTCGGCGGCCACGAATCGCGATAAGTGCCCGACATTGGTCGTCGCAATTGCGACTCCCGTTGCCCCGACTGTCATCGCTTGCGCCGCCAAGATCACGTCGCCATCGAGAGCCTCCGCACCCGCAGTCGGCTTCCCTTGTTGACGGACATCGGCCCAGAGACGGGCTGCCTCGCGCATCGCCGCCGTTGTTAATGGGAGATATTCCAGCAATCGCGTCAAGCCATCCAGACGCTCGATTCCCTTGGTTTTGTTCGCACGCAGCAATTCTCGCCGAACTTCATAGTCCGCGATTTCAGGCACAATCACCCGGACACCACGGTTAAGCAAACCTTGCAGCCATTTCGCACAATCAGTGCTGCGAGCAGAACGCCTGGGATTGGTAACCAAACCCAACGGGCCTGCATCGAGAAATATGGTAATACTCACCAGCTCACTCCTTCCTTATCCGGGGGAAAGAGCTTACGGTCGGACGGGCGATCGTCATCCAGACCTTTCACGAGGAAGTCGCCCGTTGTTTTTTGCTCCTGGTCGTCAGTCTCTTGTATCCAGGATTCCAGCAACGAAACCGCCTGAGCCCGCCGCTCCGCCGGAGGGAGATGGTGGTCGAGCAATTGCAACGCGCATTCCGAATCCTTTAGGCCCAGCCGTTGCGCCTCCTGGCTCAGCCGAGCTTGGAGGTCAGGGGGAATGGAAAGCGTAAGTGTCATTATCCACCGCCGGATCGTCGTGAGTTGTGATCCACACGATTAAACTACGGTCGCGCGTGCTTTCGCCTGCAAGATCGAGATCATGTCGATAGCGTTGACGAAGGTCTCATATTCCTGCCGTTCGCGAGCGTTCATTTCGCCCTGGTTACATTTTTCGGCTAATTCGGCAATACGTTCTTGAGTCTCGGCATTCATGCGAAACACCGCGATCCGGCGTGCGGACGCTGGCGTGAGACATGCGGCGAGCGATCCCATGATCTGGTCGAATACATCATCGCGAACTGGCGCGTCGATTGTCTTCACGTGGTTGCTCCCGGGTAGGCGCAGCCTGGTTCAGTTTTTGCTGATCCTCTGGTTCATCATAGCAGGGATGCAAGCAAGGATGAAGTGCGATTTCGGGCGAAACGTCGGGCGATTCCACCGGTTCCTTTCGGTGATTGGGGTCGCCAAAATTGCCATGCACCTTGCGAACCGGCTGGCGATTTGTTAATATCCCACCTATGCTAAAACGCTTATGCAAACGCCCCGCGTTCTAGTCGCTTCTCGCCCAAGAAACACCCAGTCCGGACGTTCGCTTTCGCTACCAGCCCGAGCGGGTTTCTTTTTTTTGCCCCTCGTTCCCCGGCTCTTGCCTGGGAACGCACGAGGCTCCAGGCTCCTGCCTGGATTTTTTTAGTGGTAGCGTGGCGTGCAGTCCGCGAGGCTGGAGCCTCGCCGGTAGTGCGTTCCCAGGCAGGAGCCTG
>CAZAFH010000126.1:0-21991 GCA_964484265.1 uncultured Singulisphaera sp.
CTCACCCCAACCCTCTCCCGGAGGAAGAGGGAGCTCTTCGCGCGACGATTTCGGACTTTGGATACTGTCTCGTCAGTGCGAGTTTTCAATGGTTTTCATCAGACCACCCTACGGCCAAGGAGCGAACTGTGCGTTATCCAGAGGAGAAGATCAAGCAAGCCATTCGCCATCCCGACATCTCGATCCGGGACCGCGCGGCCAGGTACTTCGCCGAGTCGTTTTCCGCCGATACTTCCCTGATGCCGTTGGTAATCAAAGCCGTGGAAGAATTCGGCAGGGACAAGGAAACCTACTGTCTGATCGGGGCGGGCAGAGACCTACCCCAGACGGAAGACACCATCGCGTGGGTCATTGACGAGCTCAATGCCGAACAGACCGGCGGATACGAGAACTACGCCTACAACCTGTCCATGCTCCTGCTAGAAGCCGACGCCTCGCTGCTAGCACCCAGACAAGAAAGTATCTTGAAAGCACGCCATTTCTTAGCCAAGCTACATGGTCAGTTCACCGACAAAATACAAATGTTTTCCTGGGATGCCTCGGAATGCTGGCAGAGGCTGGAGACCTTCTGCGAGGAGGGAAAGGACAAACGCAACGCGAAGGACATCGACCTGAACCACGGCAACTTGATCGTCGAAGCCCTCGCTCGGCATGGGCAGGAATGCGAGGCGAGGATCCGCGAAAGGCTCAGTACCAAGGTCGTCGATTACAGCCACCATCCGATGATATGGCTTGAGCCGTTGCTTGTGCGTTTGGCGGGACTAGTGCGTCTGGATTCCATGGTCCCGCTTATCGTTCAAAAACTCATGGAGGACGGCGGCGATCTGCTCAACGAGGAATGTGCCAAGGCCCTATCGAGAATCGGCACGCCAACCGTTTTGAACGCAGTCGCCGATGCTTTCCCCTTGGCCGAAAGACATTTTCGCATCTACGCCACGAATCCGCTCGAGCGCATTCGCTCCGACCTTGCCGTTGAGATCTGCGTGAGGCTCTTCGAACGGGAAAAAGACGACGATTTTCGCCGCGAGCTTGCGCTGGCACTCCTGGCCCAGTTCGCCAGCGAGGGCATCGAGATCGCTCGAAGCCTGCTCGTCGGGCACGGATTGGACTTCAGCGAAAAAGGCTTGCGCGCTTTCCTTCTGGAAACCTGCACGCTGACCGGGGAACGATTTCCCGAATACGACGAATGGCTCGCAACCGAGAAGGCTGAAAAGGAAGAACACTGGCGGCGAATCAAGGAACTCGAAGGCGACCCCAACCGCCTCCTCCTGTACGCTCTCGGAAAGCTAACGGGCAATGAGGCGCCGGAATTGACAAAACCCAAGCCGTCCCTACCGGCGCCGCCACGATTGACACTGCCGCGCAGACCCGAACCAAAGAAGAAAATTGGCCGCAACGACCCATGCCACTGCGGCAGCGGCAAGAAATTCAAACATTGTTGCATGCGCTAGGGGCACTGGCATTGCGCAGACCTTGATCGCGGATGAAGTTTGGCGATCCGAGCCAGATCGAAACCGAGATGTATACATTAGACTGGTGACATTGACGCTTTTCCGAGCCGCGACCGTAAGGGAGCGGCCAACTGGATGCCTTGCCGGAACAGATATTGTCGGCCGCTCCCTTACGGTCGCGGCTCGGAGATGTTCTGCTCCGTTTCCAAAATGCGACAATCTCAACCGTTGAGAGTAGAGTTAATCGAAGAACCCAAAGAAGTAGACCGCGGCTGCTTGCTCCTTCCTTACGCCGGTTGCTCGGCCGATGAGGCTTCCGCCTTTGCGGACATCGCCGTCGGGTTCGATTCGGCCGACGATTCGCCCATTAAGCCGGACGTCGCCGTTCTTCTCGACTCTGCCAGCGATGCTGCCTTTTTTTCGAATGCCGCCGTCCCGCTCGATTCGGCCAACGACGCTTCCCTTCACTCGGATGTCGCCGTTCGATTCAAACCTTCCGACGATCGTGCCCATGATGCGAACATCGCCGTTGGACTCGACCCGTCCGAACACGGAGCCTCCTTTACGGAGGTCCTGCGCCTGAACGACAGAGGCGGCGAAAAAGACGCAAAACAGCGCGATGCGAGGCATGGTTGCTCCTTTCGAAACGGCTTGGTTATCTTACTCGAAGTTGCGCGGAAAAGTCGGTAAGCTCGCCCTGGGATTCGGACCCATCACCCGACATGGTGAAATCTGACCAGACCTTTATCGTCGTGCTTCGCCATGCATCTTGGCCGAATCGTTGAACAACTCCAACCAGTGGTTCAAAAAGAACTTTTTCTCCGTCGGCAGCAACTGATCGGAGTCGCCCACAATTGGTCGCAGCGTCGTCATCATTTGGAGGCTGACCAGTGTCAACAGGACCATCCACAAAATTAAATAACCGCGGTCGCCCATATCCAAGAAGCGCGCACTGAGGAATACTAGCCTTAGACCAAAGTAAAAGCCGACGCTCCAAAGCGCCAGGTGCAGACAGCTGATAAAGGCGATCAGATCCGTCGATTGCGAAAAGATCCAGGCGATTGGCGCCATACTCACCAGCAGCATTCCGTTAAGCGCGACAGCCGCCAATACGACGCCGGCGAGCGAACTCAACCGGAGCCGGTCGTTTGCGCCCCCAAGGCAGGCAAGGACGTAAAGACTTGGCAAGCAGATCGCCGCGGTCAGTAATGCGCCGCCCACGATCTTTAGCGGCGCCGCCCAGAGCTGGGTTCCACCGGAATAGGCGCCGACCACGATGCCGTAACCTACGAGAGACAATATCGCGATCACGGCTAGCACCGAAGCGACACGCCTCCCACCGCTGGCATCGTGAAGATGATAAATGATTTTTCCCGGCTGACGCAGCAAAGCCGATAGCACCTCATTCCAGCCGCATCCGGCCGGCAGAGCCGAGAACGGCGCAGGGGCCGCCCGCTTGGGAGTTTGTTGAACGGTTTCCCCAAGAGGATCCGGTGTGGTCATGACAACTCCTGTTACCGATGAATAGGATTACGCCTGTAGAAGTCTCAGTAGGGCATTGAAGAACGCTTCGAAGAAATTGCCTTGCCAAGGACTCGCACGCAAAAATTCGACTGGCAAATCGGGAGGCCCAACGTACGGGCGCAGAATCCATGCGACCTGACTGCCAAGCAGCAAGTTCCCCGCCAACCATGCAACGAGCGTCCGCAGTGCGGTAGTGCGACTGCGACTGGCAAATTCAATCAGCCCGAGAAGGCGCACGTTAGCCACGATGCCGGCAAAGGCGATGGTCATTACGAGCGCGATCAGCATCATGTCGCCGCCTCGCCCGTCGCGAGAAAGGGGCGGCGTGTTCACGAGCAGAAAAAGTACGAGCGGGCTAAGCGACGCCAGAATCAGCGCCGCCACGGCGAAACTCATCACTATGGCGAGGAAAGCTTGCCGAAATGACAGGCCCGTTCCCATGAGTTGAGCCAACATTCCGTTGAGGATGGCATTGCCGAACGCTGTCAACAGGAGCACGAATGGCATCTTGACGGCGACATAAGCCGCTTGCAGCGGGGAACGCCACAAACCTACTGTCGCGCCGTATATTGCACAGCCCCCCAAAATCACCGCGAGGCAACTCAGCAATCCATGTCCGCCGCGCTCGTCAATCCAATTCAAGATGGTCGCAGGTTCGCCGCGAAGCAAGGCACGGAATCGGTGCGACAGAGTAGGCGAGAGTAGCATCGACGGCCCTCGGAGGAAATATGCTTGGTATCACAAAGTAAATATTGACAATCGGCCGTATTGCGCCTTGGTTATTTTGCGCTGACGAATCGCTTGGAGCCCGCCATTGACTTTGCCAGGCAAAGTTGCTTTGCATCGTAAAGTATAAGGCCTGTCTTGGTCGCTGTCAAGGGCGTTTGCTATTGTCTACCAATCCTTCCGCCGCCTTCGGTGTCCAACCTTTGCCTTTCGGCATCCGTGGTTGCCTTGGCCCTGGTTTCGCTCGTTGTGGAGAAAAAATCGCATACCGCGATTGGGCGCAGGAACCACCAACCCTTTCCGTCGTTCGTTACGACAAGGGAGTCTCCGTATGAAGAAGGTTCACGCCAACATCGGCACCATCGGTCACATCGACCACGGCGATACGACCCTGGAGGAGATGATCTTCGTAGCCTATTCCGGCAAGGCACTGCCGAAGACGGGCCAGGTAGACTGATGAAGCCAACAGAGACTGCGAGGGACTATGGTCCTTGCCTTGGCGCTCAGAGCCTGCGGATGCGAATCGACGCATGTTCATGGAAAATGGCGTTATCGTCTGCCGGGCGAAACAGGCTGGAAAGCAATAAACTGAAAAGGACGATCCCGAACATCGCCTAGGGAGTCTTCGCATGCGCATCAGTTCGTTCCTCGTCGCTTTGTTCTTAGCCACGCCCCTCCTGGCCCAAAAGCCCACGGTCCGCAAGGGCATCCCCTACGCCGAGCCGAAGAACGAGCGGCAGATGCTCTATGTCTACGCCCCGAAAAAGAGCAAGGATCTACCAATTGTTCTCTGGATTCACGGCGGCGGTTGGCGAGCGGGCGACAGGTCGAGCGTTCAGAAGAAGCCGCAGGCGTTCGTGGACAAAGGCTACGTGTTCGTCGCCACGAATCATCGCTTCTTCCCGGACGTGAGCGTGAAGGAAATGACTGGCGACATCGCCAAGGCGATTCGGTGGGTCCACGATCATGCCAAGGAATACGGCGGCGATCCAAAGTCAATCTTCGTGATGGGCCACTCGTCCGGAGCACACCTGGCGGCGCTCGTTTGCACGGACGCCCATTACCTCAAAGCCGAAGGACTGTCCCTCTCGATCATCAAGGGCTGCGTGCCCGTCGATGTTTCGGTCTTCGACATCCCGAAGCGACTTAAAGAGGGCGGCTCGGTTGCGACGGCCACGTTCACGAAGACATTCGGGGAAAAGGAAGAATCGCAGCGGGACTACTCCCCAGCATGGCATGTCGCCAAGGGAAAGAACATTCCGCCGTTCCTGATCCTGCACGTTGCCGACCGGGCCGAGACCAGGGTACAAGCGAACTGGCTGGCCGACAAACTGAAGTTCGCCGGGATTGCTGCCAAGGTGGTGGCCGCTGAAGGCACGAATCACGGCACGATCAATGCGAATCTGGGGAAAGCCGATGATAGGCCGACGCAGGAAATGTGGGCGTTCATGGCGAAGGCGCTGAAGAAGTGAGGCATCCAATGGTCGATCAAGCCGAACGCATCCGAATCGCCGTTGAGAAGACCCCTCGAAAGATGACTCTGCAACTGGCCCGTGACCTGGGCGTTCCAGAGGTCGAAGTCATTCGAGCGTTCCCAGCGGATCGTGTCACCGAGCTTGACATAACCCGCTGGGAGGAGTTGCTGTGCAGCCTTGAGGCTCTGGGCTCAGTGAGAGTGCTGGTCTCCAACGGTGCCACAACGATTGAGGTGGACGGCCAGTTCGGCGGCTTCAGCACTGCGGGCGAGTTCTTCAACGTCCAGACCGAGACGCTGGACATGCACATTCGCTGGCAGCAGCTGGTCGCTGTGTTCGCCGTGGAGAAGCCAGGCCACATGGACGGCATGTCTACTCGAAGCCTTCAGTTCTTCGACCAGGCGGGCGCTGCGGCTCTCAAGGTCTTTCTCAACTTCGGCGGCAGAATCTCGCCCGAGCGGGAGACGTGGTTCATCGAGGTACGGCAGAACTTCAGGCGATAGAGGCAAAACAATGCTTGCGATCCTCCTTTGCGTGTGCGTTTCTCTCGGCCAACCCCAGGCCGACGAAATGCCCTCCGTCGTTGTCGCCAAGGACAAGAAATCCTTTGTCCTCGAACCGTCCGGCAAGCCCTTCGTCCCCTGGGGGTTCAACTACGACCACGACACTGAAGGCCGGCTGATCGAAGACTACTGGGACAAGGAATGGGACAAGGTAGAGGCCCACTTCGGCCAGATGAAAAAGCTGGGGGCAAACGTCGTTCGTATCCACTTTCAGGTTGGCAAGTTCATGGAGACGGCGGACAGGCTCGACGAGAAGTCGCTGGATCGACTGACGAAACTCGTCAGCCTGGCTGAGAAGGAACGGCTTTACCTCGATCTTACCGGCCTGGGCTGCTACCACAAGGCTGACGTGCCGGCCTGGTACGACAAGCTCTCCGAGAAAGATCGCTGGGACGTGCAGACCCGTTTCTGGGAAGCCGTGGCGGGACGATGCGCCAAGAGCCCGGCCATCTTCTGCTACGACCTCATGAATGAGCCCGTCGTCCCAGGCGGCAAGCGCAAGGACGGCGACTGGCTCGGGCCAGCGTTTGGCGGAAAGCACTTCGTTCAGTTCATCACGCTGGATCAGCAGAAGAGACCACGACCCGACATCGCACGCCAGTGGATCAAGCAACTCGTTGCCGCCATTCGCAAGCACGACAAGCGGCATCTCGTCACCGTGGGCCTGGTGGACTGGAGCCTGGATCGGCCCGGCCTGACCTCGGGCTTCGTGCCGGTCAAGATCGCTGACGATCTCGACTTCATGTGCGTCCACCTGTACCCGGAGAAGGGGAAGGTAGACGAAGCTTTGAAGACGCTGGAGGGGTTCGCCGCCGTGGGCAAGCCGGTGGTAATCGAGGAGACGTTTCAGCTGAAATGTTCGATGAAGGAGTTCGAGGAATTCATCGAGGGCTCGAAGAAGCACGCCGCTGGCTGGATCGGGTTCTACTGGGGTAAGCCGCCCGAGGAATTACGCAGGGGCAAAACCATTGGCGATGCGGTGATGCTGGCGTGGCTGGAGTTTTTCCAGAAGAATGCGCCTTCCCGCTTCACCGCCCTGCAGTGTGAAGGCTTCTACCCGATGCACCTGCAAGGGATTTGCACCGACGACAAGGAGGCCATCTTCTGGTGCTTCACCGATGCCCTGGTTAAAACCGACACGAATGGCAAGGCGCTGAAGAAAGTGCCGGTAGCCAACCACCACGGCGACCTCTGCCATCACGACGGCAAGATCTTCGTGGCGGTCAATCTCGGCAAGTTCAACGAGCCAAAGGGCAAGGCCGATTCATGGGTGTACGTCTACGACGCCAAGGACTTGTCCTTCCTCAGCAAGCATGAAATTCAGCAGGTTGTCCACGGCGCTGGCGGGATGGCCCACCACGATGGCCGTTTCTTCGTGGTTGGCGGCTTACCCAAGGGCGTCGAGGAGAACTACGTCTACGAATACGACCGGAAGTTCAAGCACCTCAAGACGCATGTCCTGAAGAGCGGCTACACGCTCCTCGGCATCCAGACAGCCACGTTCGCCAACGGTTACTTCTGGTTCGGCTGCTACGGAGGCAAGCTGCTCAAGGCCGATGCCACGTTGAAGCTGGTCGGGAGTTATGACTTCGATTGCAGCCTCGGGATCCTCGGGATTCAGAACAACCAGTTCCTTGTAGCCAGGGGGCCGAGGGTGCCGGACAAGGGCCATACCGGCACCGCAGTGATCGCCGTCATGGATGCGAAGAAGGGACTTGTCATTCAGGGCAAGTGAGCGGTAGCCCTGAACATCCAGGCCGTCATCGAAACCGCCATCTACGCGGACGATCTCGAGCAGGCCAAGACCTTCTACCGAGACGTGCTGGGCCTCCCTGTGATTGCCAAGGAAGCCAGTCGTCACGTTTTCTTCCGAGTCGGGACCGGCACCGTCCTCCTGGCGTTCTTGGCCGAGGCCACGTTGAAAGGGGATCACTTACCGGCGAACGGAACCAAGGGGCCGGGGCATTTTGCCCTGGGCATAGCCGCCGATGAACTGGACGCCTGGAGACAGAGGCTCATGAAAAAGGGCGTGGCTTTCGAACAAGAGGTCGTGTCGCTGAGGGGCGGTAAGTCGATTTATTTTCGTGATTCGGCAGGCATCTCCGTGGAACTGGTCGCTCCAGGGCTCTGGGGACTGCCGAGCGGGTGGTGAATAGCAATCTGCTTACGGACAAGAAGGCGTGATTGCAGATAATAGGTGTAATGCCTCTTGATCTCGTCGTTCACGGAGACCTACGAATTAACCGCACGGAGGAAGAAGGCGCCACACGGGAATCCTGCGTCGAAGTCGACGTTACAAAAGAGACCAATCATGAAATCATCGACTCTTTCCGCCATTTTTATCGCTCTCTTCATCGGCAAGTCGTTGGTGAATGCCACCACGCTTGTCAAAGACGAGGAGGCCCGTGCTGTCATAATCGTTCCCGAAAAACCATCGACCGTGGTGCTGAACGCTGCCCGAGTGCTTCAGGTGCACATCAAGCAGATGTCGGGAACTGAGTTGCCGATACGCACGGAGGACAAGATCAAGGGCTCCCCGAGCAAGGACCAGGCGTGGGTTCTCGTCGGTGAAGGCAAGCTGACCGCGAAGTTCGGCCTGTCGAGCAAGGGACTCGGCGCAGGCGGCATTGTGCTTTCAGCCAAGGAGAACGTCCTTGCGATTTTCGGCTCGGACACAGCCACCGACCCACACGGCACTCGATACGCCGTCACCACGTTCCTTGAAGACAAGTTGGGCGTCCGCTATCTCTGGCCCGGCGAACTCGGCAAGGTCGTGCCTCAAAAACTCACGATTACGATAGCGGACTTCCAGCACCGTTTTACGCCGAAGCTGGCCCAGCGGCGCATTCGCAGCATGGGTTATCATGATCGCCTTCAGGTCGGACTCGACAACCTTGGCTTCACGAAGGTGGATTACGAGAAATTGCAGGCGGACGCTCGGCGCACGCAGGTGGATGGGCCAGACTGGTTCGGCTGGCAACGCCTGGGCGGTACGTTGAACATGAACGGCGGTCACGCCTTCGGCCACATGTGGGCCAAGTATGGCAAGGATCATCCCGAGTGGTTTGCTCTACAACACGACGGCAGCCGGGATCAGTCCAAGAGTCCCGACCGAGCCCGGTTGTGCGTGTCGAATGCTGAACTGATCGCCGCCGTTGCCAAGGAGAAGATCGAGGAGTTGAACAAGAATCCGAACCTGCTCGGCGTGAGTATTGGCCCCAACGACGGCGGACGAGCGGCCTTCTGTACCTGTCCCAAGTGCGAGGCCCTGGACGCTGCCAAGGGGCGGAAGGTGCTGCTCTGGGATTTCAGCAAGGGCACCCGGCGTGACTTCGAGCATGTGTCCATGACCGACCGCATGGTGTCCTTCTGGAACGCCATCGCTGAGAAAGTCGCCAAGGTGCATCCCGACCGCTATCTGGTGATTGACGCCTACAGCGTCTACGCTGCGCCGCCGGTGGAGCGGAAGCTGCACCCGAATCTCGTAGTTCGCTTTGCTCCACTTGCCTACGGCGACGAGGACTATCGCCAGAAGAGCTTAAAAGAATGGGACGCCTGGTCGAAGGCGGCAAAGCGGATCTACTTCCGCCCCAACCTGATGCTGGCCGGTCGGCGTGATGGCATGCCGCTGCTGTACGTCCACAAGTTCGGCAAGGACTTCCGCTACCTGGCCGACCATAGCATGATGGGGACTGACTTCGACTCCTGTTGCCACAACTGGGCAACACAAGGACTCAACTACTACGTTGTGGCCCGGCTGCACTGGAACCCCGAGCAGGATGTGGACGCCATTATTGATGATTTCTGCCAGGCCGGGTTCAGGTCAGCGGCTAAATCGGTGCGTCGGTATTTTGACGGTCTGGAGGCGTTGATGGACGACGCCGCCCTCAAGAAGGAGAAAGCCACCACGGTGTTCAACGCCCAGGCCCTTGCCAAGCTTCGCAAAGAATTGCAGCGGGCACGCCAAGAAGCCGGCAACGACCGCGCGGTCGCCAAGCGTATCACATTTCTGGAGACTGGCCTGCGCTGGACGGAGATCGAGGTCGCCGCCCATGCGTTCCTTGCCGACCCGGCGAAAGCGGACAAGGCGGCGGCGAAGAAGGTTCTTGATGAACGCTTTGCTTTCATGCGGCAGACGTTCCGTGAGTCACCGCTGGCGTTGAACGTCGCCTACATCTCCTGGGGCGAGGACGGCTTGTGGTCTCGCCTGGGCTGGAAGCGGCCAACGCCTTGATGGTCATCATCAAACTGGAGCCATTCATGACACGACGAATTCTTCTCGCCTTGCCTCGACGAGTACCTGATTGTCAATGCCGAGCAAAAACACACGGAGGGCTTCATTCTGGCTGAACTTCGCCACATTCCCCTCGGTAACCAGCCGCCGACAATGCTCCGTCCAAACTTTGTCGTCGAAGTTCTTGACCTGGCGACCAATCGCCTTTGCTGTGATTATGCAAACGAGATTGGTATTGTCAGCCTTGTCAGCTTTGGCCAGGTGCATAATCTCAGCGAACCTCTTCACGGCGGCTTGGTACGTCGGGCCACTTGGCTCATCCTTTGGGCCGCGAGCCAAGAGTCGCTGCTGGTTCTTAAACTGGGTGTAGTAACCTTTGCGGCTCTTAAAGTAGTTGATCTGGGGGTCTGGCATGATAGTGCACCGTTTCGTTCGTTTACGGTACAGAAGAACATGACAATATACTATCGTAGCGTGCGTCAACCCCTCTAACCGACCCGATATTTCACCACGATTTCCTCGTTCAACTCGATGCCTAGGCCAGGTTCTTCGGGCACCGAAATGTCGCCGTCGATCACCGGAAACGCTTGCCTGGTCAGGTGTTTACGAAGATCGCCCTGTTCGACGCAATACTCGAAGTAGTGCGTATTCGGAAGGGCGGCGACGAAGTGCAGGCTGGCGGCGATGTTGATGCCTGTCTTGTACGAATGATTCACGCACAGGCGATGGCGATCCGCGGCATCCCAGCCCATGCGTTTGCTGCGTGCCAGGCCGCCGACGCGCGTCACATCCACTTGCACCACGTCAATGCCGGCTTCCATCATCGCGACCATTTCCTTGATGTCGCAGATTTCCTCGCCCGCAGCGATGCGCATTGGCGGCGTGCTCTCACATAGCCGGCGGTAACCATCGACATTATCGGGATGTAACGGCTCTTCGAGCCAGGCGAGATTGAACTCCGCGAATTGCTTCGCTCGCCGGATCGAAGTGGCCGTGTCCCAGCACAGCCCGGCATCGACCATGAGTTCCGCGTCCGGCCCCAATCCCTTTCGGGCAGCACGCACGTGGGCGATGTCGCTCGCTTCGCTCTGCCCCATCGGGCCCCAGCCGAACTTCACGGCCCTGTAGCCCTGCCCGACAAGTTGGCGACCGATGCGTTCGGTCTCATCAGGAGTATCGCCAAAGAGGATCGACGCATACGCGCGGAACTTCTTGCGAAACCCGCCGCCAAGCAGCTGGTACACGGGACGTTTGACTGCCTTGCCGACGATGTCCCACAGCGCGATTTCGACGCCTGACATCGCCTGGATGACGGCCGCCTGGCGACCGAAAAAGATCGTGCCTTCGTACATGAGGTGAATGAGCCGATCGATCTCGAATGGATCATGTCCGAGCACGCATTCGGCCAGGCCGCGCGAAATTTTGTGCGAGATCGGCGCGTCGATGATGGCCTTGGCGACGCTGGGCGAGGAATCGACTTCGCCGACCCCGACGATGCCCGCATCAGTGTGGACCTTGACGACGAGCGTATCCTGACTGCCATCGCAACGCTCATTGACAACGGGCAGACGCAGGTGGATCGCTTCGACTTTGGTGATTTTCATGAGCAGCCTCTGCCATGTCGGAGGGAAGTTCAGGTAATGATACGGACGAACCGGGTAAATTCGCGGCCCCGGCGGACGGATACAATGAAATTATGAAACGTGTGGCGTATCGGATTCACCAAACGCCGGGATTGGAACCGAAAAAGGCAGCGAAGTATGATGGGCGTGAAATATTTCTTCGACGAGAATGGTGAACCATCGGCGGTACTGATAGACGTAAAAAAGAACCCCGAGCTTTGGGAAGATATTGTTGACATTCTCGAATGTCGAAAGCGTGCCTCCGAGAAGCCGATCCCGCTAGAAAAGGTCAAGGCGGATCTGGAGAAAAAACGGAAGGTTCTGCAATGATGTACGACGTTTCGGTTTCGCCGAGCGAGCAGAAAGAGCTGGATCGGCTGTCGAAATCGGCGCAAGATCGTTTCGCCCGCGCCTTGGACGCACTAGCAGAGGATCCGCGTCCACACGGATGTCTGAAACTCGAAGGCACGGAAACCAATACCGAATCCGAGTCGGCAACCATCGAATCATCCATTCCTTCGATGACGACGAGGTTCAGGTGCTCGTCATCCGCGTTCGTCACCGAAGGGATGCGTATCGTCTTTAGCGCGTCGGATCGCTTTTGCGGCCAACTGCCTCCGCGGCGGCGGCTTTCGTGTCTTCCTCCTGCAACTCGATGTAAGCCTCGTGATCCACATCCCAGCCGCAGCGCACGCCGAATCAGGCGTCAATTGCCAACCCGACTGGTTCGAGGACAAGTTTCACAATAAAGTAGATGTTAGACGAGTAATGAGTGGAGTAACACGATGAAGGGCGTTCAGTACTTTTTCGATGAAAACGGCGAACCCAAAGCCGTGATGATCGACATCCGCAAGAATCCGGAGCTTTGGGAAGACTTTCGCGACTACCTCACGATTCGAGAACGAGCCGACGAACCGATAGTATCGGTCGAAGAGGTGGATCGAAAGTTGCGCAAAGCGGGAAAAATCAAGTGAAGGCTTTCACTGTTCAATACAAAAAGTCAGCCGAGAAGGATCTCGAAAGCCTCCCGACCGGAATCGTTCAGCGAATTCATGACGCCATTTTGGAACTGGCTAAAAACCCACGGCCGTTTGGATGCAGGAAGCTCAAAGGATTTGACAATAAGTACCGAATCCGCATCGGCGACTATCGTGTGATTTACGAGATTCATGAAAATACCGTGGTTGTTTTGATTGTGCAAATCAGCCATCGCAAAGATGCCTACCGATAACCGTCACCTTTTATCAACCGGAGAAACCCACCTATGCTACACATCCCGATTTCTCGTTGGGGCGAACCTTACGAGAGCCTGGAGAAGGACAAAGTCGTACATTTCGCCACCGGCGAAGTCCTCGCCGAAGTGAGCCGCGCGAACGGCGGCCTCGTTGAGCGCGACATGAAGCACGCGCCCCGCGCTCGCAAAGTACTGCAAGAGATTCCGATCAAGAAACTGCTCGAACTCTCCAAGAAAGCCGGCGAACTCTACGCTACCGCCACGCTGCCTCTCGGCACGGGCACGCAGACGCCTGACGAATTCGCACGCATGCAGTCGGCTACCACCGGCCTGCCCGAGCACATGTGCAAGTTCAACATGGAAAAAAACCAGTTCGTCCTCGCGAACATGGACAAAATCCTCGACTCGCTGACTCGCGGCCTGGACCTCGACATCCTCTCGCGCGGCTACGGCGTCGAAGCGCGCGGCGTGCCGGTCAGCTACCAGGCGCAGTCGCCGGTGCTTGGCATGGTGCTGCCCTCGAACTCGCCCGGCGTGCATACGCTTTGGCTGCCGATCATTCCGATGCAGTGCGGCCTGGTGCTCAAGCCGGGGCCGCAGGAACCGTGGACGCCTTACCGCATGGCGAGCGCGTTCGCTCAGGCCGGCGTCCCCAAGGAAGCAATCGCGATCTACCCCGGCCTCGGCGATGTCGGCGCCGCGGTGCTTCAGCACTGCCCGCGCAGCCTGATCTTCGGCGGCACGGCAACCGTCGAGCAATACAAGGGCAACCCGCGCGTGCAGGCGCACGGCCCGGGCTTCAGCAAAATCGTCATCGGCGATGACAAGGTCGATCAATGGGAAAAGTACGTCGATCTCATCTGCGATAGTGTGTTCATCAATAGCGGCCGCGGTTGCATCAACTGCTCCGGCGTCTGGGTGTCGCGGCATGGCAAGAAGATCGCCGAGGCCGTCGCCGCCAAGATCGGCCCCGTTCAACCTCTGCCCCCGGAAGACCCGAAGTCGGCCATCGCCGCCTTCACGGTCAAAGGCCAGGCGGACGCCATCAACGCCCAGATCGACCAGGATTGCAAGGAAGCAGGCGTCATCGACTTCACCGCCAAGTACGGCAGCCGACTCGTCAAGAAAGAGCACTGCGACTACATGCGGCCCACGGTCATCTATTGCGAGAATCACGAGAAGGCGATTGCGAAGAAGGAATTCATGTTCCCGTTTGTGACGATCGTCGAGTGTCCGCAAGACAAGATGCTCGAACGCATGGGCCCGACGCTCGTGTGCAGCGCGATCACCGAGGACGCGAAGTTCCAGCGTGCCCTGGCCGACGCGACGTTCATCGACCGCTTGAACATCGGCCCGATGAAAACGATCGCCTTGAACTGGCTGCAACCCCATGAAGGCAGCATCGTTGACTTCCTCTTCCGTCAGCGTGCGTTCCAGTTCGAGAAGGACTTTATCAAGATCTAACTATCTCTTCGTTTAGCGCCCGCGGGAGCTTTCGATGCTCTCGCGGGCATCCGTTCTTTTGGCGGAGTGCCTATTCATGGCGTGGTTCATCGAATGCCCATTCTGCCATAAATCTGTCTTTCGCTGGTTCTATTCCTGGCACGAGAAGAAGCATACCGCCCTTCGTGACGACGGGCAGATGAATGAACACGTTACCCTCGCACCTCAGATGCGATTTGACGGCTCGCTTGAAGGCGTTCCAAGCCTTTATCGTCATGCGAAATGCGGTGTCGTGACACAGATGCCCGAGGAAATCATCCGGTCGTATCTCGTATCACCTTTTGCGTACAACGATGGCAGTTTTTGCGGCGGATGTGGCACGTACGTCGATACCGCAACGTTAACGTGGATCGATACGGGAGAGATGGTTCAGAAGTATATGGCACGGCTACGCTCGGAGTATTTGTTTTCAAATCATCGACTCGATGTAGCTCAATTTGAAATATCGTTCACACCAGGAACTGCTGAGGTGCTTCACCAGCTTGCGTCTGAAGTGAAATTGCCGGTGACATTTTACGTCATCCTTGAAAAAGTCGAAGGCGGTCCAGATTTCGATTACAAGCTCGATATGGCACCAACCTGGGATCGCAATATCCACGATCTTATCAAGGTCGATTCGATCAACTTGCTGGTGAGAAAAAATCAACGAAAGCGGCTGCGAGGCTTGGCGATTCATTACAGCACTTCGCCACGAGGATTCTGCATTGTCCGTGTATCGCTTTAATAACAACCTGCTCGCCAGAGGGTGTTTCACTATGCCGATCACTCTTACCACACCCGTTGCTCAAGATCATTCAAGTATTCGTCGTACGATTCCAGCACTTGAAGCAGGTGATCACCTTTGCGTAGACGAATTTGAGCGTCGCTACTCGGCGATGCCTGACCTGAAGAAAGCAGAACTCATTGATGGCGTTGTTTTCGTCCAATGGGAAGTACCGCTCGAGGATCACGCCGAACCTCATGCTCATATGGACCTTTGGCTAGGTCACTTCTCCGCGTTCACCTTCGGCGTGCGAGCAGGAAGCAATGCGTCGGTACGACTCAATTCCAAAAGCCAACCGCAGCCTGATCTGCTGCTTCTCATCCGCCCCGAGTGTGGCGGCGCGACGACGATCACCGACGGTTACGTCACCGGTGCACCCGAGCATATTGACGAAATTGCCGGGTCCAGCGTCAGCTATGACCTGCACACCAAGCTGCGCGAGTACCACAAATCCGGTGTGCTCGAATATGTCGTTTGGCGGGTGTACGATCGCGAAATTGACTGGTTCGTCCGTAACGAACAAGAGTACGAGCGCATCGCGAAGGACAACGGCATCTATCGCAGCCGAGTGTTCCCCGGCCTTTGGCTGGATGCAGACGCCATGCTCGCCGGGGATATGCAGCGTGTGTTGGCTATGTTGCAACAAGGCATTCAAACGCCCGAACACGCCGCGTTTTGCGAGCAACTTCGGCAACGCACGGCGAAATAATTCGGCGCGTGATTATCGCTCCTCTCTTTTGGTGTTGGCCAAGCGCCCCTTGACCAGGGCGGATCGGACGGATCGATTCAAACTATGTCACCCTGGGCCGCAAGTCGGGTGAGACTTTGTACGACGCGGACGGCAAGACGGGTCACTTACCCCACTCGGTCGCGTGGGCTTTTAGCGTCCGGCGATCCATCTTCAAACGCTCGGCGGCGGCGACGTAGTTTCGCTCCCTGGCGAAGGCCTGGCTGCAGTACCAGTTCAAAAGTTCGTCGGCGGTGACATCGACTTCCGCGATGCGTGCCAGGAAACCGGCCTCCTCCCTCGTTGTCGCGGTCTGCATCGGCTCATACCGGCCGCGGACGAGGATGTTGCGAACGCATTGTTCAAGCTCGCGAAAGTTTCCCGGCCAGGCATACGCCGACCCCAGATGGGTCTCGATCCATTCCGCGATTTTCACCGCAAGCCGACCGTCGGCTTCATTGCAAATGCGCTCGACGACAAAGCCCACCAGGCGAGGCAACTCGGCGGGATGGTCGCGCAATTGCTCCGCGAGCATTGGCGTCTGGATCGTGTCGGAGCAGAGGCGATAGTAGAAGTCACGCCGGAACTCGCCGCGTGCGATCTGCTCGCTCAGGTCGCGATTGGTGGCGGCGATCACTTTGCCCTCGAATCGCCGAGCGGTGCTTTCGCCGAGGCGATTCAGCGTTCGATTTTGCAAGACGCGCAACAGCTTCACCTGGATTTCCGACGCGAGTTCGCCGATCTCGTCGAGAAATACCGAGTGACATCGCTTGCAGTTTTCCAGCCAGCCGACGCGATCCGCCAACGCGCCAGTGAACGCGCCTTTGCAATGGCCGAACAACTCGGACTCGATGAGTTGAGAGGGTAGTGCGGCAAGATTGACGGGATGAAACGCGCCATCGAGTGCCTCGACAAAACTCTGCGTGCGCGGATCGAAGGCGACGTAGCGCGACAACCCAATAGCAGCCGCGACGAGGTCTTTGCCTGTACCCGATGGTCCGGTGATCAGCGTCGCGAAGTCATGCATGCGGTCGTAAAGCCGATCGCGATAGCGCCGCATGTCGTGGGTGAAGATCGACTGCCAGACAGCCGCTCGTAATTGTGCGACGGGTTTGGAGTCGCCGAATATCTGCGTGTGGATCAACAGAAAGGCCCGGCGAATTTGGAAGAAGCCAGCGAACCAGTGGGCGAGGGCGCGATCCGACGTGTCGATTCCGGATGCCGCGTCGAGATAGTAGCGGACATCGCGTGCGAAATCGGCGAAATAGTCCGCGCGCGGGCCTCGGCGTTTGCCGATATCGGTTGTGTGGTGAAACGCAGCCGCGTGGGTTTTCTCGAAAGCGTCGCGGTAGCGGAAGTAGAT
Source organism: uncultured Singulisphaera sp. (assembly GCA_964484265.1). Classification (GTDB taxonomy): domain Bacteria; phylum Planctomycetota; class Planctomycetia; order Gemmatales; family Gemmataceae; genus SIAQ01. Next base: position 17,186 of record CAZAFH010000126.1, read on the forward strand.
GGTGAACAGGGCCAGATCGCGGTAGAGTTCGCGCTCCTCGTCGGCGAGCGGCGATCCATCCAGGCGATCGCGCAGGCATTCCGTCAGGGCCTCGGCGTCGCGAAGCAGTTCTGCGGCCGATTCGCCCCAGGCGAGCGAGCGCCGCGGGACAACGCGCGATCTCACCTCGTCCGGCAACCTGACATTCGCGGCAGCGCGGGCGTGGCGTTTGAGGGCCTCGGCGTCGAAAGGATTCGCAAAGCCCCACTCGACGACGGCGTTCGCGAACGTGGCTTCGGACTTGCGGAATAGCATCTTCGACCTCAATGCATTTTATGTACACATATTGTACAATAAATGTGGTACATAGTGGGGCATATTCCGAGACCATTGCTTGAAACCGTGCGATTTCTTGAGATTGTTGGATGGCGAAAATTGGCACGCCATTTGAATTGCATCTGGGATCGCTCGTCGAAAACTCTCGGAGGTTCCTCATGTTGCAATCGTTGCGATGGCGTATCGGGGTATTGCTCGTCGTGAGCGTGGCGTTATTGGCTGTGTTCTGGTTCTACGCCGGGCCGATGGCTCAGCCGATCGCGTACCACAACTTCGCCGATCAACGACCGATGCTCGGTTTGCCTCACGCGCTGAATGTGGCGTCGAATCTACCGTTTGTCGTGTTCGGCGTGCTTGGGATCATCTTTCTGGCGAGGACGCAAGCTGGTGAGCGGCAAGCGATTGTCGAACCCTCGGAGCGTATGGCGTACTGGGTGTTCTTTGTCGGATTGATCCTGACGGGATTAGGCTCGTCGTACTACCATGCGAACCCCAATAACGAGACGTTGGCGTGGGACCGCGCCGGACTGGCGATCACGTTCATGGCGTTGTTCGTCACGATCCTGGCCGAGCGCGTGCATGTCGCCTGCGCTCGCTGGCTGCTCTGGCCATTCGTGCTCTACGGCGTGGGAAGTGTGATTTATTGGGACTGGACGGAACGCGCCGGCGCTGGCGATCTTCGCCCGTACTTCATCGCACAATTCTATCCACTGCTGATCCTGCCATTGCTCTTGGCCGCGTATCCGGCTCGGTATTCACATTCGGGCGGACTATTCGCATCGCTACTGTGTTATGGCCTGGCGAAAGGGCTGGAACTGCTCGACCGCCAAATCTATTCGGCAAATAGCCTCGTCAGCGGCCATACGCTCAAGCACCTCGTGGCGAGCCTCAGTGCGGGCTTTATTTTGCTGATGCTCTGGCAAAGGCGACCGGCGCCATCAACAAGCTATCCGCCGGCGATCGAGCCGATGATCATGAACGGCTCCTCGCCCGAGGCGATCGCATCAGGCAGCGGCGTATCGAGCGGATCGTAGGACACATCCTCCTCGCACGCAAAGAACCGCACGAGCGGCCGGCGTTTCCTCGTTGCGTAGTCGCGAACCGTGCCGGCGAGCACCGGGTACTTCGCCTCGAGCGCGTCGATTATCGCCGCCGGCGAGACAGGATGGGCGACTTCGAGTTGAACCTCCGCTCCCGTTTTCGCCAGGGTCCGCAGGTGATAGGGAAGCATGACGCGGATCATGGGGAGATCGATTCCTTCTTGCAGTTGAGGTCGGGGAGGTAAGATTATTATCCAATCACCTGCGCCTCTACCGACACCACGGCCGGCAGGTGCGACGCGATCGCGGTCCAGCTATCGCCATTATCCGCGCTGGCGTAGACCTGGCCCCCCGTCGTGCCGAAATAGATGCCGCATGGATTGAGCGTATCGGTCGAGGTGGCGTCGCGCAGCACGTTGACGAAGCAATTCTCCTGAGGCAGACCGTTCGTGAGCGCTTCCCACTGGTTTCCGCCAGTGCGGCTGCGATAGACGCGCAGCTTGCCCTCGGGCGGGTAATGCTCGGAGTCGCTTTTGATCGGCACGACGTAGATCGTATCGGGCTCGTTGGCATTGACTTCGATGGGAAAGCCGAAGTCGGTCGGCAGATTGCCGCTGATTTCGTACCAGTTATCGCCAGCGTTATCGGAGCGCATGACATCCCAGTGGAGCTGCATGAAGAGCACGCCAGGCCGAGCGCGATGCATGGCGATTCGGTGCACGCAGAAGCCGATCTCGGCATTTGGATCCGGGATGTACTGAGATTTCAGACCCTTGGTGATGACCTTCCAGGTCTTTCCACCATCATCGGAGCGGAAGGCGCCGGCCGAGGAAATGGCGACGAAGATGCGGTCGGGGTTGGATGGATCGAGCAGGATGGTGTGAAGCCCCATGCCGCCGGCGCCGGGCATCCACTTGCTGCCCTGGATGTCGCGCAGGCCGGCCAATTCATGCCAGGATTGCCCGCCGTCGGTCGTACGAAAGAGCGCGGCATCCTCGACGCCGGCGTATACGGTGTCGGGATCGCTGAGCGATGGCTCGAGATGCCAGACACGCTTGAACTCCCATGGGTGGGGCGTGCCATCGTACCACATGTGCGTGCCCGGGTTGCCCTCGTAGAGGAACTTATTGCCGACGGCCTCCCAGTTTTTTCCGCCATCGTTGGATCGCTGCATGACCTGCCCGAACCAGCCGCTCGATTGCGAGGCGTAGATGCGATTCGGATCGACCGGCGAGCCTTTCATGTGATAGATTTCCCAGCCGCCAAAGAGCGGGCCGGCGACGTCCCATTTCTTGCGAGCCGAATCGGAAGTGAGGATAAAGGCCCCCTTGCGAGTGCCAACGAGCAAACGGACGGCGGTCATTGAGTGCCCTCTCTGAACAAGAATGGTGATGATGAAGCGGCGCTGTCCGCCTCTTCGAGTGTATGTTTGATATCGTATGCCTGCGCGAGTTGCCCTGATTCTATTATCTATCGGAAAGGAATTCCCTCGGCTCGATAGTTTCCTTTGTGATTCAACAAATCGTCACGCGTTCGTCCGCTAGCCTCCGGTTTGGTATACTGACTCCAAAGGAGCACCCGCAATGAACATCCTTCACAACCGCCAACCGATACCACGCCGCACCTTTCTGAAAGGCGCTGGCATCTCGCTGGCGCTGCCCTGGCTTGACGCGATGAGCGTGCGGGCGAACTCGGTGCAGACCGCTGGCTCGATCACCCCGGCGGAGACGCCTCGGCGAGCGGTGTTTTGCTTCTTCGGCCTCGGGCTCAATGGCCGCGATTTCACGCCGCCGAACACCGGGCCGAACTACACGATCACGCCGATTCTGCGTCCGCTCGCCGAACTGCGGCGCGACTTCACCGTCATCTCGGGCCTCAAGCTCACGCATTCGGGCGGACACGTCGGCGATCGCACCTTCCTCACCGGCACGAACACCCGCAGCGCCAGCGTCCGCCTGCGCGTCTCCTGCGATCAAGAGTTGGCCCAGGCAGTCGGTCGGCAGACGCGCTTTCCCTCGCTCACGCTTGGCATCAAACGCGGCACCGGATTCGGCGGCAATCAAGATCAAACACTCTCCTGGAGCCCCAGCGGCACGCCGATCCCCTGCGAAAATCGGCCTCACATCCTTTTCGATCAGCTCTTCCGCCCCGATACGCCGGCGACCATCGCCCAGCGTGAAGCCGAGTTCATTCGCCGGGCCAGCGTGCTCGATTCGCTCCGCGCGGAAGCACGCCGGCTGAGCACATCGCTCGGCGCCGCCGATCGCGCCAAGCTTGACGAATACCTCACCGGCATCCGCGAGCTCGAACGCCGAATGCAGGACGAACGGGAATGGCTGCGCCGTCCCAAGCCGACGGTCGCGGCGTTGACCTTTGGCAACATCCAGAGCCTCGATCCGGATCGTGCGGGGTTGGAGTATCGCCGCTATCAACGGCTCATGTATGACGTCATCACGCTGGCATTGCAAACCGACAGCACGCGCGTCATTTCGTACATGCCGCGCATGGACGGTTCCGATGGCACCGGCGCATGGCGCAGCCTGGGCAACCCGTACAACTACCACGAGATGACCCATCACGGCGAAGACCCCGACAAGCTCCTCTGGTTTACGCGAGCCGACCAGTGGTACATGGAAGACTGGGCCTACTTTCTGAACAAACTCAAGAACGTGCGCGAAGGCCAAGGCACGCTGCTCGACCACACGCTCGTCGCCTACGGCAGCAGCGGCGGGTCGATCAACGCCCACCACAACCATCACCTGCCGACGATGCTCGCCGGCGGCGCACGCCTGGGTGTTCGGCATCAAGGCCACATCATCAAGGACGACGTCCGCCTGGGCAACCTCTGGGCAACCATGTTCGATCGCATGAACGTGCCATTGCCGCGCAACTTCCAGGGCGGCGAAGCGGATGGCATCATCCGCGAGGTAGTGTGAGCGATGTTGTTGACGGTCGTGCCGTCGGCGTCGTACCGTGTCACGCCATGGCCGAGCGGATCGATCTCAGCCGTCACCCGGCTGCGCGAATCGTAGACAAACGTGCTGACATTGCCCGACGCATCGATGAGGTTCACGCGCCGGCCATGATCGTCATACGCCGACGTGGTGCGATTGGAACGACCGCACCCCCGATTCTGCGAAACTTGAACTAAAGACTCTTCCCAAATAACAGGGATCCGCGTTCCAGCGCCTCATCCCATGATGATCCAAAAATCGCCTTGCTGACTTTCGCTGATGGATCAAGTTGTGCTAACTCGTGATTTCGCTTCCCCATCAGTGTTTTTTTGAGAAACTTGAAAGCATTGCAATGAACCGTCTTCACCGGAGCGAAATCTATTGTAATAATGTGAATTTGCTCGTGGTTCTCCGGATCAAAGAAAAGGGTATAGCCACTCGGTGGGCTGATGAATACTATTGAAAATTCGCACTGATGCGACAGTATCCGACGTACG